>NZ_CBDRBL010000087.1:0-28421 GCF_965342175.1 Actinacidiphila sp. bgisy167
CCAGCAGAGGAGGCCCGCTCCGGAGCGACATGACCGTTCTGGAGCAGTCAGCGCTCCACCGAGTTGCAGGCTGCCGGGTCGAGTAGGCGACGCCGCAGTCCTCCACATTGCTACGCCAAGCGATCACGCTCGAAGCTCAGGGTCATGATTGCTGCTGCGACGATTCTTGTAGGCGTAGCCGGGTATCTGGTGGCACCCAACCCTCTGGGCCGGCGCACGGCTTCCCCCACTGCTCCTACACCGCAGTCTGGAGGCCGGCGCCAAACGCGGCCTGTCAGCCGCGGCTGCATCCGGCGTGCCCACATCCGCCGCAGAAGCCGCCGCGGTTGCAGCTGCATGGGCAAGCTCCAACAGGGCGCCGGGGTGCGAACGGCAGCGGGGTGTCCAGTTCAGCGGCGCGCGCAGTCGGGGGCGCGGGCGGCTGGCCATCCGGCTGCACGGGGGCGGTGGTGGAAGCGTTCTGGCAGGTGTTCGGCGTGGCAGCGTCGTGGGCATGGTTGGTGGGGTTGGCGGTCATTGGCTCTCGTTCCTGTTGTACGGGGTTGTTCGGGCGTGGTTGGCCGGGTGACTCGGTGCCTTGAGCTGGAGGCGTTCCGGGGCCGCGGCGTCCGGCGGACGGCGCGGCCCCGGGTCAGATGCGGGCGGTCGCGAGGGCAGTGGTGGCGGCCGCGCCGATTGCGGCGGCGGCGTGGGCGGGGTGGGCGAGTTCGAGGAGGGTGGCGCCGGGGAGAGGGCGGGGGTCGGGGGCGAAGGCGAGCCACAGCACCGCGCATCCGGCGGCGCGGAGAGCTTTGATGCGCTCGGCGGCGGGGGCGGTTTCGCGGGGGCGGTAGTAGCCGTCGGAGGCGATGACGAGGAGCCGTCCGCGTCCGGGGTGGGTCAGTTCGAGGCGGGCGCTGAGGGCGTCGATGGCTTCGGCGAGGCTGTGGCCCAGGCCGGTGGCGGCGAACTCGGTGACCTGGGCCGGTGCGCGGCCGGGGGCGGTGATGGCGGTCAGGGATGCGTCGTAGGCGACGGTGGCAGCGTGGGAGTCCGGGTCGGTCAGTGCGGTGGCTTTGGCGAGGATCCATGCGGCGGAGGCGATGGGGGTGGTGGCGGCCTTCATGGAACCGGAGACGTCGACGGCGATGCCCACCCGCAGGGGTGGTGCCGGGGCAGGGCGATGCTGGGTGCGAGTCCAGGGCAGGGCGGTGGGGGTGGCGCCTGCGGCTTTCTGGGCGTCCCGGGCGAGGGCGCCGCGCATGTTGAGGCGGCCGGGCGGCACTGCCGAGGCGCTGCGGATGGCAACGGGTTCGCGGTAGGCGGCGGCCCGGAGTGCGCGGGCGAGTTGTCCGGCGGCGGACTTCTCGGCCGCCGTGGGTGGCCGGGTGCCGGCCACCGGCGATACCAGCTTGACGCCGCTGGGCAGCGTGCCGGGGGTGTGGGGACGGGCGCCGGGGGCGAATACCTTGTCGGCTGTTGCGGCGGCGCGCCGGTCATGTGCGGCCTGCGCTGCTTTGGCCTGCACGCGGGCGGTCCGGGCGACATCGACCCGTGCTGCAGCGTTGGCCCGTGCGGTGTCGTTCGCTTGTACGGCGCCCACGACCTTGCCGACGGCTTCGGCCAGTTCACCGGCGTGTCCGTCAGCCGGGCCGGGAGCGGGCTCCGGCCCTGTGGGATCGGCACCGAGGACTTCACACCAGGCGCGGGCGTGGGCGAGCATCGTCTGCTCGTCGTGGTCGCCAGTGCCGTGGGCGGCGGTCCAGATCGCGGCGATGGTGTCCAGGAGGTCGGTGCCGAGGATGCCGGTGACGGCGGTTTCCACGGGTTCGGTCTCGTCGGGGTCGAGGATTCCGGCGTCGCGCCGGGCGAGGAGCAGTCCCGCGGCGTAGGCGGCACGCCATCGGTCGGTGGGGGTCTGCGCGGTGAACTCGTCCAGAAGCAGGGTGTGGACGGCGGCGCGCAGATAGGGGCGGTCACCAGAGCGGCGGGTGAGGTGGGCGTGTTCGGCGCGGGATTCCTCCAGCATGTCCGCCGCCGCGTGAAGGGCGGTGCCACGCAGGGCAGGTGGGGTGTTCCAGTGGCTGTGGGCGGCGTGGGCGGCTTCATGAACCAGGGCACCCCAGGCCAGCGGATAACGTTCCTCGTCGCCGAGTCGGGCCGGATTGATGGTGGCCGGGCGGTGCGGGGCGAAGAGGGCGGCGTCGATTTCCAGGGCGGCCGTCGCGGGGAAGAAGGCGGCAGGGGCACCAGAGCGGGTGCCGTGCTGACAGGTGACGATCACGTCCTCACGTTCGGCAAGTTCGGGCAGGCGGTCGGTGAGTGCGGCGGAGATCCGCAGCCAGTGCCCGGATTGCGGGGCGGGGCACGGTTCGTAGGCGGGGCCGCCGTCGTCCTCCCACCGGCAGACCGCCGACTCGGCTTCGGTCACCGCAGGTGGGGTGTGCTGGACGTGGGCGGTGTGGGCGTGTGCGGGCATGGCGGTTCGGTCCTTTCTCAAAGGATCAAGCGGGATTGGGGGTCCGGCCCGCCGCCGGTGGGCGGCGGGCCGGGACCGGAGGTCAGAGCTGGCGGCCCAGGGCCAGAGCGGTGACGGGCCTGCCGAGCGCTTTAGCGACGATTTCGGCGACCGTGTCGCGGTCCTCCAGGGGTGCGATGCCTACGAGGTTGGCGAAGGCGGCGTCGTTGCCGAGGACGTCTGCGATCTTCTGGAACGCGATCAGTTCCCGTAGTTGCGGAGCCCAACCGAGTTCCCCGGCCTGCTGACCCATGGCGAGGTGCCGGGCGATCCGCACCGCCGTCCGGTTGACCTTCAAGGCGGCGGCGAGGTCGTAGTCGGAGCCCACCTGGATCTGCACGCTGAACCGGCTGGCGAGGGCTTCGGTGAGGACCGCGCCGTGCACGCCCGGGTTGTGACCGGCGATGACGTAGAAGCCGTCGGCGGCCGTGATCGTCTCGCCCTTGTGCGCCTTGACCTGGATCTGCCTGCGTCCGTCCATCGCCGGATACAAGGCGGCCAGCACCTTCGGCGAGATCAGTGTCGCGTCGTCGAGGAGCAGGGCCCGGCCCTCCTGCATCGCCGTGACCAGCGGACCGTAGATGAACTCGTAACCGCCGTGCTGGGCTTGGGTGTATTCGCCGATCAGGTCGCCGACCGTGGTGTCTCCGTCCCCCGCGACGGTGATCAGGTCGGGGAAGGCGGCCTCGATCAGGGAGGTCTTCCCCGTGCCCGGGGGGCCGTACAGCAGAACCGGCACGCTCGCCTCGCGTAGTTTGCACAGCGCCTCGACATCGGGGAGGTCGGCCAGTGCCCGAGGGTGGTAGGGCTGTCCGTTGGGGCGCATGACGGGGGCGGGTCGCCCGCCGGGTTGCGGACGCGGCGGTGCCACTGGCGCGGCTTGGGGCGGGACCGGTGCGCCTGGTCCGTGGGCGGTGGACGCCCGGGGGGCTTGCTGCGCAGCGGCGGCGGTCGTGGGTGTGGCCTGGTATGTGCGTGGCTGGGTGCCGATCCGCTCAGCCTCGCCCCGCGCGACCAGCGTTTCGCAGGCGTTGCCGACCGCGCCTCCGGAATGCCCGAGTGTCCGGGCGAGTTCCGTGACGGTGAAGTGTCCGGCTGTGTTACCGGCGAGGACCTGGGCGATCCGGGCGCGCAGCTCCCCCGGGCGGGCCTTCGGCCCCGGCGAGGCGGAGGATGCGGCGGCTGCAGGCTGGGGTGCGGTCGTCATCGCAGGGATTCCCTTTCGTACGTGGTGGCAGGCAGGCGGATCGGGGGTGCGGGGTGCTCTGTCACCGGTCGGCGGGCGGAGTCTGCGGCGGCACGCTGGGCCGCCGAGGCGGGTGAAGAGGGGGGTCCTGCGGCTTGCGGGGTCGGGGGATGCGGGGAATGACGCGGGCGTTGTCGTCGTCCGCACTGCGGGCGACCCGCGCCTCGGACGCAATCACCATCCCGGTAAGCGCTGGGCACCGATCGCACGTCTTGACTTCGCCGGTGAATTCCATTCCAATTCCTCCGAATTTTGGCCGCACTCCACCCGAGGTGAAAGTCGCGTGAAGTTTCGGGAGATTCGCCACCTCCCGCCCCCCTTGATGCAATTCAAATATATCTCGACACACGGAACTCCTGAAGCGGAATACAGGCTGGGAAATGCTGGAATTCTCGTGAATTGACGACGCTTGGCGTCGTGGAATTGGGGCAGCACGAGGGGTTTGGTCGTGAAATGGCAAGACGTCGACCGATCCGCAGTCGGTTCTACCTGCGACGCGGCCCGGCAACACGGCCCGGCAACACGGCCCGGCAACACGGCCCGGCAACACGGCCCGGCAACACGGCCCGGCAACACGGCCCGGCAACACGGCCCGGCAACACGGCGTCACCCTCGGCTTCGCCTGGGTGACGCCGCGTCTGCCCTGGGGTCGGCGAAGGGAAAGGTGGGGATGGGATGCGGATGTGAGGGGACGGTGTGGGCACTGACGCGACATCGCACGGCAGGCAGGCGGGGGCCGACGTCCGCAGATCGGGGCAGAGACTTGCACCGATATGCAGTCGGCCCGGTCGGCCAGGGGCAGTTCAGGCCCTGACCTGCGGCTTCGGGCCGGCCAGGGGTGTCCTGCCCAAGCAGGACACCCGAGTCGACGGGGATGGCTGGACGACTCTGAGGACGGGGTGCGGGCCTGACGACTCCGTGGCCGGCGGTTCGTCAGCGGGCGGCGGCGGGGTGGTGCCGACGCCTCAGGAGAGCGGTGGTGACCGGGTCAGGATCGACCTCGATGTCTGCCAGCCGTCTGGTCAGGAGCTGGTAGGTGCGCTGGGCGGCGTCGTCACGGCCTGCGGCAAGTTGGAGGCGGATGATGCGCTGATAGACGGGCTCGTTGTACGGGTCCCAGTCGGCGGCCTTGTCCAGTAGCGCGAGAGCCTGGTCCGGGTCGCCAGCGTTGAGAGTGGCGGTGTGGTCGGCCAGGAGGACGAGGGCGTCGACGGCTTTGCGGTGGAGGGTTTCGCGCAGGCCGTCGGCCCAGGTGTAGTCGGCTCCTTCGCACAGAGGGCCTCCGTATGCGTCGACCGCAGCCTGGAGGCTGGTGGCGCGCTCGGCCTCGTCTCGGCCGGCTGTCGCCCCCCGGAGCATGTCGAGGAAGGTCTCGACGTCGGTGGAGATGAGGACCGGGTCGAGGCGGATGCGGTCGCCCGAGCGTACGAGGAAGGCCGCCTGGTGCGCTCCGGTGGCCTGGCGGAGGCTGCGTCTTACGGCCCGACGTAGATTGCCCAGTTCCCTGTTGGCCTGCTCGGGATCGGCCGACATGCGTAGGTGCTCGACGATTTCTTCCCCGCGGATTCCACGGGGGTGCGCGGCCAGCAGGGCGATGAATTCCCGGGCCTGTCCTCGCAGACCGAACCCGAATTCCTTTCCTGTCGATCCCGCGTAGATGCGAAATCCACCGAGCAGGCGCACCGTCACGGGCTTTCTCGGATCTTCCGCATGCCCTGTCTGCCGTGACAAGGCAGTGGTGGTGGAATTATGCACTGCCGCAAAATCTCGGTCTGCAGTGGGTGGAGTAGGCGGAGGAATAGGAACGATGTGGACGGGCTGCCGCTGATCGCGGCGTTCCACCGACGGAGTGCGGTCGTGAGCGCTGTGAAGGACGTCGAGTAGTTCGCTCGCCGGATGGGGAGCGAGGGTGAACAGGTTGACGTCGCGAAGTGCCGGGACGTCGGCCGGGTTGCTCGGAGTGAGAGTTCCGTCGGTTGTAACGCAGGCATGGTGAGGCCAGTCGTCCGTGCCCAGGACGATGACGGCGAGAACACCCGGGGCACAGCGATGGGCAACGGCGCCAAGTCGGTCGCGGGTGTCCGGGTGGTCATCCGCGAGCAGGATCGACATCGGCGGCGAAGGACGGTCCGGCTCGGGGGCGTGGTCGTGGTCGTCGCCTGTGTCGGCGAGGCGAGCGTGGTGCAAGAGGGACTGTTCGACCAGGTCCAGGGCGTGTTCGCAGTCGCGGGTCAGGGTGCAGGCAGCGAGGCCGCCGTCGGTGTCGATCTGCAGGCGGGCGGCTGCGGCGGTGGGGATCAGCAGGCGGGCGCGCGGAGGCTCCGGGCGCAGGCGTTGCGCGGCGCCGAGAACAGCGATGGCCAGGGCGCGTGCGGCAGCGTCCGCTCCCGGACCGCTCCAAGCGATTCCTCCGGGGACTGCGAGGGCGTCGACGGAGATTTCGCGGCCGCCGCGGGTCGCGCACATGACGGCTCCGGGCGCGGCCGGTTCGGCAGGAGCGGAATGCCGTGTCAGCGTGCCTTCCGAGTCGTTCTCCTCGTGTGCCTGGGCGAGGAAGGCCGTGTTGGCCATATGAACGGCCCTGGGCAGCGGGCGTGGCGGCGGGGCGGTGAGGTCCGGTTGCCGTCGGCGGCGTTGGTGGGCGCGGGCGAACGCCAGGGCGGTGGCGATGCCGGCGGCTGTGGTGATGCCGATGGCCGACGCAGCCCCGACGCCGATGGTGACGGACCGAGCGGCGACAGGGTGGGCCCTCTCCGAGGCACTGGGGCGTTGCTCGTCGCGGGTTTCCGCGGCTTCGTCTCCGGCAGGGCGCGGCGCGTCTGAAGCCGAGGGCTGGTGGGATGAAGGCCGGTCGTCGTCTGCGGCAGCGGACGGCGCCTCGGGGCGCGGCCGAGCGGGGGCAGTTGGCTGTTCGGCACGGGCAGGGAGGCGTAGGACCCAGCCCGGGTGGATGTCGTCGGGGTCGCTGAGGCGTCGACCGTCTGCCTGAACCTGCCCGTGGTTGAGCTTGTAGATCCGCGGCCAGAGCAGTGGATCACCGAGGTGCGCGCGGGCGATGTCCCAGAGGGTGTCGCCGGGCGCGACCACGTAGGGGACGGTGAGATTCTCGGCAGGTAGACGGGTCGTCTCAGCGCGGGTCGGTGCGCTCGGATGGCGTGGTGCGGCGGCCTGCGTAGCGGGCCGGAGTCCCGCCGTGCCGTCGGCCGGAGATGCCTGGGCGGGAGCAGGGTGCCAGGCTGCGGCCCAGGACACCAGAAGGGTGCCGATGAGCAGTGCGGCGGCGGCGCGGTGCGCGGGCAGGGTGCGGGCGTGGTCGCGGAGCAACGCCTGGTTGCGGCGAAGGAGGGACAGGTGCCGGAGCGTCCAGGCGGCTTCTGCGGAGAGGCTGATGAGGAAGGCCGCCCAGCACGCCCAACCGACCAGGGCCAGGAGTTCGACGACCAGAGTGTCGCTGAGCGGTTGTGCAAGGCGTCCCAGCAAGTCCCTTGCAGAGAACGCTGGTTCAGGCCAGGGAATTCCCACAGCGGCGACCAGCACGCTGGGCACTCCGGCGACGACGAGAAGGAGGGCGGTGGCCGAGGCAGTGAGCCGTACGAAGGCGCGCAGTCGGCCGGGCACGACGGGGGTGAAGGTACTCACGGTCTCGGCTCCTGGCGCGTCCAAGGCGTGGTGATGCCGCGTTCGGGGCGGGCGGTGGCCTCGGCCGTGGTCGCCAGCTCGCGGATGCCGACCAGCGAAAGGATCTGCGTGCGTTGCCGGTGCGTCACGGTCACGGTGACGGTGTCGCCGTCCGTGTGGACGCGGCCGCTGTTCCCGGTGGCCTGGACGTAGTCGCGGGCTGCGGCTGCGGCGCGCTGCCGGTCGAGGCGAATGCGTTGGGTGGCGCGCAGATACGCGAGGTCGATCTGCTGTGAGCCGCTGCGGGCAGCCTCCTGAGCGGCGTCCGCTGCGGCGACCTTGCCGGCCAGCGCGAGCCCGCCGTCGAGGACCAGCCCCGCGAACAGGAACAGACCCGCGATGGCGATCACCACCATCGCGGTGGTCTGCCCGCCGTCCCCTCGCCTCCACGAGCGATGTCGTCGCACGCTCACCGACTGCTCCCGCGGTAGGTGTCCACGACCGAGCTCGCGGTGGTGGCCACGGTGAGCTGGCCGGGCAGCCCGGAGCCCACCAGTGCCGCCGTGCAGGCAACACGGACCCGCACCGTGCCACCCGGGGCAAGGCGGCCGACCTGCGCCGTCGTTGCCACGCGTGCGCAGGAAGCGCCTGCGCTGTGCAGGGCGGCTTCGGCGGTCGCGTGTGCGGCCTGCTGGGCGGTGGCCGGGCTGCGGGCGAGGGAGGCGGCTCTGGCGGCCTGGTGGGCGGCGTCGTCGACCTTGAGGCGGGCCGCGGCCATCCGCCCGAGCGAGACCGCAACGAGCAGAAGGAGCACGAGCAGTGGAGTGACGACGACGAGTTCCGTGGCCGCGGAGCCGTGCTCGTCTCTCCACCGCTTCCGGGCCGGGGTGCCGTCCGGGCGGATGGACCGGGCGATGTTGTCCATGCTCACCTCCCTGCCGTGGACCAGTGTTCGACGGCGCCGCCGGCATAGCCGGTGACCGCCAGGTGGAATCCCGGGACCACCTGCTGCACGGTGCCGTGGACACGTACGGCCGCAGTACGGCTGGTGCGGGTCACGGTGATCTGCGGGTCCTGCAGGACGGCGTGGCCGAGCCTGTCCAGCGTCTCCTCGGCGCGGGACCGTCCGGCGGCGGCACTGCCGCCCTGCGTGCGGGCCGTGGCGAGCGCGCGGGACGCTGCGGTCTGCGCGATGTGCTGAGCGTGCTCGGCGAGTGCGAACTGCACGATCAGCAGGAAGAGGAACAGGACCAGTGGCACGGTGATGACGGTCTCCGTCGCCACCGCGCCCCGGTCCCCGCGGCCGCGCCGCCGCCTGGCGCGGCAGGCAGCCGGCGGCAGGATCGCCGTCGTCACGGGCTGCCGATCAGCCGAGGTCAATGCCATTGGCCTTGCTGGTGACCTTGGCGGCGATGATCCCCACGACTGCCAGGGCCAGAAGAGCCAGCAGGGCGGTGACGATGACGGTCTCGGTCGAGTAGCCGCCGTCCTCGCGCATGCGGCGCCTCAGTCGTGCCGTCTGGCAGCGCAGCTGGGCGAAGAGGGGGCGAAGCAACGAGTTCACAGGAGCACTCCTTCGTACGATGCGGGCCGGCTACAGGCCGGTCAGGACGTTGGCCAGAGCCGGGTAGCCGATGAAGAGCAGAAAGGCGGCGAACTTCAGCACCACCGGCAGGGACATGCGTTCGGTCGCGGACTGGGCGGCGCCGTCCGCCTCGGCGAGGCGGCGGCCGCGCATCGCCGCGGCCTTGGCTTCCAGCGAGGTACGGATGCGGGCGCCTTCGCTGCCCGCGAGCCCGACGGTGGCGGCCAGCTCACGCAGTTCCCGCACGCCGGTGCGTCGGCCGAGAGCATCGAACTCGTCCCACACGCTGCTGCGGGTCAACTCCGCAGTGGACAGAGCGCGGCGCAGCTGGGATGCGGCCCAACCCTGTGGTGCGGCAGCCGCGTCGGTCAGTGCCTGCTGGACACCGGCCCCTCCGGCGAGCGCGATGACGACAAGGTCGAGAAAGACCGCCAGGGTGTGCCGGAGTTCGGCGCGCCGTCGGCCTGCCTTGGCACGCACCGCAAGATCCGGGGCGAGAAACATGATCGCGGCGCAGGACAGTCCCGCCCAGGAGGGAATCCACCAGTCGATCCCCGTTCCGGTCGCCAGGCCGAGAGCGGCGAGCAGCGCGGGCGGAGTGATGAGCCCGACCACAGCGGCAGCGGCCTTCTCCGCCAGGTGGCGTTCGGTGTCGATGCCCATGATGGCGAGGTCCGCGCGCAACGCGGCGGTCGGCAGCCCCAGGGCGCGCAGCGCCGGTACGCCCCGCCGTCCGAGCCGGGCCGACCAGCCGCCCTGACTGCCGGTGCTTGAGGCGGGCGTCCTCACCGGCTGGGCTGGCCGGTGCAGCGCGGCAAGAGACGCGGCCAGTGAGGGGCGGGGCGGGCGCATCCCGTAGACGAGAGTGAGCAGGCCGGCACCGAAGGAGGCGCCGAGGACGAGGGCGATCACCGCACTGCCGCCTTCCCCTGTGCCGGAAACGCGCCCACGGAGCCCGGGGCGAGGATGCGTGGTTCCTCGGCGAACTGGGCGATCTTCATCAGCCAGGCGAACCCGGCGGCGAACAGCAGCCCGATCACGGCGAGCACCAGTTGTCCCTCCAGTGAGGAGAACGGTTCGAGGTAGGGCCGGTTGAGGACGACGAGGCCGGCCGCCATCCCCACGGTGGTGGCGGTGATGACGCGCACGGAGGTACGGACCCGGGCCCGCCCGGCGTCGATGCGCAGGCGCATGGCGACCTGCTCGCGTGTGGCCGCGGCCAGCGAGCCCAGCAGCGGGCCGAGTTGCCGGGCCTGCCGCTCGGCCGCCATCACAAGCGCCGCCACCACGGTGTCGGCCACCGGATCGGCAACGTCGTCGGCGAAGTCCCGCAGCGCGGCGCCCAGCGGCTGTCCCTCCTCGACCCGCGCTGCCAGGGCCACCGTCTCCGTCCGCACCGCGGGCGGCGCCAAGGGCGCGGTGGTCAGGATCGCCTGCTCGAGGCCGGCGGCGGCCGACAGGGTGTCGCGCAGCATCTCCGCCCAGACCGCCACCGCCTCCAGTTTCTCCGTGCGGGCGGCCGCCTGCCGGTCCCGCTGCAGTACGCCGGGCAGCACCGCCACCGCCAGTCCGGCCAGCAGACCGCCGACCGGCCAGCCGGTCGCGGCACCCGCCAGCACCCCGGACAGCACGGCGGCGACCACGCGCCGCCCTCCCCACATCCTGCCCAGCCGCCTGCACCACGTCCACGGGCTCGGTGCGCCGCTGTCGGCGCTTTCGCGGCGAAGGGCGCCGCTCGCGATCAGCCAGCACCCGGTCCCCGTACCGGCGCCGAGCAGCAGCGCCGTCAGCACCTCATGGCTCATGCGGTCCGTCCCCACCGCTGCTCGCGCAGCCCGCGCTCGTCGAGCCCGGCGGCCAGCAGGTCCTGAAGGGTCTCGCTCCGCAACGGGGTCGCCGGCACCGCGCGACCGTCCGGCCCCGGCCGGTACACCTCGTTGGAGATGACCTGTGCGCCGTCGGCGTCGACGATCTCGCGTACCGAGTCCACGACCCGACGCCCGTCGGCGTCCCAGCCGAGGTGGACGACGAAGTGGACCGCCGACGCCACCAGCAGGTTCGTCGCCTCCAACGACAGCCGCTCCGGGGACTGGGCCGCGTATGCGGCCAGCTTGGTGAACACCCCGCGCGAGGTGGAGGAGTGGATAGTGGACAGCGACCCGTCGTTGCCCTGGGACATGGCGTTGCACATCGGCACCACCTCGGCGCCCCGGATCTCTCCGACGATGACCCGGTCCGGCGACATGCGCAGTCCCCACCGGACCAGTTCCGCCTGGTCGATGACGCCTTCGCCCTCGATGTTGGGCTCGCGGGCCTGCATCGCCACCACGTCCGGATGCGCCGGGTCATGGTCCAGGCCGAGCTCGAAGGTGTCCTCGATCGTCACAAGCCGCTCATCGGGCGGGATCGCCGACGCCAGTGCCCGCAGCACCGTGGTCTTCCCCACGTTGGTGCCGCCCGCGATGATCACGTTGCGCCGGGCACGCACCACCGCGCCCAGGAAGTTCGCCAGGGCGTCGTCGCAGACTCCCAGTCGCACCAGGTCGGGCAGCGTCGCCGTACGGAAGCGGTGCCGCCGGATCGACAGGGACACCCGGCCGGTCACCGCCATCACCGCGAACATTCGCGACCCGTCCGGCAGGCAGATGTTGAGTCGGGGCATCCCGCGGTCGAAGCGCCGCTCCTCCACGCCGGCACGCGCCGCGATCTGCCGAACCAGACCGATCAGCTCCTCATCGGAGGCCGCCAGCGCCTCGGCTCGTTCCTTGCGGCCGTCCGCGTACCGCACCCAGACCGTGTCGGCGCCATTGACCGCGATGTTCTCCACCCGGTTATCCGCGAGCAGCGCCTCCAGCGGCCCCAGCCCGAACAGTGCGTCCAGCACCACCTGGCTGATCCTGTCCTCGGCCGCCGCACCCAGCGCGGCTCGCCCAGCTTTCAGTTGCTCTGCGGTGTAGGCGTCCAGCTCCTCCGTCAACAGACGGCGTACGACCGACCGCCGCCGCTCCACATCCTCGGCAGGCAGGCCCGCCTCCGCTCTGACGTGCGCATAGCCGGCCATCCGGCCGGCCACCCGCGCACGCAGCCAGTCGGCCATCTGCCGCTCTCCGTCCTCCTCGCCCTGCGCCAGGGTCTCCGGCTCGGCTCCTGCTGTCACCGCGCCTCACCCGCCTCCACCGCGGTGTCTACGTCCTGCCGAGGCGTCGGCAGCGGGACGGACGGCGCCGCCAGATGCGCGAGGTCCCGGCCCAGTCCGCCCGCCGCATGGTCTGTCAGGGCAGCCAGGTGCCAGCCGAGGTGGCTCGCCGCACGGGCCAACGGTGAAGGGCGACGCCTCCGCGGCCCTGTGCCGGCCCGCCCCGAGAGCACGTCAGCCGTCCGCGGATCCCAGGGCACGGCGTGCACCCGCTCGATCCCCAGCGCCGCACCGATCTCCGACGACGCATAGGGCGTCGGCCCGACCACCACCAACTCCACCCGGGCCGCCGCACCATGCAAATCACCGGCCTGCGCCGCGACATGGGCCAGTGCGTCGACGCCGCCGCGGGTCACCACCAGCAGCACATCGGCCGCCTGTACCAAGGGCATAACCGGCGCCTGCAGGCGCCCGATGTCCAGCAGCCCCGTTCCCGTCTCGTCCGGTCCGCCGCGCAAGGCCTCGAATCCCCCACCGTCGGCGAACAGGCCCACCGCCGCCGCAGCCTGCTGGGCGCCCGCAGGCCCGGCAACCACCCGAACCCCTCCCGGCAGCATCTGAACGCACTCCTGCACCACGTGCGGCGCCGCGTTCCTGCGCACCGCCGCGGCCAGCGCCGTCAGCCCGGGGGCCTCCGGCAACCCGAACCGGGCAGCCACATCACCGCCCGCCGGATCGGCCTCGACCACCAGCGGCCGCACCGGATCCGCCGCCGGCCAGTTCGCCGCCACTGCCAACGCCAACGTCGTCACGCCGGGCGAACCCTTCACCGACGCCACCGCCACCAGCTTCCGCATCAGGGCACCTCCCGGCCGACCGGACTCAGCACCACCACGTGCGGCTTGTCCACACGAACAGCCCGCCGCGCCGCCGCAGTGTCCACGAGCATCGAGAGCACCGTCGGCTCCGACGCACCTTCACCGGGGATGGCATCGGTGACCACCCCGACCAGAGGCTCCTCAGCGTCCGCCGAGCCGGCACCTCCCTCGGCGTCAAACCTGCCCGGCAGCACCGCGACCCGCTGCCCGACCGTCACACCCGCAGGCAGGTCACCCGCACCGACCGCGAACGACACCCGCGACCGGCCCTGCGGCGGATACTCCGACGACTCCCCCACCTGCTCCGGTGCCAGCAACGACCCGGCCACCAGCGGCACCGTGGCCACCTTCCCCACCACCGAGGCCGCCTGCGCCGCGGGTACGACGTGACCCGCCGCGTCCGCCACCCCCAACTCGACCTTCCGCAGGTCGCTCTGCGCCAGCACCTGCCCGGCCGGCACCGGCCGGACGACCACCAGTACCGGGGTCTTCCGGCCCGCCTGCCCGAGCAGTGCAGCGAACCCCACGGCGCAGGCGATCACAACCGTCGCCCCGAGCCACACCAGCGCCGGCCGACGCCGCACCAGGCCTCCGCCACCGCCTCCGTCCGGCGGACGCGGCCCCGGTCCACCACCCGGCCTCAACGGCACCTGCGCACGCACCCGCGCCCACCCGCCCTGCGGCCGCTTCTCGGCCGAAGAAGGCAAAGGGGTACCCATGACTCACCTCACACATCACGAAGTTCACCAACACGACGAGCACCCACCCGCCGCGGAATCCGATGCCGCGCTACCCGCGCCGCCCTCGGTCCACCACGAGGGCCTGCACCTCGGTCACCTTCACCGGTATCCGTGTCGCCGACCGCAACCCCCGGATCACGCCCGACCGGCCATCACCGCGCCAGACGACGTCCCAGGTGATCGCCGCCCGCACGGGGAACGCCTCCTCCGGCTGCCCGGCCGAGGACCGTGCGTAGGTGTGACCGCAGTCCGGGGAGCCCGAAGCGGCCGCGAACTTCGTCGCGTACGGGGTCCCCGGGCCCGCGCACACCACCGTCGCGCCGTCTCCCATCGACCACTCCACGGCCCGTGGTGTCGCCGTCGCCGTCACGGTCATGCCCGGCACCTGCGCCGTCTTCGACACCGGCCGCCACACCGACCGGTCGACCCACAGCCACGTCGGCACGTGCACCACCTGGGCCGCCTCCTCGTCCGGGCTCATCCGGATCACCGGCTCGGGCAGGACGAGTTGCCGGACGACCTGCCGGGCCACTTCCTCTGCCGAGGGCGGCGGCGCTGACGGACGCCCCTTCCGCGGCGCGCGATCGTCGGTCAGCAGCCCCCTGCCCTCGAGGTCCATCACCATCCACTGCTGCTGCGGCGCCGTCCGTGTCCGCACACCCCTTACGGGAGCGCGGTGCCGCATCCGGGACGGAACCGGCTGTTTACGGGGCTGCGCACGGGGCCGGGTCGCCGCCCGTACCTGGCAGCCGCCATTCGAGCAGGCGACACCGGAGAGGAAGCCGCGTCCGTCGTCCGCGCTCGCGGGCGCCGCCATTCCCACAGTGCCTTGAATGATCAGGCCGACCACCAGCGGCAGGAGTCGGGTCAAGGCCTCGGAGCGGCTCAGCATGTACCGGTCTCATGCAGGTACAGCTTCGAGACCTTCCAAACCCCGTCCCGCAGACTCACCGTGGCATCCGCCGCGCCGTGTCCGCCGGGCACATCGTTCTTCAGCTCGCCCGACTTCCTGTACTGGAGCCAGTGCGTGCCATCGACGCAGTCCCGTAACGTCACCTTGTCAGCGGTCGCGCTGAGCACCTCGGGGTCGATGCGCGGCGCCCCCTTCGAGACGACGTTCTCCTTCCGGGCCTTCTCCATGCCGTACCTGAGCAGCAGCAGGGCTCCGTCGGAAGCGTGATCGTCCAGCAGCGGCGACTTCGGATCCGCCTCGGCGGCGGCCGCGGTCAGGTCGTTCCACATGCCGCGATACGCCTTCAGCGCCGCGCGTTCCTCCTGGCTTACCCGCGGTTGTTCAGACGTCGACTGGAGTGGATCGCCCTTCTCGACAGCAGGTTGTTCCGAACTCCCGCCTACAGAGCAGGCGGAGAGCGCGAGCAGGGCCGCGCCCGCGCTCAGAACTGCCACCCGAGGAATCCGAAGTGCCCGCATCTGCCCCCACTTTCAAAGATCGCTACGTTCAGCTATCGGGGTTCACGCAAAGCTACATCAGTCCGTTCCTTCTGCACCCAGAGTTCACCCGTCCGGGGGTGTGGGGGCTGCGCGGAGCCGTCCGGTCCACACGGGACGGGAAGCGCCACCCAGGCCACCTTCGTCTTTCGCCGGCTTCGGAAGCCCCAGGCCCCGCCGCTGAGTTCGTGGACGATGTGCAGGCCACGCCCCCGTTCGGAGAGCAGACTGCACAGGACTGCCAGACCACCGCCCCTGTGTTCCGCCGCCGGGGCGAACGGCAGCACGGCCGGAAACTCGGGAATCTTCGGGATGCGCGGATCTTGATCCTCGACTTCGCAGAGAAGCGCTCCGTCCGCGCGGCGCAGCCGCAGCTCGTACGGTCCGGGCGCGTGTTCGGTGGCGTTGGCCACCAGTTCCGAGACCGCCAGCACGGCGTCGCTGACCGTCTCTCCGTCGTAGCCGAGCAGGTCGAGGGCGCAGCGTAGGGCGGTGCGGGCTTGGGCCGGTGCGCCGGGGGTGCAGCTCGTCCAGCGCCAGAGGACGTTTGCCGATCCGGCGGGTAGACGGCGGATGGTCATCGCCGGCCTCCGTGGGCGGCGTGGCGGGCCCGTGTGACGCGGCGGTGTCGGCCGCGGCCGGGACGGACGCAGTCGCGGGCTGCGGTGAGCGTGAACGGGCCGGCTGTCGGTACGAACGGCAGCAGCAAGGCGGCAGTGAAGAGGGTCGGTGCCACGGCAGGGCCTCCCTGTGGTCGCGGTGCGGGTGCGACCACGACACCGTGGGCACGGGAAGAGCGGAAGCCCGCTCTCACCAGCTCTTTCAAGCACTTATGGCTGTCGTGCACCGGTGATCGAGGGGCTCTTGGCTGCGCCGCTTCGAGCCGACGACGCAAACGATCAGCCCTCGAGCGTGCCCGTCAGAGGATGTTCCAGCGGGACCCTGTATCCGCCCTCTGGAGCGCGGCGACGCGACGCTGAACTTCGTCGACGCTCTGCGGGGCATGGATCGCCTTGCGGGCGTTGGTGGTGATCATGCGCAGCTCGCGCAGATCGCGCAGGAGCCGGTATCCGCTCCAGGCGGTGACGTCCCAGCCGTAGGTGTCCGCGAAGCGCCGGTAGTGGTCCGTCCCGTACCCGAAGCGGCGGCAGTGGACTTCGACGGTCACGAGGTCCCACTCAGGAGGGCCGATGACAGCGCTGTCCCAGTCGCAGAGCACTGGGCCGCCGTGCGCGTGCAAGGCGTTGCCGTGCTGAGGGTCGCCGTGGAGCAGCGCTTCGGGCAATTCGTAGGTCACGTGTGCGAGTTCCGTTTCCAGGCGGTCCGCCTGGGCGTTCAGGAACTCGACGGCCGATGCCGGAAGCACGCTGGTCTGGGCGAGGGATGCGCGGATGGCGGTGATGGCGTCCAGGCGGCGCAGGGGAACGGGGGGCGGTGGTGCGGTATGGAGCGTGCCGAGCGGTTTGGCGAGCCCCTCGGCCGGTACCGCCGTCCCGGGCTGCGGAAGGTAGGTCCAGAAGGTGGCGGCGTGCCCGTGGACGACGACGGGCTGCTGCGGCACCGGGTGCAGCGGGGCCGTGGGAAATCCGGTGGCCATCAGCCATCGGACGAGCTCGACGGTGTGCTGGACATCCACGATCGGGGTGCCGTACCGGGCGATCTTCACCAGCACCGGCTCCACGGCGAGCCGGAAGACGGCGTTGGTCTGTCCACGCAGCAGCACCGCGCCACGGGCGTCGAGACCGGCCGTACGGCAAGCGTGAAAAAGAAGGGCGCGCAGCTCTGACGGATGGAAACCTCCGGGGCGCGTGGCAGCCATGCCGCCAGGCTGACCGAGGTACGCGGGTGCTGTCACGTGCGTGCAGGGGGGAGAGCCAGAATCTCGCCAAGTTCTCGCGCCGGACGGGTCAGGCGCAGGCGTGGTGGGAGGGCGTCCAGAACGTGGCGGGTGCGGATGGTGATGATCCGGGTGCGTTGCTCGGGAGGCAGGGCGAGGTAGGTGGCGGCTGCGAGCCGGCAGGCGTCGGCTGGGCTGCGTTCGGCCACCAGGCAGATCGCCTCCTCCAGGTGCAGCAGCGCCGGGTCGATACCTCCGCCCTGCGGCGGGTACAGGGCGTGCGCCTGCTGCTGGGCTTGGCGGGCTTGGCGGGTGCGGCCCAGGTAGGTGAGGGTGCCACTGGTGTAGAGGAGGAGTCGTCGGGCCGGGAAGGTGAGTGCGTCGGCGACGGGTGTGTGTTCGGCGCGGTCGTAGTGTTCGCGGGCTGTACGCAGGGCGGTGTCGGCGCCCGGGGCGTCCCCACGACGAGCGAGGGCGCGGGCATGGGCGATGGCGGCGAAGGCGCCGGCTTCGCAGGGCCGGCCGGACAGAAGCTCCTGGGCTTGGCGCGTGAGGCGGATCGCGGCGTCGAGCGGCCCGTAGTAGTAGGGCAGCATCGCTGCCTGTACGCGGACGCGGGCTTGCACGTCGGCCTCGGCGCAGTCGTCCGCGGCGGCGCGGGCGGTCGCGTACCAGGCGGAGGCCGAGCGCAGGTGGCCGAGTCGCATGAGGGCGTCCGCGATAAGAGTGGCCAGCCAGGCCAGCATGCGCGACAGCTGGCGCTGCACGGAGGGCGGCTGCCGCTGCTCGGCGAGCAGGCGTACGTCGTGGACGTCGTCGACGAGGTCGGGGAGCATCGCCTCGGGTGGGCGGGTGACGTATCGGCGGCGGTGCTCGAGCAGTCTCTCTTCCAGCAGGTCGAGTTGCGCGGCGGTGACCGTTCCCGATGCCAGGGCGCGGTCTACTTGCCGGCGTACGTCGTCCAGAGCGCCCTCGCCGCTCCGCCACCGCTGGGCGATGGATTCCCGGGGTGTGTAGTCGACGGTGGCTTCGAGGCCGAGATCCGCCGCATGGGTCTGGTAGAGGCGGCAGAGCAGGTCGATGGTCGACGCGACGGGGCGACGCCGGGTGGCCTCCCAGACGCGCAGTTGATCGACGTCCAGCCGGGGCGCAACCAGCTGCTCGCGCTCACACATCCGCCGCAAGGCCTCGACCGACTCGACGAGCGTCCAACCGGCGGCGAGACGGTGTGCACGCAGCCTGCTGACGCCGCAGCAGGCTGCGATCTCCCCGACCAGCCTGCCCTGCGGCCACTGCGCCACAGCGGCCGTGCTGCGCAGTGCCGCAGCGCACGACGGTCCATGCCGTTTCGGGCCCACCCACTTGCTCCTGCTCTGTGACCACGGGTGACGTGGCGACCACCGTAGGAACAGCCGGGGGAAGAGCGGCCCGGATCGGGCGCTGAACCGGAAAGTCCAACGCGAACCGGTGACCAGCTCACCGGTTCCGCGTCACCGGTGACGCGAGGACGTTGGCGCAGGGCGGTACGCCGCCAATCCTGCTGAATGCGACACATCCCGAGTCCGATTTGGCGCGATGGCGCCTGTCACCAAGGTGGGCCAGCATGACGACCCAGCACTTCGGCAGTCCGGCTGCAGACGCCCCGCGCCATTGCCCCCACACGGCACCCCTGCCCGCAGCGCCTCATTCCAGCGGCGGTCCGGACCGCGTCGCGATCTTCGGATTCCTGCCGGCGGAGGAACGGGTGCCCGAGGTGCGGCGCGCCATCACCAGGCTGCTCGGCCACTGGGGGATCGACGCGGACCTCTGCGATGCGGCAGCACTGACCGTGAGCGAACTGACCGCGAACGCGGTGGTGCACGCCTCCGTTTCGGCGTCCATCACCGTCGTGCTGGAGCTGGCCTCGCACCTTCGCATCGAGGTCCGCGACGGCAGCAAGCAACTACCGGTGCTTCGGACGGCGACCGGCCCCGAGAGCGAGAACGGCCGTGGGCTCGCCCTGGTGGCGACGCTGTGCTCGGAGTGGGGCACCACCCTCTACGGTGCGTCCGGCAAATCCGTCTGGGCGCGCTTCCCGCTGCCCAGCGCCTGATGCCGGGCTCGGCACGTCTCGCTCGGTCTTGACCAAGGTCACTGACTTCTGGTCGTCTTGGCCCTGAGACGCCGTATTCGGGGGGTGCCTTCGTGGTCGAAGCGGTTGGGTTCGCGTCGGACAGGCCTGGACATTCGCCCTGTGCGACGCTGGGAACGGCGACCCGGTGAGGCTTCGACGCGGTGCAGCGGTGGCTGCCCTCGCCGGTTGCGGTGCGGTGACGACACTGCTGGTGGGCCTGGTGACGAACGCAGTGTCGGATCAGTCCCGCTGGCCGGGGTGGCTGGGGTGGTTCCAGGACCATGCCTGGTTGTCGTTCGTTCTGCTGGGCGCCGTGCTGGTCGGCCTGAGCGCGCTCCTGGCCGTGGCTTCCGAGCAAAGCGCCCCCAGTGGTCAGCAGGCCTCTGTGGCTCAGGGACCGGGCCGCGAGTCGGACCTGCCCGAAGCGGCGCTCGTTCTGAGGTCGCTGCCGCGGGATACGGTAACGTTCACCGACCGGTCCGCGGAGCTGGAGGCGCTGACACTTTCGGTGCGGGCTTCGCAGGAGAGTGGTGGCCCGTTGCCCGTGCACGTAGTCGACGGGATGCCGGGGGTGGGGAAAACAGCGTTCGCCGTGCGTGCGGGGCATCTGCTGTCCGAACGGTTTCCTGACGGTCAGTTGTTCGTGAACCTCAACGGCCACACCACCGGGCGTACACCGGTGCAGCCGAGCGAGGCCCTGGCCTCGCTGCTGGCGGCGGCCGGCGTGCCGACGCAGCAGATCCCCGTCGGCACGGATACCGGGGCGGTCACCGAAGCGCGGGCGGCGATGTGGCGCAGCCGTCTGGCGGGCAAGAAGGCATTGCTGATCTTGGACAATGCGGCGAGTTACCGGCAGTTGGAGCCCTTGCTCCCGGGCAGCGACGGATGTCTTGTGCTGGTGACGAGTCGGCGGCGCTTGGCGGCGGGCGAGGAAGTGGTGCTGAGCGTGGAGGCCTTGCCGTCGGCGCATGCGGTGGACCTGTTCATGCAGCTGAGCGGCCGACCGGCGGAGTCATTCGAGCGCGGTGTCCTGGAGGAGTTGGCGGGGCTGTGCGGCTTCCTGCCGCTCGGGGTGTCGCTGCTGGCGGCGCGGCTGCGGCATCACCCGTCCTGGACGGCGCAGGACCTGCTCGTCCGGCTTCGGGAGGCACGGAACCGGTTGGGTGAGCTACGGGCCGGAGAGCGTGCGGTGGGGGCAGCGTTCGATCTGTCGTACCGGGATCTCCCCGCCGAGTTGCAGCGCTTCTTCCGCTGTCTGGGTCTCTTCCCGGGCGCCGAGCTCGATGCCTACGTGGCAGCGGCGCTCGGATCGGTTTCGGTGGATGTCGCCCGCAGACAGCTCGACGCGCTGTACGACGCGCATTTGATCGAGGAGTACCCCGGCAGTCGCTACCGCCTGCACGACTTGCTGCGCGACTACGCCCGCAGCGTCGCCGGCGAAGGAGACAGCGTCATGGAGCAGCAAGCAGTCGAGCAGGTGTGCGACTACTATCTGGCCGCCTTGGCCGGCGCCAACGAGCGCATCGTCCGTGCCGGAGCAGACACGCCTCCTGCTACGGCAGATGGTGCCGACCCCCGACGGACTCCTGGCCTGCAGTCGCGCCCGGCAGCGCTGATGTGGCTGGAGGGCGAGCGGCCCAACATCCTGGCGTGCATCCAGCGCGCGAGCTCGCTCGGTCTGCACCCGATCGTCGTGCGGCTTGCCGCGGCCCTGGCTCCCTTCTTACGGCAAGCCGGACCGTGGGACCAGGCAGCCGGCCTGCACCACACCGCCGCCGAAGCGGCCCGACACATCGGCGACCGCCTGGCCCAGGCCCGTGCGCTCGCTGAGCTCGGGGCGATCCGGCGTTTCATGGCGGCCTACCCCGAGGCGGTGCAGGCGCTGCGCGAGGCGATCGACCTGTTCGACGAGGTCGGCGACCAGCAGGGCAAGGCGGACGCATTGAACCAGGTCGGCATCGTCTGGTATCTCACGGGCGACAACGAGGACGCCGCCCAGGCCCAGACCGACGCCCTCGCCCTCTACCGCGCTCTGGGCAACCGGCTCGGACAGGCCAACGCCCTTGCCGACCTGGGGATGGTGCGCCGCCAGACCAGCCGGTTCGACGACTCAGTGGAAGCCCAGAGCCAGGCCCTCGCCTTGTACCGCGAGCTCGGCGACCGCTACGGCGAGGCCAACTCCTTGCGGGACCTGGGCATCGTGCACTGCCAGACCGGCGACTACGCCTTGGCCGGAGAGCGCCACAGTGAAGCCCTCGCCATCTACGAGGACCTCGACGACCGCGCCCACCAGGCCTACGCCCTCAACGAGGCCGGGGCCGTGCAACAGATCACCGGTGACTTCGACGCTGCCCGCGCAGCGCACACGCAAGCTCTGGAGCACTTCACGGCCCTCGGCGAGCACTACGGCCGCGCCAACAGCATCCGGCACCTGGGTGCCCTGCATCGCGTGAGCGGCGACCTCGCCGAGGCGGTCAGGCTCCTCACCGAAGCTCTCGGCGCCTACCGCAGCCTCGGCAGCCGGTCCGGAGAGGCCGCCACCCTCACCGAACTCGGTGCTGCCCACTGCGGGCTGGGCGAACGCGCCCGCGCCACCGAGGACCTACAGCGAAGCCTGACGATCCTGCGGGCTCTCGGCAACCGCTGCGGAGAGGCCGAGGCACTCAACCACCTCGGCGCCCTGCTGCGCGCGTCCGGCGCCCCGGCGGCGGCCCAGGAGCAGCACGAGCAGGCCCTGGCCCTTGCCCGTACCGTGCACTGCCCCCTGGAAGAGGCTCGGGCGTTGGAGGGCATCGCCGGCAGCCACCAAGCCACCGGCGCCCCGTCCGACCGAACCGCAGGCCCGCTACACGAGGCTCTCGACATCTACCAGCGGCTGGGCCTGCACACAGCAGCCGACGACGTGCAGCGCCTCCTGGCCGCCGCGCGGTGAACCAGATGAGGCGACCGGTTCCGACCTGTCGCACAGTCCGAGCACTTTGCTACGTTGCGGAATCGACTGCCCGCCGTATCGACGTACGCCACGAGGAGGGAACCATCATGCCGACTGCCGCCGCCCCGTCGCCAGGCCCCGCAGCGTTGCTCCTGCCGACGCCCGCACCGGCAGCAGATGCGGTCCTGGACCGTGTCGCCGCCCGCATCCGCCAGCGTCTGCGGGCCCAGCAGGCCGATCCGAACAGCCACACTGGCGACGCCTCCCACGCTGCTTCCCTCGTCCGGCCCCGGCCCCTTTGAGCACGCCGACTCCATGACGCCGTCAGAGGACTCCGCCCCTGCGTTCCGCACCTTCATCCTCAAGACGGTCAACCGCTGCAACATCGACTGCGACTACTGCTACGTCTTCAACTCCGCAGACCAAAGCGCCCGGCGCCTACCTGCGCGGATGCATACTGATGTCGCCCGTGCCGCGGCCGGCCGCATCGCCGAACACGCGACCTTTCACCAGCTGAAGACCGTGCACATCGTCATCCACGGCGGTGAACCGCTCCTGGCCGGCGTCCGGCACACCGCCCGGCTACTCGCCGCAGTACGCGACGGCCTGCCGCCTGATGTCGAGGCGCACTTCGAGCTGCAGACCAACGCGACTCTTCTCTCGGACGCCTGGCTGGATCTGTTCGATGCCTACGGTGTCGCCGTCGGCGTCAGCCTCGACGGCCCGCCGGCAGTCAACGACCGCCATCGGCTCACGCGCGCCAAGCGCTCCACGGCCGCCTCCACCGTCCGCGGCATCGATCTGCTGCGCACCCGGCCGCACCTGTTCGCCGGCATCCTCGCCGTCGTCGACCTCGCCCACGATCCCGTCGAGGTCCACGATTACCTTGCCGGGTTCCAGCCACCAGTCATCGACTTCGGCCTCCCCCACGCCACCCACGACCACCCGCCACCTCGCGGTCACCCCGGCGTCCCCGAGTACGGCATCTGGCTTTCTCGCGTCCACGACGCCTGGATCGCCCGCCCCGAACACCACCACAGTGTCCGCATCCTCGAGGACATCGCCGCCCTCAGCGCCGGCATCCACGACTCCGTCGAAACCGTCGGCCTCGCGCCCCCGGCCGGCATCGTCATCGAATCCGACGGCACCATCGAAGGCGTGGATACCCTCCGCTCCGTCCACGAGGGCGCCTCCCACCTCGGCCTCGACGTCTTCCGCCACACTCTCGACCAGGCCCTGCACCACCCCGAGCTCGACCACCGCCGACTCGGCCGCCTCGCCCTCGCCCACCGATGCCAGACCTGCCCGCTCGTCCCCGTGTGCGGCGGCGGCTACCTCCCCCACCGTTTCAGCACCGCCCACGGCTACCGCAACCCCTCCGTCTACTGCGCCGACCTGGAGTACCTCATCCAGCATGTGCAGCAGACCCTCCAGCGGCATGGCTGGACACTGAACAACTGACCACACTGTGGCCAGCGCCGAACAGCGAAACCCGGACCACCAGGAGCTTTACGTGACCACGATGACCATCCGTCCCGCCGAGAAGCGCGATGTCCCCGCGGTGGCCCAGCTCATCGAAGAGATCGAGCAGTTCTACGGATCGACCGACATTCAGCCCCTCGATGAACGCCTCACCCAGGTCGAGGAAGCCCTCTTCGGCACCCCTCCCCTTGCCTACGCCCTCATCGCCGAAGACCACGATGGCGCCCTCGCCGGCCTCGCCGCCTACTCCTTCCTCTGGCCCGCCGCAGGCGCCACCCACTCCCTCTACCTCAAAGAGCTCTACGTCCGCGACGCCCACCGCCGCCACGGCCTCGGGCAGCAGCTCATGAACGAACTGCGCACCATCGCCGCCGCACACCCCGGTTGCAGCCGCATCGAGTGGACCACTGACACCACCAACCCCGCTGCCCGCGCCTTCTACAAAGCCCTCGGCTTCGACGAGTACGACGGCAAGATCCTCTACCGCACCGCGACCGGCTCTGCCGCCGGGTAACAGCAAGGCTGACCCACCGCCGGAGAGCAGCAAATTCAGTGCCGAGCCCGACCCGCGCAGGTACTGACAAACGGCATAACGCCGTGCTCGGCGACAAAGCGGCCGTCGAGGTAGCCTCCAGGAACGTTGACGGCCTGCTCCGAGGCATCAAAAGCCGACACCATTCACCCCGCCCAGTCGCCGTGCGGCATCATTAGCCCCACGAATGCGCACCACCACAGATGCGACCAGGGGGAGGGCCCGGATGCCTGAGCAAGGCCGGTTTCGCCTCGAAAATCTCGAACCAGGGCGCGCCGTAGCAGGCATCGTCACTGACACTGACGTCACGGTCATCGCGGTGCAAATGTTCGGCCAGGCAGCGGCGCAGGTGACCTATCGCCGCCCGGACGGCACAGTCGAAGAAAGCATGCTTTACCAGGATGATGAGGGCAAACTGGCCCCCGGAATTATGTCGGCCTCCAGTGGCTTCGATGCCGACCCCGGGCTCTTCCGACTCTCAGCGGAAGCCCTACGCATTCGGATGGCCGCGCGCGGTGACAGCATGCTTGCTGTATCCACCAGCCTCCTCGACCCCCTGCCCCACCAAATCCAGGCCGTCTACAATGAGCTGCTACCTCGCACCCCTCTGCGTTTTCTCCTCGCCGACGACCCCGGTGCCGGAAAGACAATCATGGCCGGGCTCTACATCAAGGAGCTGGCACTTCGCGGGGACCTGGAGCGCTGTCTGGTAGTCGTGCCGGGCGGGCTGGTCGAGCAGTGGCAGGACGAGCTCCTGGAGAAGTTCGGCCTTGATTTCACCCTGCTTACCCGGCAGCTGACCGACGCGACGATCGACGGCAACGTCTTCGACCGGCATCCGCGGCTCATCGCGCGCATGGACGCCCTGGCTCGTTCCGAGGACCTGAGGCGGCTACTCGGGGAGAGCGGGTGGGACCTTGTGGTCGTCGACGAGGCGCATCGGATGAGCGCCAGCTACTTCGGCATGGAGCTCAAGACCACCAAGCGCTACGAGTTGGGCCGCCTTCTTGGTCGGCTCACCCGGCACCTGCTGCTGATGACCGCCACCCCGCACGCGGGCAAAGAGGAGGACTTCCAGCTGTTCATGACGCTGCTGGATAGTGACCGGTTCAGCGGCCGGTACCGGGCGGGCATCCACGGACACGACGTCTCCGGGCTGATGCGCCGCACGATCAAGGAGGATCTGCTCACCTTCGACGGCCGCAAGCTCTTTCCCGAGCGCCGCGCCTACACCGTTCCTTATGTTCTCTCGCCTGCCGAACAGGAACTGTACGAGCAGGTCACGGATTATGTACGCCGAGAGATGAACCGGGCGGAGCGCCTGGACGGGCGGCGTGGCAATCAGGTCGGTTTCGCGCTCACCGTCCTCCAGCGCCGCCTCGCCTCCAGCCCGGCGGCGATCCACCGTTCTTTGGAGCGCAGGCGGCTGCGGCTGGAAGCTCGGTGCGAGGAGATGCTGTCAGACCACCCTTTGCCCTCAGCCAGTACTACCGCGCACGTCCCGTCTGTCCCGGCCGACGATGAGCTGGACGACCTGACTGGCGACGAGCTGGAGGAACTGGAGGAGCAGGTCGTCGACGCCGCGACCGCTGCCCGCACGGTGCAGGAGTTGAAGCTGGAGATCGCAGCTCTGAGCGGGCTTGAGCGGCTCGCGGGGCGGGTCCTGACCTCCGGCGACGACCGCAAATGGCAGGAGCTATCGGGGCTCCTGCAAGATGATCCGCTGCTGCGGGACGAGAACGGCGTGCCTCGCAAGCTGATCGTCTTCACCGAGCACCGCGACACCCTCGACTACCTGTCCCGCCGCATCAGGAACCTGCTCGGCCAGCCCGAGGCGGTCGTCGCCATCCACGGCGGCACGCCGCGCCCCCACCGCCGTGACATATGCGACGCCTTCAACCAGGACCCCGAGGTCCGCATCCTCGTCGCCACCGACGCCGCAGGTGAGGGCCTGAACCTCCAGCGTGCCCATCTCATGGTCAACTACGACCTGCCGTGGAACCCTAATCGCATCGAGCAGCGTTTCGGGCGGATCCACCGTATCGGTCAGACCGAGGTTTGCCACCTTTGGAACCTGGTCGCCGCCGACACCCGCGAGGGCCAGGTCTTCCAACGGCTCCTCGACAAGATCGAACAGCAGTCGAAGGCGTACGAAGGCAAGGTCTACAACGTCCTGGGGGAGCTCTTCGAGGGCGAACCACTGCGCGGCCTCCTTCTCCAGGCCATCCGATACGGAGACCAGCCCGAGGTCAAGAGCCGATTGGACCAGGTCATCGATGCCCGGGTCGGTGAACGAGCAGTCGAGCTGATCAAGGGACTGGCGCTCGATGCCCACGTCATGGGCCTGGAGGATGTCCAGGAAGTGCAACTACGCATGGAGGAGGCCCAGGCCAAGCGGCTGCACCCGCACTACGTTCGGGCCTTCTTCCGCGAAGCCTTCGACCACCTCGGCGGCCACCTGCGGGCCCGGGAGAGCGGGCGGTACGAGATCACCCACATCCCAGCCGTACTGCGCGACACGGCCCGCTTCGGTCGGGGTCTTGGGGGGATCGTGCAGCGCCGCTACGAGCGGGTCTGCTTCGACCGAGACCGCGTCACCGTCCCTGGCGCGGCCCGCGCCGACCTGATCGCTCCCGGGCACCCGCTCTTCGAAGCCGTACTGGAAGAGACGATCCACCACTACGGCGATCTGCTCACCCGGGGCACTGTCCTCGTAGACGCCTCAGATGCCGGCACCCGCCCCCGGCTGCTGACCGCACTGGTCCAGGAGGTCATCGACGGGCACCGCCGCTCGGTCGACCGCTCCTTCGCATTCGTGGAACTTCACCCTGATGGTACGGCCCACGACGCTGGCCCCGCCCCCTATCTCGACTACCGCCCGCCCACCCCCCGCGAGGCCGAAGCAGCCGAGGCACTCCTCAAGGAGGACTGGCTGCGCGACGGCGGTCCCGCCCGCGCCCTGGACTGGGCCGTCCGCGAAGCCGTACCCCAGCATCTGAACCGGACCAGGGAACGTCTCCTGCCGGTCATCGAGCGCACTCGAACTCAGGTCGAGCAGCGCCTTCGCCAGGAGATCAGCTTCTGGTACGCCCACGCCGGAAAGCTCGAACTCGACCAGGCCGAGGGGAAGAAGATCCGCCACCGCCCCGAGACCGCCCGTGCCTGGGCCGAAGACCTGGAACGGCGCCGCGAACAGCGTCTCGCCGCCCTCGATAAGGACCGGGCCCTCCAGGCCCGACCGCCCGTCATCGCCGGCTGCGCCCTCGTCATCCCCGTGGGCTGGCTTGTCCGCCACGTGGGCCCCGCCCAGACCGCGGCCGAGAAGGCTGTGCTCGACGCCCTGCACGCCGCGGACGGTTACGACACCGACCGTCGAGCCGTCGCCGCTGTCCTCGGCGCGGAACGCAGCCTGGGCCGCGTCCCCGAGGAGATGGCACACAACAATCCCGGCTACGACATCCGATCGCTTAGTCTTGATGGTCACCTCGTGCACATCGAGGTCAAGGGCCGCCGGGAGGGCGCGGAACACTTTTACATCAGCCGCAATGAGGTGCTTGTTGCCAAGAACCGGGGCGAACACCACCGTCTTGCCCTGGTCTCCGTGAGCCCGCACGGCCCAGAACACGACGAGATCAGATACCTGATCAACGCCTTCGCCGAGACCGATTTCGGCGACCTGAAGACCGAGGGTCTCCTGCTGTCCTGGCAGGACGCCTGGAACAAGGGAGGAACCCCGCAGTGAGCGGTGCAACCGACGAGACGGCCCCGGAGCGCCGCACCAAGCTCATCGAGGTATCCCTTCCGCTGGAGGAGATCAACCGGGAGTCCGCCCGGGAGAAGTCCATCCGCCACGGCCACCCGTCCACCCTCCACCTGTGGTGGGCCCGTCGACCTCTTGCCGCGGCCCGCGCGATGCTCTTCGCACAGCTCGTCGACGACCCTTCCTCGCGGCCGGACCTCTATCCCGGGGAGGAGGAGCAGAAGGCCGAACGTACTCGGCTGTTCCAGCTCATCAGGGAGATGGTTCCCTGGGAGGCCACTCGCGACGAGCGGATCATGCGCAAGGTCCGCGAGAAGATCGCGGAGTCGCATGGCGACGGCCCTCTTCCGCCCGTGCTCGATCCCTTCGCGGGTGGCGGAACGATCCCGCTGGAGGCACACCGACTGGGTCTTGAGGCTCATGCCAGCGATCTGAACCCCGTCCCGGTAGTCATCAACAAAGCGTTGATCGAAATCCCACCGAAGTGGGCCGGGCGCAGGCCGGTCTCACCGACGGCGGAACTGCGCCACGAAGGTAGTTGGCGCGGGGCGAGCGGACTCGCCGAGGACGTGAGGCAGTACGGCAAGTGGATGCGGGAGCAGGCGTACGCCCGCAT
>NZ_CBDRBL010000088.1:0-28336 GCF_965342175.1 Actinacidiphila sp. bgisy167
CTTTTGGGGTGGCCCCCCCACACCCCGACTGGAACGGGTCCCGGATCAAGGACGCCCTGGTCTCCACGTCCGTGGCGACGCCGAACATCCCCGCGGACTCCGGCGGCAACGGACGCGTGGACGCGGTGGCCGCCACCAGCAGCACGCTCGTGGCCACCGCCACCGCCGATGCCGGGATCCACCCTCCGGGCGGGGCAGCCGGAGGGACCGTGACCCGTACCGTCGAATGGGCCAACTCCGCTGACACCGCCGTCACCGTGGCGCCGCGGGTGGACGCCCCGGGCGCTCCCGACGGCCTGTTCAGCGTGGCGGACCGTCAGATCACCGTGCCCGCCCACGGCACCGCCTCCACCACCGTGACCACCACGCTCGACCGTGCTCCGGCGGGATCCCGCTTCACCGGGCACGTCGAGGGCGTCGTCGACGGCAAGGCCGTCACGCGCACCCTTCTCGCGGTCAGCACGCGCGACGAGTACCACCACCTGCGCATCCACGTCACCGACCGCGCCGGTGACCCGTTGGTGGGCCCGGTGCTGTACCAGCGCAAGGGCGACGAGTACGCGCAGATGCTGTGGACCGACCTCGACGGCGTGCTGGACACCGTCGTCCCGCCGGGCACGTACACCGTCTGGACGTGGGGCGCCGTACGCGGCGTCCACGGCGAGTCCTCCTACGGGCGGGCGCTGCTGGCCAGGACGGGCGTCGTCGTCGGCAACGCCGACACCGACACGACCCTGGACGGCACGAAGCTGCGCAGAACCGAGGTCGTCACGCCGAAGACGTCCACGGACAGCGACATCCGCATGGACTTCACCCAGTCCTTCGAGGACGGCTCCCCGGCGGTCACCGACACCACGACCCTCGGCTCCGGCTTCGACAGCGTGTGGGCGCTGCCCATGCCGAAGGCCGCCGGCGGCGACCTGGCGTACACGGTCCGCTGGCGCATGCAGCAGCCGCTGCTGGCGCTCTCCTCCGGTGACCAGGTCTTCGACGACCTGTGGCTGCAACCCGGTTCCGGCCGCCCCACCGAGGGCGCCAAGACGCTGCCGACCGTCTTCGCGGGCAGCGGCACCGCGGCGGAGTACGCGGCCGCGGGCGTGGGCGGCAAGGTCGCAGTGGTCCGTTACACGGGCAGCGACAAGCAGGTCACCGCTGCACAGAAGGCAGGCGTCGCCGTGCTGGTCATGGTGAACGACCTGGACGGCCGGCTGCGCGAGCCCGTCCGCCGCACGGACCTCGTCGTCGCGGGCATCTCGCGCACCGAGGGCGAGACCCTGATCGGCCGCATCCAGGACAGCCGCACCGGCTCCGTGCCGATGCGGGTCGTGGGCCACGCCGAGACGGACTACCTGTACGACCTGGTGCACACCTGGCACCGCACGATCCCGCAGAAGCAGACCTACGCGCCCGCCGAGCACCACCTGGCCCGGGTCGACGTCGGCTTCCGCAGCGAACCGGGCACGGATGTCGACGAGTTCCGCTACGACATCCAGCCCTACCTCGGGGCGAAGGTCGGCGGCACCCGGCTGTCGACGGCCGGCGCCGAGCGCACGGACTGGGTCACCCCCTCCGGTGAGGCGACCTGGATGGAGGAGGCCGCCAACGGCATCCGCTCGATCCAGTCCTCCGGCCTGGTCGGCTACCCCGCGGGGCGCACTACCGACGTCCAGTGGTTCGGGCCCGTCGAGCACCCGCGCATGAACGAGAGCCAGCGGCTGCCCCAGCGCAACGGCGACGTCCTCGACGTGGCCATCCCGGCCTGGGGCGACGGCGGTCGCGACCACGCGGGGGTGATCGGCCCGGGCACCACCTCCCAGGTGAACGAGCTCTACCAGGGCGACGCCCTGGTCACCCGCACCGACGGCGGGTGGCTCGGCGGCGACGTCCCTGCGGCGTCGGGCCACTACCGGCTGGTGACGTCCACCGAGCGGACGGAGGGGTACCCGTACTCCACCGCGACCCGCACCGAGTGGGGCTTCACCTCCGCGACGCCGCGCACGGACGACCCGCAGGTGCTGCCGCTGCTGCAGCTCGACTACGGGATCACCACCGACGCGGCGGGCGCCGCCCGACGCGATGCCGAACTCACGGTGATGCCCGCGCAGTTGCCGGGTGTCACGGCCGCGAAGGTCCGCACCGACGCGGTCGAGGTCTCCTACGACGACGGCCGGACGTGGCGCAAGCTCACGCTGCGCGGCGCGGCCGACGGCGCCGCCCGGGTCCGGCTGGACGCGCCACGGCGGGCGGAGTTCCTGTCGCTGCGCGTGCGGGCCTCCGACAAGCAGGGCAACACGGTGACGCAGACGGTGATCCGGGCGACCGGCCTGGCCTGATCCTGCTGCACGCACCGCGCGGCCGGTCCCTCCTCCGGGAGGGGCCGGTCGCGTCGTCGTTCCCTGGCCCTTCATCGCCCCGGACCGGCAATCGAAGGTGCTCGCCGGGTGCCGGGAGCGGGCCTGGGCCGCCACCGGCACTCCGTGATCGGATGGGCCCGTGAGACAGCACGGGCGTGAGGGGGGCGAGGTGGCGTCGGCGGAGAAGACGTGGGCACGGGCCACGGTATGGCTGCTGTCAGCCGTGGCGGCGCTGGCCGTCGGGGTGGCGATGGTCGTGCAGACGAGCCGGGCACTGGAGCGGGAGCGGGAGTTCCGCGCCGCGCCGGCGTGTGCCTCCGTGCCGGTCGAGGCGTCGGAGTGCCGGTGGGAGCAGCGCTTCACCGTGCGGTCGGCGGACACGCACAGCGGTTCGCGGAGCGAGTCGCCCGGAGCCGTCCTGACACCGCCGTCGGGCGAGCCGTGGTACGTGACGTTCCGGCAGACCGGTCCCGTGCTGTCGCGGTTGGAGGAGGGTGACGAGGTCGTCGGCGTGGTGTGGCGGGGGCGGCTCGTCGACCTGCGGGACGCGGCGGGGCGCTGGCAGGAGACCAGCGACGGCCCTCTGGAGTGGCCCGAGGACCGGCTCGGCGGGGCGCTCGCGGGTCTCTCGTTCGGTCTGATGGGCCTCGTCGGAACGCTGTGGCCTCTCCTCGCGCGGGGACCGCGCCACGCGAGCGCGGCGCGCGCGGTGCGGTGGCACGGCGTCGCCATGGCGGTGGCGGCCATCGTGACGCTCTGGGTGCAGGCGGCCAACGACTGGCCCATGTGGTCCCTGCCGGCGACCTGGGCGCCGCTGGCGCTGCTTCTGCTGGCCTCCGCGGCGGTCTTCGCCGCGGCGCGACTCCGCGGCGAGTTCGAGGACGACGCCAAAGGTATGAAGGCAGCCACGCGTGGGGCACACCAGACGCCGCACCCGTACACACCACCCGTCGCCCGGAACGTCGGCGACCGTCCGCAGTGACAGCCGTGCACCCGGCCCGACGAGGCCCCGCACACCTGGCAGACCGCGGTGTCCAGCGGCGTCCGGGCCCGCACCACAGCGGCAGGCACGGGCCACCTCATGATCGTTGATCTTCGACACTCCCATGATCACGAAGCCCGTGCCTGCTCTGCTATGCACCCCAACCGGTCACAACCCGACCAACCGCCCGACCCCGGACCTCGCCCAAGCCCTGGCGGTGGGGCCACCGGCCCACCGCCCGCCACCAGCCTCGTGAATTCAGCTACGACGCTGGCTGGCCCCTGATCTGACGCCCTGATAGTAGAAGGGTGCCCCCGCCGAGTAGCCGGGAGGGATCTCACCTCCCGGCTCTCACAGAACCGTGCGTAACAGTCGCCCGTTACACGGCTCTTGTCGCTCTGATCGTCAGGTCTGGACGGCGTTGACGGTGTAGCGCCAGTGCGCAAACATGCGGGGGTATCGCTGGGCGATCTCCTGCATCTTCGCGATGGCCTTCCGTCTGGCCGCGAGCCGCTTGTACTTTCGGCGGATCCAACGCACCAAGTAGGCGTTGATGCGCATCAAGATGGGGTCCAGCTCCCACGGACGAAAACGCCCGTAGTAGTTGATCCAGCCCGCCACCACAGGGTTGATTCTGCGGGCGAGCTCCTGGAAGGACAGTTCCGAGCGGGTGTGTAGGTGCCAGGACCGCAACTCCCGCCCTATCTTCTTCAGGGCGTCCTTGCTGGCCGCCGGGTCGATCGCCAGGAACTGGTTCCCGTGGCGACTCCGGTTCTTCCTGGCGCGGAACGTGTACCCGAGGAAGGTGAAGTCCGTGTGCTCGTAAGCGCCACGGCGGCGACCGTCCTTGCAGTAGATGATCCGGGTCTTGTCCGGGTGCAGCTGCAACCCGACTTCGACCATCCTGTCCGTGAGCGCGGCCAGCACATAGCGGGCCTGGCGCTCGGAGACGCAGTGCAGCACCGCGTCGTCCGCGTAGCGTTCGAACCAGACGGACGGGAACTTCTGATCCATCCATGTGTCGAACGCGTAGTGCAGGAACAGGTTCGCCAAGACAGGAGAAACCGGGGCACCTTGTGGGGTCCCCCGCTCCCGCTCCAGCAGGGAGCCGTCGGGCATGACGAGCGGGGCGGCAAGCCACCGCCGAACATACAATTTCACCCAGACGGCGTCGGTATGCGCTTCCACCGCCTTGACCAGCAGGTCCCAGGGCACACTATCGAAGAACTTGGCGATATCGAACTCCACCACCCAGTCCCTTTTCCAACAGCGTTCCCGGCATTTTCCTACCGCGTCCAAGGCAGACCGACCTGGCCGGTATCCGAAGCTGTCCGGATGGAAAACTGGCTCCACCCTTCGCATCAAATGCCGGGCCACCACGGCCACCGCGGGCTGTCCGGCGTCCCCGGCTCCGGGCAGGTGTGGTTCGTCGACGCCCTCTACCGCGACCACGCTGAGGTCGAGGACCGCGTGAAAGCGATCAAACGGGTCGGGCTCGGACTGCTGCCCTCGAAGTCCTGGCAGATCAACGCCGCGTGGGTCCTGGCCGCCACGATCGCTGCCGACCTTGACGCATGGACCCGGCTCCTCCTCCTGCACGACGAACCCGAGCCGGCCAAGGCCGAGCCCGAGACGATCCGCAGGAAGCTCTACCACCTGCCCGCCCGCCTCACCACCCACGCCCGCAGACGCACCCTCCACCCCGACCGCGCCTGGTCATGGGCGCCGACGTTCACCACCGCCTGGCAACGGGCCACCCAGCTTCCGGCCCTCACCTGACGGCCGGCCACCACCCGACGAGGACCAGGAAGGAGCAGACTGGCAGGACCCCGGCCCGCGGAACCCGACGCACCCGCAGCGACATGGACGGCCAGTCCCGACACAGCATGGGACATACCGGGCAACCAAGCCGCTCACGCCGTCACCGCCAGCCCTCGGAAGAATCGAGGTCAGCAGTCCCTTCTAAACGGGTGCCCACCTGATTCATGACACTCCCTGGGTTATTCGCAGATGTTGATGGTGGTGTCTTTTCCGAGGTCGAATTGGATGGTGGTGGGGGTGTGGGGAAGGTGGACGACGGCGTTGATGAATTCGATGGCGCGGTTGGCGGCCTGGGGGTCGGTCCGGTGTTCCGGTGCGATGGACACGATGGGCTGGGTCTTTTGTTCTGCGGGGGCGCTGAGCAGGGCTGCCCCGGCCTTGACGTATTCGGTGTACTCGGGTGTGCCGGTGGGCGGCAGCATGCTCGTGTCGAGCAGGTATCGGTGACTTTCGGGGCCCTGGCGAAATGGCTGGACCGGGTCGTGCACCGGGTTCTGCGGTGTTGTTGCCTGGACCTGGGTGCTGGCGGGTTCTGCGGTGTCGAGGCGAGGGGAAGTGGTTGTACTGGCCGATGCCGGCGCGCCGGTCGTTCGTTCCTGCGATGGGGGTGTGGCGCCGGTGGCGGCGTCTTCTTGTGGAGCGGTATCGGTGCGTGGTTGGTGTGTGTCGAGGACGTTCTGGATGCGGATGCGTCGTGGATCGCCGGCGGGCAGTTCGTCGAGCTTCGTCTGCAATACTTCGCGGTTCAGGCGGTTGGTGCGGGAGTTTTCGATTTCTACCCGGCCGATGTACGGGTCGGGCACGGTGTTGCTCTCACCCACCGGTAGAGGTTGAGTGCTTCGGTTCCGCGACTGGAAGAGGGCCTCTTGGTCGTAGAGGTCGCTCAGTCTGCTGGCTATTTTGTCGTAGTACTGACGGACGGTCTGGAGGTCGGGCTTGGGATCCGCGCCGAAGAACCTTATTTCGAGCAGCACAAGAGGGATGCCAGCGCCGCTATTGTCCAGCTTCTCGAATGTCGTCATGGTGCCGAACGTGTTGTCTGGCGAGACTATCGTGCCGTACTCCGGATCCAGCGCGTCTCGTACGTAGTGCGTCAGGGGTTGAATTGTGTCCGGCGCGTGCGGCACAAGATCCAGCAGGGTGAGGTTGGGATTCTGCTGCTTGTACTTATTCCGGAGGACGAACGCTACCGCCCGGTTGAATTCGGTGAAATGATCCTCCATGTCTCTGCGGATGTATTCGGCCTTATTCTTCAAGTACTCGTTGACGCGCGGAGGGAGGGCTTCCCTTATGGCCGACAGCGGGTTGCGGCTGAGGATCGGGGTGAAGTTCTTCGCCACCACCTCGGAGTCCACTTCAGTGACCTCGACGTAGTAATACCTCAGGACGGCAGCGAGGTGCGTGTAGACGAGCGCGGTGAAACCGGAGAGCATACGGGATTCCATTGCGGTAGTTCGACTTTCGCCGCGCCCCCTGTGCTGCTGCAAGTATTCCAATCCCACTTTGCTGCCGAATTTTATGCCGTGATCGAGGTTCGCCATCGATTTCCGGATCACGGGAACGACTTCCCGCGCCCTCCCCTCTTTTCTCGTGAATTCGAGGAAGGCGTGCAGGCCGGTCAGCGGAACTCCTGCGGTGAAGTGGATGCTGAGCTTTTCGGCCACGTCTGGCGGGTCGTCGTTGCCGAAGACCGTGGCGTCGACTCCCTCCGCGACCCTGAAACCCTCGCTCTCCGGGAACACGTCAGAGAGCGATCGCCCCTCCTCTGAAGAGAGACTGCTCAGCCGGTTCAGGACCACAGCAACGTCGGCGAACACTTCGTTCGCTGAGAATCCTGCTGTTTCCCTGCTGTGGACCCTCATCGGACGAGAGGTGATCTCAACGATCGATCGGCCGTTCAGATCCTCGTCTGCCACGAGTTGCAGCGTTCGGGTACTCATCAAAGATTCTTTGGAATCCGACGAGACTGGAAACTCGGTTTCGAGCTCCATGCCGAGCATGCCGTAGTGGTGGCTCGTAGGTGCGTCGACCAGGCTCTGGGCGGGGGCGGATGACTGGGGCTGGACGGGGAGGGCGGCGATGTCGACTGCCCGGCCGGTGGGGTCGATGACGGTCATGCGGGTGCCGCGTCCGGCCCGAATCCATCGTCGAGCCTGATCGTTCAGTGCTTCCACGGTGTTGGACGCCTGGGGGTCCACGCGCACGATGTGGGGCAGTCCCGTGGCCGGGTCAGTGCCGATGTGGGCGTAGAGCAGGGCGTGCCCGATGTCGTCCCTTCCTTGTTCGAGGAGGAGGGCTGTGCTTCCGCGGCCGGCCTGGTGCAGTGCTGTGATGATCTGGTCGACGGTCGACACAGGCATCCACGTTCCGCCCGGAACGAGTCGGTCCTCGGCCCGGTGGGAGCCGGCGGCGCTGTCGTCCACGGTGGTGGCCGGGCGGATCGCGTGGCGGCCCGGCAGAGCCGCGTGGATCTCTGCTGGGTGCAACCGCTCGAGCAGGGCTTCCATGAGGGAGACGCAGTTGAGCACGTTGGGATCGGCGGTGAACGCGTCCATCCCTATGCCGGCCCGCCCCGCGGTCTGCTTGACCGCGGTATCGACCGCGTCGCGGAGGAACGCGACCGGTTCTTCACCGCGCTGCCAAAGGCCGGTCAGGCCCTCTGGGGTGGTAGTGGTCGGGCCGGTGGTGCTGGTGTCGGCAGGCTGGGGCGTGGTGGCGCGGCCGCGTGGGGTGTCCAGGAACGCGTGAGGTGAGGGGGGTTGTTCGCGCCGGCCGGCAACGCTGTTGGACGCGGGGGTGTTCGGGCGGCTCGATGTCTGGGCGTCGTGACGTGACATGTCTGCCGTGGCGTCGCGCAGAGAGCGAGGCGTGTCCCGTAGCGATTCGTCGCTCCCCGCGAGGCGAACCGAGACGAAATCTCCGGTGGCTGTCTCGATCTGTTGGAGGGAGGAACTCGTCGTATGGTCCAGCACAGCAACCGCGGCGAACTCCTCGTCGAGTTCTTCGGACAGATGGCGGCCGGGGTGGCCGGTGTCGACCAGTTCTGCTTCAGCCTGATCAGCGGCCGGGGTCTGCGGTGTGCGCCGCCTCGACGATCCCGCCAGCGGTGTGTGCTGCTCGTTCGATCCGGTACGTCGATCCTCCACCTCCCATCCATGCGCGGTGTGGAGGAGGCGGTCGCGTTCGTCGCGCGTGAGGACGGCGGTCAGGCGGTGCGAGGGGATCCGGGTGAGCGCTCTGAGCGCCTGTTCCGCCGTCATCCCCTGGGGCGGACCGGCCACCACGTCTTGGTAGACCTCGGCCGCTTGCTGGACGTGCTCCATGAAAGCAGTGAGATAGGCGGGATCGAGGGTGCCGGTCCCGGCGAGGACGTCCCCCACGGGCGAGGGCATCTCGAAACACAGCCGGGCAAGAATACGATGACCCACGAGAACGGAAATCCCTTCACATCAACTACTGAACCACAAGAAGAGCGCCTGAACCGGCCGATACCAATCGGGCCACTGCTGATGACCGAGGCCTGTGCTCAGGAATCCACCACACTCTACTTGCAGGGTCTTTGATAGCCGTCTGTGCCGTTCTGAGGGGTGTCAGTAACTGGTGGCCATGTCCACAAACCGGCTGTAGTGGCCCTGGAAGGCCGTGGTGATGGTCGCGGTGGGGCCGTTGCGGTGCTTGGCCACGATGAGGCTGGCCTCGCCGGAGCGGGGTGAGGCCTGGTCGTAGGCGTCCTCGCGGTGCAGCAGGATCACGATGTCGGCATCCTCCTCGATCGAGCCGGACTCGCGCAGGTCGGAGACGACCAGGGTGTTGTCGGCGCGCTGCTCGGGTCCGCGGTTGAGCTGGGACAGCGCCACGATCGGGATCTCGAGCTCCTTGGCCAGGAGCTTGAGGTTGCGCGAGATCTCGGAGACTTCCTGCTGGCGGCTCTCGGGCCGGCGGGCGGCGCCAAACTGCACCAGCTGCAGGTAGTCGACCACGGCAGCTTCAGGTCGCCCTTCTCGCGCAGACTGCGGGCCTTGGCACCGAGTCGTCGATCTACAGCAGGGCGTCGACCAGGTCGGCGCTGGGCAGGTTGACCTTCCGCCGCAGTCCGTCGCCGAGGGTGGCGTTGGGGATGTGGGTGCGGCGGCACCTTAGCCTGCGCGGACAGCAGCCGCTGGGTAACCTCCAGGCGGCCCACTCCGCAGCCGTGACGTCTGGCCGGGCGTGCCGGCCGTACGCCGCCGGCTCGGCTGCCCCGTCTGGAAACGCGACGGTGCCGGCCCTCCTGGCGGACGAGGAGGGCCGGCACCGTGGTGTGCGGTGACGTCAGCCGATGGTGACGAGGGTGCCGGCCCCGTTGGAGTAGCCGACGTAAGCAGTGGCGGGGCGGTCGGACGGGACACCGCTCCACGAGGCGGTCAGCGTCAGCAGGACGCCGGGCTTCGTGGTGGCGCGCTGCGGAGTCACGCTGAAGGCGCCGGCCGTCGGGGTGCTGTCCGGGCCGATCAGGTTGGCCTGGAGGGAGAACGGGAAGTCCCCCAGCTGCGGCTGGCTGCCCAGGGTCATCACGATGGCCTGGTACTTCCCGGGCTTCATGCTCGGCACGCTCACCACCGGACGCGTCTCGTCCAGTGCCCAGTTGCCGACGACATACGGCGTCTGGCCGTTACCCGGGTTCTAGGCCGGCCCGCCCTGGAATGGAGCTTCGACGAGCAGGTCCTGCAAGCCGAGGCGGCGGCGGACGGCTGGTACGCGCTCATCACCTCCCGCCCGCCCGAAGCATCCGATGCCGCCCAGGTCCTGCTGGACTACAAGGGCCAGGGCGCAACCCATGCGGTGCTGTGTGCCTGCTCGTCCGTCCTGGCGAATGATCGGATCCGTCCGGAACGGTCGGGTGCGGCCGGGCCGGCCGCTGCCAGGGTTGACATCGAAAGGGAGGCCTCGTGATCTCGGCACTCAACCAGCTCGTCGATCTCGTCGAGCACCACCTCGCGGAGGAACCCGACGTCCGGGGTCTGGCAGCGACGCTCGGCACGACCGAGTACCACTTGCGCCGGATGTTCTCGTCTCTGGCTGGGATGCCGCTGTCGGAGTACGTGCGTCGGCGGCGCATGACCGTTGCCGCCGCCGACGTCGTCCGAGGCGAGGGCGATCTGCTGAGCATCGCCGTCCGGCACGGATACGGCTCAAGTGAGGCGTTCGGACGCGCGTTCCGGGCGGTCCACGGCGCCGGTCCCGGTGACGTGCGCCGCGACGGAGGCCCCTTGCACACACAACCGCGGCTCAGGTTCCGCCTGACCGTCGAAGGGAGCAACCCCATGGACACCCGCCTCATCGACCGACCCGCGTTCCGGCTCGTCGGACACGCGGCCCGGGTCCCGCTCATCCACCAGGGCGTCAATCCCCACATCCAGCGGCACATCGCCGCACTGCCGCAAGAGGAGCACCTACGGCTGAAGGCCCTCGGCGACACCGAAACCGGGAGGCCTGCTGCAGGTCTCCGACGACCTCGAGCCCGACGGCGGGGAGGGCAGCGAACTGACCTACCTGCACGGAGTGGCCCTCGCCCAGGACACGGCGGCCCCGGACGACCTCGACACCATCGAGGTGTCGGCTGGGAGGTGGGCGGTCTTCCGCACCAGCGGACCGCATCCGCAGGCCCTGCAGACGACCTGGGCGGCGACCGCGACCGAGTGGTTCCCTTCCAACCCGTGGCGGCTGCGGCCGGGGCCCTCGATCGTCGCGGTCCTCGAGCGCGCGGACGACTTCAGTACCGCCACGTGCGAACTGTGGCTGCCTGTCGAACCGGCGTGAGGCACCATCGGACACGGTTGAGTGCTTCGGTTGGCGGATTCCGCCGACCGGAGCACTCCGTCACACCCGCCTGCACCCCGCACGGGATGGTCTTCGGCAGAGCGCGGAGCGCCCTGAGGCGCGTTGCGACCGGTACCGCGCCCGAGCGCCGTACGGCCGACACACCCACAACCATTGCATACAGTATTCCAGCCCGGTAGTGTCGGGCCATGCTGCAGACGAATCCCGAAGACCTGGCCCTCTCCGCGATCACGCGGTCGGCGGCGACTCGTGCGGGCGCCCGTGCACGGCGGGGGCGGGCATGACGACCTACGGCGATGACGCGACGATCCGGCGGATACTCACCGCCACCGGCGGCACCTGGGCCGTGGTGGGCCTGTCCGACAACCCCGAGCGAGCCGCCTACCGCGTGGCCGCGAAGCTGCAGCGCATCGGCAAGCGGGTGGTGCCCGTGCACCCCAAGGCCGAGGCGGTGCACGGCGAGCGGGGCTTCGCGTCCCTGGCGGAGATCCCCTTCGCGGTGGACGTGGTGAACGTGTTCGTCAACTCCGCCCTCGCCGGGGGCATCGCGGACCAGGCCGTCGCGATCGGCGCCAAGGCGGTGTGGTTCCAGTTGGGCGTCATCGACGAGGCCGCCTACGCCAGGACGCGCGACGCGGGCCTGCTCATGGTGATGGACCGCTCCGCGGGTCGGGAGATCCCCCGCATGGGACTCATCTGACGGACGGGAGCACTCTGGTGCGGGCGCTTCGGGGGCGGATCCGACGCGGCGGTTCCTGGCGTAGTCGACGAGCCGGTCGGGTCCGGGGTTCTCCGCCGGCCATCCCGAGCGGGCCAGGTCGCGGCAGCGGTCCGCCACGAACGCGTCACCGAGGGGCTCGGTCCGTCCGGCGCGGCGTCCCGGCCGCAGCCAGGAGTCGGCAGCGGCGTCGGGCCGGCATGGGAGGCCGCCGAAAAACCGAGGGCGGGACGGGCGCGCGCCGGTGCATACTCCGGCGGTGATCGTCGTGCAGCCCGTGCTGGAACTCGCAACCGCGGACGGCTTCGCCCTATGGCCGGTGGCCGAGCGCGCACCGTTCACCTTCATGCCGCTCCATGGCGCCATGTCGGAGGCCGAGGTCGGCACGGCCGCGATGACCATCGCCGCCTACAACCACGTACGGGTGGACGACGAGGCTCCGCCCACCCGGCCCCTTGATCCCGTCGAGTATTTCGTGAAAGCACTGCTGGACGGGAGGGACGTCCAGGCGCCGGGCGGTCTTCAGGTCGCCGACCCCCTGGGAGGAGTCGTGCTGCGGCCCGGCTGCTGCAACGGCCTGGAGGAATGGCGCGACTGGTTCGACGTCCTCGACGGGCCCGGCCATGCCGGCTTCGGCCACGACCCCTCACCGCTCGCCGAACGGCATGGCGACACCGTGTTGTTGACGGTCGACACCCAGAGGGACGACAGTCCGGTGCTCGCGGTCGACATCGACGTGCTGCGACGCGGGATCGAAGGCGCCGAGCGGGACCTCGCGGGGTTCCTCCGCGCCGCCGCCGCCTGGGCGGCGGCACGTCTGGCCGGTCATGCCGTCCCGGTCGTCGCCGCGCTGGCCCGTGGCATCGGCATGCCGCCGCCCCAGGGGTAGCGCGGCCGCCGCGACCACGTCAGCCCGCGCTCAGCGGGTACCCGATGCCTGCGATGTCCTCGGCCAGCTCGTCGAGCGTGACCTCCGGGTTCAGTGTCGCGACGACCCGCGCGGTGAGCGGGCGCAGCGCCTGGACATGGCGTACGGCGTCCAGGTCGACCGGTACCCCGTAGTACTCCTCGGCGAAGGCGCGGAACGCCTCGGGCGAACGGTCGGTCAGCAGCTCGAACAGATACGCCGCGCCGTCGGCGTCCTCGCGGTCCTGCGGCAGCTCGACGGGGCCGTGCCGCCACGCGTCGTCCCCCGCCTCACGCCACAGGCAGACGGTCGCGACCGGCACCCCCTCCTCGTCGCAGAACGCGGGTTCCTCGACGTACGGACGGAACACATCGGGGACCTCGTCGAGAACGCCGGGCCAGGGCTCATGGTCCTCCGATCCGTAGGGACTGAGGGGCGACTCGTGGTCGAAGCCGCGGACGAAGGCCCCGGCGGCGGAGAACACGATCGCGTACTCGTCGCCCGATCCGTTGCGCACGGAGGCCATCTCCTCCCCCGTGTCCCATGCGGCGTCGAAGGAGTGGTAGCGCGTCTCCCACTCGGGGCTGAGGATCGCGTCGAGCATCGCCAGCGAGCGGCAGTGGTCGCGCAGTTCGGCGATGGAGGGCAGTCGTGGGGCAACGTCGTGAACGGTCACCCGCATATCCAAGCCCATGACTCCGACATCCCCGGCCCGGGCCCCCTCGCCCCGCGGAGATCGGTGCCGCGCGCACTCCCTGTGCTGCTGAGCATGGTCACGCGAAAGCGCTACGGAGGGCGGAGATGCCTCCACGCACCCGAAACGCACCCGAAACGGCGGCACGGCCGGGATCGACGCGGCCCTGGGACGCCGGTCGCCGCACGAACGCCCCGTCCCGCCCGCCAGGCCGGGCAGGCCGGTCTGCGTCGGCTGAGCGTTCCGCCGGGACCTGGGCCAGAATGGTCGGGAGGTGAGCGCGATGACGCCTTGGCGGGTTCGGGATCTGGAGGAACGCGACCTCGACCAGGTCGTACGGATCTGGGAGGAGTCCCGCGAGACCTCCGAGGACCCGGCGGTGACCCTGGCGGAGGTGGTCGGGGCCCTGCGCGCGGGGGCGCCGGCCGTGGTGGCGATGGTCGGCGACCGGGTGGTGGGGGCCGCGGTGTCCTCGATGGCGCAGGAGCGGGCCTGGGTGCTGCGGTTGGCCATCGCCCGGCAGTGGAGACACCACGGGATGGGCTCTGCGCTGCTGGCCGCCCTGGAGGAGAACCTGGCGGAGAGGGGGGTGCGCCGGATCGGCGCGCTGCTGCCGGCGGGCGAGGTCGGGGAGCAGGCGTTCAGGAACTCGGGGTACTCCTGCCGCCCGGGTCTGAGCTACTTCGAGAAGGTGCTGTCCGCCGACTCCGCGGAGGCCACGCTGCTGGACCAGCTCGGTGGCGAGGTCCCGGAGGCGGGGCTGTGGGACCGCATCGCGGGCATGTCCGCGGAGAAGGAGCTCATCGAGCGGCGGCTGGTGCTGCCGCTGGAGCATCCGGAGGTCGCGGAGCGCTACCGCCTCGTGCCGCCGCGTGCCGTTGTCCTCTTCGGCCCACCGGGCACGGGCAAGACCACGTTCGCCAAGGCGGTCGCCTCCCGGCTGGCGTGGCCTTTCATCGAGGTGCTCCCGTACCAGCTGGCCGAGGACGCACACGGGGTGGCGGACGGGCTGCGGCGGCTCTTCGCCCGGGTCGAGCACCTGGAGCAGGTGGTGCTCTTCTTCGACGAGGCGGAGGAGATCGCCTCGGAGCGGCAGGACCCGTCCACCCTCGCCCACCGGGTGACCAACGAGCTCCTCAAGCTCATCCCGCAGTTCCGGCGCGGCGAACGCCGGCTGCTGATCTGCGCGACCAACGCGGTGCGCTCGCTGGACCCGGCCTTCCTGCGGCCGGGACGCTTCGACTTCCTGATCCCGGTCGGCCCGCCGGACCTCGCAGCGCGGCGGGCGATCTGGATCCGCTACATCGGGCCGGACCGGGTGGCGGACATCGACCTGGACGCCCTGGTCGAGGCGAGTGACCGCTTCACTCCGGCGGACATCGAGTACGCGGCCCAGGCCGCCGCGCAGATCGCCTTCGAGCGGCACCTGGCGACGGACCCGCGCACCGCGGCGGAGCTGACGCACCGCACCGAGGACTATCTGCACGCGATCGCCCGTACGCGCACCACCCTCACTCCCGAGGACATCCGCGCCTTCGACCACGATCTGCGCGCAGCCGCCCGCGTGTGAGGAGCGGGGCCTGCGGCGGAACCGGCGCGGGGCCCGGCGCGAGCCGGGCCCCACGGGTTGTCAGGACAGCTGCGGCACGTCGATCCGGTCGATGTCCGGAGCGTATCCGTCTGCGCTGTCGAAGGTGATGGTGTTGGCACCCGCCTTGAGCGCGACGGGGACGTGGACCGTCTCGACGGTGCCCCAGTCCCCCGTGGACGGGAACTTGTGGCCGGTGGCGGCGCCACCGTTGGCGGAGACGCGGACGGTGCGGGCGTCACCGCTGACGTAGGCGACCTCGACGAGGTAGGTTCCGGACTTCTTCACCACGACGTCGTTGAAGCGCAGCGAGCCTCCGAGGTAGAGGTTGCCGACCTTGCGGCCGGCGGAGCAGGCGCCGCAGTCGCCGACGGAGGCGTTGCCGGCCAGGGTGTTGCCCGGGGCCTCGGCCTCGTAGGCGGTCGTCGGCTGGGCGTGGCCGCCGCGCGGGGTGACGGTGAACAGGCGGGAGCCGTGCGCGGGCAGGGTCTCGGTGATCCTGTTCTTGTGGGCGCCGAGGTTCTGGTGGCTCCACACGTCGCGGACGGACGCGTTGCCGGAGAAGCCGAGCGAGGTCCAGTCGGCGGTGACGGCCGCGGGTGCGTCGGCGAGGTTGAACAGGGCGACGGTGTAGCTGCCGTCGGCGTTCCGCGCGGCCCAGACCTGCTGGTCGTCGGAGGGGGTGACCGGGCGGGCTGGCGGGGTGCTCGACTGGTTGAGCGCGATGACCTCGCGGTTGGTCAGCAGGGACAGCCCGTAGTCGTCGAGACGGGTGAGGTCGTCACCGGTGTAGAGCGGGGACTTGGCGATCGCCCACAGCGTCATGTAGCTCTGCCGCTCGGCCTGGGTGAGGCCGTCCATCGCGCCGTTGCCGACGTCGAGGGAGTCGAGGTCGTTCCAGCCGCCGGGACCGCCGTGCCGGCTCCACGCGGCCGCGTCGTCGAAGCGGTCGTCGACGGAGTTCTCCCAGGTGACCAGGGTGTCGCAGTAGCACTCCACGTCGGTGTCGATGCGCCAGCCGTTGGAGTACTTCTTCCAGTCGGCGACATGGCCGATGTCCAGCGACCAGGACAGCTCGAGGTGGATGGGACGGCCGGTGGCGGCGATGGCCTTCTGCCAGGCGGCGATGTCGGCGCGGTTGTCGTAGTTGTCGCCGCTCTTGAAGGAGCCGGGGCCGACACCGTCGATCTTGAGGAAGTCGTAGCCCCAGTCGGCGATCATGCGCGCCTGGGAGTCGACGTACTTCTGGGCGCAGGGGTCCGAGAAGTCGATCTTGTATGAGCTGTCCCAGCCGTTGGTGGTGCGCAGGTCGTCGTAGACGATGTCGGCGGTGGTGCAGCCGGCGGCCTTCCAGATCGGCACCGTGCCGTCGCCGTAGGCCTCCTTCTCCAGTCCGACGGGCAGGTAGATACCGGCCTTCAGGCCCTTGCCGTGGATGTGGTCGGCGACCGCCTTCATGCCGCGCGGGAAGCGCTCGGGGTCCGGGGTCTGCCGGCCGTACGCGTCGAACTCCGGCTTCCAGGACTGGTCGCGCCACCAGCCGGCGTCGAGGTTGACGTAGCTGTAGCCGTACTTCTTCAGCTTGGCGGCCAGCGCGTCGGCCTGCTTGAGGACGTTCGCCTCGGTCAGGTAGCTGTAGTCGCCGGTGGGGTTGAGTCCGGGGTACTTGGAGGACTGCATGCTCCAACTCGACCAGCCCATGTAGGGCTTGGCGGCGACCTGGTGCGCGGTGGTGCTCGAGGCGGCGGCGTTCGAAACGCCGGCGTTCGCAGCGGCGGGGGCTGCGGCCGCGCTGCCGGGCCCGGTCGCCTGGGCGGCCGGGACGGCGGCCGACACGCCGGCGGTGAGGGCCAGGACGAGCAGTGTCCTGGCGGCGGTCGAGGGCAGGGTGGAGCGTGAGGGTGACCTCATGGGTCGGACCTCCTGGGATGGGGTACGGCGGTTGCGGTGCGGGTGGTGTCCCGGGCCGTGGGGCGTCAGCCCTTGCCCGAGCCGATGGTCAGACCGCTGATGAACTGCCGCTGCAGCGCGAAGTACACCAGCAGCGTGGGGACGGCGGTCATCAGGGCGCCGGCGGCGATGAGGTTCGGGTTGGTGAAGTACTGGCCCTGCAGGTTGGCCAGGGCCGAGGTGATGGGCCGCTTGTCGCCCGTCTCGATGAGCGCGAGCGGCCAGAAGAAGTCGTTGTAGATCCAGATGGACTCCAGCGTGGCCAGCGCGGCGAAGGCCGGCCGGCACAGCGGCAGGATGATCTGGAAGAACTGCCGCCACACCGGGGCGCCGTCGACGAGTGCGGCCTCGGTGATCTCCCCGGGGATCGTCTTCATGTAGTTGCTCAGCACGAAGGTGCAGAAGCCGCACTGGTAGGCGATGTGGATGGCGATGATGCCCCAGGTCGAGTTGTACAGGAGCAGCGAGTCGCTCATCCACGCCGGCAGCGGGAGCAGCAGGTAGAGCCGGTAGAGCGGGGTGATGAGCACCTGCGCGGGCAGCAGGTTGCCCGCGGTGAAGAGCATCAGCAGCGCGATGTTCCAGCGGAAGTCGAAGCGCGAGACGAAGAAGGCGACCGCCGCGGAGAACAGCAGGGTGCCCAGCACCGACGGGACGGTGATGAGGACCGAGTTCCAGAAGAAGTGCGGCATGCCGGACTGGTTCCAGGCGTCGGTGAAGTTCTGCAGGCTGATCCCGCGCGGCCAGGACAGGTAGCCGTGCTTTGCGGTGTCCTCGTAGGGGCGCAGCGAGGTGTAGACGGCCCACAGCAGCGGCAGCAGCCACAGCAGCGCGATCGCGGCGAGCATCACGTGCCGTCCGGTCTGCCGCGGGGGCCGGGACGCGGCACCGCCGCGCGGCGGGGTGTCGCGGGGGCGGGTGGGGGCGACGGGCGGCGGCGTGGCGGTCGTGGTCACCGGTCCTCCTTGCGGAAGTTCTGGACGAGGAAGGTCCCGATGGCGGCGAGGGAGACCAGGAGCAGGACGACCGCGAGGGCGGAGCCGTAACCGATGTGGCTGGACTCACCGATGATGTTGTCGGTGATCAGCAGCGACAGCAGTTCCATTCCGGGCTTGCTGCCGACGCCGCCGCCGAGCACGTAGACGACGTCGAAGGCCCGCAGGGACTCCATGACGGTGACGACCAGGATGATGACGTTGACCGGCTTGAGGGCGGGGAAGACCACTTTCAGGAAGGTCTGGCGGCCGTTGGCGCCGTCGAGGGCTGCGGCCTCCTTCAGGGCCGGGTCGAAGCCCTTCAGCCCGGCCAGGTAGAGGATCATGATGTAACCGGTGTGCCGCCAGGCCGAGGCGACCAGGACGGCCCACAGGTTGAGGTCGGGGTCGCCCAGCCAGTCGATGTGCCGCCCTGGTGCCACCGCGCCCAGCGCACTGTCCAGCAGACCCGTGTCGGGGTTGTAGATGATCTCCCAGATGAGGCCGACGACGGCCAGGGAGAGCACCATCGGCAGGAAGATCGCCGTCTGGTAGACGCGGGTGAAGCGGAGCTTCCGGTCGAGCTGGTACGCGAGGAAGACCCCGAACGGGGTGGGCAGCAGCGCGGTGAAGAGCAGCCAGATGACGTTGTTCCGCACCGCCGGCCAGAACGGGGGGTAGTTGGTGAAGATCTGGTGGTAGTTGTCGAGCCCGACCCAGTGGATGTCGGACAGGTAGATGCCGTCCCAGCTGGTGAAGGACAGGCCCATGGAAGCCAGCGCCGGCAGCCAGACGAAGACCAGCAGGGCGAGCAGCGGCACGCCGACGACGACGGCCAGGAAGAGCCGGTCGCCGGCGCCGAGCCGGCGGGGGCGGCGGGGCGCCGCGGTGGCGTCGGGCACGGGGGCCTTGGGCGAGGGCGGTGCGGCGGGGGACGCGGAGGGCACGGTGAACCTTTCCGGTCCGGTCAGGAGGTGAAGAAGCGCGAGCGCTGCGACTCGATGCGCTTCAGCAGGGCCGAGCCGTCGTCCGGGCGGCCCAGCCACTGGGTGAGTCCGGGAAGGAGGACGGTGGAGATGAAGCCGGGGTCGCTGTCGCGGTCGGCGAACTGGGTGATGTGCTTGGCGGAGGCGATGAGTTCGGCGGACTTCTTCTGCAGCGGGTTGTAGGAGCCTGTGTCGGCCTGGGCGTTGACGGCCACGTTGCTGGGGTCGACGCCCATGTAGAGGTTCTCCGCCTTGGCGGTGCCGAAGAACTCCAGGAGCTCCTTCGCCCCCTTCTCGTTCTTGGGGCGGCGGCTGAGCATGAAGCCGTCCGTGGGCGCCTCGACGGCGTCCTGCCCGTTGGCCGGGTCGATCTCGGGGAAGGGGAAGAAGTCGATGTCGGCGCGGAGCGCCTCGTCGGAGATCTGCTGGCCGAGGAAGAGGCCGATGACCGCCATGCCGGACTTCTTGTCCAGCAGCGACTGCGCCGCGTCCTGCCACGAGCGTCCGCCGGCGCCCTGCTGGTAGTAGGGGCTGATCTCGCGCCACAGGTCGAGGGTGGTGGCGGCGCGCTTGTCGGTCCAGGAGACCTCGCCGCGCATCAGGGACATGTGGAACTCGTAGCCGTTGGCCCTCAGGTTGAGGTAGTCGAAGGCGCCGAGGATGCTCCATGCGTCGCCGCCGCCGTAGCCGGAGGCGATCGGGGACAGCCCGTCCTTCTTCATCCGCTTGGCGAGCGCGGTGAACTCCGACCAGGTGCGCGGGACGCTGTAGCCGCGCTCCTGGAACAGGCTCTTCCGGTAGAAGACGCCCCAGGGGTAGTTGTAGAGCGGGACGAAGTAGAACTTGCCGTCCTCACCGCGGGAGAGCTGCTTGGTGGCCTCGCTGAAGCCGCCGCCTATCTTCTCCCACACGTCGTCAAGGGGGGCGGCGAGGCCCTTCTTGGCGAAGTACTGCATGCGGTAGCCGGCGAACCAGGTGAACACGTCGTCCGGAGTGCCCTGCAGATAGCTGGAGATGCCCTTCTGGAAGCTGTCATGGTCGACGGTGTTGGTCTTGACCGTCAGGCCGCTCTCCTTGGCGAAGGCCTTGGTCACCGCCGCGTAGGCGGCCTTGGGCGTGGCGTCGGCCCCGTTGGATCCGAAGGTCACCGTCTTGGGGTCGGCCGCCGGTCCCCCGCCGCAGGCGGTGAGCAGGGGGGCGGCGAGTGCCGCGGCTCCGAGTCCGAACAGTCCGCCGACCACGGTACGGCGGCTGGTCTGAGGCGTGGTCAGGACGGTGCGGCTCTGCAGCGTCATCGCTACTCCTAGTACGTGTCTGATCTGATGAAGGACTGGATCGCGGTGGCCGCGGCCCCGCGTGCCCACTCCTCGAAAGGCAGCGGCCGCGTCCGCAGGTCGCACTGCGCGGCGGTGCCGAAGGCGGAGGCGGCGAACGCCTCGAGGATCTGGTCGGCGAACAGGTCGTGGGCCACCAGGCCCTCACCCGAGATGATCACGCGCTCCGGGCCGAAAAGGTTGGCCACCGAGCCGATGGCCCGGCCGATCGCCTCGCCGGCCCGCGCGTACACCTCCCGGGCCCCCGGATCGCCCGCGTGGGCCAGGCGCAGTGCCTCGGAGGCGTCGGCCACGGGGGCGCCCGTCGCCTCGCGGACGGCTCGGACGATGGCGGGGTCCGCCGCGATCGCCTCCACACACCCGCGGTTGCCGCAGTGGCACGGCGGTCCCTCCGGGTCGATGGACAGGTGCCCGAGTTCACCCGCCACCCCGTACGCGCCCGACACCACCCGCCCGTGCACGACGAGTCCGCAGCCGATGCCCGCCCCGACCGTCACCACGGCGAAGTCGGACAGGCCCACCCCGGCGCCGAACCACTGCTCGGCGACGGTGAGCGCCCTGACGTCGTTGTCAACGGTCACGGGCAGGCCCGTGGTCATCCGAGCCAGTTCGGCCAGCGGGATGTCGCGCCAGTCGAGGAACGGCGAGTAGCGCACCACGCCGCCGGCCCGGTCCACGTCACCGGAGACCGCGATGCCCACGCCGCTGACGGGGACGTCGAAACCGGCGGCCTCCGCCTGCAGTTCGTGCACGAGGGCCGCCGCCGCCTCCAGGACGGCCCTGGGGTCGGGGGCGGCCAGCGGCACGTGCCGGGCGGTGCGGATCCGGCAGCACAGGTCGGTGAGCACACCGATGATCTCGTCACCGGTGATCTTGAGGCCGATGAACAGCGCGCGGCCGCCGTCGACCCGTACGGGGTTGGCCGGCCGCCCAAGGGAGGTGCGCGCCTCCTCGTCCACGTCCTCGACGAGGTACCCGGCCTCGATCAGCGGCCGGACCGCCTTGGTGACCGCGGCCGCCGACAGCCCGGCGCGTCGGGCGACTTCGGTGCGGGTGAGCGGGCCGTGGCACAGGACGGTGGTGAAGATCTGGGAGACGGCCGGCGTGTGGGCCGGGAAGGCCTCCGCCGGCGGGATCGAGCGCATGGCCGGGAACCTAGGCAGGTTTTTTTCTGCTGTCAATAAAATAAGCAAGGTTCCTGGGAAGTTGTTCCAGTGAGGGAGTGTCAACTTCGAAAGCGCGGGGCGAGCTGGGTGTTGACATCTGATCCAAGGTAAGGATTGGCTGCCGACTGACCCCTGGCGACACCCGAACGTGAGGACCCATGCCCGTGATCACCCATGCCCCGGACACCGGGATCTGGCTGCTGAGCACCCCGCGCACGTCGTACGCGCTGCGGATCGACGTCACCGGTGCCCCCTGCCACATCGCCTGGGGCCCACGGCTGACCCTCGAGGAGGCGGCGGAACTCGCCGTCCCCCCGCAGCCGGAGGCGAGCAGCTTCGAAGGCCGGCCGCCGGTGGGCGAGGAGCTCCCCGTCGACGGCGGGGCCCGCTTCGGGCCGCCGTCGCTCCAGGTCCGGTTCCCCGACGGGACACGGGCCTTCGAGTGGCAGCCGGTGGGCCACGAGGTGGAGGAAGCCGCGCCCGGTGTAAGCGAGTTGGCGCTGCGGTTCCGCGACCGCGTCCACCCCCTGGAGGTCACCCTGCGGTACCGGGTGCACGACGACAGCGACGTCATCGAGCGGCGCACCGTCCTGCGCAACGCGGGCGACCGGCATCTCACCGTGCTCCGGGCCGACTCCGCCGCATGGAGTCTGCCGCCGCTGCCCGACTACCGGCTCAGCCACGTCACCGGGCAGTGGTCCGCGGAGAGCAGGCTGCACCGGGACCGGCTGCCGCACGGCGAGACCGTGCTGACCAGCCGCCGCGGCATCACCAGCCACCACGCCAACCCGTGGGTGATGCTCGACGCGGGCGACGCCACCGAGACGCACGGCCGGGTGTGGAGCGCCGCCCTGGCCTGGAGCGGCAGTTGGCGCATCACCACGCAGCGCACCCCCGACGGCCGGGCCGGCGTCACGGGCGGCGCCGGGCACGACGGGACGAGCGTCCCGCTGGCCCCCGGCGAGGAGTTCACCACGCCGGTCTTCGCGGGCCTGTACAGCGACGACGGCTTCGGCGCCGCCAGCCGCACCTGGCACGAGTACGCCCTGGCCCATGTCCTGCCGCACCCGCGGGAGATCGCGCCGGTGCTCTACAACTCCTGGGAGGCCACCGGCTTCGACGTCGACGAGCCCGGCCAGACGGCACTCGCCGTCCGCGCCGCCGCGCTCGGGGTGGAGCTGTACGTCGTCGACGACGGATGGTTCGGGGCGCGGCGCGACGACCGCGCGGGGCTCGGCGACTGGACCCCGGCCGCCGACCGCTTCCCCTCCGGGCTCCGCCCGCTCTCCGACGAGGTGCACCGTCTCGGGATGCGCTTCGGCCTGTGGGTGGAACCGGAGATGGTCAACCCCGACAGCGATCTGTACCGCGAGCACCCGGACTGGGTGCTGCACGTCCCCGGCCGCGCCAGGACCGAATTGCGCAACCAGCTGGTCCTCAACTTCGCACGGCAGGACGTCGCCGACTGGGCGTACGGCTGGCTCACCCGGCTCGTCGCCGACAACGGCGTCGACTTCCTCAAGTGGGACATGAACCGCGCCTTCAGCGAGGCCGGCTGGCCCGGCCGCGAGGACGGGGCCGACCGGCTGTGGACGGACTACGTGCACAACCTCTACGGGGTGATCGACCGGCTCCGGGCCGACCACCCACGGCTGCGCATCGAGTCCTGCAGCGGCGGCGGAGGCCGGGTGGACCTCGGCATCCTCTCCCGCACCGACCAGGCGTGGACCTCCGACAACACCGACGCCGCCGACCGCGTGTCCATCCAGCACGGCTACGGCCAGCTCTACCCCGCGCGCACCATGGCGGCCTGGGTGACCGACGTGCCCAACCAGCTGACCCACCGCCAGGTGCCGCTGCGCTTCCGCTTCCATGTCGCGATGGCCGGCGTGCTCGGCATCGGCGGTGACCTCACCCGCTGGTCCGAGGAGGAACTGGCCACCGGGGCCGAGCTGGTGGCCGAGTACAAGCGGGTCCGCCACCTCGTCCAGCACGGCGCGCTGCACCGGCTGCGCGGCCCCGAGGAGGAGGGCCCGGCCGTGGTGGAGTACGCCGCGCAGGACGGGAGCGAGGCCCTGGTGCTCGCCTGGCAGCTCGTCCACCGGCACGGCGGCCCGCGGGGACCGGTGCGGCTGGGCGGCCTCACGCCCGGGGCCCACTATCGCGACACACGCACGGGGACCGTGCACCACGCGGCCGTGCTCGCCGGGTACGGGCTCACGCTGGATCTGCCGTCCGGCGACTGGGCCAGCGCGGCGGTGCACCTGGTCCGCGTCCCGGCGCGGGACGACGCATGAGCGCCCGGGCGGCCCGCGCCGCGCGCCGCGCATCTGGGCAACTGCGCAAACCCGAAGTCGTCGGATCTTGTCCAGCATGACGTGACACCGTCAAGGTGAGCTCCGTCCTCCGTCCCGAACACCCGCCGGCCCTCTGCACGTTCCTCACCCCTCATCACGAAGGGCGTTGCATGTCGCACCGCTTCAGACGAGCACGTTTGACGGCACTCGCCGCCTTGTTGTCCACGATCGCCGTTCCAGCCGTCGCCGCCCACGCCGCGGACCCGGAGGCCCAGGCGTCCCGGTCCGCGGCCCGCACGGCCGCCGACGCCGCCGCCGCGCACTCCCTCACCCTCTCCGATGGCTCGGTGCTGCGCTGGTCCGACGACGGGTCAGGCGTCCTGACCCGCAAGGACGGCACCACCCGGGCCTTTCCCGTGGCGACCACGAAGGGCCGCAGCGCGTTCGGCGACCCGCTGACCCCTTCGGCCGAGATCCTCCAGCGCAGGGCCGAGGCCGCCGCGCTGACGCCGTACTCCGTGGGCGCGTCCGCGGGCGCCCGCTCGGCGGTCCGCCCCCAGACGATGAACTCCGGCGCCGTGCCGCTGCCGAAGGGCGTCCTCGCGGCTCTCGAGAGCATCGGCGGCAAGAGCGCGGCCGCCCCTTCCGCGGCGGCCGCCAAGGACCTGCCCACCAACGAGGGGCTGACGACGTCCTTCCAGTCGTACCTCAACGCGGGCGGCGTCAACGCCGTCGGCGCCTTCCAGGACACCGCCGCCTACCTCGGCGCGCTGCCCGGTGAGGGCCAGATCATCACCAACGTGTCGCTCGGCGACCTCACCGACCAGAGCATGGCCGACGCGGGCGACGACTACGTGCGCCTCAACGGGCCCACCACCGTGCTCCGCGCCGGCCAGCGCTACCTGGACTTCCCCTCCCTGCCCCTGATACCCACCTACACCAGCGACAACAAGGGCCGCCTCGACCCGACCGGCTCCATCGAGGGCCAGGACCCCAACCTCGCCGAAGTGCTGCTCGACTTCTCGATGATGGCCCCGCTGCCGCACGACCGGCAGCGCCCGGAGGCCACGGGGAGCGGCGCGACCGACCTGCTGGGCATCGCGCCCGGCGCGAAGTACCGGCTCGTGGTCCCCGAGGAGCCCTCCGCCCCGGGCATCGCGGCCGCGCTGCGGGCCGCGGCCGCCCAGAAGCCGCGGCCGAACGTCATCACCGCGAGCCTCGGCTTCGGCACGGACGGCACCATCGGCTTCCCCTCGCGGTGGCTGGAGGACGACCCGGAGATCAGGGACACCCTGCGCTCGATCGTGGACTCGGGGATCGTCGTGGTCGTGTCGTCCAACGACGGCACGCGCCTCGGCCTGCCGGTGTCCGTCGGCCCCGACGGCGGCAGCACCCCGACCGACGTGACGACGGACAGCCGCGCGCAGACGTCCTACGAAGACGTCGCGCCCACCACCACCCCCACCGTGGTGCGCGACACGGGGGTGATCGCCGCCGGCGGCACCACCGTCGACGACACGCTGAGCTCGGACGACGTGCGCACCGCGGTCTATCCGACGACCCGCTACAACGGGTCCGCGGGCTACTCCTCGGGCTTCGGCTCCCGGATCGACCTCGCGGCGCCCGGTGACAACCTACCCTCGCTGCTCCACACGCCGGAAGGACCGGACGTGGTGCTCAACGGCGGCACCTCGGCCTCCGCTCCGATGATCGCCGCCGCGGCGGCGAACGTGCTGGCGGCCGCCGAGGCGACCGGGCAGGAATTCAGCCCGCGCGAGGTCAGGAAGCTGCTGGTGGACACCGGCCGCCCGATCGCCCAGCCCCCGCAGGCCGACCGGGAACTGCACATGGGCACGCAGCTGGACGTGACCGCCGCGGTGGAGAAGGTGCTCGCCAAGCGCCACCACCTCACCCCGGCCGCGGTGCGGATGTCCGTCGCCGAGCGCCAGCTGATGTCGGTGAGCCCGACCACCTCCTTCGTCGAGGCCACCGACCCCGCCGCCATCGACCTGGCCGGCCCCGCGGACGGCGCGGGCAACCCGTCCGGGCAGAACGCGATCTCGCCCATCACCTTCGGTCTCGACCTCACCGGCGGACACGGCAAGCTGACGTACCGTCTGCGCGTCGACGACCGCGGCACGATCCCGTCCGCCGGCCCCAGCCTGCGTGTCCTGCCGCGTGAGCTGCTCGCCGCCGCCGGGCTGCCGCTCGTCTCCGACGAGACGCGCAGCGTCCAGGTGACGTTCGAGGCGCTCTCCAAGGGCAAGGTGGTGGCCTCGGCCGCGCGGCGGCTGACCTTCACCCCGACCGACGGCACGTATGTGCAGCCCCAGGCCCCGACCACGCCTGGCTCGGCGCCGCTGGGCAAGCCCGTCACCGTGCACTACGACCTCACCGGGCTGCGCGGCGCGACCGCCCCCGAGCTGGTGCTGTCCTCGGTTGGCCACTGGACGCCGTTCACCACGGCCGACAAGTGGCGTGCCCACTGGCGCACCCGCCTCACCGGCACCAAGGGCACCGTGACCATCCCCGCGTCCGCCTTCGAAGCCGGCGGCGCCGGGCTCTACGGCGTCGGGATCACGCTCTACGACGGCCAGCTCTTCGGTGACTTCCGCGCCCTGCGCATCGGTCCCGGGGCCGATGAGCGCCCGCAGGCGCCGCTGCTGGGCCAGGGGAAGTCCGCCACGGCGCACAGCATCGAACTGAGCCGGCCCTCCCCGAAGCTGACCGTCTCCTGGGACGCCTCCACGGTCCGGAAGGCCGACGGCGCGGCCATCGAGTTCCTCACCCCGGCGCCCACCCTCTACGGGGCGCTCAACACCGCCACCAACCAGAACGGCAGCGGCCGGGACGACAACGGTGTCGACCACGCCTCCACCCTCTTCCGAGCCCTGCCTTCGGTGAAGGGCCGGACGGTGCTCGACCTGGAGGCGCTCGGCCTGCCGACCGGTCTTCAGTACCCGGTCAGAATCCTGCCCACCCGGGCGGGCAAGCCGATCGGCCAGGCCTCGCCCACGTCGTTCGTGGAGTACCTGGACGGCGAGACGGTCTCCGGCACCCTGGAGAACTTCGAGGTCAGCAACGGCACGGCGCTGATCGCCACCGACGACTTCGCCGAGGACGCCGACGGCTGGGCCCACCTGCGGGGCTCCACCACCGCCACGTACTCGCTGTCCGAGGGCAAGCTCGGCAGCACGGTGTCCCACGAGACCGGGACCTCGATGATGCAGATGGTGCTGGGGGCCGACCCCGGCACGGGCCACACCCTCGTCGCCCACCGGCCGTTCGAGGGCGCCATGCTCCCCGAGGTCGACCTGCGCGACACGGCGACCGGTGAGCGCGTCCGGCTCAGCGCGCTCGACCCGGGCACCGGCTCGACAGCGGTCTACTACCTGGGCGGGGTCGTGGACCCGGCCCGGCACCGGGCGGCCGTGTCGACCTTCGACGGGGCCACCGGAATCGCCTCGCTGTGGATGGTCGACATGGCCACCGGCAGGGTCTCCGCGCCGATCCCGCTCAACCCCGACAGTCCGGGGCGCGCCTTCAACAGCATCTCCTTCGACGCCTCGACCGGCACCTTCTTCGCCGCCACCAGCGGCACCCTGGGGCCCTGCCTCTCCGGGCGCGTTCCCTACTGGGCCGTGTCGGTCGAACCTTCCACCCGCACGGTGTCGCCGCTGACCACCATGCCCGACTGCACCGCCGGGCTGCTGCCCGACGGCAAGGGAGACCGGGTCTACGTCGCCGCGGGACCCATCACCTCCACGGGCGATCTCCCGCCCAGCACCTGGCGCTCGGCCGACCAGAAGTCCCTGTCCACCGCTCCTGCCACCGACCTGGGCACCCGCGGCGTCATGTGGCCGGTGCTCGACACCCGGCACCACGTCGCCCTCGTCGCCAGCCTCTATGAGGAGGCCACCGTCGGCGACAACAACGCCCTGAGCGAGATCACCGTCCTCGACCCCGACTCCGGGAAGGTGCTCGCCCGGCACCCCGTCGCCAACCTCGTCAACTCGACCATGAGCGTCAGCAACTTCGACTTCACCAGCCGGCGCGGCCTGCACATCGACCCCGCCACCCGCACGGTCTTCCTGGTGAACCCCTGGGCCAGCGGGCTCCAGCGGTTCACCTACTGACCGCACACCCCAGGAGGCCGGGTCCGCCACCCAAGTGGCGGACCCGGCCTCCTGCTCGTCCGGCCACGCATGTGCTAGATTGGCAGAGTTGCAGTTTTGGTACCCATGAACTTCTTGTGCACCTGCCGGGATGCGACCCCAGGTGCATTTTTTGTTTTTTCCGGTCTTTCCGGAGGGGTCATTGCGGCGACGGAAGTCCGCAAAGTGCGGCCTTCGTGTACTGCTCCCAAAGGAGATTCCCATGGCGACCGGCACCGTGAAGTGGTTCAACTCGGAAAAGGGCTTCGGCTTCATCGAGCAGGACGGCGGCGGCGCCGACGTCTTCGCTCACTACTCCAACATCGCCACCCAGGGCTTCCGTGAGCTCCAGGAGGGCCAGAAGGTGAGCTTCGACGTCACGCAGGGCCAGAAGGGCCCGCAGGCGGAGAACATCGTCCCGATGAGCTGACCCACCGGGGACGCACAGGGCCGGCACCCCACGGGGTGCCGGCCCTTCCTCATGCGCGCGTCCATGCGCGCGTCCCGGCAGCGCGGGACGGCGGCGCGGGACGGCGGGCGGGGGGGGGGGGGGGGGGGGGGGGGGGGGGGGGGGGGGGGGGGGGGGGGGGG
>NZ_CBDRBL010000089.1:0-28152 GCF_965342175.1 Actinacidiphila sp. bgisy167
GCTAGACACACTCGGGTCAATCGCCTGTCCGCCAGCAGGGAGAGTGACCCATGTCCGTGACCAGACGTCAGATGATCGCCACCACGGGGGCGTTGGGCGCAGGGATCGCCGTCGCCGGCAGCGTCGGAGAACTGTTCGCCGGCACGGCGTTCGCCGCGGGGGCCGGCGGCTACGGCCCCCTCGTGCCCGATCCCGACGGCCTCCTCGACCTCCCCCGCGGGTTCCGCTACCGCGTGCTGTCCCGCCAGGGCGCCGCGCTGAGCTCCGGAGAGGGGCAGGTGCCCGGGAACTTCGACGGGATGGCCGCGTTCCCCGCCCACCGCGGCGGCGGGGTGCACCTCGTCCGCAACCACGAGAACCGCGATACCGCGACCGCCCCCGTCCCCCTGGTCGACGGGCTGGTCTACGACCCCGGGGCCAAGGGCGGCTGCACGGTCCTCACGCTCGACCGCGGCGGCGCGGTCACCTCGCAGCGGGTCGGCGTCGCCGGCACCGCCGTCAACTGCTCGGGCGGCCCGACACCCTGGCGCACCTGGCTGACCTGCGAGGAGAACGAGGACAAGGCCGGCACCGGCGGCTACACCAAGGACCACGGCTTCGTCTTCGAGGTCGACCCGCACGACCCCCGGAGGACGGGGGCCGAGCCGCTCACGGCCCTGGGCCGCTTCCAGCACGAGGCCGTCGCCGTGGACCCCCGCGACGGCACGGTGTACGAGACGGAGGACGCCTTCCAGGCGCCCTTCGGCCTGTTCTACCGCTTCCACCCGCGCAAGCCCCTCGGCGGCCGCGGCTCCCTGCGGGCCGGCGGCGCCCTCGAGGCCATGCGCGTGCCGGGCGTGCCGGACCTGTCGGCGGTGCAGGAGACCGGCGCCCACTTCGACGGGATCGAATGGGTGCCGGTGCCCGACCCCCTGGCCGAGGAGACACCGGTACGACTGCAGGACTTCGGCCCCCGCGGCATCACGCACGCCCAGAAACTCGAGGGCTGCTACTGGGGGGCCGCTGCGTCTACTTCGTCTCCAGCTTCGCGCGGCGCGACGAGGGCTCGGCGGCCACCCACTTCGGCCAGGTCTGGCGCTACGACCCGGCCAGGCGGCGGCTGACCCTCGTCGTCGTCTTCGGGCCCGCGACCGACGTCCGGCTGCCGGGCGAGTCCCCGGACAACATCGCCCTCGCCCCGCAGGGCGGCCTGATGGTCTGCGAGGACGGCGAGGGCGCCCAGCACGTCTTCGGCGTCACCCGGCGTGGCGAGGTGTACGCGATGGCGCGCGGCCGCCAGAACATCGGCACCGCCGACGCCCCCGAGTGGGGCGAGTTCGCCGGCGTCACCTTCGCGCCGGACGGCAGGACCATGTACGTCAACTGCTACAACCCCGGCACCACCTTCGCCGTCACGGGCCCCTGGGGCCGCGCTGGCGGGCACGGCTGATCCGCCGCACCATCTGAGCAACCAGTCGGGCGCCCGCGAGGGCCGTCGTCCCTGACGGAGGCGTGGTGGCGAGGAACACCCGGACGGCCGGACCCTGCGGGGAAGCCGCGCTGCGCGCGAAGCTGCGCGTGCCGCCGGGCGGCGGCCCCGTACGGCTGCGGTCGTACGACCCGCGTGCCACCCCCGGCGGCCCCGCGGGCAAGACCGAGGCGCTGGCCTGCGTGCCGTACGTCAGGGAGCGGATCACGGCGCTGCAGGTGCGCCTGTTCGCGCAGAGCACGGCGGGCGACCCGCGGTCCGTCCTCGTGGTGCTCCAGGGCCTGGACACCTCGGGCAAGGGCGGGGCGGTGCGGCACCTCGCGAGCCTGATGGACCCCGCGGGGTGCCGCATCACCGCCTTCAAGGCCCCCACGGTGGAGGAGAAGGCCCACCACTTCCTCTGGCGCGTCGAACGCGCCCTGCCCGGCCCCGGGCGGATAGGCGTCTTCGACCGCTCCCACTACGAGGACGTCCTCGTCCCCCGGGTCCGCGGCGGCGCCCCGCCCGAGCTGTGGGAGGAGCGCTGCGAGACCATCAACTCCTTCGAGGCCTCGCTCGCCGACGACGGCGTCAGTGTCGTCAAGGTCTTCCTGCACATCAGCCGCGACGAGCAGCGGGCCCGCCTGCTGGCCCGGCTGGACGATCCCTGCAAGCGCTGGAAGTTCGCTCCGGCCGACCTGGAGGACCGGGCGAGGTGGGCCTTCTACCAGGAGGCGTACGGGGACCTGCTGGGACGGTGCTCCACGGAGGCCGCGCCCTGGTACGTCGTGCCCGCGGACCGCAAGTGGTACCGGAACTGGGCGCTCGGGCGGCTGCTGCTGGAGCACCTCGAGCTGATCGACCCGGTGTGCCCGCCAGCCGCCTTCGATGTCGGGGCCGCCCGCCGGCGGCTGCTGGCGGACTGACGGCCGCGGGGCGGCTCAGCCGCTGCAGGCCGCGCGCTGGGCCTCGTGCCAGGCGCAGACCGGGCAGAGGGTCACGCCCGGCTGCGAGTCGGGGTACTCCGTCGGGTCGCCGCAGTGGACGCAGATCGCGCGCGGCTCGTCGTCGTTCATCACCCGTTCAGCGTAGTCAGCGCTCGCGGAGCACGGCGACCGCGTGGCCTGGCAGGCGGAGGCAGCCGGTGCCGGTGGGCGGAGGGCAGGGGCGCCAGGCGGCGACCTCCAGGTAGCCCCTGGGGGCGGCGCGGCCGGGGGAGTGGAGCGGGACGAGCGCCTCCTCGGGGGAGAAGTTGACGGCGATCCGGAAGCGTCCGCGGTCCAGCCGCAGGGTGTGCCCGCCCGTGCCGACGTGAACGGCGTCCAGGCCCGGATCGGCCAGTTCGGGTTCGGCGTGGCGCAGCGCGATCAGCCGCCGGTACCAGGCGAGCAGCTCCGCGTGCGGTGGTGCGGAGGGCTCGGACCAGTCCAGGCAGGAGCGCAGCCGGGTCGCCGGGTCCTGCGGGTCGGGGACGTCCTCGGCCTTCCAGCCGTGCTCGGCGAACTCCCGGCGGCGGCCGCGGGTGATGGCGGCAGCGAGTTCGGGGTCGTCGTGGTCGGTGAAGAACTGCCAGGGCGTGCGGGCGCCCCATTCCTCACCCATGAAGAGCATCGGCGTGTACGGGGAGGTGAGCACGAGCGCGGCGGCCGCGGCGAGCAGCCCCGCGGGGACGCTCGCGCCGAGGCGGTCGCCGGTGGCGCGGTTGCCGATCTGGTCGTGGGTCTGGGTGTAGGCGAGGAAGCGGTGGCCCGGGGTGGTCGCCAGGTCCACGGGACGGCCGTGGGCGCGGCCGCGGAAGCTGGAGTGGGTGCCGTCGTGGAAGAAGACCCGGCGCAGCACCTTGGCCAGGGCCTGCACCGGAGAGGCGGCGAAGTCCGCGTAGTAGCCCTGGGACTCGCCGGTGAGGGCGGTGTGCAGGGCGTGGTGGAAGTCGTCGTTCCACTGCGCGTGCACGCCCAGTCCGCCGGCCTCGCGCGGGTCGGTGGTGCGCGGGTCGTTGCGGTCGGACTCGGCGATCAGGAAGAGCGGGCGGCCGACCGCGGCCGCGAGCGCGTCGACAGCGGTGGACAGCTCCTCGAGCAGGTGCACCGCGCGGGTGTCGACCAGGGCGTGGACGGCGTCGAGCCGCAGCCCGTCGAGGCGGTAGTCGCGCAGCCACGCCAGAGCGCTGCCGACGAGGAAGGCGCGCACCTCGTCGGAGCCGGGGGCGTCGAGGTTGACGGCGTCGCCCCAGGGGGTGTGGTGGCGGTCGGTGAAGTACGGCCCGAAGGCGGGCAGATGGTTGCCGGAGGGCCCGAGGTGGTTGTGGACGACGTCCAGCACCACCCCGAGCCCGTGGCCGTGCGCCGCGTCCACGAAGCGCTTGAGCCCGTCCGGGCCGCCGTAGGGCTCGTGCACGGCCCAGAGCGACACGCCCTCGTAACCCCAGCCGTGCGTGCCGGGGAACGGGCAGACCGGCATGAGCTCGATGTGCGTGATCCCCAGATCGGCCAGGTGCGGCAGGCGTTCGATCGCGGCGTCGAAGGTGCCGGCGGTGGTGAAGGTGCCGACGTGCAGCTCGTAGAGGACAGCGCCGGGCAGCGGGCGGCCCGCCCACTCGTGGGCCCAGGCGAAACGGTCGTGGTCGACGACCGCGCTCGCACCCTCCGGCCCGTCCGGCTGACGGCGCGAGCGGGGGTCGGGTCGCGGCGGGCCCTCGTCCAGCACGAAGGCGTAGCGCGAACCGTGCCCGGCGGGCACCTCCGCGTACCACCAGCCCCGGCGTCCTGGGTCGCGCTCCATGTCGTGAGCCCGGCCGTCGACCCGTACCTCAACCTCACCGGCGTCCGGTGCCCACACGTCGAAGCGCATGGGCACCATGCTGCCCGGCGTCCTGGGGTCACACCAGGTTGACGCGCTCCTGGATGACCGGATATCCCGCCTTGGCGAAGTGCGCCGCCATCGGCGCATTGCCCTGGTCGGTCGCGGCGGCGATCTCCGTCGCGCCGTGTCCGACCAGGTCGTTGGTGCACTCCACCAGCAGGTCGTAGGCGAAGCCGTGGCCGCGCTGCTCCGGCAGGACACCGATGAAGCCGACGCAGAACGCGCCCGGATTGCGTCCCGGCACCTGGATGCCGGCGAGCTCGCCCTCCGGGGTGTACGCCAGCCGCCACCATTCGCGCGGCGACTGCAGCCAGTTGAGGAAGTCCAGCTCGTCGCGGGCCGCCGCGTCCGGGCCGTGCAGCCGCACCATGCGGCGGGTGTGGGCGTCGAGGCTGCCGACCCCGATGCGCCCCAGCACGTCCAGGATCACCGCGTCGTCCGGTTCCGGCCGGTACTCCAGGCGTCCGGTGCGCTCGGGAAGCCCGCATTCGGGGGTCCAGTGGTAGCGGTAGCGTTCCACGAGCAGCTCCATGCCGGAGACGACGGCCGCGTCCACGCGGGACTGGGCGGCCTCGCGGACCTCGGGCAGGTCCCGCCAGCCGGGCGGCACCAGCAGCTCGTACTCGGCCTTGAGCGGCGCCGTCCGCAGCAGCCGTACGGCCGCGTCGGCGTCGGTGAAGTCGAACCAGTCCAGGGCCACGGGAGCGTCGTCCGACGGCGCGCCCCACCAGGCGGCACGGGCCACCACGACGCCGTCGCGCAGGGCCACCCACGTCCACTCGGGACGGTACTCGCCGCCCTCGTCGGTCGTGGCGTACGAGTGGCCCGTCAGGGACCGGCCGGCCAGGCCGTCGTCAGCGGGCTTCAGGGAGTGGAAGAGGTGCGATTCGCCCGCGGCGAGCGGGCGGAAGACCAGATCGGTCATGAAGGAAGTAGTCCTCACGGGAGAGCGGAGCGCTCCCGGTCAGACGGAGTACGCCCTGCGGATGACGGGGCGGGAGCGCGACATGGTGAACGGGTACATGGCTGCCGCCTCCTTTCCAGGTCCAGGGCGTGCGCCAACCCTAGCCGTGCCGCCTCCGCGGCGTCCACGCAATTGCGCCCGCCGCCCAACGGGCCGCACCTGCTGGACACCCCGGCCTCCCGGGCAGGACAATCACGCAGGTGAGTTACGAGTTCCCGACGCATGCGGCGCGGCCCACCGACGGCGAACGCGAACGCGCCATCGAGGCATTGCGCGAGGGCGCCGTCGAGGGGCGGCTGTCGCACGACACCTTTGTGCGCCGTATGGAACTCGCCCTCAAGGCGCGCCACTCGGACGAGTTGGCCGCCCTCGTCGCCGACCTGCCGCCCCGGCAAGGCCGTTGGGCCAGTGTGGTGGGCTCCCTGGTGCGCGCCGTCACCAGGACCTCGGCACTGCGGGCGCGGATGAGCCACGCATGGGCCGTCCAGCAGCTGCCTCCGCTTCTGCTGCCCGCCCCGGCCCCGTACCCCGTGCGGATCGGCCGGGACCTGTCGTGCACCTTCCGGCTCAGCCACTCCTCCACGTCCCGCTTCCACGCCGAACTCAGCCATGAGGGAGGGCTGTGGGTGCTGCGCGACCTCGGTTCGATGAACGGCACCTGGGTCAACGGCCGCCGCGTCATGGGCTCCGCCTCCGTGCGCCCCGGCGACCAGGTCACCTTCGGGGCGATGAGCTTCCGCCTGACCACCGGCTGAGCCCCGCCTGAGCCCCGGCTGAGCCGCGGGCCGCCCCCGGCCCGCTCAGCGGCGGAACAGCGGCTCGCACGACTCGCGGTCGTCGTCCAGGTACGGCAGGAGATCCGGCGCCGTGAGCGCCGCGGTCGCCCGCAGCCGGGTGACGACCTCCTCGACCGGAGGGAGCGTCAGCCCGCGGGCCGGCGCCGCTCCCGCGCGCTCCAGGCCCAGGTCCGGGTGGTCCTCGCGCACTGCGGCGGCCGGTTCCTCCAGCGGGAGTCCCGACTCCACGTCGTGCCACCACCTCGGCACGAGACGAGCAGCTCCACAGCTCCACCGCCCCCGGCACGTCCGCGCCGATCAGCGCCGCGCCCCTCGGAGTCCGCGTGGACCGCGGCCGCTCGGCGTCGCCCGGCTCGCGGCACAGGAAGAACGTGCCTCGGCACTGTCCCCGTGCCATGGAGCGCATCGTCAGGCCCGAGGGCAGGCGCACGTCCTCGACCGGATCGCGGCGGGTGATGTCGACGCTACCGGGCCGGGCGAGGCGCCCTGCGGGGGCTTTCGATGCGTCCATGGCGCGACGTTGGCAGCGGGTCTGGCGGGCCGTGACGTCGTCCCGCGTCCCTCAGGCGGTCCGGGTCCGCGGGGCCGGATGCCGGCCGCCGGAGAGGCGCAGCACCTGGCCGCTGCCCGGCGGCGGCCCCTCGTCCGCGGTGACGAAGCGCAGCTCGTGGCCGTCCGGATCACGCACCTGCGCGAGAAGCCAGCCGTGCGCGGTGCGGACGACGGCGCCGTGCGGCTCGCCGAGTGCCGCCAGCCGGGCGGCAAGCGCCTCCAGCGCGGGGAGATCCGGAACGCCGAGGGAGAACCACGGGAAGCCCGTGGAGACGGCCGCGAGGGCGGGGTCGTGGCGCAGACACAGCACGGGCCCTCCGCCAGGATGCGCCATGGCGATGCCGGCGAAGGCGCCGCCCTCGGTGAACTCCGCGACCCGGTGGTGGCCGAGGACCCGCTCGTACCACGCCTCCGCCCGGGCCGGATCGCTGACCGGCAGCGCGACCTGGTGCACCCCGGCCAGCCGCGGCAGAAAGGGGATACCGGCATACATGTGGCATACCGCACAGTGCGCCCGGCCCCGCGGTGCGAGCCGGAAGCGGCGCGCCGAACCTTGCTGACGATTCGTCAGATAATGGCGGCCTGGCTCCGGCCGCAGGTCGGCAGGCGGGCCCGCTCCCGCCCCCCGGCGGACGCACGCGCCGGGCGCGGCGAGCGGGCCCCCGTCGACGGCCGCGCGCGCACCGCGCCCGCCCGGGCCCCTACTCGTCCACGTCGCGGACCAGCAGCCCCACCGGCAGCCGGTCCAGCAGTTCGGCCAGCGGCACCACGGCCCGGAACGCGCGGCCGGTCAGCACCTCCGTCCAGACTCCTTCCGGGAGCACCAGTTCCGTGCCGCGCCAGCCGCCCGCGTCCGCGAGCCGCCGCGACAACCGGGTGACGACCGTCAGCGCCCGCCCGCCGCGGATGAAGGCCACGCAGTGCTCCCCGGCGACGCCGCGCGCGTACAGCGGCTCGTACGTGGCCTCGGGGCCGGTGAACCACTGCGGGCGCGCCCGGCGCAGGCGCAGCGCGAACTGGGTCACCTGCCGCTTCTCGCTCACCTCGCCGCTGTCCGCCGTGTCCGGGTCGTAGGGGCGGCGGTTGTCGGGATCGACGAGCAGCAGCTGCCGCTCCTCGTCGCCCTGGTAGAGATCGGGCACGCCCGGCATGGTCAGGTGCGCCAGGTGCGCGCCGAGGACGTTGACGCGCTCCGGCCCGCGCAGGGCGCGGTCGATGCGCTCGGTGGCGAAGGCGGCCGGGCCGCCCACGAGTTCGCGGACGAAGCCGGTCACGATCTGCTCGTACTCCGGGCGCTGGTCGGTCCACGAGGTGCGCAGGCCCGCCTCGCGCTCCGACTTGAGCAGGGTGGCGGCCACCCGCTCGGCCGCGCCGGGGTCGCAGAAGACGGCCGCGTGCTGCCAGGCCTGGTACTCCACACGGCGCTCAGGAAGCGGCATCCCCCGGTGCGCCAGGTAATCCCGCAGGTCCGCCGAGACTTCGCCCAGCCAGGCGGCCCACTCGCCGGGCAGTTCGCTCAGCGCGGCGAGCCGGGCGCGCACGTCGGCGCTGCGCTTGGTGTCGTGGGTGGAGCGCACCGTCGCGGTGTGCGGCCAGTCCCGGCGCAGGCGCTCGGAGAAGGCGTGGAAGTCCTCGGGCGTGGTGGCGGGACGGTCCGGCTCGCGGCCGACCTCGTTGAGGCAGAGCAGGGGATGGTAGCGGTAGAAGGCGGTGTCCTCGGCGGACTTGGCCCGCAGCGCCGAGGAGACCTGGGCCAAGCGCACCGTGAAGTCCGCCGCGGCCTGCCCGCCGCCGCGGTGCCGGCCGAGGGCCAGGTCGCACACCGCGCCGGCCGCCGGGAGCCCGGTGGCGCCCGACGCGGCCTCCAGAAGGGCGGTGTCCTCGGCGTCCGCGGGCTCGCCGGGGACGACATACGGGCGGTAGCGCGGCAGCCGTACCAGGGTCGCCTCGATCGCCTGGCGCAGCGCGGCGGGCTCCAGACCGGTGGCGCGGACGGCGGAGCGGGTCAGCCGGTCCACCTCGGCGGCCAGGTCCTGGGTGACGATGCGCTCGGCGGCGGCCCGCAGGGTCGGCGGCCACTCGCCGCCCTCGTCGGCGGGGACGGCGGTGAAGTCGCGGTAGCAGCGGACGATCTCCTCGACGCCGACCGGGTCCGTGAACAGCCCGTCGAGCCGGTCCAGGGCGTCGTAGCCGGTCGTGCCGGAGCAGGTCCAGCCGGCCGGCAGCCGCTCGTCGCCGGTGAGGATCTTCTCCACGACCGTCCAGCGCCCGCCGGAGGCGTCGGCGAGCTGCCGCAGGTAGCCGGCGGGGTCGGCGAGGCCGTCCGGGTGGTCGACGCGCAGGCCGTCGGCGACGCCCTCGTCCAGCAGGCGCAGCAAGGTGGCGTGCGTGGCGGCGAAGACCTCGTCGTCCTCGACGCGGACGGCGATGAGCTCGGAGATGGTGAAGAAGCGCCGGTAGTTCAGCTCGGTGCGTGCCTGCCGCCACCAGGCGAGCCGGTACCACTGGGCGTCCACCAGCGCGCGCAGCTGCAGCTGCTCGGTGCCGGGCCGCAGCGGGAACGCGTGGTCGTGGTAGCGCAGCACCCGCTCCCCGGCGGCGCGGTCGTGTTCGACCCGCAGGTCGGGCAGCACCTCGTCCAGCGGGCCGCCCAGCACGGGCAGCAGCAGCCGGTCGCCCTGCGCCGCCCAGTCGACGTCGAACCAGCGGGCGTACGGGGAGCGCGGGCCGTCCCGCAGCACCTCCCACAGCGGGCGTGCCAGGTGTTCGGGCGCCGGCACGGCCATGTGGTTGGGCACCACGTCCAGGACGAGTCCCATTCCGTGCGCGCGGGCGGTGCGGGCCAGCGCACGCAGCCCCTTCTCGCCGCCGAGCTCCTCCCGCACCCGGGTGTGGTCGACGACGTCGTACCCGTGCGTGGAACCGGGCACGGCCTGCAGCACCGGGGAGAGATGCAGGTGGGAGACGCCCAGCGCCGCCAGATGGGGGACGACGGCCTCGGCCGCGGCGAAGGGGAAGTCGGGCTGGAGCTGGAGCCGGTAGGTGGCGCTCGGCACGGAGGGGACGACAGCGGTCGGCGGGGTCGCGGCACTTTCTGTCATGGAGGACTGATTACCCCGCCGGCCGGTGCGACCATCACATCGGGCGGCCGGTTACGCCGGGCGTTGCAGGACGACCATGCTCCGGTCGGCCAGCCGCAAGCGGTCGCCCTGGGTCACCTTGCGGCCCGAGCCGGGAGCCACGCCCTCCGGGCGCTGGGTGTCGACGACGACCTGCCACTCCTTGCCGTGGTTCACCGGCACGACGAAGTCCAGCGGCTCGTGCCAGGCGTTGAACATCAGCAGGAAGGAGTCGTCGGTGATCCGTTCCCCGCGGTCGCCGGGCTCGGAGATCGCGCTGCCGTTGAGGAACACCACCAGGGCGTTGGCCTGGGCCTCCTGCCAGTCGTCCTGGGTCATCTCCTCACCCTCAGGGGTGAACCAGGCGATGTCGGAGAGGTCGTCGTGCGTCCCCGCGACCGGCCGGCCGTGGAAGAAGCGGCGGCGCCGGAAGACGGGGTGGTCGCGGCGGAGCCACACCATCTGGCGGGTGAACTCGTGCAGCCGCCCGGCGCTCGCGTCGCCCTCCTCGGGCCACGGCACCCACGCCAGTTCGTTGTCCTGGCAGTACGCGTTGTTGTTGCCCTGCTGGGTGCGGCCGAACTCGTCGCCGTGGGCGAGCATCGGCACGCCCTGCGAGAGCAGCAGGGTGGCGATGAAGTTGCGCATCTGGCGTTCGCGCAGGGCGAGTACGTCCTCGTCCTCGGTCTCGCCCTCGGCGCCGCAGTTCCACGAGCGGTTGTGGCTCTCGCCGTCCCGGTTGTTCTCGCCGTTGGCCTCGTTGTGCTTGTCGTTGTACGACACGAGGTCGCGCAGGGTGAAACCGTCGTGGCAGGTCACGAAGTTGATGGAGGCGAGCGGCCGGCGGCCGTCGTCCTGGTAGAGGTCGGAGGAGCCGGTCAGCCGGGAGCCGAACTCGGCGAGCGTGGCCGGCTCGCCGCGCCACAGGTCGCGCACCGTGTCGCGGAACTTCCCGTTCCACTCCGTCCACAGCGGCGGGAAGTTGCCCACCTGGTAGCCGCCCTCGCCGACGTCCCAGGGCTCGGCGATCAGCTTCACCTGGCTGACCACCGGGTCCTGCTGCACGAGGTCGAAGAACGAGGACAGCCGGTCCACCTCGTGGAACTGCCGGGCCAGGGTGGCCGCGAGGTCGAAGCGGAAGCCGTCGACGTGCATCTCGGTGACCCAGTAGCGCAGCGAGTCCATGATCATCTGCAGCACGTGGGGGCTGCGCATCAGCAGCGAGTTCCCCGTGCCGGTGGTGTCCGTGTAGTAGCGCGGATCGTCGGCCAGCCGGTAGTACGAGGCGTTGTCGATCCCCCGGAAGCACAGCGTCGGCCCCAGGTGGCTGCCTTCGGCCGTGTGGTTGTAGACCACGTCGAGGATCACCTCGATGCCGGCCCGGTGCAGCTCGCGCACCGCCGTCTTGAACTCCAGGACCTGCTGGCCCCGGTCACCCAGCGAGGCGTAGGCGTTGTGGGGCGCGAAGAAGCCGATCGTGTTGTAGCCCCAGTAGTTGCGCATTCCCGCGTCCACCAGCCGGTGGTCGTGGACGAACTGGTGGACCGGCATCAGCTCCAGCGTCGTGACGCCCAGCTCCGTCAGGTGCGAGATCACCGCGGGGTGGGCGAGCGCCGCATAGGTGCCGCGGATCTCCTCGGGCAGCTCCGGGTGGAGCATCGTCAGGCCCTTGACGTGCGCCTCGTAGATCACCGTCCGGTGGTAGTCGATGCGGGGACTGCGGTCGTCCGCCCAGTCGAAGTACGGGTTCACCACCACGGAGGTCATGGTGTGCGGCGCCGAGTCCAGGTCGTTGCGGGACTCGGGCTCACCGAAGCGGTAGCCGTACACCGCCTCGTCCCAGTCGATCGTCCCGCTCATCGCCTTCGCGTACGGGTCCAGCAGCAGCTTGGCGGAGTTGCAGCGGTGGCCCCGGGTCGGCTCGTGGGGACCGTGCACCCGGAAGCCGTAGCGCTGACCGGGCATGACGCCCGGGACGTACGCGTGGCGGACGAAGGCGTCCGCCTCGCGCAGCTCGACGGCGGTCTCCGAGCCGTCGTCCTGCAGCAGACACAACTCGATCCGGTCCGCGGCCTCGGAGAAGACCGCGAAGTTGGTGCCGGCGCCGTCGTACGTGGCGCCGAGGGGGTATGACTGACCCGGCCAGACCTGCATGTCGTCGACTCTTCCACTTCTCCGCCGGGCGCCGGTAGGCCGCACCCCGGCCGCATCGGTGCCGAAAGGGCATCGTCACGCACGGGTGCCCCCGCGGGCAGGGAATCGCCAAGATCTTCCCCGTTACGGGTGTCCCCATTCCCCTGCCTGCCGCAAGAATCCACTGCCCCGGGGTAAACCTGTGCTCCCGAAGTTTCGTCAGAACGAGTGAAAGCGCACTGCGGGGAACTTCTGTCTCCGGCCCGGCGGCCGCACCGGCGCGGGGGCGCGGACGGGTCCGTCCGGGGCCCATGGGCCGGGATCGGTCCGGATCGGTCCGGATCAGTCGGATCGGTCCTGGTCGGTCCGTTCGGTCCTCGTCGGTCCTCGTCGGTCCTCGTCGGTCTGGTCGGGCGGAGGCGGGCGCGGACGCGTCGGGGCGGGCCGGGACGCCGACGGCCCCGGCCCGCGCGGGACGCGGTGAGCATGTGGTGAAGTACCGCCGTTACTGCTGCACCGCTTCGCGCCCCGCAGTACCCTTCCTTGATCGTGGACGGGGGCGGGAAGGCGGGTGCAGTCGTGATGTCGGGAGGTCTGGTGCTCCCCGGTGGTGGTGATCAGGGGGACCCGGGCGGCGGCATCGGCGAGGGAAGCACCGGTACGGCATCCCTCGCACTGCCGTTGGAGATCGGAGCCGAGCTGGACTGGGGCGCCGACGAGTGGGCCGAGGTGCGCACCCGCGCCCGGCGCGCCGGACGGGCGTACGTCTGGCTCAACCTCGTCGAGCAGCGCCTGCGCGCCGTCGTCAACGCGGTGCTTCGCCCGATCTACGAACCCGTGCACGGCGACGAGTGGGTGGTCGCGGCCGCGGGACCGGCCGGCCACGAGTGGGTGCAGCGGGCCGCCGCCGTGCGCGAGGTCAGCCGCCGCAAGGGGTTCCTGCTCGACCCCGCCGACGACAACATCCTGAGCTTCCTGACGCTGCCGCAGCTGCGCGAGCTCGCCGTCCAGCACTGGCCGTGCTTCGAGCCCTACCTCGACGACCGCCGCGAGCTCGAACTCGCCCTGGACGAACTGGAAGTGGCCCGGCACGTCGTCTCCCGCAACCGCGCCCTGTCCCGCACCGCCCTGGAGCAGGCCGAGCGGGCGGCCGCGCGGCTGCTGGACATGCTCGGCTCCGGACCCGGCTACCCCTCCGCCGAGCGGCTGCCCGTGGACGCCGTCGAGGAGCTCGTCGCCGAACGCTACGCCGACGTCGTCGGCGTCTACCCCGACCGGGTGCGGCTGCAGCGGCAGCTGCCGGCCGAGGACCTGTTCGCGAGCGCGCGACGCCTGGACGCCGTGGGCATCGGCCTCAACCTGCTGGTGCAGAACTACTCCGGCAAGCGGCTGGTGCGACTGGCGGAGTCCGGCTGCCGGGTGCGGCTGCTCTTTCTGAACCCGGCGAGCAGCGCCGTCCGCCGCCGTGAACGCGAACTCGGCCTCGGCCGGGGGGAGCTCAGCCGCTCCGTCGAGATGAACATCATGCACATGCGGCGGGTGCGGGCCCGGCTGCGCGACACCGCCGCGTTCGAGATCCGGGTCTTCGACGAGACCCCGCGCTTCACCGCCTACCTCGTGGACGGGGACACCTCGGACGGCATCGCGGTCGTCCAGCCCTATCTGCGCAAGGCCCGCGGCATGGAGGCGCCCGTCCTCATCCTGCGCGGCGGGCCCCGGCAACTCGTGCAGACCCGGGGCGACGAGGCTCCTGAGGCCGAGCACGGCCTGTTCGAGATCTACCGCGAGGAGTTCGAGGGCGTCTGGGCCGACTCCCGTCCCGTCTCCTGACGGACCGGGGGACTGGGGGACTGGGGGACTGGGGGACCGGCGGACCTGCGGACCGGCGGACCGGCGGGCTCGCGGATCCGCGGATCGGTGGCCTCGTGGAGCACCCCCGGCCGAACCTTTTCCACAGCCCGGCCGCAGGAGTGTCAGTGGTGCGCGCGATGATGGATCGGCACACGGGGGAACAGTGGGAAGGATGTAGGCCAATGGGCATGAATCGACACCGGGCATGGCCGGCCGGCTCGGCACGGGGGAGGAGCACGGGCACCCGCCGGTGCGGCGCGGCGGACACCGCGGGCACGAGGACCGCACGATGAGCTGGATCAGCGACGCGCTGGTCGCGTTCGACCTGGAGACCACTGGCACCGACATCGAGACCGACCACATCGTCACCGCCGCCGTCGTGCGGCTGGAGGCCGACGGTTCCGTCTCACAGGAGCGGACGTGGCTGCTCGACCCGGGCGTCGCCATACCCGAGCAGGCGTCAGCCATCCACGGCATCACGACCGCCCACGCCCGGGAGCACGGCGCCCCGGCCGGCACCGCGGTCGAGGAGATCGCCCACACCGTCGCCGAGGTGCTGGGCTCGGGCACACCGCTGGTGGTGATGAACGCCCGCTACGACCTGTCGTTGCTGGACCGCGAGTGCCGGCGGCACGGCGTGGCCTCGGTCAGCGAACGGCTGGGCGGCGTGCCCGCGCCGGTCATCGACCCGCTGGTCATCGACAAGCACGTGGACAAGTACCGCAAGGGCAGGCGGGCCCTGCAGGCGCTGTGCGCCCACTACGGAGTCCCGTTGGAGGGCGCCCACGACGCACGGGCCGACGCGGTGGCCGCCGCCCGCGTGGTGCGCCGCATGGGCGAGCGGCACGAGCCCGTCGGCCTGATGCCGCTGGCCGACCTGCACGCCCTTCAGATACGGGCGGCGGCCGAGCAGTCGGCCTCCCTCCAGGCATACCTGCGGCGCACCGCCGACCCGGCGGCCGTCGTCGAGCGGGCCTGGCCGGTCATCCCCCGGCAGAGGTGACCGCGGGGCCGACCCTCCGGCGCGGGGGCGGGCCGCCCGGGAGCGGGACGTGGCTGAGGACGCGCCCGTCCTCGGTGCCGGCCGGCGGCCCGCCGGCACACCGCCGGAGCGGGACGGGGCAGGACGGTCTGGCCGGCTGCCGTTTCGGCGCGCCGGAGTCGTCGCAGGCGGTGTGGGCCCGTGTGCTTGACGGCGACGGCGACGGCGACTGCGACAGCGGCGACGGCTGGCAGCGGCGACGGGTGCCGCAGTGACGCGCCCCGAACCGGCAGGCCCGGGAAGGGGCTGGGCGTCGGGCCGGAGCGCGACCGGCGGCGCTTCCGCCATGACCCCGGTTCACCGGCAGCGGTCGCCCCGCGGAGACTCGGCTGCCGTCAGGCCGCCGTGCCGCCCCGGGACCAGGGTCACCTGCGGCCGGGCATCCGTCGGCGGGCGCCCGGCCGGTCAGAAGGGATACCAGCGCACGGACTGGTCGCCGTCCCGCAAGGAGGCCACCCTGCGGCGGAACTCCGCGAGCGCCGCCGGGTTCCCGGGCGCGTGCTGGGCCACCCAGGCGCAACTCGCCGTCTCCCGTGCCCCGCGCAGCACCGCGCAGCCGTCCCAGTCGCGCACGTCCCAGCCGTACGCGGCCGTGAAGGCGTCGTAGGCGTCGGAACCGAGGCCGTAGCGGTCGCGGCTGAGCGCCATGACGACGAGGTCGTGCTCGCGCAGGTCGGTCGAGAAGGTCTCCAGGTCCACCAGGACGGGGCCGTCCGGACCCACGTGCACATTGCGGGGCAGCGCGTCGCCGTGGACGGGCCCCGGGGCCAGGTGCGGGGTCAACGCCGCCGCCGCGGCGGCGAAACCGTCCCGGCGCTCGCGCAGATACGCCGCGTCCTCGGGGTCGATCGCCGAACCGGCGAGCCGCAGCCAACGCTCCACCCCGTCCAGCAGGTCGCGCGGAGGCAGGGCGAAGTCCGGCTGGGGCAGGGCGTGTACGAGGAGCAGCAGCGCGGCGAGGTCGGCGGGCTCCGCGGGGCGCACGCTGTCCGGCAGCCGCTCCCAGTACGTGACGGGGTGGCCCTCCACCAGCCGTGCCTCGGAAGCCGCCGCCCGTACGGCCGGAACGCCGTGCGCGGCCAGCCAGGACGCCGTGCGCACCTCGCGGGCGGCCCGGTCGAGCAGTTCGGGACCACGGCCGACCTTCGCGACGGTCACGCCGTCGGCGAGCTCGAACACCGCGTTCTCACCCAGTGCGATCAGCTTCGCGCTGCCCTGCCCGTCGGCCGCGAGGACGGCCCGGGCGAGCTCTTCGGTGAACGCCATGCGGCAATGATCGCAGATCACGCATGGTGCGTCCGGGCTCCTCCGCGCCGCAGCCGGGGTCTCCCGCTGGAGCGGGCCGTGCCATCATGGGCCGGATCGCCCGGCCCGTCTCGAGATCGGACGCGGATGCTGCACCTGCTGTGCCTGACGTACACCGGATCGGAAGCGGACGCGGAGCTGTACGTCGCCGGCCACGTCGCGTTCCTGGAGCGCCACCACCGCGCCGGCACCTTCCTGCTCTCCGGCCAGACGGTGCCTTCCGGAGACGGCGGCGTGATCGTCGCCCGAGGGGCGGACCGCGAAGCCATCGAGCGGATCGCGGCGGAGGACCCCCTGGTGGCCTCGGGGGCCGCCGTGTACACCGTCACCACGGTCGACCCGGCCCGTGCGCATCCGGACCTGGCCGGTCTGCTGGGCGGCGCCTGACGCGCGTCGCCCGCGTCACGCCACCGTGCGGCGCACCGCGTCCCGCAGGACCGCGCCGGCGCCGCCCCGGGCGTACACCTCGCGCTGCCACCGGGCGCCGGAGCCCCGCGAGGTCAGGCGGTCGACGCCGGCGCGGACGGTGTACAGGTCGCCCGTGTCCTTCAGCGCGTCCTCGATGTGGGCGACCAGGGCCTCGACGACGTCGTGCGCGCTCGCCGGACGGTAGGTGCGCGGATCGAGCAGCGCCCCGTCCAGCCCGAAACGACTGGCGCGCCAGGAGGCGAGCCGGAGCAGTGCCAGGTCGTCGTCGGGTGCGGGGCGCCCGTCGGCCCACTGGCGGGCGGCGGTCTCGACCAGGCCGCGCACCAGCGCGGCCAGCACCACCGCGTCCTGGTACTCCGGGCACACGTCGCAGACGCGCACCTCCACCGTGGGGAACTTCGCCGACAGCCGGGCGTCGAAGTAGAGCATCCCCTGGTCGATCAGGATCCCGGTGGCCAGCAGTCTCGACACCGCAGTGCGGTACCCCTCGGCGGAGCCGAAGCCCCGGGTCGGCCCGGCGGTGGGCCAGCGGCCGAAGACCTGGTAGCGGTAGCTCGCGTACCCCGTGTCGGCGCCGCGCCAGAGCGGCGAGTTGGAGCTGAGCGCGAGCAGCGCCGGCAGCCAGGGGCGGATGCGGTCGAGGACGGCGACACCCTCCTCGTCGGACTCCACCCCCACGTGGACGTGGCAGCCGCAGGTCAGGGTCTCTTGCGCGGTAATGCCGAAGGACTGGGCCATCCTGCGATAGCGGCCCCCCGGGGTGAGCCGGGGCGGCACCTCCACGGGCGAGGTCCCCAGCGCCGCCACCGCCACGCCTTGCGAGCGGGCGAGCTCGGCCGCCCTGCGGCGCCAGGCGCGCAGTTCCTCTCTGAGCTGGTCCAGGGTGAGGCAGGGCGGGCTGTTCAGTTCGAGCTGCTGCTGCTGCAGCTCGGCCACCAGTTCCCCCGGCCAGGGGCCGTCCTCGAGCACCGCGTCCGCCACCGCGCGCGGTTCACCGGACCGCGCGTCCACCAGGAGAAGCTCTTCTTCGACTCCCACGGTGCGAACCACTCTCTTCCGATACCCGCTGGAGCCCGCCGCTATCCGTCCGCGGGTCTCACCCGGCCCACAGAAGGTGGTCCATGGCCCTTCGGCACAGGCCCTCGGCCTGCGCGCCCGCCGTGGACGTCACGCTGAGGAACAGCCGCCCGTCCATCCCCGCCACGATCACCAGCGGCGCCCCGGAACGGCTGGTGTGCGCGGCGCCGTGGACGGCGGCGAGCCGCAGCGGCCCGTACGCCACGGGAAGATCGAGGCGCGTGTTGCTGACGGACACGTCGAAGCGGGGGCCGCGCGACTCGCCGTGCCGCACCAGGGTGCCGACGGCGCGGTGCGGCAGGAACGAGGTCAGCCGGAAGACGCGCACGAGCGGCCGCAGCTCCCGCGGGGTGAGCCGGGCGTGGATGGCGGTCCTGGCCTCGCGCGCGACCGCCCACAGGTCGCCGGACGTACCGTGCACGGAGACGACGAAGCTCGCCGCGTACAGGCCCATGGCCTCCCCCGGCGAGGGGTCCAGCACCCGGCGCAGGTCGGCGGCGACCGCGATCCGGGCCGGGCGGCTGCCGGGAGCGGCGGCCCGCGCGAAGGCCGCGCAGAGGGCGGCCTGCAGTGTCACGCCCCGCGCCCGGCAGCGCTTGAGCAGCAGCTCCGTCTCCTCGCGCTCCAGCGTCCACGCGTGGTAGGCGAGCCGCCCGTCCGGCGGGTAGGGCGGCCGTACGGGCCCGCCCAGCGCCCGGGCGGTCCTCAGCAGGTCGCCGAGGCGGGCGCGCGGTCCCGGGATCAGTTCGTCCGCGGGTGGCGCGAGCACCGGTGCCGGACCGGCGCCGTCGTCGGCCCCGGCCCGCCGGTGCGCCCCGGGCGGGCACGCCGCACCGGGCGGGACGGCGTTCTCGTGCTCCGGCCCGCCGAGGCGGGTCAGCAGGTCCCGCAGGACGACGCCCGCGGAGACGGCGTCGGCGACCAGGTGGTGGTACACGGTGACCAGGTCGAAGGACGCGCCCGCGTCGACGAGCACGAAGCGGGCGAGGGGGCCCGTACGGGTGTCGAAGCGCCGCGGGAGCTCCTCCTCCACCACCCGCACCCAGGAGTCGCCCGCGCCGGCGTCCCGGACGACGACCCGCACACCCGGGTCCGGTACCCCGGCCGTGGTGAGCCGCCCCTGCCACACCCCGGGGTCGGCGACCCGGACGCCGAGCAGAGGGTGGCGGCTGCGGACGGCCGCAACGGCCGCGCGGACGCGCGCGGGCGTGGTGCGGCCCTCCACACGGGCCACCGCGGCGATGTTGACGGGGAGCCGCTCGCCCGCGGCCCAGATGACGCGTTCGTACGGGGACAGTCGGCGGCGCATGGGGTGCTTCCCCTTCCTCGCGGGCGGTCAGCGGTTCAGGGCGCCGCGCAGCCCCTCGGGCAGCGTGACGACGGGCCGGTACGGGAGCCGGCCGCCGGGGGCGCAGGTCCACGCGGGATGCAGCGCCTCGGCGACCTTGTCGGGGTTGAGCGCCGACGCCCGGCCGAACACGCGGGCCGCCCCCAGCGCCAGCGGCCCGGGGATGTGGACCACCCTCGGCGGGCGGCGGCCGAGCACGGCGGCGGCGGCGGCGCCGATGTCCTCGAAGCGGTGCTCGGTGCCGTCGCACACGTGGTAGGTGCCCACCTGCGTGACGCCGGGGTCGGCGGCGGTGATCAGCGCCCGGCACAGGTCGTCGACGTGGAGCAGCGAGTAGTGCCGCGGCCCGGGCCGGCCGACGGCGGGCAGCAGACCGGTGCGTACCGCCGCCACCAACCGCGGCAGGAACTCCCGGTCGCCGGGGCCGTAGACGATCGGCGGCCGGACCACCACGGCCGGCAGCCGGTCCGCCGTGTCCCGCACCGCCCACTCGCCGCCCAGCTTGCTGCGCCCGTACGCGGAGACCGGCCGCGGCGGCGCGTCCTCGTGGCGCCGCCGCCCGGGACCGGAGGCGGCCAGCGACGAGCAGTACACCAGGCGGGGCGGCACGGCCAGCGCCGCTGCCGCCTCGCACAGCCGCCGCGTCCCCGCCGTGTTGACGGCCGCGTACGCCCGCGGGTCGGCCGCCTTGGTGACCCCCGCCAGGTGCACCACCCGGTCCGCGTCCCGCAGCGCGCCGGCCAGCCCCGCGCCGGTGGCCAGGTCGCCGGGGACGCTGCGGGCGCCGGGCACCTCGCGGCCGCCGCGCACCAGGGCGGTCACCTCGTGGCCGCGCGCGGCGAGGTGGCGTACGAGATGGCCTCCGACGAAGCCGGTGGCCCCGGTCACGAGGTACCTCACCGCAGGCCGCCGCTGTCGCGCTCGTACAGCCGGTGCGTTCTGAAGCGCCCCCCGCCCATGGCCTGCGCGTGCCGGTTGGAGCCCCGGTTGTCCTCCAGGATCCAGGACAGGTCGGTCTCGGTGTAGCCGAGCCGGAAGGCGGCGCGCTGCGCGTCGGCGAGCAGCACCGCCATCAGCCCGCGGCCGCGGTGCTCCTTCCGCACACCCGACGTGCCGCCCCTGACGCGGGTGATGCCCGCCATCGCCCGGCTGATCCGCAGCATGCCGATCGGCAGCCCCCAGGTGGTGAGCCTGCCCCGGGCGGCGCGCAGCGCCTGGTTGACGTCGGGCACCCACAGCGTGAAGGCGACCGGCTCGCCGTCCACCTCGGCGATCCGCACCAGGTGCGGATGGATGACCGACTTCAGTTGCGCGGCCATGTGCAGGAACTCGGCGTCGGTCAGCGGGACGGATGCGTAGTTCTCGGCCCAGGCGTCGTTGTAGATGTCCTTGACGAGGGCCATCTCGGCCTCGTAGCGGTCCGGGTCGAGCGGCCGTACCCGCACGGCCGGGTCGGCCAGGGTGCGTGCGGCGACCCGGGCGATCGCGGCGGGCGGCTCGCCGTCCGGGGGCATCGGCACCAGCCAGGACAGCAGGTCCTTCGCCTTGCCGAAGCCGCAGCCGGTCAGCAGCCGGTCGTAGTACGGCGGGTTGTACGGCATGCCCACGCTCGGCGGCCCGTCGAATCCGTCCACCAGCACCCCGCACTCGTCGTTGACGGAGAAGCTGAGCGGACCCAGCATCCGGGTCAGCCCCCGCTCGGCCAGCCAGGCGGCCACCGCGTCGAAGAGCGCCCCGGCGGCACCGAGGTCGTCGTCGCACTCGAAGAGCCCGAAGTGTCCGCACTTGCCGTCGTGCCGCTCCTGGAAGCGCGGATCGGCGACGGCCGCGATCCGGCCGACGGGCCGGCCTCCCCGGTGGGCGAGGAAGAGCCGCGCCTCGGCCGTGTCGAAGAACGGGTTGCGGCGCGGGTCGAGGAAGGTGCGCATCTCGCGCTCCAGCGGGGCGACCCAGCGCGGGTCGTCGCGGTAGACCGCGTACGGCAGCCGGATGAAGTCCGTCGTGGCGGCGCGGCCCTCGACGGAGGTGACGGTGACCGCGTTCACCGGGCCACCGCCTGGCCGGGCAGACCCGGGACGAGGCCCGTCCGGCGGCCGGCGGCGGCGAAGGCGTCCAGAATCCGCCGCAGGTGGGCGTCGGAGTGGGTGGCCTGCACGGTCACCCGGATCACGCAGCGGCCCTCGGGGACGGCGGGGGCCCCGACGGCGTTGGTGAACACGCCCCCGTCGAACAGGGCCTGCCACATCAGGGCGCAGTCGGCGGCGTCCCCGATGAGGACGGGGACGACCGGGGTGACCGAGTCCCCCGTGTCGTAGCCGAGCGCGCGCAGTCCCTCCCGCAGCTCCTCCGCGAGCGCCAGCACGCGCCGGCGCCGCCAGGGCTCGGCCGCCGCGATGCCGAGCGCGGTGATCCCCGCGGCGAGGGCGGCGGGCGGCATGGACGCGGAGAAGAGGATGGAACGGGCGCTGTAGCGCAGGTAGTCGATGACGTGCGCGGGCCCGGCGAGGAACCCCCCGGTGGAGCCGAAGCACTTGGACAGGGTGCCGGTGAACAGGTCGACCCTGTCCATCAGGCCGAAGTGCTCGGCCACCCCGCGTCCGCCCGGCCCCAGCAGCCCGATGTCATGGGCGCCGTCCACGACCAGGCGTGCGCTGTGCCGGGCGGCGAGTTCGGTCAGCCCGGGGAGCCGGCACAGGTCGCCGTCCATGGAGAACATCCCGTCGGTGACGAGCACCTTGCCCGCGGTCGGTTCCGCGGCGGTGGCCTGCTCCAGCAGCGTGTCCAGCCGCGCAATGTCCGAGTGCGGGTACAGCACGCGGCGGGCCGCGCCGAGCCGGATGCCGTCGACCAGCGAGGCGTGGTTGGCCATGTCGCTGAAGACGATGTCGCCGCGGCCGAACAGGGCCGCGAGCGCCAGGTTCGCCTGGAAGCCGGTGGTGACCACGGCGGCCGCCTCGGTGTCCAGGTAGTCCGCGATCCGCTCCTCCAGTTCGCCGTGCAGGGGCGTGGTGCCGTTGAGGGTGCGCGCGCCCGAGCAGGACGCGCCGTGGCGGGTCAGCGCCTCGGCGGCGGCCGCCGTCACCCGGGGGTCCGTGGACAGCCCCAGGTAGTCGTTGCAGCCCGCCATGACGACGTCCCGGCCCTCGACGACGGCTTCACCGTCGCCCGTCATGTGCATGGTGCGGTAGAAGGGCCGCACGCCCGTCTCCTCCATGGCCCGCACGAAGGTCGACGACGACAGGTCCTTGCGGAACGCGTCCGTGGCGTCCTGGATCTCGGTCACTGGCCTGCGGTCTCCCTTGGGTGAGGGGCGAGTGGATGGTCAGCCGGGCGATGTCGGCCATGCTCGGCCCGGCGTGCCGCACCGGTGGGGCGGCGGCCCGGGCGCCGGGCAGCTCGCGGGCGAAGGCCCGGGCGAACGCGAGGGCCTGCGCGCGGGCCAGATGGGACCCGAGGCAGTAGTGCAGGCCGCCGCCGAAGGCGAGCAGCCGCTGCGCCGGCCTGTCCGGGTCGAAGACGTGCGGGGCGGGGAAGCGCGCCGGGTCGCGGTGGGCGGCGCCGATGAGCGCGTGGACGACCCGTCCGGCAGGCACCGGGCTGCTGCCCAGCCCGGTGTCCGCGCCCGCCACGCGGGTCACCACCCGTCCCGGCGGGTCCCAGCGCAGCAGCTCGTCCGTGAGCGGTCCCGCGAACCCGGGGTCCTGGCGGATCCTCTCGGCGAGCGCGGGGTCGGTGGTCAGCGCCAGAGCCGTGGCGGCCAGCAGCGCGGCCGTGGTGGGCACGCCCGCGGAGAACAGCGTCAGCAGCAGGTAGCGGGCCCCCGCCGGGTCCTCGGCGGCCCACCGCGAGAGCAGGTCCCCCGCCGGGTGCCGCAGGCGCTCGGCCAGCGCGCGGTCGTACACCTCGAGCAGGGCCGACGCGGCCGCGTCCGCCCGCCGTACGACGCTGGGCGGCGCGGCGAGCTCCTCCACCCGCACCATGGCGGCGCTCTCGGCGGCGAGCCACCCGCGGTCGATCCACCGGGGCAGCCCGGTCATCTCCGCGAGGACCGCGGTGGGCAGCGGCCGGCAGAGCCGGGCGACGACGTCGACGGCGCCTTCGCGGCGTACGGCGGCGGCGTACCGCCGTACCCGGATATCGGTGAGCGGCTCCACGAGCCGCTCCGCCGCATCCCGCACCAACCGGGGAGCCAGCACAGCGTTGAGCGGCCGTCGCCGCGCGGTGTGCTCCGGCGGATCCTGCTGCAGCGGGGTCTCGCACAGCCCGACGGTGCTCGCGCTCCGACGCCACCCGGGGCGGTGGGCGTCGCGCCATCGCGCCCCCAGAGTGAGCCATTCACGCCCGGTCAGCACCTGGCGGCACTCCTCGTAGCCCGTGACCAGGAACGCGCCCCACGGCGTCGGCACGAGCGGTCCCGCCCCGGCCAGCGCGTCGTACGCCGCCGCGAGCGCCTGCGGCTCCACGGCCCTGCGCCACTGCCGGACGAGGCCCGAGGCGGAACGCGCGTCGAGGGCGGCGGGCTTCGGGGGAAGCATCACGTGGCTCATATGTCGGGAACGGACCTCGGCTCGGAGGCTGGCGGGGAGCGTCGTGCAGCCCGGCGCGGCGCACGCGACGGCGTGCGCCGGGTCGGCGCCCCTGAGAGTGCTCTGCCGGAGGTGTTCCGATCCAGTAACAAAGCCGCTTTTCACCCGCTAGTGAACGAAATTCACCTTTCCCTCGAGCGGTCCGCTACTACCGGGCCTGTTCGCAGTGCACCGGGCTTCAGCCCGGTGGTGAACCGGATCTTGGCCTGTTCTGACCTCGGCTGTGTGCACGGATGGGCACTGTTCACTCCAGCCCGGGCCAGAGGGACTGGTTCTGCTGTTCGATGCACTGCTTCACGATGCTGAGCGCGCGCCGTCGACCGATCCGGCGAAGTACGAGCCGGACCACAGGCGATGTGCCCGCCAGTAGTGGGGCCGGGTCGGGAACTCCTGGCGGAGTCTGCGCGAGGAGACGCCTCTGAGGGAGTTCACCAGCATGGACACGGCGGCCTTCGGCGGGAGGTCGATCAGGAGGTGGACGCGGTTGGCCTCACGGTGGAACTCGCCGGTTCGGCCTCGAAGTCCTCGCGCACGGCTCGATGATCTCTTCGCGGCGTGTCAGGTGCCGGTCGGCGAAGAAGGCCACGCGGACATGCACGCGGAATACGCAGACGGCGCGGTGGGCGGGAATCGCCGTCCTTCAGCGGCGAGGATGTCAAGGTCGACCGTCCGCGTCCTCACCCACCGCCCCGCGTCTCCCGCAGGAGGCGGTGACGCGCGTGCAGGGCACGCCCTGCCGCCCGGCAGGCCGCGTTCGCGGCGCGGCGGCGATGGGCGGACGGCCCCGCGAACCGCGCCCCGGCGGATGCCCGCGGCGTGGCGTTCCCCCGGTCGGCCGGGCTGCCGGCGCCGGGTCGGGACCCGGACGATCCGCACGTCCGCGGGGCCGGCCGTGCCGAGGCTCCGCCGGCTGCCGCACCAGCAGGAATACCCCGGGTGGCCATCCTGTTGGGGATGGTGGTTGAATAATCAACAAACATCGGGACGACGGAGGAGAGTGAAGCCGGTGCAGTTCGGGATCTTCACCGTGGGTGACGTGACCATGGACCCCACGACCGGCAGGACGCCGACGGAGCATGAGCGGATCAAGGCGATGACGGCGATCGCGCTCAAGGCGGAGGAGGTGGGGCTGGATGTCTTCGCGACCGGTGAGCACCACAATCCGCCGTTCGTGCCGTCGTCTCCGACGACGATGCTGGGGTGGATAGCCGCCCGCACAAAGCGGCTGATCCTCTCCACGTCGACGACGCTGATCACCACGAACGACCCGGTGAAGATCGCCGAGGACTTCGCGATGCTGCAGCACCTGGCCGGGGGCCGGGTCGACGTGATGATGGGCCGCGGCAACACCGGGCCGGTGTATCCGTGGTTCGGGCAGGACATCCGGCAGGGCATCCCGCTGGCAGTCGAGAACTACGCGCTGCTGCACCGGTTGTGGCGTGAGGACGTGGTGGACTGGGCGGGCCGTTTCCGCAGCCCGCTGCAGGGGTTCACCTCGACGCCGCGGCCGCTGGACGGCGTGCCGCCCTTCGTGTGGCACGGCTCCATCCGCTCGCCGGAGATCGCCGAGCAGGCGGCCTACTACGGTGACGGCTTCTTCCACAACAACATCTTCTGGCCGTCGGATCACACCAAGCGGATGGTCGAGTTGTACCGGACGCGCTTCGCGCACTACGGCCACGGCACGCCGGAGCAGGCGATCGTGGGGCTCGGTGGGCAGGTGTTCATGCGGAGGAACTCGCAGGACGCGGTGCGGGAGTTCCGGCCGTACTTCGACAACGCGCCGGTGTACGGACACGGCCCGTCGCTGGAGGAGTTCACCGAGCAGACCCCGTTGACGGTGGGTTCGCCGCAGCAGGTGATCGAGAAGACGCTGAGCTTCCGGGAGTACGCGGGCGACTACCAGCGCCAGTTGTTCCTGATGGACCATGCGGGGCTGCCGCTGAAGACGGTGCTGGAGCAGCTCGACCTGCTCGGCGAGGAGGTCGTGCCGGTGCTGCGGAAGGAGTTCACCAAGGGCCGCCCGGCGGGCGTGCCGGAGGCGCCGACGCACGCCTCGCTGCTCGCGGGCCGCGAGGCGCGGGCCGCGGGGGACCGGGACGAGAAGGAGGTCGTGAAGTGACCGTCGCACCTTTGAGGCTGGTGGTGGTCTCGGCGGGGCTGAGCACGCCGTCGTCCACGCGGCTGCTCGGTGACCGGCTGGCCGAGGCCGTACGGCTGGCCGTCGCGGACGGCGGCCGCACGGTCGAGGTGAGGGTGGTCGAGCTGCGGGACCTGGCGGTGGACATCGCCAACAACCTGGTCACCGGTTTCCCCGCCCGCCCCCTGGCGGAGGCCGTCGCGGCGGTGACCGAGGCGGACGGCCTGATCGCCGTGACGCCGGTCTTCTCCGCCTCGTACAGCGGACTGTTCAAGTCGTTCTTCGACGTGATCGACAACGACGCGCTGTCCGGCAAGCCCGTGCTGATCGCCGCCACCGGCGGCACGGCGCGGCACTCGCTGGCGCTGGAGCACGCCCTGCGGCCGCTGTTCGCGTTCCTGCGGGCCGTGGTCGTGCCGACCGCCGTCTACGCGGCGTCGGAGGACTGGGGCGGCAGCGGCGACGCGCTCACCGACACCCTGCCCAACCGTATCGCCCGCGCCGCGGGCGAACTGGCGGCGCTGCTGGTGACACGCCCCTCGGCACCGGCGGCCGCGCCGGATACGGTCGTTCCCTTCGAGCAGCAACTGGCCGCACTGCGGCCCGAATAGGAGAGACGATGGCACTGCGCGTCGCGGACAATCCCGGCAAGTCCCGCTTCGAGATCTTCGACGCGGCGGAGGAGGGCGGCGCCGAGGAGGTGGCCGGCTTCGCCGAGTACCACCTCTACCGGGACCAGATCGCGTTCATCCACACCGAGGTGGACCCCCGTTTCGGTGGTCGCGGCCTCGGCGGGGCCCTCGCCAGGGCCGCGCTGGACGCGGCCCGTGAGCGGAAGCTCGCGGTGCTGCCCTTCTGCCCGTTCATCCGGGGATGGATCGGCAAGCACCCCGAGTACGTGGACCTGGTCCCGGAGGGCGAGCGCCCGCGTTTCGGCTTCTGAGCCTCCGCCGGGCGCCGGGCGCCCGGGGATCGGAGGCGAACGGCAGGGGCGGCGGTACAGCAGGAACAGCGGGGCCGGAATGCCCCCAGTTGGTTGAATGTTGAATCGGTCGCGGGGTCCGGACGGGCCCCGCGGAGACTGCCGAGGAGGGCGTCATGCCTGCCGTGACCGTGGAGAACACCCTGCTGCTGCCCCGTGTCGCCGAGCCCGACCCGGTGGCCGCGCAGCAGCGCCCCGTCCGCCGGGTGACCTCCGCCCCGCAGGGCTTCGAGGGCGAGGGCTTTCCGGTGTACCGCGCCTTCGCCGGGGTGCCGATGCGGGAGCTCGACCCCTTCATCCACATGGACCAGATGGGTGAGGTCGAGTACGCGCCGGGCGAGCCCAAGGGCACCGCGTGGCACCCGCACCGCGGCTTCGAGACCGTCACCTACATGATCGACGGCCGCATGGAGCACCAGGACTCGCACGGCGGCGGAGGGACGATCACCGACGGCGCCACGCAGTGGATGACGGCCGGCAGCGGCATCCTCCACATCGAGGCGCCGCCCGAGGAACTGGTCGTCTCCGGCGGGCTCTTCCACGGCATCCAGCTGTGGGTGAACCTGCCGCGGGCGAACAAGTGGAACGCGCCCCGCTACCAGAGCATCGAGGGCCCCGAATCGGCGCTGCTGTCCTCGCCGGACGGAGGAGCCCTCCTCCGGGTCATCGCCGGTGACGTCGCGGGCCACGCCGGGCCGGGAAGCACCTTCACCCCGATCACGCTGGTCCACGCCACCGTCAGCCCCGGTGCGCGGCTGGTCCTGCCCTGGCGGGGCGACTTCAACGCCCTGGCCTACGTGCTGTCCGGACGCGGCACCGCGGGTGCCGAGCGACGCCTCCTGGACGCGCACCAACTGGCCGTGTTCGGCGCCGGCGACACCCTGACCCTCGAGGCCACCGACCATCCCGACAGCCGCACCCCCGCCCTGGACGTCCTGATCCTGGGCGGCCGTCCGATCCGCGAACCGGTCGCGCACTTCGGCCCGTTCGTCATGAACACCAAGGCCGAGGTCATGCAGGCCGTCGAGGACTTCGAGCGGGGCCGGTTCGGACTGGAGCCGGCCGGCCGTATGCCGCACACCGCACCCGGAGAGGAGCTCGCGTGAACACCGTCGACACCCGGGAGTCGTACGCCTTCCACGAGGAGAGCACGGCGGAGCGCTGGGCGCGGGCCCAGCTCTACTTCGAGGCCAAGGAGTACACCGAGGCGGCCCGGCTGCTCACGACCGTGGTCGACGAGGTGCCCGAGCAGGTCGCGCCGCGCCTCCTGCTCGCCCGCGCCTACTACCACTCCGCCCAGCTCGGCCGCGCCGAGGAGCAGTTGCGCCTGATCGTGGAGCGCGACCCGGTCGAGCACTACGCGCACCTGATGCTGGGCCGCACGCTGCAGCGGCAGGGGCGTGAGGCCGAGGCAGCTCCCTGGCTGCGGCTCGCCGCCGCCTTCGCGGGGGAGACGCACCCGCAGGACTGAGTAGGTGTTTTTGTACTTCCGGTTCATGATCAGCGGAAGCGTCATCC
>NZ_CBDRBL010000090.1:0-27709 GCF_965342175.1 Actinacidiphila sp. bgisy167
TGTTCGCTGTCGTCGTCATGCTGCTGGTCATCACATTGGTGACCTTCGGGATCTTCTTCCTGATCCCCAAATGGGTCGGTGTCGACCCCGCCACCTACTTCATCGGGAAGCAGGCGGACCCGGCCTCCCTTGAGGGCATTCGGAAGAAGATGGGGCTCGACGACCCCGTCCTCGTGCAGTTCGGCAAGTTCCTGTGGGGGCTGTTCGCCGGGCGTGACTACGCCAACGGCGCGGACGTCACCCATTGCCCCGCCCCCTGCTTCGGCTACTCCTTCCGCAACGAGCAGGCGATCTGGCCGGTCCTGACCGACCGTCTGCCGGTGACCCTGCAGCTGGCCGCCGGCGCCTGCGTCATCTGGGTCATCGTCGGTGTCGGCACCGGTGTCGTCTCCGCCCTCAAGCGCGGCTCCGCGCTCGACCGCTCGCTGATGACGGTCGCGCTCGCGGGCGTCTCGCTTCCCATCTACTTCACCGGCATGATCGCCCTGGCGGTGGTCGTCTACGGGCTCGGATGGATCGACGGCCAGTACGTGCCGTTCGGCGATTCGCCATCCGGGTGGTTCGGCGGCATGCTGCTGCCCTGGGTCACCCTCGCCTTCCTCTACGCCGCCATGTACGCCCGGATGACCCGGGCCACCATGCTGGAGATCATGGGCGAGGACTACATCCGCACCGCCCGTGCCAAGGGCCTGCGCGAGCCGGTCGTCATCGGCAAGCACGCCATGCGCTCGACCATGACCCCGGTGCTGACCATCCTCGGCATGGACCTCGGCGCCCTCGTCGGCGGCGCGATCCTCACCGAGACGACGTTCAGCCTGCCCGGCATCGGCCAGGCGGCGGTGAAGGCGATCTCGGACAAGGACTTCCCCCTCATCCTCGGCGTCACGCTGATCGCGGCCGTCGCCGTGGTGGTGGCGAACCTCCTCGTAGACCTGCTGTACGCCGTCGTCGACCCGCGCGTGAGGCTGTCATGACCGACCTCCCCCTCCAGAAGTCCGGTACCGGGGCGGATGCCGCGCCGAACGAGCCGGTGGCCGGGAAGGCGCGGCCCACGTCGTTCCTGGAGGTCCGCGACCTCAAGGTGCACTTCCCGACCGATGACGGCCTGGTGAAGTCCGTCGACGGCCTCTCCTTCCAGTTGGAGAAGGGCAAGACCCTCGGCATCGTCGGCGAGTCCGGCTCCGGCAAGTCCGTCACCTCGCTGGCCGTCATGGGCCTGCACCGGGCCGGCCAGTACGGCCGCAGCAAGGCCCGGATGTCCGGCGAGATCTGGCTCGACGGCAAGGAACTGATCTCGGCCGACCCGGACGAGGTCCGTCGGCTTCGCGGCAAGGACGTCGCGATGATCTTCCAGGACCCGCTGTCGGCGATGCACCCCTACTTCACCGTCGGCGCGCAGATCGTCGAGGCGTACCGGGTGCACCACGACGTGACCAAGGCCGTCGCCCGCAAGCGCGCCATCGAGATGCTCGACCGCGTCGGCATCCCTCAGCCCGACAAGCGCGTCGACGACTACCCGCACCAGTTCTCGGGCGGCATGCGGCAACGTGCGATGATCGCCATGGCGCTGTCGAACAACCCCGACCTGCTCATCGCGGACGAGCCGACCACCGCGCTCGACGTGACCGTGCAGGCGCAGATCCTGGACCTCATCCGGGACCTGCAGAAGGAGTTCGGCTCCGCGGTCATCATCATCACCCACGACCTCGGCGTCGTCGCTGAGCTCGCGGACGACATCCTGGTGATGTACGGCGGACGCTGTGTGGAGCGCGGGCCGGCCGACAAGGTCTTCTACGAGCCGCAGCACCCCTACACCTGGGGCCTCCTGGGTTCGATGCCGCGCATCGACCGCGAGCGCACGGAACGCCTGGTGCCGGTCAAGGGATCGCCGCCGAGCCTCATCAACGTGCCCCCGGGGTGCGCCTTCCACCCCCGCTGTCCGTACGCGGAGCTCACCGACGGCGCCAGCAGCACGGTCGTGCCCGAGCTGACGGACGCCGGCGGTGGCCACTTCGCGGCGTGCCACCTGCGCACCACGGAACGGGAGCGCATCTGGACCGAAGAGATTGCGCCCAAGCTGTGAAGGACCAGGCTGTGCCCAATAACAATGTCTCGATCCCCCAGCAGGCTGCGGCGCGGAGCGTGCCGACGGCAGGCGGGGAGCCCCTGCTCAAGGTCAGCGGCCTGGTCAAGCACTTCCCCATCAGGAAGGGGCTGCTCAAGCGCCAGGTCGGCGCGGTCAAGGCCGTCGACGGCATCGACTTCCACGTCAACCCCGGGGAGACCCTCGGTGTGGTCGGCGAGTCCGGTTGCGGCAAGTCCACCATGGGCCGGCTGATCACCCGGCTGCTCGAACCGACCGGCGGCACGATCGAGTTCGAGGGCCGCGACATCACGCACCTGGGCACCGGGGGCATGCGCCCGCTCCGCCGCGACGTGCAGATGATCTTCCAGGACCCGTACTCCTCCCTCAACCCGCGGCACACCGTCGGCACCATCGTCGGCGCGCCGTTCCGGCTGCAGAAGGTGCAGACGGAGAGCGGGGTGAAGAAGGAGGTGCAGGACCTCCTGGAGCTGGTCGGCCTCAACCCCGAGCACTACAACCGCTACCCGCACGAGTTCTCCGGCGGCCAGCGGCAGCGCATCGGCATCGCCCGCGCGCTGGCGCTCAAGCCCAAGCTCGTGGTCGCGGACGAGCCGGTGTCGGCGCTCGACGTCTCCATCCAGGCGCAGGTCGTCAACCTCCTGGACGACCTGCAGCGCGAGCTCGGCCTGACCTACGTGATCATCGCGCACGACCTGTCGGTCATCCGGCACGTGTCGGACCGCATCGCGGTGATGTACCTCGGCAAGATCGTGGAGGTCGCGGACCGCGAGTCCCTCTACACCAAGCCGATGCACCCCTACACCAACGCGCTGCTGTCCGCGGTGCCGGTGCCGGACCCGAAGCGGCGCGCCAAGCGCGAGCGGATCCTGCTGACCGGCGACGTGCCGTCGCCGATCGCCCCGCCGCCCGGCTGCCGCTTCCACACCCGCTGCTGGAAGGCGACGGAGGTCTGCAAGACCACCGAGCCCCCGTTGGTCGCCCTGGCCACCGGGCACGAGGTGGCCTGCCACCACCCGGAGAACACCGGTGACTCCGGTGGCTCCGGTGACGCGGGCGGCTCCGGCGCCTCCGGCGGCGGCACGGCCGGGAAGAGCACCGAGAAGGCGTGATCCGGCCTCCCGCACAATGGGACCGGTGCAAGCCGAACTGTTCAGCCACTCCGTCCAGCACGTGCTCGACCTCGTCGGGATCTTCGTCTTCGCGATCTCCGGCGCGCTGCTCGCCGTACGCAAGAACTACGACGTCTTCGGCATGGCGGTGCTCGCCGAGGTCACCGCGCTGGGCGGAGGGCTGTTCAGGGACCTGATCATCGGGGCGGTGCCGCCCGCCGCCTTCACCGACCTCGGGTCCTTCCTCACTCCGCTCGTCGCGACCGCCGCGGTGTTCTTCCTGCACCCCCAGGTCGAGCGGATCAACACCACCATCAGCGTCTTCGACGCTGCGGGCCTCGGGCTGTTCTGCGTCGCCGGGACCACCAAGGCGTACGGTTACGGCCTCAGCCTCACCGCGTCGGCCACCCTGGGGCTCGCCACCGCTGTCGGCGGCGGCGTGCTGCGCGACCTGCTCGGCAACGAGGTCCCCTCCCTGCTGCGCTGGGACCGCGACCTGTACGCGGTGCCGGCCATCGTGGGGGCCGCCGTGGTGGCGGTGCTCATCAAGTTCGACGCCCTGACCCCGGGCACGGGGGTTCTCGCCGTCGTCAGCGCCTTCACCCTCAGGCTGCTGGCCATGCGCTACCACTGGCGCGCGCCCCGCGCCTGGCACCGGCGGACCACCGCGGCGGACGATCTCCACACCTGAGCCCCGGCGTACGGGACACGGTCGGCGCGGGTGTCCGCCGGGCGGCCGGAGTGGGGGGCTGCCGAAACCCTCCCGCGGTTTGTGCCCGGGGGGAGGCCGCAAGTCCGTGCCGCCGGCGGCTGCCGGCCCATGGGACCGCGCGGCCCGGCAGCAGGTGCCCCGCACGGTGGCTCCGGGCCGGGCACCGGTCCGCGGGCGCGCCGCCGCCGCCGTAGAATCACGCTCATCATGGCCTACCTCGACCACGCCGCCACGACCCCGATGCTGCCGGAGGCCGTCGAGGCGATGACCGCGCAGCTCGCCGTCACGGGCAACGCATCCTCCCTTCACGCGTCCGGCCGCCGGGCCCGACGCACGGTGGAGGAGTCCCGCGAGTCCCTGGCAGCCGCGCTCGGCGCCCGCCCCAGCGAGATCGTCTTCACCGCGGGCGGCACCGAGGCCGACAACCTCGCGGTCAAGGGTCTGTACTGGGCCCGCCGGGCCGCCGATCCCCGGCGCACCCGGGTCCTCGCCAGCCCCGTCGAGCACCACGCCGTCCTCGACGCCGTCGACTGGCTCGCCGCACACGAGGGCGCCCGAGTCGAATGGCTCCCGGTCGACGGCTACGGCCGCGTCCACCCCGAGGCCCTGCGCGAGGCCATCGCGCGCGACCCCGGCGATGTGGCGCTCGCCACGGTGATGTGGGCCAACAACGAGGTCGGCACGGTCTTCCCCGTCGCGGCGCTCAGCGAGGTGGCCCGGGAGTTCGGGGTGCCGCTGCACTCCGACGCCGTCCAGGCCTTCGGCCAGGTCGAGGTCGACTTCGCGGCGTCCGGGCTGGACGCGATGACCGTCACCGGCCACAAGGTCGGCGGCCCGTACGGGGTCGGCGCGCTGGTGCTCCGGCGCGAGGTGGGGCCGGTCCCCGTCCTCCACGGCGGCGGCCAGGAGCGCGGCGTACGGTCCGGCACGCTGGACGTCCCCGCGGTCGCGGCGTTCGCCGTCGCCGGGACGCTGGCCGCCGAGCGGCACGAGGACTTCGCACGGGAGGTCGGCGCCCTGCGCGACGACCTGGTCGCGCGGGTCCGCGAGGCCGTCCCCGAGGCCATCCTCAACGGCGACCCCACCCCCGAGGGCCGCCTGCCCGCCAGCGCGCACTTCTCCTTCCCCGGGTGCGAGGGGGACTCCCTGCTGATGCTGCTCGACGCCCAGGGCATCGAGTGCTCCACCGGTTCGGCGTGCACGGCCGGCGTCCCGCAGCCCAGCCACGTCCTCCTCGCGATGGGCGCCGATCCCGACCTCGCGCGGGGCTCGCTGCGGTTCTCCCTCGGGCACACCTCGACGCCGCAGGACGTCGAGGTCCTCGGCAAGGCCATCGGCCCCGCCGTGGCCCGCGCCCGCAGCGCGGGCCTGATGTAGCCCCCGCGGCGGGGACTGCGGGGCGCGGTACCCGGTTCGAGGGCGGCGCGTGCCCCGTTGCGCTGCCGGCGGTGCGGTGCGCCTCGCGGCCTCCAGTGCCCTGCGTCCGGCGGAACCCGCCACACGACACGCGAGCGTGGAACGCTCACTCGGCTGACCCCCGGCGGGCGCGGTGGGCCCGCGGTTCTCGATCCCGGCGAGGACCTGGAGCCGGTACGCCGCCGCGTCGGCCGCGGAACGCCCACAGCCCGTCTTGCGTGGGCGGTGGCGGTGCGAGGGCGGCGTGCGCGCCGTCGCGCCCGCGCCGGGCTTCTTCCGGCCGCCCACCCGTGCGGCACCGTCGGTTTCCGGCGCGTCGGCGGCTTGCGGCGGCGTGCCGCCGCTCCTCCGCGCCGTGCCGCCGCTCCTCCGCGCCGTGCCGACGGTGACGGGCGGGTGCGGGGGAGGCAGCCCGTGGGAGGCGCAACGCACCCGCCCTGGCTGCCCGCAAGGGCCCACGCGCCGCACCGCCCCGCGACGCCCCGCCGGAGCGCCGTACCCTAGGAGGCGCTATGACTGACTTCCCCGGTGCACCCACAGGCCCTGGCGACGGCCGTCGCCTCCGCGTGCTCGCCGCGATGAGCGGTGGCGTCGACTCGGCCGTGGCGGCCGCCCGCGCCGCCGAAGCAGGGCACGACGTCACAGGCGTGCACCTCGCCCTGTCCGCGAACCCGCAGTCCTTCCGCACCGGCGCCCGCGGCTGCTGCACGGTCGAGGACAGCCACGACGCGCGCCGCGCCGCCGACGTGATCGGGATCCCCTTCTACATCTGGGACCTCGCCGACCGCTTCCGCGCCGACGTCGTCGACGACTTCGTCGCCGAGTACGCCGCCGGCCGCACGCCCAACCCCTGCCTGCGCTGCAACGAGAAGATCAAGTTCGCCGCGCTGCTCGACAAGGCGATCGCCCTCGGCTTCGACGCCGTGTGCACCGGCCACTACGCCACCGTCGTCGTCAACCCCGACGGCTCCCGCGAGCTGCACCGCGCCTCCGACGCGGCCAAGGACCAGTCCTATGTGCTCGGCGTCCTCGACGAGCGGCAGCTGGCGCACGCGATGTTCCCGCTCGGCGACACCCTCACCACCAAGGACGAGATCCGAGCGGAGGCGGCCCGCCGCGGTCTGTCCGTCGCCAAGAAGCCCGACAGCCACGACATCTGCTTCATCGCGGACGGCGACACCCAGGGCTTCCTCGCACGGCGCCTCGGTACCGCCGAGGGCGACATCCTCGACGAGGACGGCAACCGCCTGGGCACCCACTCCGGCGCCTACGGCTACACCGTGGGCCAGCGCAAGGGCCTGCGGCTGGGCGTGCCCGCCGCCGACGGCAAGCCGCGCTATGTGCTCGACATCTCGCCGGTGAACAACACGGTGACCGTCGGCCCGGCCGAAGCCCTGGACGTCACCGCCCTGACGGCGATCCGGCCGCGCTGGTGCGGCGCCGCGCCCGAGGGCGCCGGGCCGCGCGCCTACACCGCCCAGTTGCGCGCCCACGGCGCGGACGTGCCCGTCACCGCCGAACTGGCGGACGGCGAACTGCGCGTCCGCTTCACCGGCGGTCCCGTCCGCGGCGTCGCGCCGGGCCAGGCGGTCGTGCTCTACGACGGCACGCGCGTCGTCGGCTCGGCGACGATCGCCACGACGGAGCGCAGCCCGCGCGTCGCCGCGAGCGCCTGAGCGGAGGGCCGCGGGGTGGGACGGCGCGGGACGGGCAGCCGCCTGTCCGGCGCCAGGTGCCCTGCGCGAGACTGGCCCGCATGAATATCTGCGTCTTCCTCTCCGCATCCGACCTCGGGCCCCGCTACACCGAACCCGCCCGCGAGTTCGCCGCGTTGATCGGCAAGGGCGGCCACACCCTGGTGTGGGGCGGCTCGGACACGGGGCTGATGAAGGTGATGGCCGACGGAGTGCGGGAGCACGGCGGGCGCCTGGTCGGCGTCTCGGTGGAGTTCCTTGCGGCCAAGGCCCGCCAGGACGCCGACGAGATGGTGATCGCGGCGGACCTCGCCCAGCGCAAGGCGGAACTGCTGATCCGCGCCGACGCCGTGGTGGTCATGGTGGGCGGCGCCGGCACCCTGGACGAGGCGACCGAGATCCTGGAGCTGAAGAAGCACGGCCTGCACACCAAGCCGGTCGTCCTGCTCAACACGGCGGGCTTCTACGACGGGCTCAAGGAGCAGCTCCGGCGCATGGACGAGGAGGGCTTCCTGCCGCTGCCCCTCACCGAGCTGGTGTTCTTCGCCGAGGACGGCGTCTCGGCGCTCGCCCACCTGGAGGAGAAGGCCGGCATCGCGTGAGCCGGAGGGGATGACAGCATGGGGCCCATGTCGATTCACCTGATCACCGGCGCCGGCTCCGGCATCGGCGCCGCCGTGGCGCGGCGCCTCCTCGACCGCGGCGACGAACTGTGGCTGCTGGCCCGCGACGCCGGACGCGCCAAGGAGCTGGCCGACCTCTACCCGGGCGCGCACACCCTCGTCGGCGACCTCGCGGAACCCGAGCGGCTGTCCTGGGCGCTGGGCCACCAGTCGCCGCCCGACCGGCTGGACTCCCTGCTGCACATCGCGGGCGTCGTGGACCTGGCGCCGGTCGGCGAGCTCGCCCCGAAGATCTGGAACCGGACGCTCGCCGCCAACCTCGTCGGCCCCGCCGAGCTGACCCGTCTCGTCCTGCCGCAGCTGCGGCTCTCCCGCGGGCACGTGGTCTTCGTCAACTCCGGCGCCGGGCTCAGCGCGAACGCCGAGTGGGGCGCCTACGCGGCCAGCAAGCACGGCCTCAAGGCGCTCGCCGACTCCCTGCGCCACGAGGAGCACGAGAACGGGGTGCGGGTCACCTCCGTCTACCCCGGCCGCACCGCCACGCCCATGCAGGCCAAGGTGCACCAGCAGGAGGGCAAGCCCTACGACCCCTCGCGCTGGATCACCCCCGAGTCGGTCGCCACGGCGATCCTGACGGCGGTCGACCTGCCCCGCGACGCCGAGATCAACGACCTGACGATCCGGCCGGGATCCTGACCGGCCGGCCGTCGTAGGCTGCACCGGTGAGCACGGAAGGTACCGAAGCGAAGTTCCGGCTGCCCGCGGGGGCGGCCACCGGCGTGGGCTCGATGCCAGGGGGTGACGCGCGCGAGGCGGCGCGGACGGCGACCGGGGCGCTGGAGGCGCTGCCGTTCCTGCCGGAGCTGCCCGCGCGCGGCCCGGGCGCCGACATGATCGGCCGTACGCTCGGGATGCTCGTCGAGCTGTACGCGCGCGTGGAGCCCAGCGGTTGGCGGTTCGGCGACCGCCCGGGCCGGGACACCCGCCGCGCCAAGGCATGGCTGGGGGAGGACCTGGACGCCCTGGAGGAGTTCACCCAGGGCTACGAGGGCCCGCTCAAGCTGCAGGCCGTCGGCCCCTGGACGCTGGCGGCCTCCGTCGAGCTGAAGAACGGCGAGGCGGCGCTCTCCGACGCGGGGGCCTGCCGCGACCTGGCGGCCTCGCTCGGCGAGGGCCTGCGGCTGCACCTGGAGGATGTGCGCCGGCGCATGCCCGGCGCGCGGCCGGTGCTGCAGCTGGACGAGCCCTCGCTCACCGCCGTGCTCCAGGGCCGGGTGAGAACCGCCAGCGGCTACCGCACACACCGCGCGGTGGACCGCGGCGTCGTCGAGGGCGCGCTGCGGGAGGTCATGGCGGCCGTCGGGGACGTACCGGTGATCGCGCACTCGTGCGCTCCGGAGGTGCCCTTCGCGCTGCTGCGGCGGGCCGGCGTGGCAGGGGTGTCGTTCGATTTCTCGCTCCTCACGGAGGGTGACTGGGACGCCTTCGGCGAGGCGGCCGAGGCGGGGACCGCGCTCCTGACCGGTGTCGTCCCGGGGACGGACGCCCGATTGTCGGACCCTGCCGGTAGCGTCGGTGGTGTTCGGGCGCTGTGGCGCAGGCTGGGGCTGGCCCCGGGGGATCTGGGCACCTCCGTGGCGGTGACCCCGTCCTGCGGCCTGGCGGGGGCCTCGCCGGCCTATGCCCGTGCCGCGCTGGTGCACTGCGCCAAGGCGGCACGCTCGCTCGTCGACGACCCTGAGTGAGGATGGGATGAGGAAGGACGTGGACGTGGAGGACTCCGTGATCCCCGAGGGCGCCCGCAACGACGACGTGCCGGCGAAGGCGCGCGAGCTGCACGCCTCCCTGGCCGAACAGGTCGAGGAGCACCGCTTCCGCTACTACGTCAAGGACCAGCCGGTCATCAGCGACGCCGAGTTCGACGCGCTGCTGCGGCGGCTGGAGGCGCTGGAGGAGGAGCACCCCTCGCTGCGCACGCCGGACTCGCCGACCCAGAAGGTCGCGGGCGCTTACGCGACGGAGTTCACCTCCGTCGAGCACCGCGAGCGCATGCTCTCCCTCGACAACGCCTTCAGCGAGGAGGAGCTCGACGCCTGGGCCGAACGCCTCGCCGGGGAGCTGGGCCCGCCGGCCGGCGAGGGCGGCACGTACCACTTCCTGTGCGAGCTGAAGGTCGACGGGCTCGCCGTCAACCTGACGTACGAGAACGGCCGCCTGGTGCGCGCCGCCACCCGCGGCGACGGCCGCGCCGGCGAGGACATCACGCCCAACGTCCGCACGATCGCCGAGATCCCGGACCGTCTGGCGGGGGAGCGGGTCCCCGCCCTCGTCGAGATCCGCGGCGAGGTCTTCTTCCCCATGGAGGCGTTCGAGGAGCTCAACGCCCGCCTGGTCGCGGCCGGCGACAAGCCCTTCGCCAATCCGCGCAACGCCGCCGCCGGCTCCCTGCGCCAGAAGGACCCCCGGGTCACGGCGAGCCGTCCGCTGCACATGGTGGTGCACGGCATCGGCGCCCGCGAGGGCTTCAGCATCGACTGCCAGTCGCACGCCTACGAACTGCTGCACGCATGGGGCCTGCCCACCACCAAGTACGCCCGCGTCGTGGGCACACTGGCCGAGGTCAAGGAGGCCATCGCCTACTACGGCGAGCACCGCCACGACGTCGAGCACGAGATCGACGGCATCGTCGTCAAGGTCGACGAGATCCCGCTGCAGGGCCGGCTCGGCTCCACCGCCCGCGCGCCGCGCTGGGCCATCGCGTGGAAGTACCCGCCGGAGGAGGTCAACACCAAGCTCGTCGACATCCGGGTGGGTGTGGGCCGCACGGGCCGGGTGACCCCGTACGCGGTGGTCGAGCCGGTCACGGTGGCCGGCTCCGAGGTCGAGTTCGCCACCCTGCACAACCAGGACGTGGTGAAGGCCAAGGGCGTGCTCATCGGCGACACCGTGGTGCTGCGCAAGGCCGGTGACGTCATCCCGGAGATCCTCGGCCCGGTCGTCGACCTGCGGGACGGAAGCGAGCGCGAGTTCGTGATGCCCGCCGAGTGCCCCGAGTGCGGCACCCCGCTGCGCCCGATGAAGGAGGGGGACGTCGACCTGCGCTGCCCCAACGCACGGGGCTGCCCGGCGCAGATCCGGGAACGGCTGTTCTATCTCGCCGGTCGCAAGTGCCTGGACATCGAGAACTTCGGCTATGTCGCGGCGGCCGCGCTCACCCGGCCCCTGGAGCCCGCCGAGCCGCCGCTGCGCGACGAGGGCGACCTGTTCGACCTCACCCCCGAGGATCTGCTGCCCATCCGCGCCCATGTCCTCGACCAGAACACCGGCCTGCCCAAGCGCGACCCGCAGACCGGCGAGGAGAAGGTCGTCTCCGTCTTCGCCAACCAGCAGGGCGAGCTGAAGAAGAACGCCGTGGCCATGCTGGAGAACATCCAGAAGGCCAAGGAGCGGCCGCTCGCCCGGATCATCGCCGGGCTGTCGATCCGTCATGTCGGCCCGGTCGCCGCCGAGGCCCTGGCCCGCGAGTTCCGCGACCTGGACGCCGTCTTCGCCGCCGACGAGGAGCGACTGGCGGCTGTCGACGGCGTCGGCGGCATCATCGCGGCCTCCCTCAAGCAGTGGTACGAGGAGGAGTGGCACCGCGAGATCCTGCGCAAGTGGAAGGCCGCCGGAGTCCGCTTCACCGAGGAGGGCTCCGACGAGGGGCCCCGCCCGCTGGAGGGCCTGACCGTCGTCGTCACCGGCACCCTCGCCACCCACACCCGGGACGGCGCGAAGGAGGCACTGGCGAGCCGCGGGGCCAAGGTCACCGGTTCGGTCTCCAAGAAGACCGACTTCGTGGTCGTCGGCGACAGCCCCGGCTCCAAGTACGACAAGGCGGTGCAGCTCAAGGTGCCGATCCTGGACGAGGAAGGCTTCGCCGTCCTGCTCGGACAGGGTGCCGACGCGGCCCGGGAGGCAGCCGTGAATCCCGAGGGCTGACACCCCATCATCACTCTTTCGGCCCATAGCGCATCGATCCGGGAGAGTAGGTTCCATATCGGGCAACAGCAGCCGATCGGTGCCCGGGACAGCCTTTGTCGCCCTACTGTTGGAAGGCGCGCCTTCCGGGCACCGGCCCTCCAGCAGCCCGGCGGTCAATGCCGCGGGCAGGGGCGTGTGGTGGAACGGCACACGCTGCTGCGAGAGGGTACGGGCATGGAACCGACGGACAGCGCCGGACCGGCGCAGCGGCTGCTCAGGCCGGCCGCGCCGGTGCTGCCCGCAGTGGCACTCAGGTACTCGGTCGTGGGCGCCGCCGCGACGGCCCTGGTCGTGGGCATCGTGCGGATGCTCGTCGACGGCGGCACCTTCTTCCCCGGCGGTGAGGAGGGTTGGGCGTTCGCCGTGCTCACCGGCATCATCGTCGGCCATCTGGTCGCCATGGGCCGGGACCGCTGGTGGGGCGGCACCGGCTCCGGCGCCGCTCTGACCCTCGCCGTGCTGCTGCTCTACGGGTGGGTGCCCGCGGTGCTGGTCAGCCTGGCCGTCGTCGTCCTGGTCGGCGCGGCCCGCCGGCACCGGTGGCGGGAGGCGCTGCTGCACGGCTCCGTGGACATCCTGGGCATCGGCGCGGCCGCGCTCGTCCTGTCCGCCTTCGGCACCCACCCGTCCGTCGAACAGCCCTGGCAGCCCGCCACGTGGGGGATGGCCGCCGTCCCCGCCGTGCTCGCCGCCGCACTCGGCTACCTGGCTGCGACCCGCGCGCTGCTGTGGTACGCGATCGTGCCGCGTTCCGGAGTGCTGCCCACCGTGGCCCGCACCGCCCTCATACGCCAGGGCTTCGTCGGTGTCGCGCTGCTCGGCATCTCGCCGCTGATCATCATCGTCGCGGCCGATCTGCCCCTGGTGCTGCCGCTGTTCGCCGTGCCCCTGATCGCGCTGGACTCCACGCTCTGGATCGCGCACGCCCGTGCCGAGGAGCAACTGCGCGACCCGCTCACCGGGCTGCCCAACCGTCAGTGGCTGCTGGAGCGCACCTGGACCGCGCTCGACGACGCCGCCCGCAGTGGCGAGCGCGTCGCCCTCGTCCTGATCGACCTCGACAAGTTCCGCTCCGTCAACGACACCCTCGGCCATATGGCCGGGGACCGTCTGCTGCTGCAGATCGCCGACCGCCTGCGCCTCGCCCTGCCGCGCGGCGCCGAGGTCGCGCGGCTGGGCGGAGACGAGTTCGCCGTCCTGCTCCCCACCTGCGACGCGCCGACCCGCGCCCAGCGCATCGCCAGGACCCTGGTGGCCGCGCTGAGTTCGCCGTTGAGCCTCGAGGGCCTGACGCTGGTCCTCGAGGCCAGCGCCGGGGTCGCCGTCTACCCCGACCACGCCGATGACGCCGAGGGACTCCTGCGCCGCGCCGACGTCGCGATGTACCAGGCGAAACGCGACCGCAGCGGAGTCGAGGTGTACGAGTCCTCCCGTGACGGCAACACCCCCGACCGCCTCGGTCTCCTCGGCGATCTGCGCCGGGCCCTGGACCGCGGCGAGGTCGAGCTGCACTACCAGCCCAAGGTCCGCTTCGACGGCAAGGTCGCCGGCCTGGAGGCCCTGGTCCGCTGGGTGCACCCCGAGCGCGGCCGGGTGAGCCCCGAGGAGTTCATCGCGATCGCCGAGACCTCGGGGCTCATGCCGCAGCTCACCGAGTACGTGCTGGAGTCCGCCCTCGGGCAGGTCGCGCGGTGGCGGGCGATGGGCATCGACGTCCCCGTCGCCGTCAACGTCTCTCCGCGTGACGTCCACTCGCCCGGCTTCGCCGGCGCCGTCGCGGCGCGCCTGGCCCGGCACGGGGTCCCGCCGGGGGCGCTGCAGTTGGAGATCACCGAGCACGTGCTGCTGGACGACCCGCAGCGGGCCGCCGACACCATGGCCGGGCTGACCGGGCACGGGGTGAAGATGTCGCTGGACGACTTCGGCACCGGTTACTCCTCGCTGGTGCACCTGCGCCGGCTTCCGGTGAGCGAGCTGAAGATCGACCGCTCGTTCGTCGCCCGGTTGTCCGTCGATGCCGAGGACGCGGAGATCGTGCGCTGCACCGTCGACCTCGCGCACTCCCTCGGCCTCCTCGTCGTGGCGGAGGGCGTGGAGGACGACGAGACGTGGGAGCGCCTGCGGGACCTGGGCTGCGACGCGATCCAGGGCTGGCTCGTCGCCGCGGCGATGCCCCCGGAGGAGACCACGGCCTGGCTGCGGCTGCGGGGCCGTTCCGGATGGCGCCGCCCGGCGGAGCTGGAGGCCACCCAGGAGCGCGCCGCCGTCCCCGACGCCCAGTGACGTCCGCGGGCCGGCCCGCGGGGGCAGAGCGCGCTGGGAGCCCCGCCGGGCTCCGGCCTGACGACCCGCCCGGACCCTGCCCGGCGCCGCGTCACACATCCGACCGCGCCGCGCGTACCGCACCCCCGGTGCGGGGGCGCGGCGTCCCCTCCCGCACCCGGCGCCACGGGCGGGAATCGGCATCCTCCCCAGCGCCCGGCGACCGCGCGGGGCCCCTCGGCCCCACCCGCATCGGCACTCTCCACATCCGCCGCCGGGCCTCTCCGGGAGCCGAAGCGCGAACCGTTTCGCCCCCGGGGCGCCCGCGCCCATAGGATTGGCGCGAAAAGACCGAACTCACCCCCAGAGGATCGCTGCATGCCAGGCATCACGCGCGAGGAGGTCGCCCACCTCGGCCGGCTGTCGCGTCTGGAGCTCAAGGACGAAGAGCTCGACCACTTCGCCGGACAGCTCGACGCCATCATCGGCGCGGTCGCCCGCGTCTCCGAGGTGGCCGGCGAGGACGTACCGCCGACCTCCCACCCGCTGCCGCTGACGAACGTCATGCGCCCCGACGAGGTCCGACCCAGCCTGACCCCGGCGCAGGCGCTGTCCGGCGCGCCCGCCGAGGAGCAGCAGCGCTTCAAGGTGCCGCAGATCCTGGGGGAGGACTGATCACGATGACCGATCTGACCCGGCTCACCGCCGCCGAGACCGCCGCCGCGGTCGCCTCCGGCGAGGCCTCCGCCGTCGAGGTCGCCCAGGCCCACCTGGACCGCATCGCCGCCGTCGACGAGAAGGTGCACGCCTTCCTGCACGTCGACACCGAGGGCGCCCTGAAGGCCGCCAAGGCCGTCGACGACAAGCGCGCCGCCGGTGAGAAGCTCGGCCCGCTCGCGGGCGTCCCGCTGGCGCTGAAGGACATCTTCACCACCAAGGGCGTCCCGACGACCGTCGGCTCCAAGATCCTCGAGGGCTGGATCCCGCCGTACGACGCGACGCTGACCGCCCGCCTCAAGCAGGCCGGCATCGTCATCCTCGGCAAGACCAACATGGACGAGTTCGCCATGGGGTCGTCCACCGAGAACAGCGCCTACGGCCCCACCGGCAACCCGTGGGACCTCACCCGCATCCCCGGCGGCTCCGGCGGCGGTTCCTCCGCCGCCCTCGCCTCCTTCCAGGCCCCGCTGGCCATCGGCACCGACACCGGCGGCTCCATCCGCCAGCCGGCCGCCGTCACCGGCACGGTCGGCGTCAAGCCCACCTACGGCGGTGTCTCGCGCTACGGCATGGTCGCCTTCAGCTCCTCGCTGGACCAGGGCGGCCCCTGCGCCCGCACCGTCCTGGACGCGGCGCTGCTGCACGAGGTCATCGCGGGCTACGACCCGATGGACTCCACCTCCATCAACGCGCCGGTCCCGCCGGTCGTCGAGGCCGCGCGCAATGGCGACGTCAAGGGCCTGCGGGTCGGCGTCATCAAGGAGTTCGCGGGCGAGGGCTACCAGCCCGGCGTCATGGAGCGGTTCAACGAGTCCGTCGAGCTGCTGCGCGAGCTCGGCGCCGAGGTCGTCGAGCTGTCCTGCCCGTCCTTCCAGTACGCGCTCGCCGCCTACTACCTGATCGCCCCCTCCGAGTGCTCGTCCAACCTGGCCCGTTTCGACGGTCTGCGCTACGGCCTGCGGGTCGGCGACGACGGCACCCGCAGCGCCGAGGACGTCACCGCGCTCACCCGGGAGGCCGGCTTCGGCCCCGAGGTCAAGCGGCGCATCATGCTCGGCACGTACGCGCTCAGCTCCGGCTACTACGACGCGTACTACGGCAGCGCCCAGAAGGTCCGCACCCTGATCACCCGGGACTTCGAGCGTGCCTTCCAGCAGGTGGACGTGGTGATCTCGCCGACGACCCCCACCACCGCGTTCCCGATCGGCGAGCGCGTGGACGACCCTATGGCGATGTACCTCGCCGACCTGTGCACCATCCCGGCCAACCTGGCGGGCAACGCCGCCATGTCCGTGCCCTGCGGCCTCGCCTCCGAGGACGGGCTCCCGGTCGGTCTGCAGATCATCGCCCCGGCGATGGCCGACGACCGCCTCTACCGTGTCGGTGCGGCCGTCGAGGCGGCGTTCACCGCACGCTGGGGTCACCCGCTGCTGGAGGAGGCACCGATCCTGTGAGCAAGCTCGAGAAGGCCAAGGGCTTCAAGAAGAGCAAGTCCGGCACCTATCTGTCGATCGGCACGACGCTCTTCGGCGCGGTCGGGGTCGCCCGGCAGCTGAAGCGGGGCCGCGCGGAGAGCGACACGCTGCTGCTGATCGACGCGGTCGTCAGTGCCGCCGCCATCGCCACCGGTGTGGCCCTGCTGGTCCGCCAGCTGCGGCGGCTCGGCGACGATGACGTGTTGGCATCCTGACGGGGAACTGAGAGGTATCAAGACTGTGACCGTCACGGACCTGGTGTCGTACGAGGACGCGCTCGCGTCCTATGACCCGGTGATGGGCCTCGAGGTCCACGTCGAGCTCGGCACCAAGACGAAGATGTTCTGCGGCTGCTCCACGGCGCTGGGCGCCGAGCCGAACAGCCAGGTGTGCCCGGTGTGCCTCGGCCTGCCCGGCGCACTGCCCGCCGTCAACGCCACCGGCGTGGAATCCGCCATCAAGATCGGCCTCGCGCTCAACTGCGAGATCGCGCAGTGGTGCCGCTTCGCCCGGAAGAACTACTTCTATCCGGACATGCCGAAGAACTTCCAGACCTCCCAGTACGACGAGCCGATCGCCTTCAACGGCTATCTGGACGTCGCCCTGGAGGACGGGGAGGTCTTCCGCGTGGAGATCGAGCGCGCCCACATGGAAGAGGACACCGGCAAGTCCACGCACGTGGGCGGTGCCACCGGCCGCATCCACGGCGCCTCGCACTCGCTGCTGGACTACAACCGGGCCGGCATCCCGCTGATCGAGATCGTCACCAAGCCGATCGAGGGCGCCGGCGAGCGGGCCCCCGAGGTCGCCAAGGCGTACGTGACCGAGCTGCGCGAGCTGATCAAGGCGCTGGGCGTCTCCGAGGCCCGCATGGAGATGGGCCAGATGCGCTGCGACGTCAACCTGTCGCTGCGCCCGCACGGCACCTCGGCGTTCGGCACCCGCAGCGAGACCAAGAACGTGAACTCGCTGCGCAGCGTCGAGCGGGCCGTCCGCTTCGAGATCCAGCGGCACGCGGCCGTGCTCTCCTCCGGCGGCACGATCGTCCAGGAGACCCGGCACTTCCACGAGGACACCGGCTCCACCACCTCCGGCCGCATCAAGGAGGAGGCCGAGGACTACCGGTACTTCCCGGAGCCCGACCTCGTTCCCGTCGCCCCGGCACGTGAGTGGGTCGAGGAGCTGCGGGCCGGCCTGCCGGAGCTGCCGCGGGTGCGCCGCAGGCGCCTCCAGGAGCAGTGGGGGATCTCCGACCACGAGATGCAGTCGGTGCTCAACGCCGGCGCGATCGACCTGATCGTGGCCACCATCGAGGCGGGCGCCGACGCGGCCGCCGCGCGCAAGTGGTGGATGGGGGAGCTGGCCCGCCGCTCCAACGAGGACGGCGTGGAACTGACGGCCCTGCCCATCACCCCGGACCAGGTGGCCCGGGTGGCGGCGCTGGTGGCCGAGGGCTCCCTCAACGACAAGCTGGCGCGCCAGGTCATCGAGGGCGTGCTGGCCGGCGAGGGCGAGCCCGACGAGGTCGTCGAGAAGCGGGGCCTGAAGGTCGTCTCGGACGAGGGCGCGCTCGGCGCTGCCGTCGACGAGGCCATCGCGGCCAACGCCGCCGTCGCGGACAAGATCCGCGGTGGCAACCTCGCGGCGGCGGGCGCCCTCATCGGCGCCGTCATGAAGATCACCCGCGGCCAGGCCGACGCCAAGCGCGTGCGCGAGCTCGTACTGGAGAAGCTGGGCGTTTAGGGCTGATCCGGCACGGCCGGCACGGCCGGTGCGCTGCGAAGGGGCGGGCTCCGCAAGGGGCCCGTCCCCCTTTCGCGTCGCCGCAGGTCCGCCGCATGTAGGGGCGGCATAAATTCCCCTCACAGGGTGTGATTAAACGCACGAATCCGGCCAACGATCTTTTCTTCCTGGTTCAGTCGAGGACGTACATGTCGTGGTCCTCGCGGGCTCCACCCGGGCCTGAGCGATCCACGTGATCCCAGGGAGACCAATGGCTGCACTCGCCCGCTGGTGTCTCGACCGCAGGCTCGCGGTCGTTCTGCTGTGGCTCGTCGCCCTCCTCGGTCTGTCCACGGCGGCCCTGGTCGCCGGGTCGGCCTACTCGAACGACTACGACATCAAGGGCACCGACTCCAGCAGGGCCACCGCCCTGTTGAAGCAGGCCTTCCCGGGGTCGGCCGGCGACAGCGACACGATCGTCTGGCACACCGACAAGGGCACCGTCGGCGTCGCGTCGGTCAGGGAGCGGCTGACCGGCACGCTGGACAAGGTGGCGGAGCTTCCCGGGGTCGCCTCGGTGACCAGTCCCTACAGCACCGAGGGCGCCCGGCAGATCAGCGCGGACGGTCACACCGCCTACGCGACCGTGATGTTCGACCGGCCCTCGGACGACCTGCACGCCGACCAGGTGCAGAAGGTCGTCGACACGGCCCGGGCCGCCGCCGACGGAAACACCCAGGTCGCCCTGGGGGGCGGCGCCATCGCGCTCACCGAGGGCGGCGGCGGGCACCTGAGCGAGGTCGTGGGCGTCGCTGTCGCGGCCGTGGTGCTGCTGGCGGCCTTCGGCTCCCTCTTCGCGATGTTCATGCCGATCATCACCGCGCTGGTCAGTGTGGGCACGGCCTACATGGCGATCGAACTGCTCGGCCACCTGGTCCGGGTCGCCGACTTCGCGCCGATGCTCGGCATGCTCATCGGGCTGGGCGTCGGCATCGACTACGCCCTGTTCATCGTCACCCGCCACCGCAGAGGCCTCAAACAGGGCCTGCCGGTGCGGGAGGCGGCAGAGAAGGCGGTCGCCACGACCGGCAGGGCGGTGGTCTTCGCCGGCGGCACGGTCTGCGTGGCCCTGCTCGGCATGCTGATCCTGCGGCTGTCCTTTCTCAACGGCGTCGCGATCGCCGCCTCCCTCACCGTGATCCTCACCGTCGCCTCCTCGGTGACGCTGCTGCCCGCGCTGCTGGGCACGATCGGCATGAAGGCGCTCAGCCGCCGGGAGCGGCGCCGGCTCGTCGAGCACGGGCCGCAGCCGGAGCTGCCGACCGGGTTCGCGGCCCGCTGGTCCGTCTTCGTCGAGCGCCACCCCAAGATCCTCGGTGCGGTCGCCGCCGTGGTCATGCTCGTGCTGGCCCTGCCCACGACCTCCCTCCACCTCGGCGCCTCCGACCAGGGCAACAGCGCCGCGGGCACCACCACCCGCCAGGCGTACGACATGCTCTCCGAAGGCTTCGGCCCGGGCTTCAACGGCCCGCTGCAACTCGTCGCCAAGTCCGGCGACGCCGCCGACCGCGCGGCCCTGGAGCAGCTCACCGTGGTCCTGGGGCGCACCGAGGGCGTCGCTGCGGTGCACATGGAGCAGGCGCAGCACGGCAGCGGGCTGGACGTCGTCGACGTCGTCCCCACCACCTCCCCCCAGGACCAGGCCACCGACCGGCTCGTCGACCACCTGCGCCACGACGTCATCCCCAAGGCCACCGAGGGAACCTCGCTCGAGGTGTACGTCGGCGGGGTCACCGCGGGCTACGAGGACTTCGCCTCGGTGATCGTCGGCAAGCTGCCGCTCTTCGTGGGCTCCGTCATCGGCCTGGGCTGCCTGCTCCTGCTGCTGGCCTTCCGCAGCATCGGCATCCCGCTCAAGGCCGCGGTCATGAACGTCGCGGCCGTCGCCTCCTCTTTCGGCATCGTGGTCGCGGTCTTCCAGTGGGGCTGGGGGAGTGAGCTCCTGGGGCTGGGGGCCGCCGGACCGATCGAGCCCTTCCTGCCTGTGATCATGGTCTCGGTGCTCTTCGGGCTCTCCATGGACTACCAGGTCTTCCTCGTCAGCCGCATGTACGAGGAGTGGCGCGAGACCCGGGACAACCGCCGCGCGGTGCGGGTCGGCCTCGCCGAGACCAGCCGTGTGATCACCTCCGCCGCGGTCATCATGATCTCCGTCTTCCTGGCCTTCGTGCTCAGCGGCGACCGGGTGATCGCGATGTTCGGCATCGGCCTGGCGGCCGCCGTCGCGCTCGACGCGTTCGTCCTGCGGACCCTGCTCGTTCCGGCGCTGATGCACATGCTGGGCGATTGGAACTGGTGGCTGCCGCGGTGGCTGGAGAGTCGGCTGCCGAGGATCTGCGTCGAAGGACCGGCGGCGGATGTACCCGGCGCGGCTCAGGAGCCCGACTCCCGCAAGGCCCTCGGCATCTGAGCGTACGTCTGCCCAGGACTTCGATCCTGTGGCAGGATCGCCGGATGCTACGACTGACCGACTTCATCATCGATTGCCCGGACACCATGAAACTGGCGGCCTTCTACTCGAAGGTGGTGGGGCTCCCGGTCAAGGACGGCAGTAACGAGCACTGGGCCGGTATCACGTTCGGCGAGGTCGAACTGGCCTTCATCCAGGTGGAGGACTACCGCGCCCCGCAGTGGCCCGACAGCGCGCACCCCAAGCAGTTCCACCTCGACTTCGAAGTCGACGACATCGAGGCCGAGGAGCGGCGCGTCCTCGCCCTCGGCGCGACCCTGCAGCGAGACTGCGTCGGCCCCGAGGGCTACGGCTTCCGCGTCTACACCGACCCCATCGGCCACCCCTTCTGCCTCTGCCGCAACAAGGGTGTCACCTGGACCGATCAGGGCCCCGTCTGGACCAGGCGCGACGAGCAGGCCGCCTGTCGTGAGAGGTCGAACCGTTCGTTGACGGCGGCGACGTGGGCGGTGGCCGGGCACCGGACGGCGGGCTTGTCGAACCGGGTCGGCTGCCGCCCGCGACGTTGCACATCCCGCCCCCTCGGCGTCTTCGGTCAGCTCACGTCCAGCCGCAGGATGCGGTCGTCGCCCTTGCGCGGTTCGCCGCGGCCGTCGGTGTTGCTGGTGGTCAGCAGCAGCCCGCCGGCGGGATCGGTGACGACGGTGCGGAGCCTGCCGTACTCGCCGACGAGGAACGCCTGCGGGTCGGCCGCGGGCTTCGTACCCGCCAGGGGGATCCGCCACAGGCGGGCGCCGCGCAGCGAGGCCATCCAGATCGAGCCGTCCGCGTAAGCGATGCCGCTGGGCGACGCGTCGTCGGTGCGCCACTGCGCGACCGGGTCCACATAGCCGTCTCGGTGGGCGAGGCCCTCCACGACCGGCCAGCCGTAGTTCCTCCCCGGCTCGATCAGGTTCAGCTCGTCCCAGGTGTGCTGCCCGAACTCCGAGGCCCACAGCCTGCCCTCGCTGTCCCAGGCCAGACCCTGCACATTGCGGTGTCCGTAGGAGTAGACGACGGAGTCCGCCTCGGGATTGCCGTGCACGGGCTCGCCCTCCGGGGTCATCCTCAGGATCTTGCCGCCCAGGGACTTCTTGTCCTGCGCCAGGCCCTGTGCGCCGCTCTCGCCCGTGCCCGCGTAGAGCATGCCGTCGGGCCCGAAGGCGATCCGCCCGCCGTTGTGGATGGCGCCGTGCGGGATGCCGCGCAGGATCGTGTCGGGAGCGCCCAGCTGTTCCCCGGCCGGTTTCGACGGGTCGTAGAGCATCCGCGCGATGCGGTTGTCCGAGTCGGTGGTGAAGTACGCGTAGACCAGGCGGTCGGTGGCGAAGTCACGCGACACCGCGAGCCCCAGCAGGCCGCCCTCGCCGCCCGCGGAGACCCCGGGCACCGTACCGACGCGGGTCGCGCGGCCGCTGCCCGCGGCCACCCGGTCGATCCTCCCGGTGTCCCGGGAGGCCACCAGCAGATCGCCTCCCGGCAGCGCGGCGACGCCCCATGGAGTGCCGAGCCCGGTCGCGACCGTGCCGGTCACCTTCGCCGTGCCCCTCGCCGGGGCCGGGGACTCGTCGCCGCCGGCGGAGGCGGGTGCCGACGCGGTGGCGGAGGCCGGAGCGGAACCCGGGGGAGCCGGGGCGGAACCACCGCCGGCGGAACACCCGGTGGCGAGCAGCGCGGCACCGGCCAGCGCGGCGGTCACGACGGCGGCACGGCGTCCCACGTTCTTCTCCCCGAGGTTGTCCGGCTCGGAATCCAAGGACATCACATCTCTCGCTACACCGCCCGGCCGTTCGCGGTTCCCGCCACGCGTGACGGACGTCAGCGGTGCCTTTTCGGTCCTTCCGCCCCCAGGGGCGTCCCCGCGCCCGCGTGCGCCCCGGTGGTGACGGCCGCCCGGGCGGGCCCCGCCCAAGGGCCGCTCCGCACGGGCCCCGTCGCCGCGCCGGGTGTGCGCCGTACCGGCGGATTCGCGGTCAGTCCCAGGAGCCCCGCGCCGGAGGCAGCGCCGCGATCTCCGCGAAGTCCTCCGCGGTCAGCCGCAGTTCCGCGGCCCCGGCGTTCTCCACCGTCCACCGCCGCCGCTTCGCCCCGGGGATCGGCACGACCTGCGGGCCCTGGGCCAGCACCCAGGCCAGCGCGACCTGCGCGGGAGTCGCCCCGTGCGCTTCGGCGACCCGGCGCAGGCCCGCGACGATCGGCTGGTTGGCGGCCATCATCTCGGCGGTGAACCGGGGATGGCGGGCCCGTACGTCGTTCGGCTCGAAGCCCTGGCCGGGGGTGAGCGTGCCGGTCAGGAAGCCGTTGCCGAGCGGCATCGCCGCCATGAAGCCGACCCCGCGCTGGGTGCACCAGGGCAGCAGCGCGGCCAGCGCCTCGGGCGACCACACCGACAGTTCGGCCTGCACGCAGCTCACCGGGAAGACCTGCTGGGCACGGCGCAACTGCCGCAGTGTCTCGTCGTACATGCCCGCGCCCGCCCGCCGCGCCGCCCTCGCGCCCACCGCGCACCACCCCAGCGCCCGGACCTTCCCGGCCGCGACGAGCTCCGCCATCGCGCCCCAGGTCTCCTCGACCGGGACCTCGGGGTCGGCGCGGTGCAGCTGGTAGAGGTCGATCACATCGGTCTGCAGCCGGCGCAGCGACGCGTCGCAGGCCCGCTTCACGTACGCGGGGCGGCCGTTGGCCACCAGGTGCTGCTCGCCGACGAGCAGACCGCACTTGGTGGAGACGAAGACCTCCCGCCTGCGCTCCTTCAGCACCCGCCCCAGCAGCAGTTCGTTGGTGAACGGCCCGTACATGTCGGCGGTGTCCAGCAGCGTCGTACCGTGGTCGACCGCCGCGTGCACGGCCCGCAGCGACGACTCCCCGTCCTGCCGGGAGGCCGTGTAGGCCCAGCTCATCGGCATGCATCCCAGGCCTACGGCGCCCACCTCCAGAGCCGCCGATCCGACCGTTCTGCGCTCCACCTGGATGACCTCCGCTGACCTCTCGCGCCGCCCCACTGTGCCATAGCCTCCTGACCATGGCTGACATCACCCGGAACCACCGCCCCACGGTCTGGCTCCCGATCCCCGCGCAGGACGTCGAAGGTCTGCCCGCCGAACTCGACTACGTCTTCTGGGACGGCGAGGAGGAGTACCCGGCCGACCCCGCCGACGCCGCGTTCTATGTGGTGCCCTACATGAAGGGCCCGGAGGTCGCCGGCCGTCCGCTGCCCCGCATGTCCGCGCTGAGGGTCGTGCAGACCCTCAGCGCGGGCGTCGACCACGTCATGCCGTACCTCCAGCAGCTCTCCCCGGGTGTGCGGTTGTGCAACGCCCGCGGGGTGCACGAGACCAGCACCGCCGAGCTGGCCGTCACCCTGACCCTGGCGGCGCTGCGCGGCATCCCCCGCTTCGTGCGCGGCCAGGACGCGGAGGAGTGGCACGCCGGCTTCTATCCGGCCCTCGCGGACCGGCAGGTGCTCATCGTCGGCTACGGATCGATCGGCGCCGCCATCGAGGACCGGCTCGTCCCCTTCGAATGCCAGGTCACCCGGGTCGCGCGGCTGGCCCGGCGCTCCCCGCGCGGCCCGGTGCACGCCATGGAGGAGCTGCCCCGGCTGCTGCCCCGGGCCGACGCGGTCATCCTGTCGACCCCGCTCACCCCGGGCACCCACCACCTGGCCGACGCCCGTTTCCTGGCCGGGATGAAGGACGGGGCCCTGCTGGTGAACGTCGCTCGCGGCCCCGTCGTGGACACCGAGGCGCTCCTCGCGGAGCTGGAGGCCGGCCGCCTCCAGGCGGCACTCGATGTCACCGACCCGGAGCCGCTGCCCGCGGGGCACCCGCTGTGGCACGCTCCGGGCGTCCTGATCAGCCCGCACGTCGGCGGCAGCACCTCCGCCTTCCTGCCCCGCGCCAGGCGGCTGCTCCGCGAGCAGCTGCACCGCTTCACCACCGGCCAGGACCTCGTGAACGTCGTCATGACCACCTGAGTGCGTCTCTGGCACCGGGTGCCGCACGCGTGGGGCAGGGCGCTACCTGTGGTGACTCTGTGTAGAGGAATTATGTCCCTGAGTGACTGGACTGGTGTATCGTCCCGGACGGGGGAACACGAACGGCGTGGCCCGGTGTGCCGCGAACCGACGTGGAACGACTCAGGACTTGATGGGGGGCGACGGGCGATGCACGGCCAATGGAGAGAGCATCCGACGCTGGACCACGGCACACCGTGCCGGGGACGCTCACGGTTCCGCGGGACGACACCGTGAGCGCGCCCGGTGCGGTCCTCTCGCAGGCCTCCGCGCCGGGCAGACGGACCGGTCTGCTGCCCCAGATGCTGCTGGCCCTGCTCTGCGGCGGGTACGCCATCGGGTCGGCCTTCGGCTGGGGCTCGAGCCGCCTGGCCATGGTCATGGGCGACTTCGGGCTCTCCGCGGCCGCGCTGGCGGCGGCCGTCTCCTGCCTGGTGTACGTCCGCAGGGCAGCCGCCGACCGGCACCGCCCCGCATGGGCGCTGTTCGCCGTCTCCTCCCTCATGGTGGCGCTGGGCAACGGCATCTGGGGCTGGTACGAGGTCGTGCTGCAGGGCGATGTGCCGCGCACCTCGGTCGCCGACTTCTGCTTCCTGCTCTTCGCCCCGCCCGCGATCATCGGGCTTCTGGTGCTCGCCAAGCGGCCGGTCACCCGGGCCGGCTGGGTCTGCCTCGGCCTGGACGCCTGGCTCATCGGCGGCTCCCTGCTGACCCTCTCCTGGACCCTGGCCCTGGCCCAGACGGCCCTGTGGGAGGGGCACAGCACCGCGCGCATCGCCCTGTCGCTGGCGTATCCGCTGCTGGACATCACGCTGGTGAGCGTGGTGCTGGCGCTGCACTTCCGGCGCTCGACGGCGAACCGGGCGGCGGTGAACACGGCCATCGCCTCACTGGCGCTCACCGTGCTGTGCGACGCGCTCTTCACCTCGCCCCTGCTGCGCGAGCACTACACCTCCGGCCAGATCCTGGACGCGGGATGGTTCGCCGGCAGCATGCTGCTCGCCTACGCACCCTGGGTCGGTGGGCGGAGCTCCGCCGAGCGGCAGCAGGAGCAGGCCCACCGGGTGAGCGGCTCACTGGCGGCGCTGACCCCGTACCTGGCCGCCGCGGTCTGCGTGCTCGGCATCCTCTACAACGTGATCGACGGCCGCAAGAGCGACCGGGTGGTGCTCCTGACCGGCTGCGCCGTCGTCCTCGCCCTCGTCGTACGGCAGGGCATCATGCTGCTGGACAACATGGCCCTCACCCAGGAACTGGCCCAGAAGGAGAACCACTTCCGCTCGCTCGTGCAGGGCTCCAGCGACGTCATCATGATCGCCTCGCCGACCGGTGTACTGCGCTATGTCAGCCCCGCCGCCAAGGGGGTGTACGGCTGTGATCCCGAGACGTGGGTCGGCACCGAGTTCGCCACCCACATCCACCCCGAGGACCTGGGCCGGGTGGTGCACGAGGTGCGCCGCTTCCTGGCCGCCCACGCGGCCGAGGAGCCCGCCACCCGCATCGAGTGCCGTATACGGCACGGAGACGGCAGCTGGCTCAACGTCGAGTCGAGCGTCAACCGCCACCAGGGCGGCCTGATCTTCAACAGCCGCGACGTCACCGAGCGGGTCAGGCTCCAGGCCCAACTGCAGCACAACGCCGAGCACGACCCGCTCACCGACCTGCCCAACCGGGCCCTGTTCACCGAGCGGATCCGCCAGGCGATCGGCGGACGCCGGGCCGGCGACGGCGACACCGGCACCACAGCGGTGCTCTTCATCGACCTGGACGGCTTCAAGGCGGTCAACGACACCGTCGGCCACCAGGCCGGCGACGAACTCCTCGTGCAGGCGGCGCGACGCCTGCGCGACTCGGTGCGCGCCGGCGACACCGCCGCACGCTTGGGCGGTGACGAGTTCGCCGCCCTCATCCGCGGCACCAGCGCCGACCGCCATCTGCGCGAGTACCAGGTGCACGAGGTCGCCGACCGGCTCCGCGCCGCCCTCTCCGAGCCCTACCGGGTGGACGGCACGGATGTACGGGTGGCCGCAAGCATCGGAGTGGCCTTCGCCGACCCGGGGGTCAGCCCGGGGGAGCTGCTCCGCAACGCCGACCTGGCGATGTACCGGGCCAAGCAGGCCGGCAAGGGGCGGGTGGAGGTGTACGCGCCCGCCATGCAGGCAGAGGTGGTGCGCCGCGCCGAGCTCGCCGGACGGCTGCGCGCGGCGCTGCGGGACGGCGAGTTCGCCCTGCTCCACCAGCCCGTGGTCGACCTCGGCACCGGCGAGGTGACGGCGGTCGAGGCGCAGGCCCGCTGGCGCTCCGCGCAGGGCGTCCTCTTCACCCCCGCGGAGTTCCTGCGGGTCGCCGAGGACACCGACCGCACGGCGCAACTGGCCCGCTGGCTGCTGGAGGAGGCGGTGGACCAGGCCGCGCAGCGCCACGCGGCGGGCTGCCCGGTGCCCGTCGCCGTACGGCTGTCCACCCGGCGCCTGATGCACCGGGAGCTGCCCCCCAAGGACGTCGAGGCCCTGCTCGAACGGCACGGGCTGGCGCCGGACTCCCTCGTCCTGCAGGTAGCCGACCAGGACCCGCGGATCTCCCTGGACGAGCTGGAGCGGCGGCTGACGGCGCTGAGCCGGCTGGGGGTGCGCATCGCCCTGGAGGGGTTCGGCGCCGGCTTCGCACCCCTGGAGGCGCTGCGGCGGCTCCCCGTCGACGTGCTCAAGCTGGACCGGGGGCTCACCGAAGGCGTCGCGGAGTCGCCCCGGCTGTGGAAGATCACCGCCGGGCTGCTGCGCATCGCCGAGGACCTCGGGATCCGCTCGGTGGCCGAGGGCGTGGACCGCCCGGAGCAGGTGCTGGCCCTGCGCGAGCTGAACTGCACCCACGGCCAGGGCATGGCGTTCGCCGGGCCGCTGGACGAGCCCCGGCTGCGCTCCTCGCTGGCGTGCGGGGGCTATCCCGTGCCCGACGGGCCCGTCCCGCCGGAAGGCGGCCGCCCTTCCGGACGCGGCACCACCCAGAGGGCGGACGATTTGTGCTCACATACTGAGACCGCCGTCCCACCCGCTTGACACTCCAGGCTCGCGAGGAGGAAGGTCAATCCCATGCGCACCCGAATTCTCGTACTTGGACAGCGCGTCGGCTGACCCGGGCTTCTGACCGCCTCGTGGAAAGCGTCGACGCGCTCCCCTCGCCTGCCTCTGGCACGAGGGGTTTTTTGTTGCCTGGGAACCAGACATACCGCCCTCTGCACCCTCACACTCCTGAGAGATGAGAACCAGATGACCGAGCAGGCCACCGGGGCCCACCATCCGCAGCCGCGGGCCCGCGGCGCCGC
>NZ_CBDRBL010000091.1:0-26416 GCF_965342175.1 Actinacidiphila sp. bgisy167
CCCCCCCCCCCCCCCCCCCCCCCCCCCCCTCCCACCCCCCCCCCCCCCCCCCCCCCGCCCTCGGCGTTCGCGGTCTCAGGACGTGTGCGCCGCCCTCCCGCCGGGTCCGGCCGGGTCGTCCAGGCGCAGCCACACGCAGACGTCCTCGGGAAGCCGGCCGTCCGCGGCGAGCGGCCCGCTGGCCAGCAGGAGCTGTCGGTGGACGGGGAGCGGGACGGGCTCCCCGGACAGGTTGAGCACACAGCCGAAGCCGCCCTCACGGCGGAAGGCGAGCACGCCAGCGGGACCGTCGCACCACTCCATCGGGCCCTCGCCGAGGCCCGGCTCGGCGCGGCGCAGCACCAGCGCGGTCCGGTACAGGTTCAGCATGGAGCCGGGGTCCGCCTCCTGCGCCTCAGCGGTGTAGCGCGCCCAGCCGGCCGGCTGCGGCAGCCAGGGCCGGTCACCCCCGAAACCGTACGGAGGCGTGTCCCCCGACCAGGGAAGCGGCACCCGGCAGCCGTCGCGGCCCGGGTCGGTGCCGCCGGAACGAAAGTACATGGGGTCCTGCAGCAGTTCGGCCGGGATGTCCTCGACCTCGGGCAGCCCGAGTTCCTCGCCCTGGTAGAGGTAGACCGAGCCCGGCAGGGCCAGGGTGAGCAGGGCGGCGGCGCGGGCGCGCCGGGTGCCGAGCTCGACGTCCGTCGGGATGCCGTGGGCCTTGGCGGCGAAGGAGAAACCGGTGTCGCGGCGTCCGTAGCGGGTGACGGTACGGGTGACGTCGTGGTTGGCCAGCACCCAGGTCGCCGGCGCCCCGACCGGGGCGTGCGCGGCCAGGGTCGCGTCGATGGAGGCGCGCAGCCGCTCCGGTTCCCAGGGGCAGGCGAGGAAGTCGAAGTTGAAGGCGGTGTGCAGCTCGTCGGGACGCAGGTAGCGGGCGAAGCGCTCGGTGTCCGCTAGCCACACCTCGCCGATCAGCACCCCCTCGTAGGAGTCGGCGACGGCGCGCCAGGAGCGGTAGATGTCGTGCAGCTCGTCGCGGTCGATGTAGGGGTGCGGGTCGGTGCCCTCCACGAAGTCGGGCAGCGCCGGGTCCTTGGCGACCATGGCGGCCGAGTCGATGCGCACCCCGGCCACGCCGCGGTCGAACCAGAAGCGCAGCACGTCCTCGTGCTCCTGCCGTACGGCGGGGTGGGCCCAGTTGAGGTCGGGCTGCTCCGGGGCGAACAGGTGCAGGTACCAGTCGCCGTCCGGGAGGCGGGTCCAGGCGGGGCCGCCGAACTGGGAGCGCCAGCCGTTGGGCGGCAGTTCGCCGTCCTCGCCGCGGCCGGAGCGGAAGTGGAACAGCCCCCGCTCGGCACTGCCCGGCCCGGCCGCGAGGGCCGCCCGGAACCAGACGTGCCGGTCGGAGACGTGGTTCGGGACGATGTCGATGATGGTGCGGATGCCCAGGGCGCGCGCCTCGGCGATCAGCTTCTCGGCCTCGGCCAGGGTCCCGAAGGCCGGGTCGATGGCCCGGTAGTCGGCGACGTCGTAGCCGCCGTCGGCCATCGGCGAGGGATACCAGGGGTTGAACCAGAGAGCGTCCACGCCCAGCGCGGCCAGATACGGCAGTCTGGACCGCACCCCGGCGAGGTCGCCGGTGCCGTCCGCGTCTCCGTCGGCGAAGCTGCGTGCGTACACCTGGTAGATGGCGGCGCCGCGCCACCACGCGTCGGTGGCCTCGGCCGGGTGGGTGTCTGCCACGTCACTGGTCCTTTCGGGCAGCTGGGACCGCGCCGTCCGCCCGCGGCGGGCGGCGTGGTGCTGGACAGGTGCGGCCGGAGGCCGCCGGGGCAGGGTCTCAGCCCTTGAGGCCTCCGGCGGTGAGGCCGCTCATGATGTTGCGCTGGAAGATCAGGAAGATCAGCAGGGTGGGCACCGAGGCCATCACGAGTGCTGCGAGCAGCCAGTTCTCCGGCACCCCGCTGGCGAGCGAGTAGATGCCGACATTGAGCGTCTGCTTCGTCGGGTCGGGCAGGGTGAGCATCGGCCAGAGGAAGTCCTTCCAGACCCCGACGACCGCGAAGATGGAGACCACTCCGAGGATCGGGCGGGAGATCGGCAGGACGATCGACCACAGGGTGCGCAGCGGGGAGGCTCCGTCGATGGCGGAGGCGTCCAGCAGTTCCTGCGGGACCGAGTCGAAGAACCGCTTCAGCAGGAAGATGTTGAAGGCGTTGGTGACCGACGGCAGCCAGATCACCCAGGGCGAGTTGAGCAGGTTGCGCTGGAAGACCGGAACGTCCAGCACGGTCAGGTACTGCGGTACGACCAGGACCGTGGCCGGGATCATCAGCGTGGCGAGCATCATCCCGAGGATCACGTTGCCCAGCACCGGGCGGAGCTTGGACAGCGAGTAGGCGGCCGCCACGTCGAACACCAGCTGGAAGGCGAGCGCCCCGACGGCGTACCAGAGCGTGTTGAGGAGCAGGTGGGACAGGTCCATCACGTCCCAGGCGCTCGTGTAGTTCCCGGGGTGGAGGGCCTGCGGGAAGGCGGTGGGCGGGATCCGCGCGAACTCCTCGGTGGACTTCAGGCCGCCTGCGGCCATCCAGTACAGCGGGCCGAGGAAGACCAGCGTGAAGGCGGCCAGTACCAGGGCGAGCACGGCCCGGTAGAGGGCCTTGCCGCGGCGGCTCGCCAGCTGGGTCGGTGAAATCAGCGTTCGGGTGCTGCTGCTCATCGGTGGCTCCCGCCCTACTCGTCCGCGACCCGGCTGAGCCGCACGTAGCCGGCGGAGAAGACCGCCAGCAGTACGAGCAGGACCAGGCCGAGCGCCGCGGCGCCGCCGTAGTTGTTGAAGTTGAAGGCGTACTGGTAGATCAGGTAGACGACGGTGAGAGTGGAGCCCTCCGGGCCGGCCCCGCCGGTCAGCAGGAAGGGCTCGGTGAAGACCTGCATCGTGGCGATGATCTGCATGAGCAGCATCAGCGACAGGATCAGCCGGGTCTGGGGGATCGTCACGTGCCAGATCTTGCGCAGGAGCCCGGCGCCGTCGAGTTCGGCGGCCTCGTAGAGCTCGCCGGGGATGCCCTGGAGGGCGGCCAGGTAGATCAGGGTGGCTCCGCCCATGTTCATCCACGTGGCGGCGACGACCACCGACAGCATCGAGGTGCTGGTCGACTGCAGCCACTGCTGCTGGGGGAGGTGCAGCACCTCCAGGATGCGGTTGAACAGGCCGTACTCGGGGTTGTAGAGGTTCTTGAAGAGCAGCACCGAGGCCACCGGCGGCAGCATCACCGGCAGGTAGACCAGCAGCCTGAGGTAGCCCCGCGCGTGCCGCAGTTCGTTGAACAGCAGTGCGACGAGGAAAGGCACCGCGAAGCCGAGCAGCAGGGCCAGGCCGGTGTACAGCAGGGTGTTGCGCCATGCCTGCCAGAACGCCGGGTCGTGGAAGACGTAGTCAAGGTTCGACCAGCCGGCCCAGGTGATGTTGCCGTCCTCGGTCTTCTGGAAGGCCAGCAGGACCTCCCGGACCATCGGGTACCAGGAGAAGAACCCGAAGCAGAGCACGGCGCCGATCAGGAAGCCGTGCGCGGTGAGGTTGCGGCGCAGGGAGCGGCCGGCCCGCCCCGGACGGCGGCCGTCCGGGGCGGGGCGGCGCACCGTACGGCGCGACCGGCTCTTCGCGGGAGTGCTGGCGGGCAGGGTGGGGGCGCTGGGGGCCGACATCGTCGCTCCTGGGTGCCGGGTGCCGAGGGGGCCTGGGCTACTGGTTGGCGAGAACCTGGTTGACCTGGGTCTCGGCAGTGGCCAGCAGCTTGGCGGCGTCCGCGTTCTTGTTGGTCAGTACGCCGGACATCACGTTGTCCAGGACCTTGTAGATCTCCTGGGCCTTCGGCGGCTCGGCCTTGCCGGGGACCGGGTTGTCCATGAAGGCGCGGAAGTTCTCGACCGGCATGGTGGCGCTGGCGGCCTTCAACTGGTCGTCTTTGGTCTTGCTGGCACCGGTGAAGAAGGCCGGCTGGGGCAGACCGACGGGGAGGCCGTCCGCCTTGCTGCGCGCGTAGTCGAACTGGCCCGCGCCAGGGGTGAGTGTCTTGAAGTTCAGCCAGGCGATGGCGGCCTTGATCTTGTCGGGCGAGCTGCCCTTCTTGATCATGTAGTCGTTGCCGCCGAAGAGGGTGGCCTTGCCGCCGGGGATCGGGCCCATTCCGAAGTTGGCGTAGTCGGCGCCGAGCTGCTGGACCATGTACGTGATGTCGTCGGGCGCGGCCAGGAACATGCCGAGCTTGTCCGCGGCCATCTGCTTCTGCAGGTCGCCCCACTTCAGCAGCTGGGTCTTGCCCATGCTGTCGTCGGTCCAGCGCATGTCGTGCAGGTTCTGCACGATCTGCTTGCCGAGGTCGGTGTTGAAGGCCGCCTTGGTGCCGTCGGGGGAGACGATCTCGCCGCCCAGGCCGTACGTCGTCGCGGTGTAGTGCCAGCCGCCGGTGTTCTGCGCGCTGTACTCGCCGAAGCCGGCTATGCCCTTGCCGAGCGCCGCGATGGCCTTGGCCGCGGTGCGGACCTCCTCCCAGGTGGCCGGGGGCTTGTTGGGGTCGAGCCCGGCCTGGGTGAAGAGCTTGCGGTTGACGAGCAGGCCCATGCGGTAGTTGCTGGTGGGCAGCCCGTAGAGCTTGCCGTCCTTCTTCAGGACGCCGAGCACGTCGGGGTCGATGTCCGCCAGCGCGGGGACGGTCTTGTCGGTGACGTACGCGCTGATGTCCTCGGCGCCGTCGTTGTCGAGCACCTGCTCCAGGTCGGTGAAGTAGGTGTAGAACACGTCAGGCTGCGACTTGGCCTTCAGCGCCGCCGTGAAGCGGGCCGGCTCCAGGCATTGGCCGGGCGTCGACTTACCGTCGATCGTCACGTTCGGGTACTTCTTGTTGAAGGCGGCGACGTCCTCCTTCCACTCCTTGAGTTCCGCCTTCTTCGCGGCCGGCGGCATGCAGTCGATGGTCAGCGTGACCTTGGCCTTCGGGTCCAGCGGGGCGGTGGGGTCGGACGCGCCGCCGCGCGGGTTGTCGTCGTTGCCCGCGCTGCTGCTGGTGCCGCAGGCGGTCAGGACGGCCAGGGCCAGTGCGGAGACGAGGGTGGCCGCGGAGGCACGGCGGGCGGGGCGGAACCAGGAGCTTCTCATCGGTGGTCCCCTTCGGGCATAAGCGTCGAAGCCCCCGACCACACGCAGCGGGGGCGTCGCACACTCAAGCACCACACACAGGTGTCCGCAAGATGTCGCGCAGATTTCGCAAATCATCGACCAGCTTGCGCAGCTGGGCAGCGAAGTCGCAACGGGTGTTGACGAAACGGGAACGCCGAGGCCGCAAACGCGGACCGGGCGGTTCCGGTGTTATCGGAACCGCCCGGTCCGCGGGGGCGTGCGGCCGCTCAGCCGCGCACGGGCCCCGTCGTCCCGCGGACGACCAGTTCGGGCTCGTACAGCAGTTCGTCGGAGGCCACCTGCTTGCCCGCGATCTTCAACGCGAGCAGTTCGACGGCGGTGCGGCCCATCGCCTCGATCGGCTGCCGCACGGTGGTCAGCGGCGGGTCGGTGCACGTCATGAACGCCGAGTCGTCGTAACCGATCACCGACACATCCGCGGGCACCGACAGCCCCAGCCGCCGCGCCGCCCGCACCGCCCCGAGGGCCATCGGGTCGTTGGCGCAGATGATCCCGGTGACCCCGCGCTCCCAGAGCTTGGCAGCCGCGGCCTGACCGCCCTCCAGTGTGAACATCGCCCGCCCGACGTGCTCGTCCGGCAGCGAGCCGCCTGCCGCCGCGGCCGCGGCCCGCGCCGCGGCGAGCTTGCGCCGCGAGGGCATGTGGTCGGAGGGACCGAGCAGCAGCCCGATCCGCTCGTGGCCGAGCGAGGCCAGATGCCGCCAGGCCTGCTCCACGGCGACCGCGTCGTCGCACGACACCCTCGGGAAGCCGAGGTCCTCTATGGCGGCGTTGATCAGCACCACCGGCAGGTTCCGCTCCGCCAGCAGGCGGTAGTGGTCGTGCGGCGCGTCCGCCTGCGCGTACAAGCCCCCGGCGAAGACCACACCGGAGACGTGCTGCTGGAGCAGGAGCGAGACATAGTCCGCCTCCGAGACCCCGCCCGTCGTCTGCGTGCACAGCACAGGCGTCAGGCCCTGCTGCGCGAGGGCCGCCCCCACGATGTCGGCGAAGGCCGGGAAGATCGGGTTCTGCAGCTCCGGCAGCACCAGCCCGACCAGGCGCGCCCGGTTCCCCCGCAACTGGGTCGGCCGCTCGTACCCCAGCACGTCGAGCGCCGTGAGCACCGCCTGCCGGGTGCCCTCCGACACCCCCGGCTTCCCGTTCAGCACCCGGCTGACGGTGGCCTCACTGACCCCGACCTTCTTCGCTACCTCGGCAAGCCGTCGCGTCATGAGCGCAAGCATACGACACGACATGCAAGTGGTTTGCGTTCATGCGCAAGGCTGCCGGGACGCAGGCGACGCGGCGGGCCGCAGGGACGGCGCGAGGGCCGCGTGCCGCCCGCCGTCAACCGGGCAGGCGCGCCGGCAGGCCCTCGACTCGGCACACTCCTCGCCCCTCCCGGCGCAGCCAGGCGGTCCGCCCCGAACCCTGCGCGACCGTTCCCCTCCGCGTCCCTCCGGGGCGGCCACCTCGCGCCGCTGTCCCCGATGTCCCGCCTCTGACTGCCCGCACACCACTCGACGGCCTTCGACGCATGGCCCCACCGCCCCGGAGAGCCCTTTCGGTACTCCGCCGTGATCGGCCCGCTCGCCGCACGGCTCGGGAGCTGACAGGGGGGTGAAGGGCCGGGCGCGACGCAGAAGGTTAGGCTTACCTTCATGAGCACCTGCACCTCCGCGTCCAGCTCACTGGCTGAGCCCGTCGCCGCGACGGCGGCCACCGCGCGGACCTGGCTGCTGCTGGAGCAGCCGGGGCCGTGGGGTCCCAAGGCGCTGACCGGTAGCCACCTGGATCCGCGGGTGGGCAGGGCACTGGAGCGGGCCGCGGCCGGAACCGGAGTACGAGTCGGGCTGATCCGACGGCCCGGGCGGCACGCGGACCGGCACGACGTGCTGCGGCGCACGGCTTACGTGGCGCACACCGTGCCGGGCGGCGCCTGGGTGCGGGAGGCCGTCGTGGAGGACCCGGGCGCGTTGTTGAGCCTGGACTTCGAGGCGCTGGGCCTCGGCGACCATCGCGGCTTCGGCACACCCTATGAGGGGGATCCGCTCGCCCTCGTCTGCACCAACGGCAGGCGCGACCGCTGCTGTGCCCTGAGCGGCCGCCCGCTCGCCGCCGAACTGGCCGCCTCCGGGAGCGGTGAGGTGTGGGAGGTGACCCACCTGGGCGGGCACCGGTTCTCGCCGACCATGCTGGTGCTGCCGTACGGCTATGCCTACGGTCGGGTCGACGTGGGCCTGGCCCGGCGGGTGCTCGCGGCTGCCCGCGAGGGCCTGATGGTGCTGGAGGGCTGCAGAGGACGTTCCGCATGGGAGCGACCGGGACAGGCCGCCGAACTGGCCGTGCGGCGGCTGACCGGCGAGACGCGCGCTGACGCTCTGACCGTTGACAGTGAGCGCGGGACCCGCGTGCGACACCTCGACGGCCGGGTGTGGGACGTCGAGGTGACGCAGGTAGCCGCGGAGCCGCCCCGGCCCGAGAGCTGCGGGGCGGCCTTGGGAGCACCGCTGCGGATGGAGATCAGCGGCATCCAGCCGGCCGTCCTGACGAACTCCGCGGTGTAGGTCCTGCTCGCATTCGCCGTATAGGCACCCCCGCCTCCCGGCTGATGACCCGGAAACAGGGGGTCCACGGCGGCAGGGCGGGCGCGCGGAGGTCACGGGGTCGAGAGCTCGGGGATCCGCCGGGCATGCGTACGCCGGATCGCCCCATGCCGGCAACTCCGTTGCGGGCGGCCCCGATGATCAGCGAGAGTGCGTCGAGACACCAGTTCGACGAGAGGAACCATCCGTGGCCTTCGGCCAGTTGCCACCGTCGCCAGACACGCAGCAGCCGGATATCGAGGGTGAGCCCGGCTCCTCTCGGCAGCCGCTGGAACGGCACGGCCCGCACAGCCCGCAGTCCGGAACTGAGGACGCCCCGCCCCCGCCCCTGTCCCCCAAGCGGAAGGGCAAGGTCATCGCCGCCGTGGCCGGCGCCGTGGTCGCCGCGGCGGTCATAGGCGCCGGCATCCTCACCCTCACAGCCGGCGGCAGCGGCGACTACACGTTGTCCATGCCGGCCACGCTGCTCGACGGCCGGTTCACCAAGTTCAGCCACACGGCCGACCAGGGTGCTGCCACGGCCGGGAATCCCCCGGAACTCGACGGCGCGACCGCCGTGCTCGGCGACTACAGGAACGGCAGCATGTCGGTGCTCGTCTGGGGCGCCTACGGAGACCTCAGCGACCCGAGAGCCGTGCTCGACACGGTGGTCACCTCCTTCACCGCCAAGGACGCCGCCCCCGGCAGCGAGGGTCCCAGGGAAGTCCACCCCTCCGGCTTCGACGGCGACATCATGAAGTGCGGGACGCTCGGCACCTTGGCCACGCTCAGCCTCCCGTACTGCGCGTGGGCCGACGACAGCACGGTCGCTTTCGTGATGAATGTGAACGCGGACGCCAGCGGTGCCACGAAGTCCCCGTCATTGACGGAGTGGGCCGACAGCACCACAAGAATCCGCACGGAGCTCCGCGTCAGGAAGTGACCCGCATCCAGCGGCGAAGGGCACCAGCGGCGTCGGGGGCCCGCCTCATTGTGCGGCGACCGACGGGTACGGCTCGAACGGTTTGAGCGCGGGCGGTGATCTCGCGGCCCGGGCGTTCCGCCCGGAGCGGGGCCCGGGGTACGGCGGTGTGCCGCGATGTCCGTGCGGAGCCGCTCTCCCGGGCCCCCGTCACACCGCGCCGGCCCCGGTGAGCGAACGTACCTCCACCTCGGCGAACTTGTCCTCGTCGGCCGGCTCACGCGACAGGACCGTGCCCAGCCAGCCCGCGGCGAAGCCCAGCGGGATGGAGACCAGGCCAGGGTTCTCCAGCGGGAAGTACTGGAAGTCCACGCCCGGGAAGAGCGACTGCGGGCTACCGGACACCACCGGGGACAGCACCACCAGTACCACAGCCGGGACGAGGCCGCCGTAGATCGCCCACACCGTGCCCCGGGTCGTGAACCTCCGCCAGAACAGCGTGAACAGCAGCGCGGGCAGATTGGCGGATGCCGCCACGGCGAAGGCGAGCCCGACGAGGAAGGCCACGTTCTGGCCCTGCGCGAACAGGCTGAGCCCGATGGCCACGCCGCCGATGCAGACCGCGGCCACCCGGGCCACCTTCACGTCCTGGTTCTCCCGGGCCTTGCCGTCCGCTTCGGCGCCTCGGCGGCGCAGCGTCGCGTAAAGGTCGTGCGCGACGGAGGCGGACGAGGCGAGGGTGATCCCGGCGACGACGGCCAGGATGGTGGCGAAGGCGACCGCCCCGACGACGGCGAACAGGACCGTGCCACCGGTAGAGCCCGCTCCCCCGCCCAGGTCGAGGGCGAGCAAGGGCACGGCCGTGTTCCCGGCGGCGTTGGAGGCGCTCAGGGTGTGGGAGCCGACCAGCGCCGCGGCGCCGCAGCCCAGCACGATCGTCATCAGGTAGAAGCCGCCGATGAGCCCGATGGCCCAGACCACCGACCTCCGTGCCGACCGCGCCGTGGGCACGGTGTAGAAGCGCGACAGGATGTGCGGCAGCCCGGCGGTGCCCAGGACGAGGGCGATGGCAAGGCTGATGAAGTCCAGCCGGTCGGTCCAGCTCTGCCCGTACAGCAGGCCGGGCCCGAGGAAGTCCCGGCCGTGGCCGCTGCCCTGGGCGGCCCGGCGAAGCAGCGCTCCGAGGTCGCCGTGGAAGCGGAGAAGGACCAGTGCGGTGAGGGTGACGGCGCCGCCCATGAGCAGCACGGTCTTGACGATCTGGATCCAGGTCGTGGCCCGCATGCCGCCGAAGGCGACGTAGACGACCATGAGTGCGCCGACGCCGATGACCGTCCAGGTGCGGGCGGCTGTGCCCTGGCCGCCGAGCAGCAGGGAGACCAGGCTTCCGGCGCCGACCATCTGGGCCACGAGGTAGAGCACGGAGACGGTCACCGAGGAGATGCCCGCCGCGATCCGGACCGGACGCCGGCGCATACGGGCGGTGAGGACGTCGGCGAGGGTGTACCGGCCGCAGTTGCGGACGAGTTCGGCGACGAGGAGCAGCACGAGCAGCCAGGCGACGAGGAAGCCGACGGAGTAGAGCATGCCGTCGTAGCCGAAGAGCGCGATGAGCCCGGAGATGCCGAGGAAGGAGGCGGCGGACATGTAGTCGCCGGCGATGGCGAATCCGTTCTCCAGCGGGGAGAAGAGCCGTCCGCCGGCGAAGAACTCCACGGACGAACTGCGCCGCCTGCCCGCCCAGGCGGTGATCGCCAGGGTGACGGAGACGAAGACGGTGAAGAGGACCAGCGCGAGTCCCTGGTGGTTGCCGGTCACCGCATCCGCTCCTGGGTGTCCCAGCGCAGGTCGAGGGCCGCCCGGTCCCGGTGCAGTCGGGCGTGCCGGGCGTAGGCCCAGGTCAGCAGAAAGGTGGAGGCGAACTGGGCGAGGCCGAGGACCATGGCGACGTTGAGCTCGCCGGCCAGCGGGCGGGCCATCAGGCGCGGAGCGGCCGTCGCCAGGAGGACGTAGAGCAGGTACCAGGTGAGGAAGGCCGCAGCCGCCGGGAAGACGAACCGCCGGTACCGGGAGCGGACCTCCTGGAAGGGGCCGCTGGCCTGCACTTCCCGGTAGACCCCGGCGTGGTCGTCGGCCGGGCGGGCCTGCGGCGGGAGGGGAAGGGGCGGCGGCTCCGGCCCCTCCCACTTCCCCGCGGCCAGGACGTCGTACCAGGGGTCGTCCACCCGCAGCCCTCCGGTTTCCGCCCGGTCGTGCTCTTTCACGAACTCTCCTCGCTTCACGGGCCGATCAGCCGTGCGCCCAAGCATGGACATCGCGGGAGGATGCGGGAGCCTCCAAGCCGAAACCTTCACCTCATCGGGTGACGGTGCCCCCACTCCCGGGGGTGGGCGGCGCCGGCGCCCTCCACGGACGGGTGAGTTGACCGCGGAGGCACCGGTGCGCGTGCCCGTGCGTCAGGCGTCGATCCTCGAACGGTCGAGCGTGGCGGCGGAGTTGGCGATGAACTCGCGGCGCGGGGCGACCTCATTGCCCATCAGCAGGTCGAAGGCGAGCTCCGCGCCCTCCAGGTCGCTGATGTTGATCCGGCGCAGGGTGCGGTGACGCGGGTCCATCGTCGTCTCGGCCAGCTGGTCGGCGTCCATCTCGCCGAGACCCTTGTAGCGCTGGATGGAGTCCTTGTAGCGGATTCCCTGGCGCTCGAACTCCAGCAGCGTCTCGCGCAGTTCCCGGTCGGAGTAGGTGTAGACGTACTTGTCCTGGCCCTTGCGCGGGTTGGTGAGCTCGATCCGGTGCAACGGCGGCACGGCGGCGAAGACCCGGCCTGCCTCCACCATGGGCCGCATGTAACGCTGGAAGAGCGTCAGCAGCAGACAGCGGATGTGGCTGCCGTCGACATCAGCGTCCGTCATCATGATGATCTTGCCGTAGCGGGCCTGGTCGATGTCGAAGGTGCGGCCCGAGCCGGCCCCTATGACCTGGATGATGGCGCCGCACTCGGCGTTCTTCAGCATGTCCGAGACCGAGGACTTCTGCACGTTGAGGATCTTGCCCCGGATGGGGAGCAGCGCCTGGAACTCCGAGTTGCGCGCGAGCTTGGCGGTGCCCAGCGCCGAGTCGCCCTCGACGATGAACAGTTCGCTGCGGTCGACGTCGTCGCTGCGGCAGTCGGCCAACTTGGCCGGCAGCGACGAGGACTCCAGCGCGGTCTTGCGGCGCTGGGCCTCCTTGTGCTGCCTGGCCGCGATGCGGGTGCGGGCCGCCGCGACGGCCTTCTCCAGGACGGCACGGGCCTGCTGCTTGTCGTCCCGCTTGGTGGAGGTGAGGAATGCCTTGAGCTCACGGGACGCCACATTGGCCACGATGCGGTTGGCCGCCGAGGTCCCCAGCACCTCCTTGGTCTGGCCCTCGAACTGCGGCTCGGCGAGCCGGACCGTGACGACCGCCGTCAGGCCTTCCAGGGCGTCGTCCTTGACGATGTCGTCCTCGGCGACGCGCAGCAGCTTGGTGGCGCGGAGCACCTCGTTGAACGTCCTGGTGACGGCGTTCTCGAAACCGCGCACATGGGTGCCGCCCTTGGGGGTGGCGATGATGTTCACGAACGAGCGCAGCGTGGTCTCGTAGCCGGTGCCCCAGCGCAGGGCGACGTCGACGCCGAGCTCACGGGTGACCTCGGTGGGGGTCATGTGGCCGAGGTCGTCGAGGACCGGGACGGTCTCCTTGAAGGTGCCGCTGCCGGACAGCCGCAGCACATCGCAGATCGGCTTGTCCGGGGTGAGGTACTCGGCGAACTCACTGATGCCGCCGTCGAAGTGGAAGGTCTCGACCGACTTGCCCTCCTCGGCTCCGTTGTCGGAACGCTCGTCGCGGACGACGATCGTGAGCCCGGGGACGAGGAACGCGGTCTGGCGGGCCCGCTGGTGAAGGGTCTCCAGGGAGAGCTTGGCGTCCTTGAGGAAGATCTGGCGGTCCGCCCAGTAGCGGACGCGGGTGCCGGTGCGGGCCCGCGGCACCTTCTTGACCTTCTCCAGCCCGTTGCCCGGTTCGAAGGGCGCCTCGGGGCCGTTCTTGGCGAAGCCGCCCGGGACCCCGCGGCGGAAGCTGATCGCGTGGGTGTGGCCGCTGCGGTCGACCTCCACGTCCAGTCGCGCCGACAGCGCGTTGACGACGGAGGCGCCGACGCCGTGCAGACCGCCGGAGGCCGCGTAGGAGCCGCCGCCGAACTTGCCGCCGGCGTGCAGCTTGGTCATGACGACCTCGACGCCGGACAGGCCGGTCTTGGGCTCGACATCGACGGGGATGCCGCGCCCGTTGTCCCGCACCTCGACGGAGCCGTCGTCGTGGAGGATGACCTCGATGTGGTCGCAGTGGCCGCCGAGGGCCTCGTCAACCGAGTTGTCGATGATCTCCCACAGGCAGTGCATGAGGCCGCGGCTGTCGGTGGAGCCGATGTACATGCCCGGGCGCTTGCGGACCGCTTCGAGACCCTCGAGCACGAGCAGATGTCGCGCTGTGTAATTGGAGCCGTCACGATCTGCACCGGTCAGCAACGCGGTGGACGGCACGGATGTTTCGGCGGTCACGCGAACGTCTCCTCGATGAAGTTCTTCAGCCGTATCGGTGAGAGGGTACCGAGGTCGCTCACGGCCGTTTCGCCGCGACCCGGCATGGGCACCATGCTAGCCCCTCTTCGAAGACGTGTTCGATCGCTCGATCGAGTGATACACATGTCACGTTCCACTCGAGGCATGAACCATTTAGGCTCGGGGCACGTCCTCCTCAACAACCGGCCGCAGGGCCGGGGGGACATAACCGAACAATCTGACCAGATGCGCCAGAACGACCCCTAAGCCGACAGATAAGACGCCAGAGGATCATTCGCCGCCAATCGGCAGCATCCGGCCGCTACGACAACGGTTTCCAAGGAAAAGACCCGAGCGGGAACAGTTTCGGCCTGGTTGGATGTTGACCCTGGTACGACAGCTCGTCGAGCTAGAGAAGAGGCGACGTGACTACTGTTCTGACCCCCGCGAGCCCGCTGACTGCGGCGGACCGCTGCGACCGTTGCGGCGCCCAGGCCTACCTGCGCGTCGTACTCATCAGCGGCGGCGAGCTGCTCTTCTGCGCGCACCACGGGCGTAAGTTCGAGCCCGAATTGAAGAAGATCGCTGCGGAAATACAGGACGAGACCGGTCGGCTCACCGCCGCCCCGACCGTCGCGGCCGACGACGAACGCTGACGCGTAGCACTGCGACGAGCTCTCAAGACGGGCGGCCTCCCGCGAGGGAGGCCGCCCGTGGGCTTGTCCGGCTCACCTCACGACACGTGGGTGCCGACCAGTCCGGCCACCGCGGAGACCCGGGTATACACGCCGGGATGTCCTGCCTGGGCGCATCCCGCGCCCCAGGACACCAGACCTATCAGCCGCCCGTCCGCCACGAGCGGACCGCCGCTGTCCCCCTGACACGAATCGTGGCCGCCGGCCAGGTCGCCGGCGCAGACCATGTCGCTCTTCCGGTACTTGCCTTCGGCACTGCCCGGATAGGCCTGCTCGCAGACCGAATCCGCGAGCACCGACACGTTCGCGGCCATCAGGATGTTCGAGTAGGTCCCCAGGCCAGCCGTGTCCCCCCAGCCGAAGACCTGTGCCGGCGTTCCCGCCTCGTAGGAGCTCACGTCTCCCGGAGCCGCCATGGGTATCGCGCTCGCCACGGGGAACGGCTCAGCAGTCGTGATCACCGCTACGTCGCCGCTGTTCGTCAGAGGGTCGTACGCGGGGTTGACCCAGACACTGCGGACCCCCACCTCCGTGCCGGCGGAGCCGGCGAGATCCGTCCGCCCGGCGACGACACGCAGGTCGGGAACCAGCTTCCAGTCGCCGCCCAGCGCGGTCGGGCTGAAGCAGTGCGCGGCGCTGACCACGGTGTTCGGCCCGACGAGCGCCCCGCCGCAGAACTGCCCCGAGCGGTTCGCGCCATAGCGGGACCGGCTGGCCAGGACCACCGCCCATGGGTACTGCTCCGTGGTGACCGGCACGCCACCTATGACACCGTTGTCGGCGCTCGGGGCGCCAGGGGCGTACTCCACCGCCGCTGCGGTGGCGGAAGCCGGTAGCGACAGCGCGAGCGCGGACCCGGCTATGAGCCCGCCGACCAGCGTGCGGATCGAGGAAAGCATGCATTCTCCTCACCGTCCGGAATTCCCTGAGCACCCACAGTGACCTCGCGGGGCCGGGGTCGCATCCGGAGAACTGTCCGGAAAGACCGCCGGGCGCCTTGCGGATCAGTCCAGGTAGTCGCGGAGCACCTGGGACCGCGAGGGGTGACGCAGCTTGGACATGGTCTTGGACTCGATCTGCCGGATGCGCTCACGGGTCACCCCGTACACCTTGCCGATCTCGTCCAGCGTCTTCGGCTGCCCGTCGGTGAGGCCGAAGCGCATGGAGACCACGCCCGCCTCCCGCTCACTGAGCGTGTCGAGGACCGAGTGCAGCTGCTCCTGGAGCAAGGTGAAGCTGACCGCGTCGGCCGGCACGACCGCCTCGGAGTCCTCGATGAGGTCGCCGAACTCGCTGTCGCCGTCCTCGCCGAGCGGAGTGTGCAGCGAGATGGGCTCGCGGCCGTACTTCTGGACCTCGATGACCTTCTCGGGTGTCATGTCGAGTTCCTTGGCCAGCTCCTCCGGGGTGGGCTCGCGACCCAGGTCCTGGAGCATCTGGCGCTGGACGCGGGCCAGCTTGTTGATGACCTCGACCATGTGCACGGGAATGCGGATGGTGCGGGCCTGGTCGGCCATCGCGCGGGTGATCGCCTGGCGGATCCACCAGGTCGCGTAGGTCGAGAACTTGAAGCCCTTGGTGTAGTCGAACTTCTCGACCGCACGGATCAGACCGAGGTTGCCCTCCTGGATCAGATCCAGGAAGAGCATGCCGCGGCCGGTGTAGCGCTTGGCCAGCGAGACCACCAGGCGGAGGTTGGCCTCCAGCAGGTGGTTCTTGGCCCAGCGGCCGTCCTCGGCGATGATCTCCAGCTCGCGCTTGAGCTTGGGGGCGAGCTTGTCGGGCTGGGCCAGCTTGTCCTCGGCGAACAGACCGGCCTCGATGCGCTTGGCGAGCTCCACCTCCTGCTCGGCGTTGAGCAGCGGGACCTTGCCGATCTGCTTGAGGTAGTCCTTCACCGGGTCCGCGGTGGCACCGGCTGCGGCGACCTGCTGCGCGGGCGCGTCGTCCTCGTCCTCGTCGGACAGCACAAAGCTCTCCGCCTCGGCCTCGGCGGTGGGGACGTCCTCGTCCTTGCCGGGGGCGACGTCCTCGAGGAGGTCGTCGCCGTCGACGAGTTCGTCGTCCTTCTTGGCCTTGGAGGCGGTGGTCTTCTTGGCGGCGGCCTTCTTGGCCGTCGCGGTGGTCTTCTTCGCCGCAGTCTTCTTGGCGACGGCCTTCTTCGCGGGAGCCACGGCCTCGTCGTCCACGTCCGCCACGGACTCCGCCGCCGTGAGCGGGGCGGGAGACGCGCCCTTGGCAGCGACGGTCTTCTTGACCGGGGCGGCCTTGGTGGCGACGGTCTTGGTGGCGGTCCGCTTCGCCGGGCTCTTGGCTGCGACGCTCTTACGGGTGCGCTTGGGCGCCTCGGCGGCACTCACCATCAGCGTCACACCCTCCTCGTCGAGGACCTGGTTGAGGCTGCGCAGAACGTTCTTCCACTGGGTTGCCGGGATCTGGTCCGCTTCGAAGGCTCGGCGCACGTCGTCGCCGGCGATCTGACCCTGAGCCTTACCCCGCTCGATGAGCGCCATCAGAGACTCGGACTCGGCGATCTCCGGCGGGAGCGTACGGGATGTGCTGGCCGACACGAACAACCTCTCGGAACGATGGAAAACGACTACGGTGGGAACCGCGCAGCAACTCAGCGTCATGTTCGTCGCGGATATTCCATGCACGGCCGCCACCTCTAAGCTCATCGCGCTGCCGCCGAGAGCGTTACGCCCAGCCGTACGTGGTCCGAGTCACACCCCCGATCAGCTTCAATCACTGGATACCAGGACACTCCCCGCATACGCCGCGACCATGCGTGGTCCGCGGCAAGTGAGCCGAATATGACGGACGGCTCCGCCGCCGGACCCGGAGGGTGTGGACCGGCGGCGGAAGTCGGTGCCGTATCGTGCCGCGCGGGGCCGCTCAGTGCTCGCGGGGGGCGGGGACGACATGGTCCGCCGGGCCGCCGGAACCCGAATCCGGGTGGACGGCGAGCAGCTGGCGCATGGCGGTCTCCGCCTCGGCACCGTCGGAGGCGGCCAGCGCCTCGACAACCCGCGCGTGCAGGGCCACCGAGTGTTCACCGGGGCGCTCGCAGCCGGTGACGGGGCCTCCGGAGACCTGCAGGGCGGCCGAGACGATGCCGGACAGGTGCTCCAGCATCCGGTTGCCCGCGACCTGCAGCAGCAGAGCGTGGAACTCGGCGTCCGCCCGGGAGAAGGTGAGGCCGTCACCCTGTCCCACCGCGTGGGCCATGATGTCGGTCATGTCCATGAGCCTCTGCTGGACGTCCTCGCGGCCGTGACCCGCCGCGAGGCGGGCGGCCAGGGGCTCGATGGTCCAGCGCAGTTCGAACAGCTCGCGACGCTGGTCGTCGCGCTGCGGACCGAAGGCCCGCCATTCGATGATGTCGGGGTCGAGCAGGTTCCAGTCGCTGACCGGGCGCACCCGGGTGCCGACGTTGGGCCGGGCGCTGACGAGCCCCTTGGCCTCCAGCACCCGCAGCGACTCGCGGACAACGGTACGGGAGACCTCGAAACGCTGACCGATCTCCTCGGGGACGAGCGGGCGGTCGGCCCCGAGATCGCCGGAAACGATCATTTGACCGAGTTGCTGGACGAGTTGGCCGTGCAGCCCGCGGCCACGGCTCCCGGCGGCGCGACGGCCGACCCGGCCCAGGTCGGCGTCGCCTCCGTCCCAGGTCGGTGCGCCGGCGGGGCGGTCGAGGCCGGCCGGGGCGTCGGCGTACGGATAGCGGTCGATGTCCCCGCCCCCGAGACTCGGGTCGGCGGGACGGGCCGCGGTCATCATGGTGTGCGCAAGGGTACTCACGCATCATTTGTCGGCGATGGGGCGGGACGCCTTGAGGGCTTTCCTGAAAAGCACACGAAAGGGTGAGCACTCATCACCTGATAATTGACGCCTTATCGGAAGGAAATGGGGTTTCTCCGGCGCAAGAGTGTTGCCGCATAGGCACACAAGAGAGCGAGTAGTGACAAAACGAAGGAATAGCGGACTGGTTGGGTCGCCAGGCGTGCCATGTCGAGCGCAGAGGTGGACGCCGCACGCCGCACCGCCGGGGCCACCAGAAGCGGAACCGCGAGGACACCGGCGAGGCCCAGCGCCGTGGTGCGGAACACCCCGGCCGCCAGCACACCGGCCCAGCAGCAGGCGATCGCCAGAGCCGTCGAGGCCGCCGCGGCCGTGGCGAGAGAGAACGGCGAGTACGGCCCGCTCGGCCCGGGTTCGAGGCGCATCGCCACGAGGCCGAGGGCCGTTCCCAGGAGGGCGATCAGCGCCGCCGCGAACCCGTTGACCACGAGCTTGGCCAGCAGCAGACGGAGTTGGCGGGGTACGGGCGCGTGCGCGGGTGCCAGCGCGGGGTAGCGGAACTCCTGCCCGTAGGCGAGCGCGCCGAGGAGTCCGCCGCCCAACGCGGTGGGCGGCAGGGGCATGGTGTGCGACCAGCCGGTCAGCAGGCGCAGGGAGGAGGCGTGGTCTCCGGTGCGGAGCAGTACCGCGGTGGCCAGGCCTGAGAGCAGGACGGAGGCGAGCGCGATCCACCAGGGGCCGCGGACGCCCGTGAGGCGCCGCAGCTCGTAGCGGACGGGCCGGGCGGGACCGGGCGGCGGCACGGCGGCGCGCGCGGCAGCGAGGGGCGCCGCGGGCCGGTCGGAGCGGGGCACCTCCGGAACGCCGGTGTCGGCGACCTCGTCGGCGAGGCGGTGCAGGAGGATGCCGTTGCGAAAAGCGGCTTCGCCGACCTGCGCAGTGGTCTGGCCGTGCACACGGATGCGGCTTCCGCTCTCGTGGGTGACCTCGGTGCCGTTGCCGGCCAGCAGCAGGCCCAGGCGTTCGGCCTGGGGCGACTGGACGGCGACGTACGGGCGCAGCCGGCGGCGGCCGAACTCGTGGGCGGACTGGTCGGCGACGAGCCGGCCCTTGTCCAGGGTGACGACGTGATCGCCGAGCCTGCCCGCCGCCTTGGGGTCCGCGCAGGTGACCACCACGGCGCCGCCGCGCGCCGCGTACGCCTTGAGCAGGCCGTACAACCAGGCGGTGTCGTGCGGGGCAAGCCCTTGGGCGGGGTCGTCCAGCAGCAGCGCGGGGGGATCACCGAGCAGGGCGGCGGCGATGCCAAGGCGGCGGTCCATGCCGAGGGAGAAGGTCGCCAGCCGGCGCCCGGCCGTCGCGCGCAGGCCCACCACCTCCAGGACCTGGTCGGCGCGTTCGGCCGGGGCGCCGGCCGCGGCGGCGAGCATGCGCAGGTGTCCGCGTGCGGTCCGGGAGGGGTGGCCGGGGACGTCGCCGAGGAGGACGCCCACTGCGGCCGCAGGACGGGGGTGGCGGTGCAGGGGGCGCCCGCCGAACAGCGTGACACCGCGTCCCGGTTCGAGTTCGAGCATCAGCCGCAGGACGGTGGACTTGCCCGCGCCGCTGTCACCCAGAACGACGGTGATCTCACCGGGGCGGGCGTCGAAGGTGAGGTCGTCGACGGCAGGGGGCTCGCCGCGCCGGGACGCACTGGTCAATCCGATGGCCTGGATCACGCTTGCACCATAACGCGCAAATGGCCCGGAATTTACACCTCTGGCCGCAACATGGGTGGATTCAGAAGGGTTGCGCCGCCCGCGCGGAACAGCTGTGCGGGACGTCCCCCCTGACGGGTCGTCGTGCCGCCGGTGGGAACGAGGAAGCCCACCGTCCCTGTCACCTTGCGGTGGAAGTTGCGCGGGTCGAGGGCGACGCCCCACACCGCCTCGTAGACCCGGCGCAGCTCGCCGACGGTGAACTCGGGCGGGCAGAAGGCCGTGGCCAGCGCCGAGTACTCGAGCTTGGAACGGGCGCGCTCGACGCCGTCGGCCAGGATGCGCGCGTGATCGAAGGCGAGGGTGCCCTCCTCGCCGTTGCGCAGCAACTCCTCGACGGGGGCCCAGCGGGCGCTGCGCGCGTCGCCCCCGGCTCGGGGCGCGGGCAGGTCGGGGGCGAGGACGAGGTGGGCGACGCTCACCACGCGCATACGCGGGTCCCGCTTGGGGTCGCCGTAGGTGGCGAGCTGCTCGAGGTGGACCCCGCTGCCCGCCTGCAGTCCGGTCTCCTCCTCCAATTCCCTGGCGGCCGCCCCGGCCAGGTCCTCGTCGCCGCGTACGAAGCCTCCGGGCAGCGCCCACCGGCCCTGGTAGGGCGGTTCACCGCGGCGGACCGCGAGGGCACACAGGGCATGGCTGCGCACAGTGAGCACGACGAGATCGACAGTGACGGCGAAGGGCGGGAAAGCTGACGGGTCGTAGGGCGCCATGCCCGTGATCATAGTCGTCTTCCTGACGATAAACAGCAGGTTGACGGGATGACGCGACGACGGCGGAGCGGCGCCGACTGCCCTCCGGCGGGCTCAGTCACCGATCCGGAGCCCGGAAGCCGCCTCCTCGATCACGGCCGTGCCGGACGCGTCGATCCGGATCGCGAAGGGCTCCTCGGCCACCCTCAGCCCGGCGAGGCCGAGATCCCCCAACGGGAAGGGGGCCAGCGGACGCAGGGCCACCGCGCGTTCGGGAGCGTCCGGGCGGATCCCGGCGAGAGCCGTCAGCATGTGGACGGCCCCCGCGGCGGCCACGGCGGCGGGCCGTGCGGCCGTCGGGTGCGGGGCGGGACGGCGGGACTCGTCCCGCTGCTCCCCCGCATACATCTCGGGCAGCCGGTGGCCGAACTCACCGGCCGCGTCGAGAACGCCCAGCAGCAGCGCCGCCGCCTCCCGGTCGTGGCCGGCCGACGCCAGTCCGCCGACCGCGACCGCCGTCTCATGGACTCGTACCGCTCCGCCGCGATGGCCGAAGGGGTTGTAGCCGGGGGCCTTGGCGGACAGGGTCCGCAGCCCCCATCCCGAGGCGAGCTCCGGAGCCACGAGGAGGCCGGCCAGTTGTTCCGTCTGCGCCTTGTCCAGCAGACCGGGGGCGGTCTCGCAACCGCCCAGCAGACCCGTGTCGAGCAGGTGGGCGGTTGCGGAGCCCAGATGCGGCACGGGTCTGCCGTCGGGTGTGAGCGCGGCGGCCGGAATCCCGCCCGCGGGGTCGTCCAGCCAGAAATCCTCCCGGAACCTCCGACGCAGCGCCTCGGCTCGCTCCCGCCACTCCTGCGCACCCGGGCGTCCGCAAGCCTGGAGCAGATCCGCGCCGTGCAGCATGGCCCGGTGGGCATGGGCCTGTACCTCGCAGCGCACGGGACCGCCCGGCACGGGATCGGGGACGTATCCGCCCTCGGCGACGACGGACCGCAGCCACCGCAGACCGCTCTCGGCGGCCGGCAGCAGTTGTTCGGTGTCCCGCTCGGGCAGTCCCCACCGGCGTGCTTCGGCGAGCAGGGTGACGAAGAGCAGCCCCGCCTCCACCCCCGAGCAGGTGGGAGGCAGATGCGGGCCTGAATGGCGCAACGGGCCCGGCAGGCCGCCGGTCTCGGGATCCTGGCGGCGGGCGAACGCCCGCAGGGTGCCGGCCGCCAGTCGGGTCCCCAGCGGCAGCAGCATGCGGGCCGCCCACAGGGCGTCGGCCGGGGCGGGACCGAGCCGCCACGGGGCGCCCGCCGCCACATGGACCTCCTGAGGGTGCCCGGGGTCGCGCAGCAGCAGGGCCCGCAGATCGTCGAGGGCGGTGCGCAGCAGCGTCTGCGCCCGGCCGTCCGCGCCACGGATCTCCGGCACCGACCAGGGCACGGGGACCGCCGGGGCGGATCCGCCGCTCACGCCGGCGACAGCGGGCTCCAGGGTCGCACGCAGTTCGATGGTGCGGGACGCCCCGGGCGGCAGCGCCAGATCCCAGCACAGCAGCCCGGCGGAGGCCATGGCACTCTCGGGTGCCGGCTCGGCGGTGACCCGGGCACGCAGTCCCTCCGCCGACCACAGCAGCCCCGCGTCGCACACGCTGGACTGCAGCTCCGGACCGGGAGATCCGGCGGAGACGGCCGCCAGTTCGGCGAGATCGGTCGCCAGGGACACCTCGAACGGGATGCGCAGGGGCCGCGATCCGGTGTTGTGGACGGTGATGCGCTCGGTGCCCCCGGCCGTGCGGAGCCTTTCGACGGTGAGAGCCGGATCGGGTGCCGTGTCGCCCGGAACCCGCGCGACCGAGGTGAACCGCGCTCGTCCGGCCGTCACGAGCCCGCCCTGCACGGGAACCGGGGACGCCCCGGCGATGCGCAGTTCGCAGCGGGCCAGTACCCGCCGGCCGCCCTGGTAGAAGCCGCCGAGGCCGCTTCCGTCCAGTTGCCCGTGCTCCGGCGAGACCGCGAGCGCGGGGGCCGCGACGCACATCACGGCGTCGTGCACCGGTTGCGGCCCCCGGTCCTGCCGGGGCGGCCGGTTGACCGGCTGCGGGCTCATGCCACCTCCACGTCGGATCGCTCGCTCGGGCACTGCCGCCACTACCCACGTAGAACGGCCATGTGGGCACTCGGGTCACGCGCCGTCTACGGTTCCTGATCGGGAAACCGTCCGTATCACCGGAAAGAGAGCCATGGCCGTCTACCGCCAGCCGGGAACCGTCATCACCGACCACACCTTCCGTGTACCGCTCGACCACGCGGATCCGGGCGGTGAGCGGATCGAGGTGTACGCACGGGAGGTCGTCGCCGCCGGGAGGGAAACGGATCCGCTGCCCTGGCTGCTGTTCCTCCAGGGTGGACCGGGCGGCCGGTCGCCGCGGCCGCTGGGCCGCGACGGCTGGCTCACCCGCGCGCTGGACGACTACCGGGTGCTGCTGCTCGACCAGCGCGGCACCGGCCGTTCCACCCCGGCGAACCGGCAGACTCTGCCGCTGCGCGGAGACGCCTCGGCGCAGGCCAGTTATCTGGAGCATTTCCGGGCCGACTCGATCGTGCGTGACTCGGAACTCATCCGCCGCGAGCTCCTCGGCGAGGACGGCCGGTGGAGCCTGCTCGGGCAGAGCTACGGCGGCTTCTGCACCCTTACCTACCTCTCCTTCGCCCCCGAGGGGGTCCGCGAGGCCTTCGTGACCGGCGGGCTCGCCGGCCTGCGCAGCACGGCCGAGGGCGTCTACAGGGCAGCCTATCCCCGCGTGGAGCGGAAGATCGCGGCCCACTACGCGCGCTACCCGGAGGACGTCGAGGCGGTCCGCATGGTCGTGCGGCACCTGCGCGAGCGCGAAGTCCGACTCGCGGACGGCGGTCTGCTGACGGCTGAGGCCTTCCAGGCCACCGGGACGCTGCTCGGCACGGGCACCGGCTCGCACACGCTGCACTATCTGCTCGAGGACGCCTTCGTGACCGGTGGATCCGGCCCGCAGCTCTCCGACTCCTTCCTCGCCGAGGTGCAGGGTCATCTGTCCTTCGCGGGCAATCCGCTCTACGCCGTGCTCCACGAGTCGATCTACGGCCAGCGCTCGGTCTCGCCCCGGGCCACCGGCTGGGCAGCCGAGTCGGTCCGCGCCGAGTTCCCGCAGTTCGACGTCGACAAGGCGCTGGCGGACGACGCGCCGGTACTGCTGACCGGCGAGATGATCTACCCCTGGATGTTCGCGACGGACCCGGCGCTGGCACCGCTGCGCGAGACGGCGCACCATCTGGCGCAGCACGAGCAGTGGCCTGACCTGTACGACCCGGCTCAGCTGGCACGCAACGAGGTGCCGGTGGCGGCGGCCGTGTACCACGACGACATGTACGTGGACACCGCCGACTCGCTCGCCACCGCACGCTCCGTCCGCAACCTGCGCACCTGGGTCACCGACGAGTACGAGCACGACGGGCTCCGGGTGAGTGGCGGCCGGGTCCTCGACCGGCTGATCCGGCTGGTCCGCGGCGAGTTGTGAGCAGCGCCGCCCGGCGGGCACGTGCGACGCTCTGCCGGCGCAGGTAGCGGCGGAGCGGCTCCGGCGAGAGGCCGTTGTTGACCGCGGCATGGAGCAGCCGCGCGAAGGTGTAGTCGGGCGCGAGGTGCAGAGCGCGGCCGAAGGCCACGCGGGCGGTCGCCTCGTCCCCCGCGGACCAGGCCACCCAGCCCGCGAGAGTCAGGGGCGCGGCGGCGTGCTCGTGGTACGGCTCGACGCAGCGCCGGGCGAGCGCCCGCCACAGACGCACCGCCGGGTCGGTGTGCGGCGGGTCCATCCACTCGGCTGCCGCATCGCGGGTGGCTCGGTCCTGGAGCCCGAGGATCATCGAGGCGGCTTCGGCGTCGTCCAGCAGCGCGTCGTCGTCACCGTCGGCCTCCGGACCGTCTCCCACCGGTGTGGCGGCCCGGAAGCGCTCGAGCGCCTCGCGCAGCATGCGCAGGGTGGTGCGCCGCACCTCGTCGGAGTCGTCCCGTTCCAGCATGCGCGGGACGAGGGAGGCGGCCGCCGCGTCCAGGGCCTCCGCGCGGGCGGCGGACGCCGGTGCGCCGGGCGGCGGCGGGGTGAGGCGCTGCTCCATCTCCCTGAGGGAGCCGCCGATCCGCAGACCCGCATAGGCGGCCGCAGCAGCCATCACGGAATCGCCGGACTGTGTGATCCCGATGCCTTCGAGCGGGAATCGTTCGGGATCCGGGCAGCAGTAGGACCACCAGCGTCCGGAGGAGACGCACAGCGCCTCGACGACGGGGACGTCAAGCCTGCCGCAGGCGACCCGCAGCCGCTGGGCCAGTGGGCGCAGCCGTTCCATGACCTGGTGGGGCTCCTCGCCGGGAGCGGGTTCCTGTACGAGGAAGAGCACGATCGCGTCGGGCCGTGCACCACGCTGCTCGCTGCCGTTCACGAGGCATTCCGCCAACTGCTGCGCGGCGCCGGGCCACTCGGCGGCATCCTGCGGGATGCCGAGCCGAGCCCGGCCGCCGAAGCGACCGCGCTCGCCGTGCAGGGCGATCATCAGAATGCTGTCGTCGGGGTGGAAGCCGCAGAGGAAGGGAAGCGCGGCGGCCAGTTCTCCGGGGCTGCGCAGGGTGACCTTCGGATCGTCCGAGGGGCGAGGGGAATCGGTGTGCTGAGTCATGATCCGAAGGTCCCGCAGACCCCGGATGTCCGCCAGCCCCTCGCGAAACCTGTGGACAACTCGCGCATATCATCACACTCATCGGGGGCCGGTTGTCCACAGGCCGCCTTCGCGCGGTTGGCGCGGGTGTCCGTGCCATCGGGTTGCATGGGGGCATGACCACCGTACTGCGCACCGCCGCCGACACGATCCTCAGTCGGCTCGTAGGGGACCCGACGGGCACCGCACGCCTGCGCGAGGACCAGTGGCGCGCCGTCGAGGCGCTGGTCGCACACGGCCGGCGGGCCCTGGTGGTGCAGCGCACGGGCTGGGGCAAGTCCGCCGTGTACTTCGTGGCCACCGCGCTGCTCCGGGAGCGCGGCAGCGGTCCCACGGTGATCGTCTCCCCGCTGCTGGCACTGATGCGGAACCAGATCGACGCCGCCGACCAGGCCGGCATCCGCGCCCGCACCATCAACTCGGCCAATCCCGAGGGATGGGACGCGGTGCAGTCCGAGGTCGCCGCGGGTGAAGTCGACGTCCTGCTGGTGAGCCCGGAGCGGCTACGTCATCGGGGTGACCTTCGGATTCCAGGATGGCCAACGGCTGGATCAAACACCGGATCCGGAGCTTCGGTGCACCGGGATCAGGGAGTCGTGTGCCCTGCGTAGTCGCCAGCACGTCCATCGCATGCTCCCAGAGGCCGGACTCGCGCCAGCGGGTCCAGTAGGCCTGGAGAGTGGCTCGCCGGCCGAACAGTGAGGGGATTTCCTGCCACGGGGTGTCCGTCCGTACCTTGTAGAGGATCCCCAGCATCACCAACTTGGGGTCACCCCTCGCGGCCTGTACGTGATCAAGGGAGCGATCTTCTCCCAGGCCTCGTCCGAGAGGATCGGGACAGTGCGGTTCCTCTCACGAAACCAGGCAGCCAGCGCGCAAGGCTGCCCGGTTCAGGCTGCGGTATCGATCGAATGCCTCGCGGGCGTCAGGGACGAACTCCTTGCGCTGTACCAGGGATTCGAGTTCTGGCTCGGTGAGCCAGTCATGCCAGGAGACTTCCCTGGGCACTCGGCCGGATGGGTGTGGTGATGACGACCTCGTGCAGTCCGAGCCAGTAGGGACTGATAGCTCCCGAGCACAGGAATTTGAGCACGAAGCGCGGGGCGGCATGAACGCCCAGCTCCTCGGACAGCTCCCGGGCTGCCGCCTCCTCGTACGATTCGCCGACATCAGCGGCACCGCCGAGCATCCAGTTGTACTGACCGGGAAAGCGGGACGAATCTTCCGGGCGGCGATGGACAAGGATCCGTCCGTCTTCGTCGCGGCACACGATCGTGGCGATGCGATGCAGCCAGCCTTGACGAATCGCTTCGGCCCGGTCAACAACTCCCAGCACCTGGTCCTGCTCGTCGACACGGTCAACCAGTTCACCCATGGGGCACACGATGCCAGGGGCTGCTCGCCACGGAGCCAGCGGGCTCTCGTCCTAGCTCGCGCCGCCGGGGGCCCGTCAGCAACCTGACGGGTCCTCATGCAAGATCGAG
>NZ_CBDRBL010000092.1:0-26292 GCF_965342175.1 Actinacidiphila sp. bgisy167
ACGGGGCACTGACAGCCGGTCCCGGACGGGGACGCGGCGGCAACCGGCCGCACGCCGCGCCACCCGTGAGGGTGGCCGTTCTCGACAGGTCTGTCACAGGCGGTGGGAGACCGGCCGCACGGGGGGATGGGGCGCGCATGACGCGCAACGACTTCGCCCCCGCCGTCCGCTGGCTCGCCCGCGAGCAGGACCGGGTCACCACCGTCGCCCAGCTCGCCGCGGCGGGCGTTCCGCAGAGCAGGCTGCGCGAGTGGTGCCGACCCGGTGGCCGGTGGCAGCGCCCGCTGCCCCGGGTGGTCGTCCTGCAGACCGGTCCGCTCACCGCCGCGCAGCGGTCCAGGGCGGCGCTGGCCTTCGCCGGTCACCCCCAGCTCCCGGCCATGATCACCGGCGCGGCGGGGCTCGCCCTGCACGGTGTCGGCGTGGCCGCGCCACCGTGCGGCCTCCCGGTGGTGGACGTGCTCGTCCCGAGCGGGCGCCGCATCCGTACCCACACCTGGGCGCGGGTGCACCATGTCCGCGGGCTCCCTGCGCCCGACGCCGTGGCCGGTGTGCCCGTGGCGCCGTTGGTGCGGGCGGCGGCTGACGGCGTGCGGGAGTCCGTCGACCCCGAGTGGGCCCTGGAGGTGGTCCGCGAACTGGTCGTGACGCTCGGGGTGCCCGCCCCCGCGCTCGCCGCGGAACTGGGCGGGGCGGTGCTGGCCCGGCGCCCCACCGTGGCGGCCTTCCTGGACGCCATGGACTGCGGGCCGCGGGCCGCCTCCGCCGAGCCGATGGCCCGCGCCCTGGTGGCGCGGGCCGGGCTGCGCCAACCCCTGTGGCGTCCCACGCTCCGGTTCGACGGTGCTTTCCTCGGCTCGCCCGACGCCTACTGGGTACGGGACGGCCTCGTCCTCGACCTCGGCCCGGGGACCGGGCGCGGCCGGTTGGAGTCGGCGGGGCTGCGTGTGCTGAGAGTCGCGCCCGCCGCCCTCACCCGGAGCCCCGGCGAGGTCGTCGCCGCCCTGCGCGCCGCCCTGGCGGCGGGGCCGTACGGGCCCCTGGACCGCATCACCGCGCTGCCCGGGGCCAGATGAGCGGGGTCCGCGCGACGGCGTGCCGCCTCGGCGGCCGCGAGGCGGGGGTGGCGAGCCACGCTTGTGCCCGCACGTCTGCCGCCCCGCTTGCCCGGTCCGCGGCGGCGGCCCGAGGCCGTGTCACGCGCGGTGGCCGCCGGGTGTCCGCCCGCCGGGCACAGGCCGGAGGCCGCCAGACGGCGGCCGCGGCACCCCTGCGACCCTCGGCCGGGGCAGGTCGGAGCCGGTTGTCGGTGGGGGGTCGTACCGTTGACCCATGCGGCCCGTATCAGACATCGAACGCACTGTGGCGCCCTTCGAGGTCGTCAGCCCCTACCAGCCCAGCGGCGACCAGCCGGCCGCCATCGACGACCTCGAGCGGCGCGTCCGCGCGGGGGAGAACGATGTCGTCCTGCTCGGCGCCACAGGCACCGGAAAGTCGGCGACCACCGCCTGGATGATCGAACGGCTGCAGCGCCCGACCCTGGTCATGGCGCCCAACAAGACCCTGGCCGCCCAGCTGGCGAACGAGTTCCGCGAGCTGCTGCCGAACAACGCGGTCGAGTACTTCGTGTCGTACTACGACTACTACCAGCCCGAGGCGTACGTCCCGCAGACGGACACCTACATCGAGAAGGACTCCTCGATCAACGAGGAGGTGGAGCGGCTGCGCCACTCCACCACCAACTCGCTGCTGACCCGCCGCGACGTTGTCGTCGTCGCCTCGGTGTCCTGCATCTACGGCCTCGGCACCCCCCAGGAGTACGTCGACCGCATGGTCCGGCTCAGGGTCGGCGACGAGATCGACCGTGACGCCCTGCTGCGCAAGTTCGTCGACATCCAGTACGCGCGCAACGACGTCGCGTTCACCCGCGGCACCTTCCGGGTGCGCGGCGACACCATCGAGATCTTCCCGGTCTACGAGGAGCTCGCCGTCCGCATCGAGATGTTCGGCGACGAGATCGAGGCCCTGTACACGCTGCACCCGCTCACCGGCGAGATCATCACCGACGACCAGCAGCTCTACGTCTTCCCCGCGACCCACTACGTCGCCGGCCCGGAGCGCATGGAGCGGGCCATCGCCGGCATCGAGAAGGAGCTGGGCGAGCAGCTCGCGGTCATGGAGAAGCAGGGCAAGCTGCTGGAGGCGCAGCGCCTGCGGATGCGCACCACGTACGACATCGAGATGATGCGGCAGATCGGCACCTGCTCCGGCATCGAGAACTACTCGCGGCACATCGACGGCCGTGAGGCGGGCTCCGCCCCGTCCACGCTGATCGACTACTTCCCCGAGGACTTCGTGCTCGTCATCGACGAGTCGCACGTCACCGTGCCCCAGATCGGCGCCATGTACGAGGGCGACGCCTCGCGCAAGCGCACCCTGGTCGACCACGGCTTCCGGCTGCCCTCCGCCCTCGACAACCGCCCGCTGAAGTGGGAGGAGTTCCTGGAGCGGGTCGGCCAGACGGTCTATCTGTCCGCGACCCCCGGCTCGTACGAGCTCTCCCGCGGCGACGGTGTGGTCGAGCAGATCATCCGCCCGACCGGCCTGGTGGACCCCGAGGTGATCGTCAAGCCCACCAAGGGGCAGATCGACGACCTCGTCCACGAGATCCGGCTGCGCGCCGAGCGCGACGAACGGGTCCTGGTCACCACGCTCACCAAGAAGATGGCCGAGGACCTCACCGACTACATGCTGGAACTCGGCATCCAGGTGCGGTATCTGCACAGCGACATCGACACCCTGCGCCGGGTGGAGCTGCTGCGCGAGCTGCGGGCCGGCGAGTACGACGTACTGGTCGGCATCAACCTGCTCCGCGAGGGCCTGGACCTGCCCGAGGTGTCGCTGGTGGCCATCCTCGACGCCGACAAGGAGGGCTTCCTGCGCTCCGGCACCTCCCTGATCCAGACCATCGGCCGCGCGGCGCGCAACGTATCCGGTCAGGTCCACATGTACGCGGACAAGATCACCCCGGCGATGGAGAAGGCCATCGAGGAGACCAACCGGCGCCGGGCCAAGCAGATCGCCTACAACGAGGAGCGGGGCATCGACCCGCAGCCGTTGCGGAAGAAGATCGCGGGCATCCTGGACTCCTTCGCCCGTGAGGACGCCGACACCGAGGAGCTGCTGGGTTCGGGCCGCCAGCGTTCGCGCGGCAAGGCTCCGGTGCCGGGGCTGTCCGCCAAGGCGGGCGAGAAGCGGGAGGCCAAGAGCCTGCCCGCCGCCGAACTGGCCGACCTGATCGCCGAGCTGACCGAGCAGATGCACGCCGCCGCCGCGGACCTGCAGTTCGAGGTCGCGGCCCGGCTGCGCGACGAGGTGGGCGAACTGAAGAAGGAGCTGCGGCAGATGAGGGAGGCCGGCGTGGCCTGACCGCAGCGGCTGCCCTGAAGTCTGCCGAACCACGGTGACCTACCGGCGCGTCTCCCCTAGGGTGCGACGCAACCGCACGTCGGCAGAACGGTCGAGAGGGGACAGCGCGTGACGGTCAACATGACCAAGGGCCAGAAGATCAGCCTGCAGAAGTCGGACGGGGGAAGCCTCACAGCGGTTCGCATGGGACTCGGCTGGCAGGCCGCCCCGCGTCGCGGTCTGTTCGGTTCCCGCACCCGGGAGATCGACCTCGACGCCTCCGCGGTGCTTTTCGCCGGCAAGCAGCCCGTGGACGTCGTGTTCTTCCAGCACCTCGTCAGCGACGACGGCTCGGTCCGGCACACCGGCGACAACCTCGTCGGCGGTGCCGGACAGGGCGGTGACGACGAGGCGATCCTGGTCGACCTGCAGCGGGTGCCGGTGCATGTCGACCAGATCGTCTTCACCGTCAACTCCTTCACCGGGCAGACCTTCCAGGAGGTGCAGAACGCCTTCTGCCGCCTGGTCGACGAGACCAACGGCCAGGAGCTGGCGCGCTACACCCTGACCGGGGGCGGCAACTACACGGCGCAGATCATGGCGAAGGTGCAGCGCAGTGGCGACGGCTGGTCCATGACCGCGATCGGCTCCCCGGCCAACGGCCGTACCTTCCAGGACCTCATGCCGGCCATCGTGCCGGCGCTCTGACCGTCCACGGGGGGGTGGGCACGATGATCGAACTGGTCCACGGGCAGAACCATCCGCTTCCCGGCACCTCACTGGACGTGCGGGTGCCGGCCGGCACCCCGGTGCTGGCCGGTGTCTCGCTGGGCGACGGGCAGGGGCGGGTGAGCGGCCCCGGCTCCGTCGCCCACCCCGGGGCGCCGCGACTGCCCGGGATCGAGGCGCCCGCGCTCCTCGCCGCCGAGCAACGCGTCACCGCGGACCTGGCGGCCGTCCCGGCGGACGTGGACCGCGTGCACATCCTGCTGGCGCTGCCGCCGGGCGCGGCAGCGCCGACGCGTTTCGGGGCCTGCCCCGCCCCGCACCTGACCGTCGCAGATTCCGGCGGGGCGCCGTTCGTGAGCTTCACCGTCACTGGCCTGAGCAGCGAGGCGGCGATCGTCGCCCTGGAGTTCTATCGACGCCGGGGCGCCTGGAAGGTACGGGCGCTCGGCCAGGGCTACGCGGGCGGAATCGCCGAGCTGCTGCGCGACCACGGGCTGAACCGTCCCGACGCGGACGCCGTGGCCGCCCGGCTCGCGGACGCCGTCCGGTCTGCGCCCGCGGCGCCCACCTCGCCGCAACCGGCCGCCTCGGCACCGCCACTGCCCCCGCCGTCGACCTCGCCTTCCGTTCCCACGGAAGCCGTCCGGCCTGGGCCCGCGACGGCCTCGGCGTACGCGCCCGTCGCCGGTGACGCCGCCGGCCGGAGCATGGAGGAACGGCTCCACAACCAGATCTGGGGCATGTTCGAGGACCTGGCCCGCACAGTGGCCGCCTACCGCAGCGCCGTCGCTTTCGCCGAGTCCCGTCTCGACCAGGAACTGGACACCCTCCTCGCCGACCCGCGCACCCGCGTCGGTCCCGCCGCCGACGCCGCCCGCGACCAGGCCAGGGCCCGCCAAGCCGAGCTGGTGGACCGGGCCCGTGCTGTGCTCGACCGCGACCTGGACCAGCTGACCGCCGAGGCCGAGGTCGTCGAGCCCGCACTGCCGCCGCCCTACGCGGGCTGGGAGAGCCCGGTCTGGCACGGCTACCGCGTCCCGGCCGACCCGCCCATGGCTGTCCGGCTCGGCGACCTCCACCTGCCGGAGCGACCCGAACTGCGCGTCCCCCTGCTGGTACGGCTGCCCCTGGAGCGGGGTCTGTGGGTGGACAGCGCCCAGGACCGCCGCCGGGCGGTGGAGGTGGCCGTGGCGCTCGCCGCACGCCTGCTCGCCTCCTACCCGGCCGGGGAGTGCGCCGTCCAGGTCGTCGATCCGGTGGGTTCTGCCGCTGCCGCGCTGGCCCCGTTCACGGACTCCGACGCGCTGCACGAACCGCCTGCCGCGGGAGCCGGCGGCGTGGCGGCGGTGCTCGCCCGCCTCACCCGGCAGGTCGACCTGGCTCAGATGGCGCTGCGTGCCGGCGCGCCCGCCGGGGTGCCCCCGAGCGGGGACCCGGCGCGCCAGGTGCTGGTCGTCAACGACTTCCCGCAGGGGTTCGACGACCGGACGATCAACCGACTGCGCTATCTCGCCGACGAGGGTCCGCAGGTCGGCGTCCATCTCCTTCTGGTCGCCGACCGCGGGGACGCTCGCGAGTACGGGCCGCTCCTCGACCCGTTGTGGCGCTCGATGATGCGGTTGACCCCGGAGGCCGACGATCACCTCGCGGACCCCTGGGTCGGCCACGCCTGGACGTACGAACCGCTGCTCGCCCCGCCCGGCAGCGCGGTCCTCCTCCAGGTGCTGCGCCAGGTGGCGGCGGCGCGCCGCACCTATGACCCGGGTCGCCCGTGACCCGGCCCGGACCGGCCGCCCCGCAGGCCGGTCGGGGGCGCGCTCCAGCTATCCGGTTGACCGTGACTTTACTCTCTTTACCTTTCCTTGGGATTTCATGTAGTGTCCTTTACGCGGAGGGGAGTACTCCCTGCATGCGGTGCATCCCGCCAGCACGGGCCGAACGGCCCCGGGACACCGGCCCGGCCCACTGGCCCGGGTGGAAGAGACCTCCGGCAGCGACAACGCTGACAATCGCCAGCCCATCTGCCGGAGGAATTGCGTGGACGTGTCCCTCACCCTGTGGGTGCTGACCATCGCCGGTCTGTGCGCCCTTATCGCCGCCGACTTCTTCATCGGGCGCAAGCCCCACGAGGTGTCGGTCAAGGAAGCCGGCACCTGGACGATCGTCTGGATCGTCCTGGCCGCCCTGTTCGGCGTCGGCCTGCTGCTTTTCGCCGGCGGCGGGCCCGCGGGCGAGTTCTTCGCGGGCTACATCACAGAGAAGTCGCTCAGTGTCGACAACCTCTTCGTGTTCGTCCTGATCATGGCGAAGTTCGCGGTGCCGACCCAGTACCAGCAGCGCGTCCTGCTCTTCGGCGTCCTCATCGCGCTGGTCCTGCGCGCGATCTTCATCGCCGCCGGCGCCGCCATCATCGCCAGCTTCTCCTGGGTGTTCTACATCTTCGGCGCCTTCCTCATCTGGACCGCGTGGAAGCTGATCCAGGAGGCCCGCGCCGAGGAGCACGACGAGGAGTTCGAGGAGAACAGGCTGCTCAAGGCCGCCGAACGCCGCTTCGGCGTCGCCGACCGCTACCACGGCACCAAGCTCTTCATCCAGCAGAACGGCAAGCGGGTCATGACCCCGATGCTGGTGGTCATGCTGGCGATCGGCACCACCGACGTGCTGTTCGCCCTCGATTCCATCCCGGCGATCTTCGGCCTCACCCAGGACCCGTACATCGTCTTCACCGCAAACGCCTTCGCCCTGATGGGCCTGCGTCAGCTGTACTTCCTGATCGGCGGTCTGCTGAAAAAGCTCGTCCACCTCTCCTACGGGCTGTCGGTCATCCTCGGCTTCATCGGGGTGAAGCTCGTGCTGCACGCCCTGCACGAGTCGGGGGTGCACGTCCCCGAGATCAGCATCCCGTTCTCCCTCGGCTTCATCGTGGCGGTCCTTGCTGTCACCACGGTGACCAGCCTCATGGCGTCGCGGAAGCAGGCGGCCGTGGAGGGGCGCGACGAGGAGCACATCGACGTCTGACCCCGGGGGCCTCGTGCCCGGCAGGGGTGCTCGGCAGCCCGCCGCGGCACCCCTGCGTCGGATCCGGCCGCGGTGACGCCCCGGTCTGCGGCGGCGCCCCGGCGGGCGCCGCCGCAGGCTTGCTACCAGCCCCGCTCGCGCCATTCGTCGAGGTGGGGGCGCTCGTCGCCGAGCGTGGTGTCCCTGCCGTGACCGGGATAGACCCAGGTCTCGTCGGGCAGGCGGTCGAAGAGCTTGGCCTTGACGCCCTCGAAGAGGCTGGTGAAGTGGTCCGGGTTGCTGTGCGTGTTCCCCACGCCGCCCGGGAACAGGCAGTCACCGGTGAAGACGTGCGGGTGACCGTGGGGGTCGTCGTAGACGAGGACGATGCTGCCGGGTGTGTGCCCGACCAGGTGCCGGGCGGTGAGCTCGACCCGGCCGACGCGGATCCGGTCACCGTCCTCGACCGGCACGTCCGTGGGGACGGGGATCCCCTCGGCGTCGTGGCGGCCCGCGTAGGTGCGGGCGCGAGTGGCGTCGACCACCGCTTGCAGCGCCTGCCAGTGGTCGGCGTGCCGGTGCGTGGTCACCACGGACGCGAGACCGTCGCCGCCGACGACCTCGAGGAGCGTGTGCGCGTCGTTCGCCGCGTCGATGAGCAACTGCTCGTCGGTGGAGCGGCAGCGCAGCAGATACGCGTTGTTGTCCATGGGGCCGACCGCGACCTTGGTGATGATGAGGTCCTTCAGTTCGTGCACGTCGGGCGCGCCCCCGACCCTGACTTCGCCGCTGTACGTCATGCCGTCAGCCTAGCTAGTGGCGGCAGCACCGGCGGGGGCCGCTCCGGCCGCACGCTCAGACCCTCGCAGCCGGAGCGGCCGCTGACCCGGGCGAGCAGCGCGTGCCGGGGGGCCGACGACGGTGAGTCCGGGATCGGCGGCGGCGCCGATCGACCACTTCTCGCCGTTGTCGGTGTCGCGGACGCGGACGGCGGCGACCCCCTGGTGGCCGGAGGGCGATGACGGCGCGGAGCTCCCGGGCCGCGGAGTCCTCGGGGAGGTGCGCGAAGGTGGACTCCAGACGGAGGTCGACGTGGGGGAGGAGACCTCCATGAGCCGCAGGCGCGGGATCCCCGCCGCGGCGATCACCCGCCCGGAGCGCATGACGACCTGTGCCGCCCACTTCCGCGGCGGCAGCCCCTCGATGGCCGGGGACAGCCGGTCGGCCGAGTGCCGCAGGTCGCCGAGGTGCCCGGCGAGCGTGCGGCCGGCGCCCTTCTCGCTGTCCTTGCCGCGGCTGCCGCCGACCCGCACTGCGGGGTCTCCTCGCCGGTGCGGGCCCAGGTCATGAGGTGACCCGCGGGTCGGCGTTTGCGCGCGAGGTGGGACATCACATGGCCGCGCGACCAGCCCGGGAGGAGCGAGGGCCCGGCGGCGGACGAGGGGGCATGGCGGCAACGGTCTCGATCAGCCGTCCGGTGGCCGCACGGAGCTCGGCCGCATCGCGGACGGGATCGGGTCGTTGGACAGACTTCCGGGGCCGGGTGTTCGGTCCTGGCGGCGTCCCCACTGTGAGGACGACCGCGCGGCCACTCGTTCGGGTGAAGCTACCGCACCGATGCCTGAAATCGAATGTGCGTGCTATAGGCTCGCTGTCATCTCGACCGGAAGAAAACTCGTTGGCGCCCCGTTTAGGCTGTCTGGGGGTGCTGTCCCCTTGTCTGTCTTTTGAAAGGTGCGCACTGGCGTGGCCGATCGTCTCACCGTCCGTGGCGCTCGCGAGCACAATCTGAAGAATGTCTCGCTCGACCTGCCACGGGACTCGCTCATCGTGTTCACCGGCCTCTCGGGGTCGGGCAAGTCCTCCCTGGCGTTCGACACGATCTTCGCCGAGGGCCAGCGTCGCTACGTGGAGTCGCTCTCTTCCTACGCCCGGCAGTTCCTGGGCCAGATGGACAAGCCGGACGTCGACTTCATCGAGGGCCTGTCGCCGGCGGTCTCGATCGACCAGAAGTCCACCTCGCGCAACCCGCGCTCGACGGTCGGCACGATCACCGAGGTCTACGACTACCTCCGCCTGCTCTTCGCTCGCATCGGCAAGCCGCACTGCCCCGAATGCGGCCGGCCGATCTCCCGGCAGTCGCCCCAGGCGATCGTGGACCGGGTACTCGAACTGGAGGAGGGCTCCCGCTTCCAGGTGCTGTCGCCGCTGGTGCGCGAGCGCAAGGGCGAGTTCGTCGACCTCTTCTTCGACCTGCAGACCAAGGGCTACAGCCGGGCCCGGGTGGACGGTGCGACCATCCAGCTGACCGACCCGCCGAAGCTCAAGAAGCAGGAGAAGCACACCATCGAGGTGGTCGTCGACCGCCTCACCGTCAAGGAGAGCGCCAAGCGCCGGCTGACCGACTCGGTCGAGACCGCCCTGGGCCTGTCCGGCGGCATGGTGATCCTGGACTTCGTCGACCTCCCCGAGGACGACCCGCAGCGCGAGCGGATGTTCTCCGAGCACCTCTACTGCGCCTATGACGACCTGTCCTTCGAAGAGATGGAGCCGCGCTCCTTCTCCTTCAACTCGCCTTTCGGCGCCTGCCCCGAGTGCACCGGCATCGGTACCCGCATGGAGGTCGACCCGGAGCTCATCGTCCCGGACGAGGACAAGTCCCTCGACGAGGGCGCCATCGCACCCTGGTCGCTCGGTCACACACGGGACTACTTCCAGCGCCTGGTCGGCGCGCTCGCCGACGAGCTGGGCTTCCGTACCGACATCCCCTGGGCGGGGCTGCCGCAGCGTGCGAAGAAGGCACTCCTCAACGGCCACAAGACGCAGATCGCGGTGCGCTACCGCAACCGCTACGGGCGCGAGCGCTCCTACACCACCTCCTTCGAGGGGGCGATCCCCTTCGTGCGGCGCCGGCACGCGGAGTCCGAGAGCGACTCGAGCCGGGAGCGCTTCGAGGGGTACATGCGCGAGGTGCCCTGCCCCACCTGTGAGGGCACCCGCCTCAAGCCGATCGTGCTGGCGGTCACCGTCCAGGGCAAGTCCATCGCCGAGGTCGCAGCGATGTCCATCAGTGACTGCGCGGAGTTCCTGCGCGGCATGAAGCTGAGCGCCCGCGAGAAGACCATCGCCGAACGGGTGCTCAAGGAGGTCAACGAGCGGCTGCGCTTCCTGGTCGACGTCGGTCTGGACTACCTGTCGCTCAACCGGGCGGCCGGTACCCTCTCCGGCGGTGAGGCCCAGCGCATCCGGCTGGCGACGCAGATCGGCTCAGGCCTGGTGGGCGTGCTCTATGTGCTGGACGAGCCGTCGATCGGCCTGCACCAGAGGGACAACCACCGGCTCATCGAGACCCTGGTGCGGCTGCGCGACCTCGGCAACACCCTGATCGTGGTGGAGCACGACGAGGACACCATCAAGACCTCCGACTGGGTGGTGGACATCGGCCCGGGTGCGGGTGAGCACGGTGGCAAGGTGGTGCACAGCGGTTCGCTCAAGGAGCTGCTGCGCAACAAGGAGTCGCTGACCGGCCAGTACCTGGCGGGCAAGCGGCAGATCCCGATCCCGCAGACGCGGCGCCCGGTCGACGGGGAGCGCCGGCTGACCGTGCACGGTGCCCGGGAGAACAATCTGCGGGACATCGACGTGTCCTTCCCGCTGGGTGTCTTCACGGCGGTTACCGGCGTCTCCGGCTCCGGGAAGTCGACCCTGGTCAACGACATCCTCTACACCCACCTGGCCCGTGAGCTGAACGGCGCCCGGGGCGTCCCGGGCCGGCACACCCGTGTCGCCGGTGACGACCTGGTCGACAAGGTCGTCCATGTCGACCAGTCGCCGATCGGCCGCACCCCGCGTTCCAACCCGGCCACGTACACCGGTGTGTTCGACCACGTGCGCAGGCTCTTCGCCGAGACGATGGAGGCGAAGGTGCGCGGCTATCTGCCGGGCCGCTTCTCCTTCAACGTCAAGGGCGGCCGCTGTGAGAACTGCTCAGGCGACGGCACGATCAAGATCGAGATGAACTTCCTCCCGGACGTCTATGTGCCGTGCGAGGTCTGCCATGGCGCCCGGTACAACCGGGAGACCCTGGAGGTCCACTACAAGGGCAAGTCCATCGCCGAGGTCCTGGACATGCCGATCTCCGAGGCACTGGACTTCTTCGAGGCCGTGCCGACGATCGCCCGGCATCTGCGCACCCTCACCGAGGTCGGGCTGGGTTACGTCCGGCTGGGGCAGTCCGCCACGACCCTGTCCGGTGGCGAGGCCCAGCGTGTGAAACTCGCCTCCGAACTGCAGAAGCGTTCGACCGGCCGCACGGTCTACGTGCTGGACGAGCCCACCACGGGTCTGCACTTCGAGGACATCAGCAAGCTGATCAAGGTGCTCTCCGGGCTGGTCGAGAAGGGCAACACCGTGATCGTCATCGAGCACAACCTGGATGTGATCAAGACCGCGGACTGGGTCATCGACATGGGCCCCGAGGGCGGCAGCGGCGGTGGTCTGGTGATCGCCGAGGGCACCCCGGAGCAGGTCGCGGGAGTGGGCGCGAGCCACACCGGCAAGTTCCTCAGGGACATCCTGGGCGCCGAGCGGATCTCCGACGCTCCGCCGCCCCCGGCCAAGAAGCGGGCAGCCCCGCGAAAGAAGGCGGCGGCGAAGCCCTGACAATCGCCTCGGCTTCGGCACGTAAAGTACAGCTTTCAAGCTCTTCTCTTATGTGCCGAAGCGGAGTACCCATGGCCGACACCCCCGTCCTGCCCCCCTGCCGCCGAACCGTTCTGAAGGGCGCGGCCCTCGCCGGCGTCGCGGGGGTCGGCCTGACGGCCTGCACGGGTCCCGGCTCGGCGGTCCCCGACGGCCCCGTGGAGCTGGGCGCCGCCACCGAGGTCCCGGTCGGCGGGGCCAAGCTCTACCGCGAGGCCAGGATCGTCGTGGCGCAGCCCACGCAGGGCAGTTACCGGGCCTTCAGCGCCGTGTGCACCCACCAGGGCTGCACCTGCGACACGGTGGAGGGCACCGCCCTGTCCTGCCCCTGCCACGGCAGCGTCTTCGACGCGGCCACCGGCGCGGTCCGCACCGGCCCCGCGACGAAGCCGCTGACCACGCTCGACGTCCAGGTCAAGGACGGCAAGCTCATCGCCGTGGCCGGGGCCTGAGACGACGGGAATGTCACCGTCAATCAGTAGGGTGGGGACATGGCCGATCCCTCCAGCTACCGCCCCAAGCCGGGACAGATTCCGGACTCCCCCGGGGTGTACAAGTTCCGGGACCAGCACGGCCGGGTGATCTACGTCGGGAAGGCGAAGAGCCTGCGCCAGAGGCTCTCCTCGTACTTCCAGGACCTCGCGAACCTGCACCAGCGCATCCGCACCATGGTCACCACCGCCGCCTCCGTGGAGTGGACGGTGGTGACCACGGAGGTCGAGGCGCTGCAGCTGGAGTACTCCTGGATCAAGGAGTACGACCCGCGCTTCAATGTGAAGTACCGCGACGACAAGAGCTACCCCTCGCTCGCCGTCACCCTCAACGAGGAGTTCCCCCGCGTCCAGGTGATGCGCGGCCCCAAGCGCAAGGGCGTGCGCTACTTCGGCCCGTACGCGCACGCCTGGGCGATCCGCGAGACGGTGGACCTGCTGCTGCGGGTCTTCCCCGTGCGCACCTGCTCCGCAGGGGTGTTCAAGCGCTCCGCGCAGATCGGCCGCCCCTGCCTCCTGGGTTACATCGGCAAGTGCTCGGCCCCCTGCGTCGCCCGGGTCAGCGCCGCGGAGCACCGCGAACTGGCCGAGGAGTTCTGCGACTTCATGGCCGGTCGGACGGGCACCTATCTGCGCCGCCTGGAACAGCAGATGCGGGACGCTGCCGCCGCGATGGAGTACGAGCGGGCCGCGCGGCTCCGCGACGACATCGAGGCGCTCAAACGCGCCATGGAGAAGAACGCGGTCGTCCTCGCCGACGCCACAGACGCCGACCTGATCGCCGTCGCCGAGGACGAGCTGGAGGCCGCAGTCCAGATCTTCCACGTCCGCGGCGGCCGGGTACGCGGCCAGCGCGGCTGGGTGACCGACCGGGTCGAGGAGGTCGGCACCGCCGAGTTGGTCGAGCACGCCCTGCAGCAGCTGTACGGCGAGGAGCAGGGCGAAGGGGTGCCCAAGGAGGTGCTGGTGCCCGCGCTGCCCGAGCCCTGCGAGCCGGTGCAGCAGTGGCTCACCGAGCGCCGAGGCTCACAGGTCAGCCTGCGGATACCGCAGCGCGGCGACAAGAAGGACCTGATGGCCACCGTGCAGCGCAACGCGCAGCAGGCTCTGGCGCTGCACAAGACCCGGCGGGCGTCCGACCTCACCACGCGCTCTCGCGCGCTGGAGGAGATCGCCGAGGCGCTGGACCTGGACTCGGCGCCGCTGCGCATCGAGTGCTTCGACATCTCCCATCTCCAGGGTGACGACGTCGTGGCCTCGATGGTGGTCTTCGAGGACGGGCTGGCCCGCAAGAGCGAGTACCGCCGCTTCCAGATCAAGGGCTTCGCCGGCCAGGACGACGTCCGGTCGATGCACGAGGTGGTCTCCCGGCGCTTCCGCCGCTACCTGCTGGAGAAGCAGAAGACGGGCGAGTGGGTCGACGGCGACGGCGGTTCGGGCGCCACTGGTGCCGGCGGGGACGCGGGAGGCGACGCGGAGGCCGCCGGCGGACCCGTCGACCCGGACACGGGCCGGCCGCGCAAGTTCGCCTATCCGCCGCAGTTGGTCGTCGTCGACGGCGGGCAGCCGCAGGTCGCCGCCGCCCAGCGGGCCCTGGAGGAGCTCGGCGTGGAGGACGTGGCCGTGTGCGGCCTGGCCAAGCGCCTGGAGGAGGTCTGGCTGCCCGGTGAGGACGACCCGGTCATCCTGCCCCGCACCAGCGAGGGCCTGTATCTGCTGCAGCGGGTGCGTGACGAGGCCCACCGCTTCGCCATCGCCTACCAGCGCACCAAGCGCTCCACATCCATGAGGGCCGGTGCCCTGGACTCGGTGCCGGGCCTCGGCGAGAGCCGCCGCCAGGCACTGCTCAAGCACTTCGGCTCGCTCAAGCGGCTGCGGCAGGCGACGGTCGAGCAGATCTGCGAGGTCCCGGGGGTCGGGCCGCGCACCGCCGAGGCCGTGCTTGCCGCGCTGGCCGGGGCCGCCCCTGCCGGACCGGCGGTGAACACCGCCACAGGAGAGATCATCGAGGAAGAGGGGACGGCCGGTCCGGTGACCGTCCTCATGGAACGGGGGCACGACTGATGCATGCGAACGACGGAGACGGAGCACAGGTGACGACCGGAGGAGCGGGCGAGGCCGCCGAGGCCATCCCCGAACTCGTGATCATCTCAGGCATGTCCGGTGCCGGGCGCAGCCACGCGGCCAAGTGCCTGGAGGACCTCGGCTGGTTCGTCGTGGACAACCTCCCGCCGGCCCTCATCCCCACCATGGTCGACCTCGGCGCCCGTTCCCAGGGCAACGTGGCGCGGATCGCGGTGGTCGTGGACGTCCGCGGCCGGCGCTTCTTCGACAACCTCCGCGAGTCCCTCGCGGATCTGGACACCAAGGGGGTCAAGCGCCGGGTGCTCTTCCTGGAGGCGTCCGACGAGACGCTGGTGCGGCGCTTCGAATCGGTGCGCCGCCCGCACCCGTTGCAGGGCGACGGGCGCATCGTCGACGGCATCGCCAAGGAGCGGGAGCTGCTGAGCGAGCTGCGCGGCGACGCCGACCTGGTGATCGACACCTCCAGCCTCAACGTCCACGAGCTGCGGGCCAAGATGGACGCCCAGTTCGCCGGCGAGGAGGAGCCGGAGCTGCGGGCCACCGTCATGTCCTTCGGCTTCAAGTACGGCCTTCCCGTCGACGCCGACCTGGTCGCGGACTGCCGTTTCCTGCCCAACCCGCACTGGGTGCCGGAGCTGCGCCCGTACACCGGTCTCAACGACGAGGTCGCCACCTACGTCTTCAACCAGCCTGGCGCCAAGGAGTTCCTGGACCGCTACGCGGAGTTGCTGCACATCGTCAACGCCGGCTACCGCCGCGAGGGCAAGCGCTACGTGACCATCGCGGTCGGCTGCACCGGTGGCAAGCACCGCAGCGTGGCCATGTCCGAGCGCCTGGCCGCCCGGCTGTCCGGCGACGGGGTGGAGACGGTGGTCGTCCACCGGGACATGGGGCGCGAGTGATCAGGACGACTCGGCGCTTTCGCCGGTCGGCAGGACGCAGCGGGGCGACGCCCAAAGTCGTGGCATTGGGAGGCGGACATGGACTGTCCGCCTCTCTCTCGGCGCTGCGCCGCATCACCCAGGACCTGACCGCCGTGGTCACGGTCGCCGACGACGGCGGCTCCAGCGGCCGCCTCCGCCAGGAGATGGGCGTGCTGCCGCCCGGCGACCTGCGCAAGGCGCTGGCCGCGCTGTGCGGCGACGACGAGTGGGGCCGGACCTGGTCCCAGGTCGTCCAGCACCGTTTCGTCAGCCAGGGCGAACTGCACGGCCACGCCGTGGGCAACCTGCTGATCGTGGCGCTGTGGGAGCAACTCGGGGACCCGGTGGCGGCCCTGGAGTGGGTGGGCCGGCTGCTCGGCGCCCACGGCCGGGTGCTGCCCATGTCGGCGGTGCCGCTGGAGCTCACGGCCACGGTGCGCGGCCACGACCCCGCGAGGCCGGACGAGGTCACGACCGTGCACGGCCAGGCCACCGTCGCCCTCACCCCCGGCGAAGTGCAGGAGGTGCAACTGGTGCCGCACGACCCGCCGGCCGTCCCCGAAGCCGTCCAGGCGGTGCTCGACGCGGACTGGGTGGTGCTCGGCCCCGGTTCGTGGTTCTCCTCCGTGATGCCCCACCTGCTGGTGCCCGATCTGGTGTCCGCGCTCATGGAGACCAGGGCCCGCAAGGTGCTCGCCCTGAACCTCGCGCCGCAACCGGGTGAGACCGAGGGCTTTTCTCCGCAGCGTCACTTGGAGGTTTTGGCCCGACACGCCCCTAAACTCACCATCGACGTGGTGCTGGCCGACGAGGCCGCCGTACTCGACCGCGACAGCCTCATACAGGCAGCCGAGCGGTTGTCGGGCACGGTGGAGCTGGCCCGGGTCGCCGCCCCCGACGGGCCGCGGCACGATCCGGAACTGCTGGCGGCCGCGTACGACCGGATTTTTCGTATGCATGGAAGGATCGGCCCATGGCGATGACGGCAGCGGTGAAGGACGAGATCTCCCGGCTTCCCGTCACCCGGACCTGCTGCCGGAAGGCGGAGGTCTCGGCGATCCTGAGGTTCGCGGGTGGACTGCACCTGGTCAGCGGACGGATCGTGATCGAGGCGGAGCTGGACACCGGCATCGCCGCGCGCAGGCTGCGCAAGGACATCCTGGAGATCTTCGGGCACTCCTCCGACCTGGTGGTCATGGCGCCGGGCGGGCTGCGCCGCGGCAGCCGGTACGTGGTGCGGGTGGTCGCCGGCGGTGACCAGTTGGCCCGCCAGACCGGTCTGGTGGACGGCCGGGGCCGTCCCATCCGGGGGCTGCCCCCGCAGGTCGTGTCCGGGGCCACCTGCGACGCCGAGGCCGCCTGGCGCGGCGCCTTCCTGGCCCACGGCTCGCTCACCGAGCCCGGTCGCTCCTCGTCCCTGGAGGTCACCTGCCCCGGACCCGAGGCGGCGCTCGCCCTGGTCGGCGCCGCCCGCCGGCTGCAGATCGCGGCCAAGGCGCGCGAGGTCCGCAACGTCGACCGCGTGGTCGTCCGTGACGGTGATGCCATCGGCGCGTTGTTGACGCGGCTCGGCGCCCACGAGTCGGTGCTGGCATGGGAGGAGCGGCGGATGCGGCGTGAGGTGCGCGCCACCGCCAACCGGCTCGCCAACTTCGACGACGCCAACCTGCGCCGTTCGGCCCGCGCCGCGGTCGCCGCGGGCGCGCGAGTGCAGCGGGCCCTGGAGATCCTCGGGGACGACGTGCCCGAGCACCTCGCGGCGGCCGGCCGGCTGCGCATGGACCACAAGCAGGCGTCGCTCGAGGAGCTCGGCTCGCTCGCCGAACCGCCGCTCACCAAGGACGCGGTGGCGGGCCGGATCCGCCGCCTGCTGGCGATGGCCGACAAGCGCGCCTCGGACCTCGGCATCCCGGGCACCGAGTCCAACCTGACCGAGGAAATGGTGGGCTGAGCCCGTCGCGGCCCGCCCGCCCCGGGCCGGTTACCGGTCCGTACGGCGGGCACCCGTGGCGTCGATGTCACCGGCGGGTGCCCGGGGAGGTAGGGTCGTCCTTGGTCGGGGACATCCCAATACGTCGCAGCCGGAGCGAAACGGCTTCGGGCACATCAGCGAGGAGATCGGTTCGTGACGATCCGCGTAGGCATCAACGGCTTTGGTCGCATCGGTCGCAACTTCTTCCGTGCCGCCCTGGACCAGGGTGCGGACATCGAGATCGTGGCTGTCAACGACCTGGGTGACACGGCGACCACCGCCCACCTGCTCAAGTACGACACGATCCTGGGCCGCCTCAAGGCCGAGGTCTCGCACACCGCCGACTCCATCACCGTCGACGGCCACACCATCAAGGTGCTCTCCGAGCGCAACCCCGCCGACATCCCGTGGGGCGAGCTCGGCGTCGACATCGTGATCGAGTCCACCGGCATCTTCACCAAGGCCGCCGACGCCAAGAAGCACCTCGACGGCGGCGCCAAGAAGGTCATCATCTCGGCGCCGGCCTCGGACGAGGACATCACCATCGTGATGGGCGTCAACCACGAGAAGTACGACCCGGCGACGCACAACATCATCTCGAACGCGTCCTGCACCACCAACTGCGTGGCGCCGATGGCCAAGGTTCTCGACGAGAACTTCGGCATCGTCAAGGGTCTGATGACCACCGTGCACGCGTACACCAACGACCAGCGCATCCTGGACTTCCCGCACAAGGACCTGCGCCGCGCCCGTGCCGCCGCCGAGAACATCATCCCGACCTCGACCGGCGCCGCGAAGGCCACCGCCCTGGTGCTGCCGCAGCTGAAGGGCAAGCTGGACGGCATCGCCATGCGCGTCCCGGTCCCCACCGGCTCCGTGACCGACCTGGTCATCGAGCTCGAGCGCGAGGTCACCAAGGACGAGGTCAACGCCGCCTTCCAGAAGGCCGCCGAGGGCCAGCTCAAGGGCATCCTGGAGTACACCGAGGACCCGATCGTCTCCTCGGACATCGTCAACTGGCCGGCCTCCTGCACCTTCGACTCCTCGCTGACGATGGCGCAGGGCAAGCAGGTCAAGGTCATCGGCTGGTACGACAACGAGTGGGGCTACTCCAACCGTCTCGTCGACCTGACCGTGTTCGTCGGCGGCCAGCTCTGACACCCGCTCGACCGCCCGTCATGCGATGAGGACAGGGTCCGAACGACGTGCCGTCGTCCGGGCCCTGTCCCATGACCGTGGCGGTACGGGCGATCCGACCAGTCAGGACCAAGGCAGGGGAGCCTCCACCATGAAGACGATCGACGAACTCGTCGACGAGGGGGTCGGCGGCAAGCGCGTGTTCGTGCGTGCCGACCTCAACGTGCCGCTGTCCGGCACCACCATCACCGACGACGGCCGCATCCGGGCCGTCGTGCCGACCATCGCCAAGCTGGCCGAAGCCGGCGCCAAGGTGATCGTCGCCTCCCACCTGGGCCGCCCCAAGGGCGCGCCCGACCCGCAGTTCTCGCTCGCTCCCGTCGCGGCGCGCCTGGGCGAGCTCCTCGGCGCGCAGGTGGCCTTCGCGACCGACACGGTCGGCGAGAGCGCCCGCGCGACGGTGGACGCCCTCACCGACGGCTCGGTGGCGCTGCTGGAGAACCTGCGCTTCAACCCGGGCGAGACCAGCAAGGACGACACCGAGCGCGGCGCCTTCGCCGAGCAGCTGGCCGCGCTCGCCGAGCTGTACGTGGGTGACGGTTTCGGCGCGGTGCACCGCAAGCACGCCTCCGTCTACGACCTGCCGGCCCGGCTGCCGCACGCCGCGGGGCTGCTGATCGCCACCGAGGTCGCCGTACTGAGGAAGCTCACCGAGGACGTGTCCCGTCCGTACGCGGTGGTGCTGGGCGGCGCCAAGGTCTCCGACAAGCTGGGCGTCATCGACCACCTGCTGGAGCGCGCCGACCGGATCCTGATCGGCGGCGGCATGGCCTACACCTTCCTCAAGGCCCAGGGCCACGAGGTAGGCAAGAGCCTGCTGCAGGAGGACCAGATCCCCGCGGTCACGGAGTACCTGGAGCGCGCGAAGGCCAGGGGCGTGGAGTTCGTGCTGCCCGTGGACGTCGTCGCCTCCCCGGACTTCCCGGACCTGAGGAACCCGGTCGACACCAACCCGGTGGCCGTCGGCGCCGACGCCATCCCCGCCGACCTGGAGGGCCTGGACATCGGTCCGGAGTCCCGCAAGCTCTTCGCCTCGAAGCTCGCCGACGCGGCCACCGTCTTCTGGAACGGCCCGATGGGCGTCTTCGAGCACCCCGACTACGCCGAGGGCACCCGCGCGATCGCCCAGGCCCTGGTCGACAGTCCGGCCTTCACCGTCGTCGGCGGCGGCGACTCGGCCGCGGCCGTCCGCATCCTGGGCTTCGACGAGACCGCTTTCGGCCACATCTCGACCGGCGGCGGCGCGAGCCTCGAGTACCTCGAGGGCAAGACGCTCCCCGGCCTCGCCGCACTGGAGGACTGACCCGATGACCACGCGCACGCCGATCATGGCGGGCAACTGGAAGATGAACCTCAACCACCTCGAGGCCATCGCCCACGTCCAGAAGCTCGCCTTCGCGCTCAACGACAAGGACTTCGACGCCGTCGAGGCCGTCGTGCTGCCTCCCTTCACCGACCTCCGGGGGGTGCAGACGCTGATCGAGGCCGACAAGCTGAAGATCAAGTACGGTGCCCAGGACCTGTCGGCGCACGACTCCGGCGCCTACACCGGTGAGATCTCGGGCTCGATGCTGGCCAAGCTCAAGTGCTCCTACGTGGTCATCGGCCACTCGGAGCGCCGCCAGTACCACAACGAGACCGACGAGCAGGTGAACGCCAAGGTCAAGGCGGCGTTCCGGCACGAGCTGACGCCGATTGTCTGCGTCGGCGAGGGCCTGGACGTCCGCAAGGCCGGCGAGCAGGTGGCCTTCACCCTCGCGCAGGTCGACGGCGCCCTCGAGGACATCCCGGCCGAGCAGGCCGCGACCCTGGTCATCGCCTACGAGCCGGTGTGGGCCATCGGCACCGGCGAGGTCGCGACCCCCGAGAACGCCCAGGAGGTCTGCGGGGCGATCCGCGGCCGTCTGGCCGAGCTGTACGACCAGGAGGCGGCGGACACGATCCGCATCCAGTACGGCGGTTCGGTCAAGGCCGGAAACATCGCGGCGATCATGGCGCAGCCCGACGTCGACGGTGCCCTGGTCGGCGGTGCGGCGCTGGACGCGGAGGAGTTCGTCAAGATCATCCGCTTCCGCGATCAGTAAGGTTCGCGGCAGTAGGCTGTCGGGCCCTGCCCGAAGTACCCTGTCGGGGGTCGGAGCGCTGCGCAGCAGCGGCCCGGCCCCCGCGTCGTCCTAGGTCACCGAGAGAGTTGGTCCAGCTGTGGTCATCGGGTTTTCCATCGCCCTCATCATCTTCAGCCTGCTGCTGTTGCTGCTCGTGCTGATGCACAAGGGCAAGGGCGGCGGTCTGTCCGACATGTTCGGCGGCGGCATGCAGTCGTCCGTCGGCGGTTCCTCGGTGGCGGAACGCAACCTCGACCGGATCACCGTTGTGATCGGTCTGCTGTGGTTTGCCTGCATTGTCGTCCTCGGGCTTGTGTTGAAGTTCCAGAAGTGACCGAGTCTCCCGCTTCCAGGGAGAACTGACGCCTCGTCGTCGGCGCGACTTATCATGGGAGGGCGTCATGGGATACGGTGCCCTTTCCCCGCAGGCGCGGGGTGAACCGGTCTCCGTAAACTGGGCGACCTCGCAGCACCATCACGCAGGGAGTTACGACCGTGGCAAGTGGCAACGCGATCCGTGGTAGTCGGGTCGGGGCGGGGCCGATGGGTGAGGCCGAGCGGGGCGAGTCCGCGCCGCGGCTTCGCATCTCCTTCTGGTGCTCCAACGGGCACGAGACCCGGCCGAGTTTCGCGAGTGACGCGCAGATCCCGGAGACCTGGGACTGCCCGCGCTGCGGCTTCCCGGCCGGTCAGGACGAGGAGAACCCGCCGGCGCCGCCGCGCACCGAGCCGTACAAGACGCACCTGGCGTATGTGCGGGAGCGGCGCAGCGCTGCCGATGGCGAGGCGATCCTCGCCGAGGCGCTGGCCAAGCTGCGCGGCGAGATCTGAGCCGTACCGGCTGAAGCTCCACGGGCCCGGCCCGCGAGGAAGACCCTTCTTTCGCGGACCGGGCCCGTCACGTCCTGCCGCTGTGTAACCGGTCCGTATACTCCCAGTCGTGTCTCTGGTGATCGGTATCGATGCGGGCGGAACCCGGACGCGCGCCTATCTGGCCGAGGCGGCGCCCGACGGCGCGGTGGTCGGCGAGGGCGTGGGCGGTCCGGGCAACGCGATGTCCGTCGAACGCGTGGCGCTGACGCAGCATCTCGCGGACGCCATCCGCGGTGCGGTCCCGGAGGCCCGCAGAGACGAGGTCGTGAGCGTCGTGGGCGGGTTCGCCGGCGCGGCGCTCGGCACCGGTCCCGAGACGGGGCACGAACTGGCCGCATCCTGTCTGCGGGCGGCGCTCGAGAGTCATGGCATCCACACGCGTGAGGTGACCGTCTGCGGCGACATCGAAGTGGCCTTCGCCTCCGCGCCCGGAACGCCGGCCGACGGACTGGCCCTGGTCGCCGGCACCGGAGCCGTGGCCGCGCGGATCGAGAAGCGCAGCCAGACCCTCGTCGCGGACGGCAACGGATGGCTGGTCGGTGACGAGGGCAGCGGCTTCTGGCTGGGTCGCGAGGTCATGCGCGCCGCCCTGCGCGCGCTGGACGGCCGAGGGCCGTGGACGATCCTGGTCGAGGCCGTGCTCTCCCACTACCTGGGCGCTCCCGGTGGTCCGTACCTGGCGCAGGAGCGCCCAGGCGGGCACGAGTGCCTTGTGCTGCGCAACCGCCTGGTGCCGCTGGTGTACGCCGAACCCCCGGTGCGACTGGCCCGGTTGAGTCCGCTCGCCGTCGCGGCGGACCGGGACGGCGACGAGGTCGCCGTAGCCCTGCTGGATGACGCCGCCGACCAACTCGCCGCCACGGTCGCCGCGCTGGGCCCGCGCCCGGGCGAACCCCTGGTCGTCACCGGTGGGCTGCTGGGGCCTGCGGGGCCGTTGCTCGGCCGCGTCGTGGCCCGCGCCGAGGAGATGGGACTCGACGTCCTGACGGTGCGCGACGGCGGCGCGGGCGCGCTGGCTCTGGCCCGGCTGCGGTTGAGCGGGCGGTGAGCGGAGTCCCACCGTGGACGGTTCGGACGGCCCGTAGGAACATCCCCACAGGGGGGGATTGACGTGGACTAGACCTCTCGTCCATCGTTTCCGGGGAGCACCCACCGGATCACTGGACTCAGGGGGACCGGCCATGGCAGCCGACGACGTGACGATCACCGCTGCGCGCTTCGCCGACGAGGCGAGGACGGTCATCGACCGCGTGGTCGCCGCAAACAAGGACTCCGTGGCCGCCGCCGCCCGGGTGCTGGCCGACTGTGTCGCCGCGGACGGCGTCGTCCAGGCCTTCGGAACCGGCCACTCGCAGGCGACGGCGCTGGAGATCGCCGGGCGTGCCGGCGGGCTGATCCCCACCAACCGCATCGGGCTGTCCGACCTGGTGATCCGGGGCGGTGACGACGTCTCAGTGCTCTCCGACCCCCTGCTGGAACGGTCGCCGGGGCTCGGCAAGCGTCTGTACGAACTGGCCGGCCCGCACCCGCGCGACGTCTTCGTGGTGATCTCCAACTCCGGCGTCAACAACTCGATCGTGGACTTCGCCCTCCATGTGAAGGAGGCGGGTCACCCGCTGATCGCACTCACCTCGCTCAAGCACACCTGGTCCGTCCCGGCGCGGCACGCCAGCGGCAAGCGCCTGGCGGCTCTCGCCGACGTCGTCCTGGACAACGGTGCGCCGACCGGCGACGCGCTGCTCCCGCTCCCCGACGGCGGTTCGCTCTGCGGGATCTCCACGATCACCTCGGCCCTGCTCGTGCAGATGGCGGTCGCCGAGGCCGTCGGTCTGATGACCGCCGAGGGCCACCAGGCCCCGGTCTACGTCTCGGCCAACGTGCCCGGCGGCTTTGAGCGCAACCTCGTCCTCGAGCGCCACTACGGTGAGCGACTGCACCGCGGAGGCTTCTGACCTGGCAGGACACGGCATTGTCAGTGGCCCCCGCTACGGTCTGTGCCCAAGGGTGAGGATCGGTGAGCGGGGGTTCCATGAGTGTCGGCATCGCGCAGGGCACAGAGTGCGCGCCCGGGTGGCGGGGCGGGTTCGGGCGGTTGTGGACGGCCGCGGCGGTCTCGCGTTTCGGTGACGGGCTGAGAGCGGCGGCGCTGCCCCTGCTCGCGGTGGGCCTGACGGACTCACCGCTGTTGGTCTCGCTGGTCACCGCGGCCGGTTACCTGCCCTGGATTCTCTTCGGGTTGCTCGGCGGGGCGGTCGCCGACCGAGTGGACCAGCGCCGCGCCATGTGGGCGGTGGACGCCGTGCGGGGCGCGCTCACGGTTTCCTCGCCGCGCCGATGGTGCCGGTGCTGTTCGGCACCACGGCCGCGCTGCCGTTCTGGGTGGACGCCCTGACCTACGCGGTCGCGGCCGTGCTCGTGGCCTCGCTGCGGCCCGCCGCCCCCGAAAGGGACGCGCGGGCGGCGGGCCGTACCCTGCGGCAGGACATCGCCGAGGGGATACGCGTGTTGTGGCGGGACCGGGTGCTGCGGGCGCTGTGCGCGGCCAACACCGTGGTCAACGTGGGCATCGGGGCCCTGGTGGCGACCCTCGTCCTGCAGGTCACCGGCTGGCTCCACGCGGGACACACGGGATACGCCGTCGTGCTGTTCGCGTACGGTGCGGGCAGCGTGGCCGGGGGAGCGGCCGCGGGGCGGATCTCCGCGCTGATGGGGGGCCGCACCGGGAGCCTCGCGCCCGGGCTCGCCCTCCAGGCCGGCTGCCTGGTCCTGGCCGGCACCGTGCGCTCCCTGACGGTGACCGCGGCCGCCCTGGCCGTCTTCGGGGCCCTCGGCACGGTCTGGAACACCAACGAGACCACCCTGATGCAGCAGCGCACGCCCGAGAAGTTGCTGGGCCGGGTGAGCTCCGCGATGCGCACGCTGGGGGTCGCGGGCGCCCCGCTCGGCGCCCTGCTGGGAGGCGCCGTGGCCCAGATACTCGGCCCCAACGCCCCACTGCTGCTCGCGGCCGCTCTGGTGGGCTGCGCGTTGCCCGTTCTTCGCCCGATCGTCACCACGCCAGACGGCGGACGTGAGACAACGGCGTGCGCGTAATCAACTAGTTTGGACCTGCAGCAGGAGGACGAGGAGAAGTGGACTGATGTCCGATACCCATACGCAGGACCGAATCCGTCTCGACCAGCGGCCGGAGTGGCACGCGCTCGCCGAGCACCGCGAGGAGCTGGGCGCGACCCACCTGCGGGAGCTGTTCGACGCCGACCCCGACCGCGCCCGGCGCTACACCGTGCAGGTCGGCGATCTCCATCTGGACTACTCCAAGCACCTGGTGACCGACGAGACGCTGCGTCTGCTCCGCGACCTGGCGGCGTCCACCGGTGTCGCCGCGCTGCGCGACGCCATGTTCCGCGGCGAGAAGATCAACGTCACCGAGGACCGCGCTGTGCTGCACACGGCGCTGCGCGCTCCGCAGTCGACCGACGTCACCGTCGACGGCGTCAACGTGGTGCCCGGGGTCCACCATGTGCTCACCCGGATGGGGAGCTTCGCGCACTCCGTTCGCACGGGCAAGTGGGTCGGCTCGACCGGACGCCGCATCAAGAACGTGGTGAACATCGGCATCGGTGGTTCCGACCTGGGCCCGGCGATGGCCTACGAGGTGCTGCGCCCCTACACCGACCGCGACCTGACCTTCCGCTTCGTCTCCAATGTGGACGGTGCCGACCTCCACGAGGCGCTGCACGGCCTGGACCCCGCCGAGACGCTGTTCATCGTCGCCTCCAAGACGTTCACCACCATCGAGACCATCACCAACGCCACGTCGGCGCGTGAGTGGCTGCTCGACGGGCTCGGCGACGACGAGAACGCGGTGCGCTTCCACTTCGTCGCGGTGTCCACGAACGCGGCCGAGGTCGCCAAGTTCGGCATCGACACCGACAACATGTTCGAGTTCTGGGACTGGGTCGGCGGCCGCTACTCCTACCCGTCCGCGATCGGGCTCTCGCTGATGATCGCCATCGGCGAGGGGCAGTTCCGGGAGATGCTCGCCGGCTTCCACCTGGTCGACGAGCACTTCCGCACGGCTCCCGCGGAGGCCAACGCGCCGCTGCTGATGGGTCTGCTGGGCGTGTGGTACGGCCAGTTCTTCGACGCGCAGGCGCATGCGGTGCTGCCGTACAGCCACTACCTGTCGAAGTTCACGGCCTACCTGCAGCAGCTCGACATGGAGTCCAACGGCAAGTACGTGGACCGCGACGGACAGCCCGTCGACTGGCAGACCGGCCCGGTGGTGTGGGGCACGCCCGGCACCAACGGACAGCACGCCTACTACCAACTGCTGCACCAGGGAACGAAGTTCATTCCGGCGGACTTCATCGGCTTCGCCAACCCGGTCAACGAGCTGGAGGCGGCCTTCGCCGCCCAGCACGACCTGCTGATGGCCAACTTCTTCGCCCAGACGCAGGCCCTGGCCTTCGGCAAGACCAGTGAGGAAGTCCGCGCCGAGGGTGTGCCGGAGGAGCAGGTCCCGCACCGCACCTTCCGCGGAAACCACCCCACGACGGCCATCCTCGCCAAGGAGCTGACCCCGTCCGTCCTGGGTCAGCTGGTGGCGCTCTACGAGCACAAGGTCTTCGTGCAGGGTGCCGTCTGGAACATCGACTCCTTCGACCAGTGGGGCGTCGAGCTGGGCAAGGTCCTCGCCAAGCGGGTGGAGCCCGCTCTGACGATGGGTTCCGATGTGGCCGGGCTGGACGCCTCCTCGAAGGCGCTGGTCGCCACCTACCGGTCGATGCGCGGTCGCTGAGGCGCACGGC
>NZ_CBDRBL010000093.1:0-25851 GCF_965342175.1 Actinacidiphila sp. bgisy167
CCTGCCACTCGCTCAGGAAGCGGGCGGCGTCACCTTCGTGGCCGGGTCGCCGTCCACCGCCGCCGCCAGCTGCGGCACGAGGCGGTCCAGGACGTAGGGGATGCTCAGCACGGTGGACAGCGAGACCGCGTTGCCGAAGTCGCCGGTCTCCTGGACGAAGACCTCGCGGCCCTCCTTCACCACCTTCAGGTCGGCGTAGAGCTTGTCCCGGTGCAGCTTGGCGACGGCCTCGGTGGTGTCGGGCACGATCCACACCGCGACGTCCTGGTCCAGCAGATCGGTGCGCTCCTTGCTGATGTTGGCGCCGAACCGGTCGCCGATCACCGTGTCCAGGTCGGCCGGGAGCTTCAGCCCGAGGTCGGCCAGCAGCCGCGAACGCGCGTCCTGGCTGCCGTAGACGAAGGTGCCCTCGTACGGGGTGGCCATCACCGCGGTGGCGCCGGCGAACTCCGGGTGCGCCTTCTCGGCCTCGGCGAACCTCGCCTCGACGCCCTCGATGAGCTTCGCGGCCTCCTCGGGCTTGCCCAGCGCCTTGCCGACGGTCTCGGTCAGCCGCTGCCACGGGATGCCGTAGTCGCTGAACTCCTTGGGCTGGGCCACGACCGGCGCGAACTTCGACAGAGTGTCGTACTGCGCCTTGGTCAGGCCCGAGTACAGCGCCAGGATCAGGTCGGGCCGGAGGGCGGCGATCTTCTCCACCTGCGGCCCGGTGCCGGTGTCCTTCAGGACGGTCGGCGCGGCGACGGAGCCCAGCTTGTCCTGGGCCCAGGGGCCGACGGCGCCCTTGTAACCGCCGATCCACTCGGTCGTGCCGACCGGGACGGTGCCGAGCGCGAGAACGGCGTCCTGGTCGGTGAGGCCGACGGTGACCACGCGCTCGGGCTCGGCCTCGATGGTGGTGCTGCCGTACTTGTGGGCGATCGTCACGGGGAAGGCGGTGCTCGCCGCCGCCTTGGTGGAGCCGGAGCCCGGCTCGGCGGCGTCGGGTGCCGAGTCCGCGGAGCCGCAGGCGGCTACCGCGCCGAGGAGCATCAGTACGGAGGCGAGCAGTCCGGCGAAGCGGGTGGCTCTGGGGGCGCGGGGCATCGGGTGATCCTTCTGGTCGTTTGTCTGCGGACGGGGTCGTCGTGCGGACGGGGCCGTCGTGCACGGGACTGGGGCGATGTGTTCGGGGGCGATCGGGCCTCTTCGGGTGCGGCGGCCGGCTACGGCCGGTCGCCGCTGCGGTGCTCCGCCCAGGCATGCCAGAGGACGGCGTACGGCCCGCCCGCGGCGCGCAGCTCCTCATGGGTGCCGCTCTCGGCGATGCGGCCCTCCTCCATCACCACCACCCGGTCGGCGGCGGCGGCCTGGCTGAGCCGGTGCGCGACGACCAGAGCCGTACGGCCCTCCAGCGCGCGCCGCGCGGCCTCCTCCAGCCGCCCGGCGCCGGAACTCCCGGCCTCCGCCGTCGCCTCGTCGAGGACGGCGACGGGAGGGTCGGCCAGCACCAGCCGGGCAAGGGCGAGTTGCTGTGAACGGTCGGCGGTCAGCCGGTGCCCGCCCTGGCCGACGACGGTGTCCAGGCCCTCGGGCAGCGCCCGTGCCCAGCCGAGCGCGCCCACCCGTTCCAGGGCCTCGCACACCTCCTCGTCGGTGGCACCGGGACGGGCCAGGCGCAGGTCGTCGGCGAGCGGGCCGGAGAAGACGTGCACTTCCTGCGTGACGAGGGCGACGGTGCGCCCCGCCTCCGCCGGTGCGACGCCGCCGACGTCGACCCGGCCCGAGGACGGGCGGTGGACCCCCACGACGATCTTGGCGAGGGTGGTCTTGCCGGCGCCGCTGGCGCCGACGAGGGCCACCTTCTCCTTGGGCCGCAGCACCAAGTCGACTTCGCGGAGCACCGGCCGCCCCGGGACGTAGGCATGGCTGACGCCCGCCACGGTGACGGCCGGGGCGGCCGCGACGCCCTGGGCCGCATCCCCTTCGCCGGCCGCGGGCGCCGCAACGTCGACGACGCCGATCAGCCGGGCGAGGGCGGCGGTGGCGGACTGCGCGTCGTCCAGCAGTACCAGCGCGGTGTTCACCGGACCGAACAGACTGTGGAAGTACAGGGCCGCCGCCGTGGCGGTGCCGATCGACGCGGAACCGCCGCGCACCAGCAGGAAACCGGTCACCAGCACGGCGGCCAGCCCGGTGTACTCCGCCACGTGCAGCCGGCTGTAGAAGCGCAGCACCAGACGCACCCCGCGCAGCGTCAGGTCGACGGCGGCGCGGGAGCGTTCGGTGACCCGCGAGGTGTGCGCGTCCTCGGCCCGGTAGGCCCGCACGGTCGCCGCGCCGCCGATCGTGGCGAGCAACTGCTGCTGCTGGGCGCCGGTGGCGACGCGCTCCTTCGCGTACAGCGGGCCGGCGGTGCGGACGTACCAGCGCGCGGTGTGCGCCTGCACCGGCACCGCGAGCAGCGCCGCCGGCAGGAAGCGCCAGTCCAGCACCGCGAGGGCGGCCAGCGTCAGGACGATCGACAGCCCGGACCGCACCAGCTCCGGGAGGGCGTTCCGAACCCCCTCCGCCACGCGCGACACATCACGCGTCACCCGGGAGTTGAGGTCGCCGGAACCGGCCCGCTCAAGCCGCTCCAGCGGCAGCGACAGCGCCCGCTCGACGAAGCGCTCGCGCAGCTCGGACAGCACCGTCTCACCCAGCCGCGACACCAGCGACATGCCGCACGCGGTGGCCACGCCCTGCCCCACCGCGACCAGCACCAGCAGCACCGCAGGCAAGGTCAGCGCACCCACCGGTCGGCGGTCCGTCACCAGGTCCACGATGTGTCCCAGCAGCGGCTGCGTCAGCAGCCCCACCGCGGTCGCCACCACCATGACCAGGGCCCCGCCGACGGCCGGGGCCCGGTGCGGGCGCAGCAGTTCGCGTACCGCGGCCCAGGTCCGAGCGGGCGTCGCCGTGGGTAGCAGCTCGCGCGCCGCCGGTTCCGGTGCCGTCGTCATGCCAGGACCGCCGTCCGGTAGGTCGTGTCGCCGTGCACGAGGTCGCCGTGCGCGCCGTCGGCTGCCACCCGGCCGCCGTCGATGAGGACGACCCGGTCGGCGACGGAGAGCAGGGCCGGGCTGTTGGTGACCAGGAGCGTGGTGCGGCCGCGGCGGTGCTCCCGCAGCCCGACGGCGATCCGGGCCTCGGTGACGGCGTCGACCGCCGTGGTCGGGTCGTGGAGGACCAGCACCGGGCGGTCGGCGACGAGGGCGCGCGCCAGTGCGACGCGCTGGCGCTGGCCGCCGGAGAGCGAGCGGCCGCCCTCGGCGATCTCGGTGGCGTCGCCCCGCGGCAGGGCCCGGACGATCTCGTCCGCGCCGGCGGCGGCCAGGGCGCGATCGATGCCGCCGACTGCGCCGGTGTCGAGGTTGTCGGCGAGGGTGCCCTCGAAGAGGTCGGCGTCGTGCGCCGCGACGAGGACGGCGGTGCGCAGCCGCGCGGGGTCGAGTTCCGTCATGGGCACCCCGTCCAGCTCGACGACCCCTGCCTCCGGGTCCGCGGTGCGGCCCAGACAGGCGAGCAGCGCCTGCGTGGCGGCCGGGTCCGTGCCGGCGACACCGAGCAGCTCGCCGGGGCGTACGTCGAGGTCGGCCTCACGCAGCGGGCCGAGGGTGACGCCGCGCAGCCGCAGCCCGCCGAGCACGGGCTCGGGCGGACCGCCGTCGCCGGGCGGGACGTCGGGCTCCGCGGCGAGCACGTCCGCTATGCGCGCCGCCGAGGCCCGCCCCTGGGCGAACTCGGCGTTCACCCATGCGAAGACCTCCAGCGGGCCCAGCAGGAAGAGCGCCAGGCCGACCGCCGAGACGAGCTGGCCCAGCGTGATGTCGCCCGCCGCGGCGAGCCGCCCCCCGATGAGCGCGACCACCGCGATGAAGACACCGGTGAGGGTGAGCACCATCCCGCTCTGCCACGCCTCGGCGCGCGCCGCCCGGACCGTGGCGCCCAGCGAGGCACGGCTGGTGCGCCGGTACCGTTCGACGGCGGCGGCCTGCGCGCCAATGCCCTTGAGCACCCGCAGCCCGGCCACCAGGTCGGCGGCGACGCCTGAGGCGTGCGCGGCCCGCTCCTGCTCGGCCTCGCTGCGCCGCTCCAGGGGCTTGCTCAGCAGGTGCCCGAGCCAGAGCAGCAGCGGCGTGCCGAGCAGGACGACCAGGCCCAGCAGCACGGAGACGCGCAGCAGCGCCACGGCGCTGACCAGGACCCCGGTCAGGGCCGCGATCCCGGTCACGACCGCCATGGTGACGGCGCCGACCCGCTTGGCGTCCTCGGTGGCGATGTTCGCCAGCTCACCGGGCAGGTGGCCGCGTTCGGCGCCGCCGCCCGGGTGGAGTATCCGGCGTACGAGGCGGATCCGCAGCTCGTGCGCCGCCTCCTCGGCGGCGCGCTCACCGGCGCGGGCACCGAAGCGGAAGCTGAAGGAGAGCCCCGCGTACACGACGGCCAGAACGGCGAGCCAGCCGGCGAGGGCGCGCCCGTCACCGCCGGAGACTGCCCGGTCGATGACGACGCCGATGACGACGGGGACGAGAGCCTCCCCGAACTGGTGGCCCGCGCCGAGCACGGCGCCCACCGCGACGTCCGCGCGTCGGCCCCTGACCGTCCGCCACAGGACGTCCCGCCCCGAGGGCACCCTCGTTCCCACCCCGCGACCCCTCCGGTAAGCAGCCGGTGCGTCCAGCGCCCCGCGCGGACTTAGGTAAGGCTACACTAACTTCCCTGTCGGGTGGGGTTCTCCGGGGACATCCGATGCCGGCGGGCGGGCGGCACCCAGGGCGCCTGCCCCCTGTCTGGCCGGCGATCCTCGTCCTCGCCGACGTGTGCGACCTGGCGCCGGCCCGGTTGCGGGCCGCGACGCGAACCCGTGGCCGCCGGGCGGCGGTTCCTCGTCGAAGGCGGTACGGCGGCGAGAGCTTCCACGGTGTGGCCCGCCTCCTTGGCGGAGGGTTCGGGCGCGAGCGCGCCGCGAAGACGTCGGCCCGGAAGCTGCGCGGGAGGTGCGGGAGGTGGGCGCGCGGGATGGCGTGGGAGCCGCGCGCCGGGTTCCGGCGGAGGGCGGGCGCCGAGGCTCCGCGCGGCCGTGGGGTCAGGTCGGCCAGTGGTACCCGAGCGTGAAGTTGACCACCACGGCGAAGGTCAGGTACAGCAGCCAGGCCGCTGTCAGGAGGCGGAACAGCCCCATCACGCGCTCGGCGGCGGGCACGCCGACCGACATGACGAACTTGGCGAGGTAGACGGCGAAGAGGCCGACGAAGACGAGTCCCACAGGCCAGTCGTCGACCGAGAAGAACACCGTGGCGCCGAGGGCCGACAGCACCATGTAGGCCACACCGACACCGGCGTTGACCCGTGCGTCGTTCCCGCGGTAGCGGTCCCAGCCGAGGGCGAACCAGTGGATGCCGTACGCCGAGAAGGCCAGCGCGGCCATGTAGAGCGGCGGCTCCTTGAAGACCTCGAACCAGGTCAGGCCCACGAAGAGGATGACGCCCGCCAGGAACTGGCAGAAGCCCGGCAGCCAGACGCCCCAGACTCCCATAGCCCGGTCGACCCGCTCGTCCCTCCTGGGCCAGCCGAACAGCTCCTGGGAGCCCCAGATCAGGTAGCCGGTCGCCAGTCCGAAGAAGCCGAGTGCGAGCGGCGGGTACACCGAAGGTTCAAACATCACATCCATTAGTTCAGTATTAACCCAAATAGGGCATATTGCACGCTTCGCGCAGGAGGGTGAGCCCGGCGCTCCTGGAGCCTGAGGTGACGATTCCGACGCGGACCGTCACTGACCTCGTCGCGCGGCCGGCGCTGGGCTGTTGGCGAGCGGAACCGCGGGGTGGGCGGCGCGCCACGGGGCTCGGCCTCCTCGCCGCCGGCGGGCCGCGGCATAGCCCGGACTGGGCGGTCGTCAGGCTGCCCGGCCGGTCGTGGAAGCCGACCTCGGTCAGGCTGCCGAGGCCGCTGCTCGCAGGGCGGCCGCCGCATCGTGCGAGATCGGGTCTCCGTGTCCGAAGACCGCCGTGCCGACCTCCAGCTCGGCAAGCCGGTGGAGCGACTCGACGGCCCGGTTGCGGTCCGTGTTGAAGACGCCCAGCGTGGTCCGGCCGACGTTGGCGACCGCGTCCCCGGTGAACAGCGCCCTTGCCCCGGGCAGATGGAGCGCGATGGACCCGACGGTGTGCCCGGGCACCGCGAGCACCACGGCCCCGCCGCCGAACTCCAGCACATCGCCGTCCTCCACCTCGTGATCCACCCGGCAGGGCGGGGCCGGGGGAAGCGGCGGAAGGGCCGCCCGGATCGGCACCTCGAAGGCCTCGAGCGCCGGGGGCGCCCCGGCGGCCTCGCCCTGGATCACCGGCGCCTCCAGCCGATGTGCCACCACCTCCGCGCCGTGCCGGGCGGCACGTATGCCTATGCCGCGCCCACGGTGTTCAGCCCGGATCCGCAGATCGAACAGAGGCGTGTCGTCGCTCAGCTCCATGAGCCGGAGGAGACCCACGGTCTCCTCGTCGGCGACGACCCAGAAACTCCTGTTGTCCTCGTCGGCGAAGCGTCCCTCGTCGATCCACCGGCGCGCCGTCGCGGCGTCCACGGCGCTGACCGTGTGGAAGGGCCAGCTCTCACGGGTGAGAAAACGGACCAGGGCATCGGCGTCGGAGTCGAGGGTACGGCGGAAGTCGATGTGCATGGCCCCGCACCATAAGCGTTGCCCGATCGGTGGGCGACGCCTTTCTGGCGGACACGGGAACCCGTCTGTTCGGCGGCCCGGAAGTGCTCCACGGATCATGGCTGCCCCGCGCTCTTGGAGCGCGTGGCCATGCCGGGTGTGCGCAGCAGTTGGCGCCGCATCCGTCGCTGACATCGGCCAGGCGGCACGCCGACAACACCTTCGATAGGGCAAGCTCCCGCCAGGACGCGGACCGCGGTAGAGATCTGGTCGTGGGACGATCGCTGGGTGACGCGTCCCTTGCATCGTGACCGATCCCTCGAAGAGCTCGAACGTGACTGCTGGCCGACTCCGTCGGCCGACGACACCCGTCTGGTCACTACCGCACACGCCTTGCGGCGTCGGCCGATCGGCGAGTTGACCGTCGAGGACATGCGCTTGTTGATCGGGCAGGACATCGGCCTGCCCTACCTCCTGCCACTGGCAGTGGAGGTGCTGCGGGAGAACCCGATGGCAGAAGGGCACATGTACGAAGACGACCTGCTGTCCGCAGTCCTCACCAGGGACCCGTCGCTCTGGGCCGAGTTTCCCGAACTCGGCCGACAGTTGCGCGGGCTTGTCTCGAAGTTGACTGGCCTGCCCACTGACGTGCGGCAGAAAGTCGAGCGCTTCCTGAACGCATAGAGCACCGACGCAGAGTTCACCAAGAGCGTGGAGCCTCCGCGGCGTGCTGCTGACGCACGGCCGCCTGACGCACGCCACCGCCCCGACGCACGCCACCGCCCTGGCGGAAGGCCGCGCTTCGCGGCCTTCCGCCGGCGCGCGTCAGCCCGCCGTGATGCGGAGCCTGATCGTGCGGGCCTGCGGGCGCAGCGCGAACTCGGGCCACACGTCAGGTCCGCACGCCCGGGAGCCGAGGCCGTGCTGGGCCGCGTCGACGAAGAGGTGACTAGTCGCCGACTCCGGCAACTCGAACGGGTGCGCCGCCCGGGCGATCTGCTGCGGCGTGTGGCGGCTGAGCGTGAAGCCGGGGAGGCGGCCCTGCGCGTCCGGGACGGCCACGAGGCGCAGCACACCCGCGCCGCCGCTGGTGAGCTCCAGCCACCGCATGCGCGAGCGGTGCCCGGTCTCCTGGGGGCGGGCGTAGTCGACGCGGAGGTCGTCGACGCCCGCGGAGAAGCGGCCGGTGCGTGCCGCGCGGAGGCTGTCGGGGTAGGACTCGTGCGGGCCGAGGCCGAACCACTCGGCGCCGTCGACGGGCGCGCCGCCGTCGGGCAGGTCGAAGCGGACGCCGATCCGCGGCCACACCGTCGTCCAGCCGCTCGACGGCTCGATCTCCACGCGCAGTTCGAGCTCCTCGCCCCGCAGGGACCAGACCGTCTCCATCGTCACCGACAGCGCGGAGTGCGCCGCGGAGACGCTGGTGACGGTCCGCAGGGCGTCCGCCGTCGTCTCCACGGACACCAGGCGCGTGGTCAGCCGGTCCAGGCCGTCGCGCCGCCACAGCTCGGCGTTGGAGACCCCCGGAACGTGGGCGTCGCTCTCCGCGGCCGTCCCCGAGGTGCCTTCGTCGTTGTCGGTCGGGGCACGGAAGAGTTCCAGCCGCGGGCCCGCCACGGCGCGGCCGCCGAGACGCACCAGTCGTCCGTCGGCGAACTCGGCGATGCCGAGGGTGAGCGTCCCGTCGCTCGGCCGCCAGTCGGCCGGCGGCCGTACGGCGGGCACGGAACGTCGCGCCGAACGGTCCAGCTGGGCGGTCGCGACGACATGGCCCTCGTCCGCCCACGCGGTGCCGGTCGCCAGCACCGCCTCCACGGTCAGCCAGGTCTCCGCGTCCGGCGTCACCGCGATCCGCGGCAGCGGCACGCGCGCCGACCCGCCCGCCGCGACGACGGGAACCTCCAGGTCCCCCGAATCCACGGGTGTCCCGTCGTGCTCCACGCGCCAGCGGAAGCGCAGGTCGGAGGTGTCCGCGGAGTGCCGCAGATTGCTGATCGTCACTGTGTCGCTGTCGCTGTCGCTGCCGACAGTGCCGTCACCGTCACCGTCACCGTCGCCGGAGTCGTCGAAGGCGAACCGGATCGGCTGGACGACCGCCTTGAACTCGTGGAGGCCGGGCGTCGGCACGCCGTCGCTGAGCACCATCCCGTCCATGACGAAGTTGCCGTCGTGCACGACCTCCCCGAAGTCGCCGCCGTAGGCGTAATAGGGCGTGCCGTCCGGAGCCGTCGCCAGGATGCCGTGGTCGCGCCATTCCCAGACGAAGCCGCCGTGCAGCCGCGGGTACCGGTGCACCAGCGCCTCGTACTGGTCGAGGGCGCCGGGCCCGTTGCCCATCGCGTGGGCGTACTCGCACAGCAGGAACGGCTTGGTGCGCTGCCGTGCGCCCTGCGCGGGGGTGCAGCCCATCAGGGGGGCGCGCGAGCCGTCCGTGCCGATCTGCTCGGTCTCCGGCACCGACGCGTACATGCGTGAGTAGACGTCCGTGTACTCGCCGGTGTGATCGCCCTCGTAGTGCACGGGGCGCTCCGCGTCGCGCGCGTGGACCCAGGCCGCCATCGCGGCGAGGTTCGCGCCCGTCCCCGCCTCGTTGCCCAGGGACCAGAGCACGACGCTGGGGTGGTTCTTGTCCCGTTCGACCGTGCGCCGGATCCGGTCCAGGTACGCCTCGCGCCACGCCGGGTCGTCGCTGGGGTTGCCGGCCCAGCCGGTCTTGTCGAAGCCGTGTGTCTCCAGATCGCACTCGAGCACGACCCAGAACCCGAGTTCGTCCGCGAGGTCGAGCAGCCGGGGGTGCGGCGGGTAGTGGCTGGTGCGGATCGCGTTGACGTTGAACCGCTTCATCAGGGCGAGGTCCTCGCGGGCGTGTGCCTCGTCGAAGACCCGTCCGCGCTCGGGGTGCGTCTCGTGGCGGTTCATGCCGTGGAAGACGACGCGGCGGCCGTTGACCAGGAACCGGTCGCCGCGGATCTCGACGGTGCGGAAGCCCGTCCGCATGGTGACGGTCTCCGCCGCCGAGGCCACGGTGACCTCGTACAGCCGCGGGACCTCCGCCGACCAGGGCACCACGCCGCCGACCTCGAACGGCGCCACCTCGGCGGCGGAGTGCCAGACCCGCTCCACGCCGAGTTCGGGGATGCGGAGGGTGACCGGGAAGGCGTCCGCCTCCGCGGTGACCTCGGGGTCGATCCGTCCGCGTCCGTCGGTGTACCCGGTGCGCAGCCAGACGTCCTCGATGCCTCCGGCCGGCCGTGCGATCAGGGTGACGTCGCGGAAGATGCCCGGCAGCCACCACTGATCCTGGTCCTCGAGGTAGCTCGCCGCCGACCACTGGTGCACGCGCACGGCGATGACGTTGTCACCCGCCCGCACGGAGGAGGTCACGTCGAACTCGTGGGCGAGCCTGCTGCCCGCGGCGACGCCGATCTCGTCGCCGTTCACCCATACCTTGAAGAGCGATTCGACGCCGTCGAAGCGCAGCACGATCCGCTCGGCCGCCGTCCAGTCGTCCGGCAGCTCGACATGGCGGCGGTAGTCGCCGGTCGGGTTCTCGTCCGGCACGTGGGGCGGGTCGATGGGGAAGGGGTACTGGATGTTGGTGTAGGCCGGCCGGCCGTACGCCCCGTCCTTCTGCAGCACCCAGTGGGAGGGCACGGGGACGGCGTCCCAGCCGGCGTCGTCGAACTCCTCGGCCGCGAAGTCCTCCGCCGCCGTCGCGGTGGGGGAGAGGCGGAACCGCCACGACCCGTCCAGCGAGCGGGAGGGGGCGTCGGAGTGCAGCCACGAGCGCGCCGGGCGCAGCGCGCCGTGCCCGGGGGCGGGGTCCGATACGTACGCGGAGGGCGGGGTGAGCCGGGGGGGCTGGGAGGGCAAGGCGTCACGCCTCTTTCTTGGTAGTGCTTGGTGACAAAGGGCATCCGGCACGGTTGAGCTCCGGGGGCCGGGGGCCGGGGGCCGGGGCCGCGAACGGGGGCGCGCGGTCGGGCCGGGCGTCCGCGGTCGCGGTCCGCTGCCCGGGCCGCCGCGAGCGCGGCTAGCGGAACACGACCGTCCGGATCTCCCAGGGGCCGAGGGCGAGTTCGACGCCGTCCCGCGCGGGCACGGTGTCCAGCGGCCGGCCGAGCAGGTCGACCGTGGTCACCCGGGTGAAGCCGCCGAGGACGCGCGCCGTGGCTCCCGCGTCGGCCATCGCCACCATCCGCACCTCGGTGCCGGCACCGAGGCCGTCGCCGGGCACGCGGCGCACGCTGGAGACGAGGACGTCCGCACCGTCCACCCGCACGCCGGCCGTGTCGGGAGGCAGCTGCCCCCCGGCGGGCGCGGTGCCGCGGGTGGCCAGCACGTCGTTGCGGAACTCCTCGGCGAGGGCCACGGCGTCCGCGGCCTGCCAGCCCTTTGCCGAGGGCAGGATGGCGAACCGGTTCTCGACGCGCACCCCGAGGTCCTGCGCCCCCGGCGCGGGGATCTCGCTCGCCGCCGGCTCGTCGCGCAGAGGATGGATGTTGACGCTGATCGAACCGACCGCCCGCAGAAGGGTGACGGCGAGTTCGGAGCCGTCTTCAGTGAGCTCGTACTCGGTTGCGTGGTCCAGCAGCACGGTGGCAGCGCCGGCCGAGACGAAGGTGCTCGCGGGGAACGTCGGGATCGGGTACTCGCCCCAGCCGCCCTCCGCGGTGAGACCGCGCTCGGTGACGGCGAACTGCCCGGCCGACGCCGAGACGGCCGCCGGGCGGGGGAGCGGGACGTGGAAGCGCAGCCGGTGGTCGGCGGCCTGGTTCAGGAACGACGTCGTGACGCGGAGGAAGGGTTCGCCCGCCCGCAGCTCCACCAGGGTCTCCACCGGCGTGGGCACGGTCCGCTCGGCGCGTACGTCGCGGTCGGGGGAGAGGGCGGCGGGCCAGGCATACACCCGGGTGATCCGCACCCGCGACCGCAGCGGGCCGTTCTCGACGAGTTCGACGGCGATCTCCGTCGGATCGGAGACGAGCAGATCGTGCGCCGGGGGGCCGTAGTTGTAGCTGTCGCCGCGGTCACCGCCGTCGACGAGGCGGCCGACCCCGCGCAGGACGGTGCCGTCCACCCCGGTCACCTCCAGGGTGCCGTCGGCGGCGACGGCGACCTCGACCAGCCCGTTCGACAGCGACGCGGCCGTGGCCGTCGCCGCGGCGAACGCCGTGCCCGGCGCGGCGGTCCGCGCGGCCGGGGCCACCGTGAAGCCGGCGAGCCCGCAGGCGGGGACGGTCACCGGCACCAGCGCGGTCGCCCGTGCCTCCTCCAGCGTCAGCACCCGCCACTCACCGGGGTGCGCGGCGGCCGCGGCGGCGACCTCGCGCCGCAGGATCAGCAGGTCGAACGGCCCGCTGGAGGGCACCTCGGCGAGGTGGAAGACGAGCGAACCGGCGGCGAGCTCGTAGTGGTCGATCTGCCGGCCGAACAGCTCCCGGCGGTGGATGCGGCGCAGCACGCGCTCGAGCTGCGAGGCGTCCATGCGCTCGTCGCTGAGCACGGTCGGCGCCTGGGCGACCAACTGCACGGGGTGCTCGGAGCCGTCGGCCGCGGTCGCGACCAGGACGGTCCCCTCGGGCGGCGCCATGACGTCGACCTCGACCAGCGCCGTGCGGGGTGCGGCCAGGGGGTTGGCGACCAGGTGGCCGTCGCTCGGCACGGCGGCCGCACGCTCGGACAGCGCCGCGTCGCGGACGGCGCGCGCGAGGTGCGCGGCCTCGGCGAGCCGCGCCTCCACCTGCTCGGCCGTCTCGTCCGTGCCGGAGCCGACCACCGAGTCATGGGCGCTCGACTCGATGATCTTGCGCCAGGCCAGCGAGAGGAACGGCGAGTCGTCGCGCGTCGACCACAGCGCGTTCATGCGCTCGGCGTGGTCGACGGTCCGCTCGGCGACGGCCATCCGGCGCTTCAGTCCGCGCCGCACCGACAGCACGCCCGGCAGGATGTTGCCGCGCACATGGCTGCGCAGTTCGCCGGTGACGACGGCCGGGACCTCGTCCCGCGCGTGTTTGCGGATGTACTCGTCGAGCGTCGCGACGGTGATGGCGCGGTCCTCGTCCGAGGCCTGCCGCAGCCACTGCGCCAGCAGCGGGTCCGGCGCGTTGTGGTCGGTTCCCGCCATCGCGAGCACCGGGTCGCCGCCCCACCGTCCGGCGGTCATCTGCGCGTACTCGTCGAGCGCGCGCCCGATCTGATCGGGGACCAGCAGGACGTCGAGGCCGTTGTCGTAGCCGTCGAAGAGGAACTCGGTGCGCACCTCGGAGCCGTCGGGGGCGCGCCAGCGGAAGGCGTGGCCCTCGACGGAACCGGGCACCCCGCGCCACAGCGCCGCGTGCTCGAGGCCGGCGCGCGCCAGGATCTGCGGCATCTGCGCGACGTGGCCGAACATGTCGGGCAGGTAGCCCACCTGCATCGAGCCGCCCAGTTCCGCCGCCGCCGCCCACCCCATCTGCAGGTTGCGGACGATGGTCTCGGCGGAGCAGAGGAACTCGTCGAGCAGGATCAGCCAGGGGCCGATCGCCAGCCTGCCCTCGGCGACCAGGGCCTTGACGCGCTCGCGGTTCTCCGGCCGCATCTCCAGGTAGTCCTCGACGGCGGCCATCTGCCCGTCGGCGGTGAAGCGGAAGTCCGGGTCCGCCTCCGCCGTCTCCAGCACGGTGTCGAGGGCGGTGACGAGCCGGTGCCGGAACACCTGGAAGGGCTCGTACCATTCCCTGTCCCAGTGGAAGTGGGGCACGAAGACGGCGGAACGGCGCATGGGAACGGGACCTTCTGTGCTGTGGGCGGCGGTGGGGAAGAGCGAGGGGAGAAGGGCGGAACTAGCGCAGCGAGCCGGCGGCCAGTCCGGTGCGCCAGAACCGCTGCAGGAGGACGAACACGACGATCACGGGCACGATGGAGACCAGTGAACCGGTGATCACCGACTCCTGCAGCAGCGGCGCGCGGGCGGTCTGCCCGTTCCACTGGTACAGCCCCAGCGTGATCGGGAAGAGCGACTCCTTCTGGAGCATCACCATCGGCAGGAAGAAGTTGTTCCAGACGGCGACGAACTGGAACAGGAAGATGGTCACCAAGGAGGGTGTCATCAGTTTGAACGCCACCGAGAAGAACGTCCGGAACTCCCCGGCCCCGTCCAGCCGCGCCGACTCCAGGATCTCCTGGGGGACGGCGGACGCGGCGAAGATCCGCGCCAGGTAGACCCCGAACGGGCTGACGATGCTGGGCAGGAACACCGCGAAGTAGGTGTTGACCAGCCCTGTTGCCGAGAACAGCAGGAACAGCGGCAGCGCGAGCGCGGTGGTGGGCACGAGGATCCCGCCGAGGATGACGGAGAAGAGGAACTCGCGGCCGCGGAAGCGGAACTTGGCGAGCGCGTAGCCGCACAGCGCCGAGATCAGGGTGCCGACGGCCGCGCCCAGCACCGCGTACAGCACGCTGTTGAGCGCCCAGCGCCCGAAGATGCCGTCGCTGCGGGTGAAGAGCGTGCCGAGGTTGTCGAACAGGTCGAAGTGCGAGAACGCCAGGCCGTTGGTGGAGGCCAGGTCCCCCTGCGGCTTGGTCGCCGCCACGACCAGGAAGTAGACGGGCAGCAGGAAGTAGACCGCCAGCAGGAGCATCAGGGCCGTCGCGGCGGTCCGGCTGATCCGGCTCTCACCGGCGGAGGACCGTCTGTTCGTGGTCAGGTCGTTCACAGCCCCGCCTTCCTCGAGGTCAGTCGCATGAACCCGAAGCTCAGGACGAAGGTGATGACGGCGATGACCACGGAGACCGCCGCCGCCTGCTGGTAGTTGTTCCCCGAGGCCACCGTGTACGCGAGCATGTTCGGGGTGAAGGTGCTCGAGATGTTCGAGGAGATCTGCCGCAGCACCGCCGGCTCGGCGTACAGCTGCAGGGTGCCGATGATGGAGAACACCGTGGTCAGGACGACCGACGGCGCGATGATCGGCACCTTGATCCGCCAGGCGACGGCCCAGTTGCTCGCGCCGTCCAGCTTGGCCGCCTCGTAGAGCTCCTGCGGGATCGACTGCAGCGCCGAGAACATGATCAGCATGTTGTAGCCGGTCCACAGCCACGTCGACACGTTCGCCGTCGACCACAGCACGGCGCCCGGACCGAGGAAGTCGGGCTGCAGGCCGATGCCCTTGAGCGCGTCGACGACCGGGCTGATCTGCGGCGAGTAGAGGTACGACCACATGATCGCGGCGATGACCCCCGGCACGGCGTACGGCATGAACGCCGTGATGCGGAAGAACGCCTTGAGCTTCAGCAGCGGGGTGTCGAGCAGCAGGGCCATGACGAGCGCCAGGAAGAGCATCACCGGCACCTGGACGACGCCGAACAGCCCGATGCGTCCGACGCTGGACCAGAACTCGGTGTTCTGGAAGACCTGCGTGTACTGCTCCAGGCCGCCGAAGGTGGTGTACGACGTGCCGTACTGGCCGCCGGTGCGGCGCACGACCAGCAGGCTCTGCCAGAGCGCGTAGCCGATCGGCACCAGGTAGAAGAGGACGAACGGCAGGAAGAACGGGGTCACGAACGCGGCGATGGTGCCCGCCCGGGGGCCGCCGCCGCTTCTGCGGCGACGGCTGCCCTCGGCGGTCGCCACCACGCGCGTCGCACGGGTCGCGAGATCGGTCATGCGGCGGTCACTTGCCCGCGGCGGCCGGGATCGCCTGGTCCTTCATGGACTTCAGCGCCGCGTCCTGGGCGGCTGTCAGCGCGGCGGCGACGGTTCCGTCACCGGCGGCCGCCTTGGCCATCGCGTCCTGGAGCGCGAGGTTCACCGTCTTCTGCGTCGGGCCCCAGGTGAAGCCGGTGTCGATGTTCCTGGACGACTCGGCGAAGACGTCGAAGATCTTCTGGTTGTTGTAGTAGGGCACGCCCTGGGCGAGCGCGGGGAGTGCCAGACCCGCGGTGGCCGCCGGGTACAGGCCGCCCAGCTTGTTCTCCAGTGCCAGGGCCTCCGGGTCGGTGTTCAGCCAGGTGTTGAACTTGACCGCCTCGTACGGGTGCTTGCCGCCCTTCATGAAGGCGACGGTCGAGCCGCCCCAGTCACCGGACGCGGCGCTCGAACCCCAGGTCGGCATCGGCACGATCGACCACTTGCCCGCCTGCTTGGGAAGATTGTCGCGGAACATGCTGTAGCCCCAGGCGGCGCCGACGTAGGTGGCGATCTGGTCCTTCTGGTACGCCGTGTACATCTGGGTCGAGCCGTGGGCGAGGTCGGTCCGCACCAGCTTGGCGTCGATCAGCTTCTGCCAGTACTCGGCGACCTGCCGGCTCTGCTCGGAGTCGACGGTCACATGCCACTTGTCGCCGGAGTAGGAGTACATCTCGGCGCTGTTCTGCCAGAGGAGCCCGTTGAACCACTCGGCGTTGTTCGGATCGAAGAACGTCATGCTGAGGTCCGGGTCCGCGTCGTGCAGCTTGCGCGCCTCGGCCGCGTACTCGTCCCAGGTCTTCGGGATCTCCAGGTGGTGCTTCTCGAAGATGTCGCTGCGCACGTACAGGGCCATCGGGCCGGTGTCCTGCGGGATGGCGAACACCCCCGTGCCGCCGAAGCTCGCCTGCGACCAGGTCCAGGGCACGAACGCGGACTTGGCGTCGGTGGCCCCCTCGCAGGCCGAGACGTCGGTGAAGGCGTCCTGGCTGCGGAGGTTGGGCAGTTCGTCGTAGCCGACCTGGGCGAGGTCCGGCGCCTTGCCCGCCTTGAGGGCGTTGCCGAGGGTGCCGTACTGGTCGTTGGAGATGTTCTTCGTCTCGACCTGGATGTCCGGGTTCTTCTTGTTCCACAGCGCGACGACTTCGTCCATGCCGGGAACGGTGTTCCAGTACTGGAGGGTGACTTTGCCCTTCGCGGGCGCGCAGGACTCCGCCGCTGCGCTGCTGTCCGAAGGAGCCGGCGATGAGCATCCGGCGAGTACGGCGATGCTGGCTGCCGCGGCGACGGCGGCGAGGCGGATGCGCGTGACTGTGCTGCTCATGGTTTCCGTTCCGGAGGACGGCCGGCGGGATCGCCGGCCGGGTCGACGTTGACACCTCTGGCGGGACGTGCTGGTGGAAAGGGGCGGGGCAGGGGCGACGGTGCCGGCGCGAGGACCGAACGCCGTCACACGGTGGGGCAGAACCGCTTGTCCCCGACCCGTGAGCGTTCACGTGAACGTTCACGTGAACGCTCACGGGTCGGTGGAAGTGCTCGGAAGTCTGCGCTCCGGCCCCTTCAAGTGTCAAGACTCCACGGCCCGTCGAGGGCCGGCAGTGGTCAGGCGGAGCCGTGCAGCCGCAGTTCGGCCCGGACGACGAGGTCGTCGGCGGGAAGCGGTTCCCTCCCGGTCAGCAGGCGCGCGACCTGGTCGATGGCGAGCGCCCCGAGGCGGCGCGTGTCCAGCGCGACGCTGGTGAGCGGGGGTTCGACGAGGGTGCCCAACTGCAGGCCGTCGAAGCCCACCACGGCGAGCTCGCCGGGGACGCTCCTGCCCAGCCGGCGCGCCTCGCGCAGGGCGCCGATCGCGATGATGTCGTTGAAGGTGAAGACCGCCGTGACCTCGGGATGCGCGCCGAGGAGCTTTCTGAGCGCGGACCCGCCGCCGTCCGCCGACTGCGCGGCCCCGACCACCCGGTTCGCCGCGATCCCGTGGGCTGCGGCGGCCGCCGCGAACCAGCCGCGCCGGACGCTCGGTTCGGCGCGGCCGTCGTGGTCGAGCATGCCGATGTGCCGGTGGCCCGCGGCGGCGAGGTGGGCGACCGCGGCGCGGACGCCGTCCTCCCCGTCGATGCGGATCGAGCTGAAGCGCGCCGTGTGGTGGTCGCGGCCGATGAGCACCACGGGCAGTCCGCGGGTGAAACGCTCCAGATCGTGCTCGGAGCAGCTGAAGTAGCCGACGACCGCGTCCACTTGGGAGGCGATCACCTGCAGGGTGGCGAACTCCTCCTCGGCCCGGTCCGCGGTGTCGTGGACGACGACGTGCCAGCCGCGAAGCCGGGCGGCCTCCAGCGCGGCGGCGGCGACCTCCGTGAAGAACGGGTTGAGCAGGTCCGGGATGACCAGGCCGATCGTGGTGGTGTCCTGCCGGACCAGACCGCGGGCGAAGCGGCTCGGCCGGTAGCCCAATTCACGGGCGGTGTCGAGGACCCGCTGCTTGGTCGCGCCGTCGATCTCGTCCTTGTCGTTGAGTGCCCGGGACACGGTCTGCCGGGACACACCGGCGGACCGGGCGACGTCATGGATCGTGACCCTCCGGGATTCCGTTCCCGACGACGACACCATCGCGCACCTCCCGATCGTCGCGGGTGCCGGCGCGCCCGCAGGGCCAGAGTATGCACGTCCGGGATGCGGCGGCGCGAGATCAGGTCGGCGTGCGGCAGCGCGCTCGAGAACCCCTGCGCACGCCCCTGACCTCGGGAAAGTCCGGGGTCACAGGGCGATGCCGCGCAGCGCCGCGCTGAGCGCCCGCAGGTCCAGGCCCGTCAGGTGGTCCAGGAAGTGACGGCGCAACGAGGCCAGGTGGGTCGGCCAGGCCTCCTCGAGGCGCGCAAGGCCCGCTTCGGTGAGGACGGCGTTCCACCCCCGGCCGTCGCGGGCGCACCTGACCCGCCGCACGAACCCCTGCCCCTCCAGCCGGCGCGTCACGCCGGTCATGCCGCTGAGCGACATCGCGCAGGCGGTGGCGAGATCGCTCATCCGCAGTCTCCGGTCCGGGGCCTCCGAGAGGTGCATCAGCGCCTGGTACTCGATGAGGGGCAGTTGCTGCTCGCGCGCCATGTCGGCGTCCAGCGCGCGCGGCAGGGCGTAGATGACGCGACTGAGCGAGCGCATCAGGTCCTCCTCGTCCGCACCGAGGGGACGGGGAGGCTCCGGGGTGGGTTCCGGGTGGGGGGTGGCATCCGACATGGCTGCCACTTTACTTGCTGTGCGAAGGATATATATTTGCTGCGCGAAGCAAGTAAGTCGTTCCGGACCGGCCGGTGCGGCGCACCTGCTCCTACCCATGACGATCCGCACGCCCATCCCCGAGAAGAGACGCACATGCCACAGCCGCTGACGAACCCGCAGTCCACCGCAGTCCGGCGCACGGGGTCCGGCCCCGGCGGCGGCAGGCATCGGGGCCGGCGCGCCGAGGGCGAGGCGTGCCAGCGGGGGAGCGGTACGGTCCTCGGGAGCGGCCGGCACCGCAAGGGCGACCGGGCCGCGCAGCCGCTTCCTGCCGTCGACGGCCAGGTCCCGTCCGCCTCCGAGGGCCCGGCCCTTTCCGCCGGCGGCGACGAGGCCGGTCCGGCCGCCTCCGAGGCCTGCTTCGAGCGCGATGTGCTCAGCCGGCTGGACGCCGTGTACCGGGCCGCGTCGAGCGTCACGGGCGACCCGGCCGAGTCGGAGCGGCTCGTCCTGGAGGTCTTCACCCGGGCCTACGCCGCGTTCCCGCGGCTTCTCGAGGGCGTCGACCACCAGGCCTGGCTCTACGACCTGTTGGCCGGCGCGTTCATCGGTCCGCACCCCGAGGTGTGCGTCCTGCCGCCGGAGTCCGGGGTCCCGCGGGCGGTGAGCGGGCCGGCGCTGGACGCGTTCGTGGGGCTGCCCGAGCCGGACGTCCGTGCCGCGCTCCTGGCGCTGCCGAAGGAGCAGCGGTTCGCCGTGTACCTCGCGGCGGTTGAAGGATATGCATGGCAGGAGATAGCGGACATCATGGACGTTTCACCCTCCATCGTGGCGTACTGGCTGCATGACGCACGCCTGAGGCTGTGGGCGACCGCCGGTCCGGGCGGGACCGTCCTCGAGGCGGAGCACGCGGAGCACGCGGAGAACGCTGAGTACGCCGAGTACCTGGACGACGTACTCGTCGGCGCCGGGCGGCCCGGGCCCGCATGACGCGCCGTCGAGTGCGGCGAGCGCACCGCGCGGCCGGTGGTTCCGCGCCCTGTCCGCACCGCGCGAGACGAGGGATGCGTCACATCGTCACCTCCTCGCCGCCGGGGACGCCGTGCCCGGCGGGCTCCTGCGCCCCCGGCGGAAATTTGTTCCGGCCATGGGGAATCCTTTGCGGTCCGCAACGGTTGACGCCAGCGCAGAAAGAAGATGATCACAGTGAACGAAGTAACCACCGCGACCACCGCGGAACCGTTGCAGCGCCTGGCCGCCCAGGGGGTCTCGGTCTGGCTCGACGACCTGTCGCGAAGACGCCTCGACTCCGGGGACCTCGCACGGCTCGTCGTATCGGGGCGTGTGGTGGGCGTCACCACCAATCCGTCCATCTTCCGCGCGGCCATCGGCTCGGGGGAGGACTACCGGGAGCAGCTCGCCGAACTGGCCGGCCGCGGCGTCACGGCCGACGAGGCCGTCCGCACGATGACCGCCGCGGACGTCCGCGCCGCGGCCGACATCCTCCGCCCGGTGTACGAGACGACCGGCGGCCGCGACGGGCGGGTGTCGATCGAGGTCGACCCGCGCCTGGCCCACCGCACCGAGGCCACCGTGGCCGAGGCCGTGCGGCTCGCCCGGCTGGTCGACCGCCCCAACGTGATGGTCAAGATCCCGGCGACCGTGGCGGGCCTGCCCGCCATCACCGAGGTCACCGGCCTCGGCATCAGCGTGAACGTCACGCTGATCTTCTCCCTGGACCGCTACCGCGAGGTCATGGAGGCCTACGCGGCCGGTCTCGAGAAGGCACGCGCGGCGGGGGTCGACCTGTCCACCGTGCACTCCGTCGCCTCCTTCTTCGTCTCCCGCGTCGACACGGAGGTCGACCGGCGGCTGACGGAGCTCGGCACGGACGAGGCGTCGGCCCTGAAGGGCCGGGCCGCGCTCGCCAACGCCCGGCTGGCGTACCAGGCGCAGCGCGAGTTCTTCGGCGGCGACCGCTGGGCCGGCCTGGCTGCGGCGGGAGCCCACCGGCAGCGGCCCCTGTGGGCGTCCACCGGTGTGAAGGACCCCGCCTACCGGGACACCCGCTACGTCGAGGAACTCGTCGCGCCCGGCACGGTCACCACCCTGCCCGAGGCGACCCTCGACGCCGTCGCCGACCACGGCCGTGTCGGCGGCGACACCGTCACCGGCCGGCACGACGGGGCCCGCGCCGACCTGAACGCCCTGGAACGGCTGGGCATCCGCTATGACGAGGTCGTCCGGCAGCTGGAGGACGAGGGCGTCGCGAAGTTCGAGGCGGCCTGGGACGAGTTGCTGCAGGCCGTCGAAACCGTACTGAACGGCAAGGGAGCCGACGCGCGATGAGCAAGGACACGACCGGACCCGGCACCCCGTGGTCCAATCCCCTGCGCGACCCGTCCGACCGGCGGCTGCCGCGTGTGGCGGGCCCGTCCGGGCTGGTGATCTTCGGTGTGACGGGGGACCTGTCACGCAAGAAGCTGATGCCGGCGGTGTACGACCTCGCCAACCGCGGCCTGCTGCCGCCGGGCTTCTCGCTCGTCGGCTTCGCCCGCCGCGACTGGGCGGACCAGGACTTCGCGCAGGTCGTGCACGACTCGGTGCGCGAGTACGCGCGTACACCGTTCCGTGAGGAGCTGTGGCAGCAGCTCGCCGAGGGCATGCGCTTTGTGCCCGGCGACTTCGACGACGACGTCGCTTTCAAACAACTGGCCGAAACAATAGGCGTGTTGGACTCCGCGCGGGGGACCAGCGGCAACTACGCCTTCTATCTCTCCGTGCCGCCGAAGTTCTTCCCCAAGGTGGTGCGGCAGCTGAAGGAGCACGGGCTCGCCGACGCCCCCGAGGGATCCTGGCGGCGGGCGGTCATCGAGAAGCCCTTCGGGCACGACCTGGCCAGCGCCCAGGAGCTCAACCAGGTCGTCCACGAGGTGTTCGCCCCTGAGCAGGTCTTCCGGATCGACCACTACCTGGGCAAGGAGACGGTCCAGAACATCCTGGCGCTGCGCTTCGCCAACACGATGTTCGAGCCGCTGTGGAACCGCTCCTACGTGGACCACGTGCAGATCACGATGGCCGAGGACATCGGCATCGGCGGCCGCGCGGGCTACTACGACGGCATCGGCGCCGCACGCGACGTCATCCAGAACCACCTGCTGCAACTCCTCGCGCTCACCGCGATGGAGGAGCCCGCCGCCTTCGACGCGGAGTCCCTCCTCACCGAGAAGCTGAACGTGCTGCGCGCGGTACGGCTCCCCGGCGACCTGGGCGCGCACACCGTGCGGGGCCAGTACGCGCACGGCTGGCAGGGCGGCCAGGAGGTGCTCGGCTACCTGGAGGAGGAGGGCATCGACCCCCGGTCCGGGACCGACACCTACGCCGCGATCAAGCTGGAGATCGACAATCGGCGCTGGGCGGGCGTCCCCTTCTACCTGCGGGCCGGCAAGCGCCTGGGCCGCCGCGTCACCGAGATCGCGGTCGTCTTCCAGCGCGCCCCGCACTCCCCGTTCGATTCGGACGCCACGCAGGAGCTCGGCCAGAACGCGATCGTCATCCGGGTCCAGCCCGACGAGGGCGTCACCGTGCGCTTCGGCTCGAAGGTGCCGGGCACCTCGATGGAGATACGCGACGTGACGATGGACTTCGCCTACGGCGAGTCCTTCACCGAGTCCAGCCCCGAGGCATACGAGCGGCTCATCCTCGACGTGCTGCTCGGCGACGCCAACCTCTTCCCCCGCCACCAGGAGGTCGAGGAGTCCTGGAAGATCCTCGACCCGATCGAGGAGTACTGGGGGACCCACGGAAAGCCGGCGCAGTACACCGCGGGCAGTTGGGGCCCCGCGGAAGCCGACGAGATGCTCGCACGAGACGGACGGAGCTGGCGCAGGCCATGAGGATCGACCTGACCGACACCACGGCAAGCCACATCAACAAGGCCCTGGTGCAGGGCCGCCGCGCCATCGGCTCCCCAGCCGTCGGCATGGTCCTGACCATGGTCATCGTGACCGACGAGGAGAACGCCCACGACGCCCTCAAGGCCGCCTCCGACGCCTCCCGCGAACACCCGTCGCGCACCCTGGTCGTCATCAGACGGCCGTCGCGCTCCACCCGGCGGCCCGTCTCCTCCCGCGTCGACGCCGAGGTCCGCGTCGGCTCGGACGCCGGATCCGGTGAGGCGGTGCTGCTCCGCCTGTTCGGCGACGTGGCCGAGCACGCAGACTCCGTGGTGCTGCCGCTGCTGCTGCCCGACGCCCCGGTCGTCGTCTGGTGGCCCGCGGACGCCCCCGACGTACCGGCGCGTGACCCGCTGGGCGCGCTCGCCCAGCGCCGCATCACCGACGCCTACGCCCTCGACCGTCCGTTGGAGCGGCTGGCGGACCGGGCCAGCGCCTACACGCCCGGCGACACCGACCTCGCGTGGACCCGGCTCACGCCGTGGCGCTCCATGCTCGCCGCCGCGCTGGACCAGGCCCGGGCCCGGGTCACCTCCGCGGTCGTGGAGAGCGAGGCCGACAACCCCAGCGCCGAACTCCTCGCCCGCTGGTTCGCCGACCGGCTGCGCGTGCCCGTCGAGCGGGTCGTGACCGACGGACCCGTCGTGACCGCGGTCCGGCTGCGCACCGCGGACGGCGACATCACCATCGACCGACCCGAGGGGGCCGTGGCCCGGCTGACCATCCCCGGACAGCCCACCCGCTTCCTCGCCCTGAAGGTGCGCAGCACCGCCGAACTCATCGCGGAGGAGCTGCGCCGCCTCGATCCCGACGAGGCCTACGCCGCCGCCCTGCGGGCCCAGGTCAGGGCGCCGCGCCCGAAGGCCGCGACGGCGAAGGGCACTGCGTCGAAGAGCGCCCCGGCGAAGGGCACTGCGTCCAAGGGCGCCCCGGCGAAGAGCACTGCGTCGAAGAGCGCCCCGGCGAAGAGCGCCCCGGCGAAGGGCACTGCGTCCAAGGGCGCCCCGGCGAAGGACGCCCCCGCCGGCAAGGCCGTCCCCGCGAAGGCCCCCACCGCCAAGACACGCTCCGCCGGGGCCCGCTCCGCGAAGGCCGCCCCCGTGCCGCCGCAGGGCGCCCACCAGCACGAGAACCAGGAGAAGAACGATGCCTGACACCACCCCCAAGCCGAATCGGCGCCCGCAGTGGACCGCCCTGGCGGAGCACCGCGCCGCCACCCGGCCGGGACCGCACCTGCGCGAGCTGTTCGCCGCGGACCCCGACCGCGCACGGCGCTACACGGTGGAGGTCGGCGACCTGCGCATCGACTACTCCAAGCACCTGGTCACGGAGGAGACCCTCGGTCTGCTGCGCGAACTGGCCGCCGCGACAGGCGTGTTCGAGCTGCGCGACGCGATGCTCCGCGGTGAGAAGATCAACGTGACCGAGCGCAGGGCCGTCCTCCACACCGCCCTGCGCGCGCCGCGGGACGCCGTCATCGAGGTGGACGGCGAGAACGTTGTGCCGCGGGTCCACGCCGTGCTCGACCAGATGTCCGCCTTCGCCGACCGGGTGCGTTCCGGGGAGTGGACCGGTCACACCGGCAAGCGGATCAGGAACGTCGTCAACATCGGCATCGGGGGCTCCGACCTCGGCCCCGCCATGGCCTACGAGGCGCTGCGGCCCTACACCGACCGCTCGCTGACGTTCCGCTTCGTCTCCAACGTCGACGGCGCGGACCTCCACGAGGCGCTGCAGGGCCTCGACCCCGCGGAGACGCTGTTCATCGTCGCGTCCAAGACCTTCACCACCATCGAGACCATCACCAACGCGACATCGGCGCGCAGTTGGCTGCTGGCCGGGCTCGGCGGGGACGAGAAGGCCGTCGCCCGGCACTTCGTCGCCCTGTCGACCAACACCGGCAAGGTCGAGGAGTTCGGCATCGACCCGGACAACATGTTCGAGTTCTGGGACTGGGTGGGCGGCCGTTACTCCTACGACTCGGCGATCGGCCTCTCCCTGATGATCGCCATCGGCCCGCGGCGGTTCCGCGAGATGCTCGACGGGTTCCGCACCGTCGACGAGCACTTCCGCACCGCGCCCGCCGAGTCCAACGCCCCGCTGATCCTCGGACTGCTCGGCGTATGGTACGGCACCTTCCTCGGCGCCCAGTCGCACGCCGTCCTGCCCTACTCCCACTACCTGTCCAAGTTCACCGCCTATCTGCAGCAGCTGGACATGGAGTCCAACGGCAAGTCCGTGGACCGCGAGGGACAGCCGGTGGAGTGGGAGACAGGCCCCGTCGTGTGGGGCACGCCCGGCACCAACGGGCAGCACGCCTACTACCAGCTGATCCACCAGGGCACCAAGCTCATCCCGGCGGACCTCATCGGCTTCGCCCGCCCGGCCGGCGAACTGTCCCCGGAACTCGCCGCCCAGCACGACCTGCTGATGGCCAACCTGTTCGCACAGGGTCAGGCACTCGCCTTCGGCAAGACGGCCGACGAGGTCCGCGCCGAGGGCGTGCCGGAGGAGCAGGTCCCGCACCGGACCTTCCGCGGCGACCACCCGACCACCACCATCCTGGCGACCGAGCTGACCCCCTCGGTCCTCGGCCAGCTGATCGCGCTCTACGAGCACAAGGTGTTCGTCCAGGGCGCCCTGTGGAACATCGACTCCTTCGACCAGTGGGGCGTCGAACTCGGCAAGGTCCTCGCCAAGCGCGTCGAGCCCGCCCTGACCGGTGACGCCGACGTCCCCGGCCTCGACCCCTCCACGGCGTCCCTGGTCGACGCGTACCGCACCCTGCGGGCCCACTGACCGTGAACCCGCGCGGCGGCACCGCCCGGCCCCCGGGCAGGCGCCGCCCACCGGCCACACCTGCGACACACACAAGGAGCACCTGACATGCAACTCGGACTCGTCGGCCTCGGCAAGATGGGCGGCAACATGCGCGAGCGGATACGCCGCGCCGGCCACACCGTCGTCGGCTACGACCGGGACCCCGCCCTGGCCGACGTCGGCAGCCTCACCGAACTGGTCGACAAGCTCGACGCGCCGCGTGTGGTGTGGGTGATGGTGCCGGCCGGCGCCGCCACCCAGTCCGTGGTCGACGAGCTCGGCGGCCTCCTCGAGCCGGGTGACATCGTCGTCGACGGCGGCAACTCCCGCTGGACGGACGACGAGAAGCACGCCCGGGAGCTGGCCGACAAGGGCATCGGCTTCGTCGATGCCGGCGTCTCCGGCGGCGTCTGGGGCCTGGAGAACGGCTACGCCCTCATGGTCGGCGGCGAGCCGGAGCACGTCGAGCGGGTGCAGCCGATCTTCGACGCCCTCAAGCCCGCCGGGGACTTCGGCTT
>NZ_CBDRBL010000094.1:0-25424 GCF_965342175.1 Actinacidiphila sp. bgisy167
CCAGGTCATGCGTTCGCCTCAGACGCCCGACGCCGTCCCCGCGAGCCGTCCGAGGGACCTGAACCCCGCGGTTGAGCCAATCTTGATCGTTCATTCAGGTTGGCATAAACTCCCCCGCATGGCACGCATGAGGGAGTTCGACACCGAGAAGGCCGTCGAGGCCGCGATGAACGCCTTCCGCCGCAACGGCTACGACGGCACATCGATCCAGGATCTGGTGGACGTCACCGGTGTCGGCCGGGGCTCCCTCTACGCGGCCTTCGGCAGCAAGGAGGGGCTGTACCTGGCAGCCATGGACCGCTACCGGGAGTATTACGCCCTTCCCCTGGTCGACGTCCTGCGCCAGGGCGCCCCGAGCCGCGAGCTGCTGCACGAGGTCCTGGTGGCGGCGGTGGACGAGGTCGTACGGGACGGCAGCCGGCGTGCGTGTCTGATCGTCGGCGCCGCGGTGGGGCGGATCGCCCAAGACCCCCAGGTGACCGCGCACGTGCAGTCGACCACGGAGATGCTCGAGGACGCGCTGTACCAGGTCGTCGCGGAGGCGCAGGCGAACGGGCAACTGTCCGCCAAGCAGGACGCGCGCACCCTCGCCCGCTACCTGATCATGACGATGCACGGCCTACGGGTCATGGGGTCCATCCAGTCCGATCGGGCGTCGCTCATGGCCGTCGTCGAGACCGCCCTCGACGCTCTTGACTGTCTGCCTGACGCCCGCGTCCACGACCACTGACACCTCGGCAACGCCGCCCTGGAACCGGCCGTTCGCCCGCCCTGCTGCCGCCAACCGTCCGGCCCGCATGAGCGAGGAGGGTGCGCGAGCAGGGCGTAGTCGAGGGCCAGGATGTGGGCCGTGGTGCCGGTGACCAGCGGGAGGACGGTCTTGTCGGCGAGCGCGTCCTGAGGGAGTACGTCGAGCAGCGACTGCAGCAGTCCGGTGTGGGCGGCTTTGCAGACCGGGGGTATGCCGATCACGGCTCCCTCCGCCTGCGCGAACAGGCCGACGGCTTCGGTGATCGCCGGGTGGGCGGCGTCCGCGTGCAGCGGCGGGTGCGTGCGGACGTCCAGCGGAATAACCTCGTGCCCGTGCGCCATGGACCGGTCGTCGAGGTGGCGCAGCAGCCGCGCGGTGCGGGAGGCGGTGGAGGGGCTGCCGCAGACGGAGAGGGCGGCGGCCGAGTCGGGCCCTGACGACGTGGCCGAGTCATCGGGGCGGAGCAGAGGAAGAGAGACGGATCGATGCGCCCCATGGGAGGTGGGCGCATCGATCCGCTGACCGCAGGACGTCGCCCTGCGCAGGAGGGGACACCCGAGCCGCTCCCGGCCTACGACGTGGCGCCGAGCGCGGCGTATGTCGGAGGCGGACGACCCGGGGTGTCCGGCCGGGGTCAGTATCCGGCGGTCAGGGCGCCGTCGATGGCCAGTGCCGCGCCGGTGATGAACGGGCTCTCGTCGCCGAGCAGGAACGTCGCGAACGCGGCGATCTCCGCCTCGTCGGCGGCCCGGCCGGTCGGCTGCCGGGCCAGGAGGGCGTTGGCGGCATCGGGGTTCGACGCGGTGAAGCCCTGCCACAGCGGCGTGTTCACCAGGCCGGTCACCAGGGCGTTGACCCGCACCTTCTCCTTGGCGGCCTCCAGTGCCGCGGAACGGGTGAGGCCGACCACACCGTGCTTGGCAGCCGCGTACGCAGCCGCCCCGGGGTCACCCACCACACCGACCACCGACGCGTTGTTGACAATGGAGCCGCCGCCGCTGGCCGCCATCGCCGGGATCTCGTGCTTCAGGCTGTAGAACACGCTGGTCAGGTTGAGGGCCAGGACGTTGTGCCAGAACGGCCCGTCGATGTCCCGGATCGGGCGCTGACTGTCGCCGCCGCCGGCGTTGTTGAAGGCGCCGTGCAGCCCGCCGAACTCCTTCACCGCGACGTCGACGAGATGGGCCACCTCCTCCTCGACGGTCACGTCCGTCGGGACGAACAGGGCCGTGCCGCCCTGCGCCGCGATCTCCGCGGCTGTCTCCTCCCCGCGCGCCTTGTCGCGGGCTCCGATGAGCACGGTCGCGCCCTCCGACGAGGCGCGGCGGGCGAAGGCGGCGCCCATGCCGGACGTGCCTCCGGTCACGATGATGACCTTGGACTGCAGACGGTTCGTCATGTGTGTCTCCGTTCGTTGCCCGGCGGCACGGGATCACGCCTGCCGGGATGGCTGAGGGGCGAGGGGCTGTCCGCATACGCGGGTCGCGGCGTATGACTGCCCTCCTACGCCCCACCGTCCGGCACCCTACATTAGGAACGATCGGTCAGTACACAATATGGAGAGCTTCGCCGAGCCGCGACTCACCCGACCAGGCAATCTGTACCGTTCGTTCCATGCAGGCGTATGCTCTGCTCTCACGGCACGCCTGAGAGAGTTCGACACGGAGAAGGCCGTGGAGGCGACGATGAACGCCTTCCGCCGCAACGGCTACGACGGCACGTCGATCCAGCACCCGGTCGAGGCCACAGGCGTGGGCCGGGACTCGCAGTACGCGGCGTTCGGCAGCGAGGAAGGCCTCTACCTGACCGCCATGGACCGTTGCCGGCAGTACTACGCCCTGCCCCTCGTGGAGTTCCCCCGCCAGGGCGCCTCCGGCCTGGAACTGCTGCGGTACGTCCTGGTGGCCGCCATCGACGAGATCGTGCGCGACGACAGTAGGCTCGCCTGCCTGACCGTCGGCGCCGTGGCGGGCCGGATCGCCCGCGACCCGCAGGCCTCCTCGCCCGTCCAGTCGACCGCGGACATGCTGGAGGACGCGCTGCACCAGGTCATCGCCGAGGCCCAGGCGGACGGACACCTGTCCGACAGGCGCGACCCGCGGGAGCTGGCCCGCTAATTCGTCATGACGATGCACGGCCTGCGCGTCATGGGCACCGGGAACCCCGACCGCGCCGCGCTCATGGCCGTCGCCGCGACCGCACACGGCGCCCTCCAACGCTGAACTCCGACGCCCTGCGCCCTGCACGGGGTGCGGAGACGAAACATGCCCCGGCGCGAAGGAGTCGCCGGGGGTCGCGCGGACGAGACGGGTGCGCGGGACCGGCGCGCCACTATCGGGCACCACCAGCTGCGCTGCAGGGGTAGGCCTACCCCCTCCGACGAGGGGAGCACACCGAGCCGGCCAGCGCGCAGCCGGATCATCGCGAGGGCCTGCCGCCGCGCCTCGCGGTCGTCGCCGGCGGCCAGGGTGTGCATGCTGGTGAGGGCGCGTTGCGCCCGGAGAGGTGGCTGGCGAAGGCGAAGGGCAGCCCCACCCCGTCGCCCCCTGATGCGGCATGCGTCACGCACCACAGTGCCTATCGGTCGTCCGGACTCGGGGCCGAGGGAAAGCCGTCACCTGCGGCCCGGGGCCGCGCCCACTACGGCTCCGCCGCACTGCCACACACCTCTACCCCTCCGAGAGCGAGGCGCACGCACGAGCACATGTCTACGTACGTATACTTCACTCGAGGTCTACAAATGTAGACACGGTCCGCAACCGAAGAGGAAAGACCATGGATTACCAGTTGACGAACCGGCGGGCCCTGGTGACGGGATCGAGTTCCGGGCTGGGGGCTGCCACGGCGAAGTTGCTGGCCACCGAGGGCGCCACGGTGGTCGTCCAGGGACGCAACGAGGAGCGCACGCACGCCGTGGCCGAGGCCATCCGCGCGGCCGGCGGGCGCGCCGAGGTCGCCATCGGCGATCTCGCGACCAACGCCGGCGCGGACGCTGTCGCGGAGGCGGCACTGGCCGGGGGCCCGATCGACATCCTGGTGAACAACGCCGGTTTCTACCGCCATGTGTCATGGACGGACGCCACGGAGGAGGACTGGCGCGAGACCTACGAGGTCAACGTGGTCTCCGGCGTGCGCATGATCAAGCGTCTCGTGCCGCAGATGCGCGAGCGCGGCTGGGGACGCGTCATCCAGATCGGCGGCGGGCTGGCGATCAAGCCGATGCCGGGCCATCCGCACTACAACGCGACGCTCGCGGCGCGACACAACCTGGCCGTCTCGCTGGCCCGCGAGCTCAAGGGCACCGGCGTGACGTCGAACGTGGTGGCCCCCGGCGCCATCCTCGTCGACGCGGTCAAGGACGGAGATCGCTCCCGCTCGCGGCTGGGGCGAGACGTGGGAGCAGGTCGAGCGCGATGCCGCCCGGGATCTCATACCCAACGACCAGGACCGGTTGGGCCGTCCCGAGGAGGTCGCGGCCGCGGTCCTCTACCTGGCGGGGCCGCACTCCGACTACGTCAGCGGAGCCATCCTGCGTGTGGACGGTGGCCTGATCAACAACCTCTGATCGACGAAGCACGTCCACCACCACGGCAGAAGGCCCCCTCGACGCAGGCGGACACGCGGGCAGCGACAATCCGGGTTACACGCCCGCGGCCAACTCCAGCCCGCACGGGCGCACATCGAGGTCGCGGACGGTTCGAGCACGCGCACGCTCGGGACGTGCCTGCACAAGGCCCGCCGCCGGGCCGGCAACTCACCGCGGCTGCCTGGGCCGGGCTCCGAACGGGGAGTCCCGGCCCGGCCTTCGTGTAGTGGCAGAGCGCAGGCGTACGCCCGGCCCGTCGGGCAGCGATGCGCGATGCCAGGTCGGTTACGGCTTCGGCAGCCGTGCGTCGAGTGAGTACAGCCGCGTGATCTGCGTCGAGCGCTGATTGTCATCGCTGACGAGCAGCAGTTTCACCCTTCCGTCCCGAGTACGACCAGTGACGGTGATGGCCTCGATATTGTCGAGCAGGGGGTTCGGTTGGGGCTGCTTCGCGGTGGCTCCGAGTGACGGGCAGTCTCCTATGTCGGCGAGCAGCGTGCGGTGGACCAGTTTCAGCTTCTGCCGACCGGTGGGCACCGCCTCCTTCTTGCTGACGTCTGTGGCGTGCCTCACATCGGCCAGGTACAGCCGTACGGTGTTGCCGACGTCCGGGGTGTAGCCGCGTTCGAGGACCAGCAGTCGGCCGTCTCCGGTGGAGGAGATGTCGGAGATGTCCAGGCCGGGGTCGGTCTGGAAGGCGTACTGCGGGCCTATGTGGAACTTTCCGCTGTGGCCGGCGCGGTGCCAGGTCTGGAATCGCCGGATGTCGGTGCCGTCGCCTTCGAGGGCGCCTTCCATGGAGGCAACGAGGGTGCGGCCCTCGGGCAGCAACGCCATTCCTTCGAACGTCAAGTTGTCCGCGGCCCGGCCGAGAGGCGCCACCTTGAGTGCGTCCGGCACCGGCAACGACTCGAGGAGTCGCCCGGAGCGGGTGAAGCGGTTGATGGCCGGCTGCGTCTCGTCAGTGATCAGCCGGGTGCCGTCATGGTCGACGGCGATCGCTTCGGCATCCACGGAAGTACCGTCGGGGTACGCCACCGGCTGGACCGAGACCGGCCGCTTACTGCCGGCGTCGAGGGTGAAAAGGAACGAATCGTCGGCCACCGCCAGAAGCTGTCCGTTGGTGTCGTAGGTCAGTCCTGACAGTTCGGAGACCGGAACGCCGCCCAGCACGGTCTTGTCGAGGTGGTCGGAGAATCCTTCCACGTTGACCCACCGGGAACAGGCGCTGTCGGTGCCGCCTGGAGCGCCGTGGGGGTTGCCGCTCGCACCGATGGCTTGAGCTGAGGAAATAGTGGCCAGCGAGGCGACCGCCATCAACAGGGATGCTGCAAGGACGTGCAAACGCACAGACCGTCCCTCTCAATTCCGTTGTAGCTTAACTGGGTTGCAAGCACTCTTGTCTACGCGCGTCGTACAGCGCGTTACGAACTCGTAAAATCTTCCTGGGTGCCGCAGCAGCACCGCCGGGCCCGGCGCTCCTTCCCTCGCCGGGCAGCGCGGCCGTACCGGGCGTTCGCGACGGAGCGTCGGTCAGGAGGCGCATACGGGCTGAGACACCGGGGCGTTCCTGCGTTCCAGCAGCGTGATGGTGACGATCGGACAGGTCGAGCCGGACGGGTTCGGCCAAGGGCGAGCGGGACGCGGCGGCGGCGCGGCGTCGATCGGTCATGTCGTGATCCTTGCAGAACGCGGCACCAGGACGTCGCCTCCGAACCGGCGGCAAGCGGCACCACGGCGGCAGGAACGTCGCGGAGAACCGCTTTGCCCTCCCTGGCCGCCTCGCCGAAGCGTCGGCCGTTCACCCGCGGCGCCCTCACCTCCACCGTCCCGGCGGCCGTGACCACGGTGCGTGCCCGGTGAGAGCAGTGTGCGGGCGACCGGGCCGCGACGGCCGACCGTGCCCGTTCGCCGACGCCGCGGCTGTACGGCGGTCGGCTCCGGGCGCGCCCGCGAGCGGCGGGGCACGGCACGCGTCGGCGAATGTCCACGGAGCGCGGGGGGAACGTCCGGTCCACCATGCGGCGGATCCGGGTGTGCTCCGGCGGGTCGAGGTGGAGGAGGCTGCCATGACCGTCGCGCGTGCGTCGTGAGCGCAGAGACCACCGCGACGGAGGCACGCGATGACGAACGCGGTGACACGACGTGGCTCAGAAAGGCGGCCCTGGGGACGCGGATGCCCCGTACCCGATCTCCTGCCACGTCGGCTCTACTGCTTCCGCCCGGGCTTGAGGTGGGTGTCGAACCAGTCGATCGCGGCCGACGAGGAGAGTTCGAACTGCTCGACGTAGGGCGAGAAGTGGTCGCCGTCCATGAGGACGAGCTTCTTCGGCTCCCGGGCGCGGTCGAAGCCGTCGAGGGCGATGTCGGTGGGGGCGACGTCGTCGTCCTTGGCCACGAGCATCAGCAGCGGGGTGGGCGCGATGCGGGAGATCCACTGCCCGGGTTCATAGGCGCGGGCCCGGCGGTTGGATTGCAGGGTGACCTCGTTGGTCCACTTGTCCTCCGGCGCCCAGTTCAGGTAGAACTCCACCGCGCTCTTCTGGCGGTAGGCCGCCTGGTTGCCGGGGTCGGCGTCGACGAACGGCACGTAGACGGGCGGCTTGCCGGCCAGCTGGTCGCGTTCGTCCTGGTTGAAGCGGTCGTTCAGAGCGCCCACCTCGTGCGGCGGCACGCGGCGCAGTCCGGTCTCGTAGCCGCTGACCGTGGGGACCTGTGCGTAGACGGCCTTGATGCGGCGGTCGGTCGCCCCGAGGACCAGGGTGTGTCCGCCGGCGTAGCTGGATCCCCAGATGCCGATGCGCTGTTCGTCGACCTCGTCGCGGGTGCCCAGATAGGTGATCACCCCCGCCAGTCCGCGATCTGCTGGTGGGGGTCGATGTCGTGGCGGGGGGTGCCTTGGCTGTCGCCGAAGTTACGGTGGTCGTGCAGCAGGACCGCGTAACCGGCCTCGCTGATGCGCCGGGCGATGTGCTCGATGCCGTGGTAGCGGGTACCGCCGAAGCCGTGGGCCATGGTGACGGCGGGCAACGGCTTGTCGGCGTTGTCAGGAAGGAACAGCCAGGCGGCCAGTTCGATGCCGTCGGGCAGGGGGATCTGTACGTCGATGCGCTCGGTCAAGGTGAACACCCTTTCGGTTCGGTCCAGCCGCTGTCGTCCCGGGGCGACCGGAGGTCATGGAGAAGTGGCTGTCGCCGGGGTCCTGAGGGGACGTTCGCACGACTGCGTCGGAGGTGCGTTTCGCGCCGGCGGTCACGAGGAGGGCTGCGAGCAGTCTGCGGATCAGTTCAGGTCGGAGGGGATGGCGGCCATCGCCCGGCCCAGTTCCCGTTCGGTCTCGCCGCGCGTCTGCAGGCCGTTCTGGAACAACCAGGCGGCGCGGGTGCCGACGGAGCCTTCGCGGACCAGGTGCTGGAAGACGACGGCGGCAGCGCGGATCTCGTCGTCGGACGGCGCGTCGACACGGATGACGGCCGCCTTGGTGGCGGTGACGGCGTCCGCGGGGAAGCTGGCCACACGGTGGGCGAACCGGTCGACGACGTCGTCGAGTTCGGCGTCGGGCACGGCCCGGTTGATCCAGCCGTAGCGCTCGGCGAGATCGGCGGTGTAGTCGTCGGCGCCCAGCAGCACCTCCAGGGTGCGGCCGGTGCCCATCAGCCGGGCCAGACGCTCGACGCCGCCCGCGCCGGGCGGTGCCCCGAAGCCCACCTCGGGCTGGCCCAGGACCGCGGTCTCCCTCGCCGCGAAGCGGACGTCGCAGGCGAGCAGGAACTCGCTGCCCGCACCGCGGGCACGGCCGCGCAGCTTGCCGATGGTGACGACCGGCAGGCGGCTCAGGCGCTGGAAGAGCATGCCGAGCGAGGCGTCGCCGGGGCCGCCGGCCTTGGCGGCCTCGGCGGTGTACTCGGGGACCTTGGTCAGGTCCACGTGCGGCAGGAAGAAGTCCGGGTCGGCGCTGTCGAACACCACCGCTCGGTAGGGGGTGGGACCGCTCAGATGGCCGATGAGGGCGACCAGGTCCCGGACGAGTTCCGGACCGATCAGGTTGAGAGGCGGGGCGTCGAACGTCGCGTACAGGACACCGCCGTCGGCACGCGTGCGGATGGTCTCCGTCCGCGGCATGACATCGTCAGGCATTTCACTTCCTCCGTCGCGGGCCCTCGGTGGACGCCCGTCCTCGTCATCATGAGCACACCTGGTTTAAAAATGCAACCGGACGTTACGGCACGCTTCCCGAAGTCGCGTTCCGTGGGACCGGCCGTCACACACGGCCATCCGCTCCGCTTGCCCGTGCTTTGGTTTAAATTTGAAACCTGACACACCGAGAGAGGACGCACCGATGCGGAAGACGGATCTCAGCGACTCGACCTGCCCGATCGCCCGGTCGCTCAGCGAGGTGGGCGACTGGTGGTCGATGCTCATCGTCCGGGACGCCCTGAACGGAGTGAGCCGGTTCAGCGACTTCCAGCGCAGCCTGGGGTGCGCGCGCAACATCCTCAGCGCACGGCTGAGCAAGCTGGTGGAGGCGGGGGTCCTCACGATAGAGCCGGCTTCCGACGGCAGCGCCTACCACCAGTACCGGCTCACCGAGAAGGGGAAGGCGCTGAGGGTCGCGTTGGTGGCGCTACGGCAGTGGGGCGAGGCCCACCTCTTCGACGGCGAGGAGGATCGGCTGCAGCTGGTCGACACCAGGGACGGCAAGGCGGTGGCACGGCTGGAGATGCGGGCCCATGACGGGCGCGCTCTCACGGTCGACGAAGTCGAGATCCGGACCACCTCCGGAGCGAGTACCGCCGGCCCCGCGGCATCTACCTGAGCGCCGACGCCCCCCCAGGACATCGAACGCTCCCTGCGCGCCTCCGGGCTCGGCCCCGACGACGTGGACCTCATCGTCACCACCGACGGCGAAGCCATTCTCGGCATCGGCGACTGGGGCGTGGGCGGCATCGACATCGCGGTCGGCAAGCTCGCCGTCTACACCGCTGCCGCGGGCATCGACCCGCACCGCACCCTCGCGGTGATGCTGGACGTGGGCACCAACCGCGAGGAACTCCTCGGCGACCCCCTCTACCTCGGCACGCACCACAGGCGCGTCGACCGGGAGACCTACGACTCCTTCATCGACGCCTTCGTCAGCACGGCCACGGCGCTGTTCCCCAAGGCACTGCTGCACTGGGAGGACTTCGGCCCGGCCAATGCCCGCCGCATCCTGGATGCGCTACCACGAGAAGGTCCTCACCTTCAACGACGACATCCAGGGCAGCGGCGCCGTCAATCTGGCCGCCGTCCTGTCCGGCGTCGCGGCCAGTGGCCTTCCTCTGCGCGAGCACCGCATCGTCGTCTTCGGCGCCGGCACCGCGGGCATCGGCGTCGCGGACCAACTGCGGGACGCGCTCGTCGCCGACGGGCTGAGTCCCGAGCAGGCCACCGCCCGGATCTGGGCACTGGACCGGCACGGGCTGCTCACCGCGGGGCAGCGCGATATCCGCGACTTCCAACTGCGTTACGCCCGCGCTGCGGCCGACGTCGAGGGCTGGCACCACGACGACGCCATCAGCGGCATCCCGTTGGCCGAAGTGGTCGCACGCGTGCGGCCCACCATCTTGATCGGCACCTCCGGCCAGGGCGGCGCCTTCACCGAGGACATCGTCCGCACCATGGCCGCGCACGCCGACCGGCCGATCATCCTGCCCATGTCCAACCCGACCCGTCTGGCCGAGGCCGTCCCCGCCGACCTCCTGGCCTGGTCCGAGGGCCGCGCCCTGATCGCCACCGGCAGCCCCTTCGGCCCGGTCGACCAGGGGGGCGTCACCTACCAGGTCGGGCAGGCCAACAACGCGCTGGTCTTCCCCGGACTCGGCCTGGGCGCCCTGGTCGCCGAGGCCGACCGCGTCACCGACGCCATGCTGACCGCGGCCGCACACGCCGTCGCCGCGCAGACCGACGCCACCATCGCCGGCGCTCCGATCCTGCCGCTGATCACACAGCTCCACGAGACGTCGGTCGCGGTCGCCGTCGCTGTCGCCCGGGCCGCCGCGGACGACGGCGTGGCCCGCGCGACGGTCGACGAGCGCATCGAAGAGCGCATCCGGGCAGCCATGTGGACGCCGTCCTACCGGCCCATCAGGGCCGTCTGATCCCGCGGCACCCCACGAGGCCGACGGCCCGTGCCCCCCTTGGCCCCGCCGGCGGGGCGGGGCCGTCACCCTGGTCTTCCGGACGCCCACCTACTCGCCTTGGTGCCGGTGGCCGCCGCAGCCGTGATGGCGGCCGGGCCGCACCTAAGAGACCACACGGATAGGCGGGCCGGCGTCGCGGGTCGACGGCTCTCGCCTGGCGGCGTTGTCGTCGGTCGCCGCAGCTCCGCTGCGTCTCCCTTCTCCGCCTTGCCAAACTCGGCCCTCGACCCGCTCCTTCCTCCACCCCGCCTATCCGCGCGACCTCTCAGCGTTCAGGGCGCGCAGGGCCTCCTTGTGGTCCTGCGCCCAGGACGTGAAGGACTCCAGCCGCGGGTTGATCCCGCGAGTCCACTCCACATCGCGTGCCGCGGTGAACTCCGCCTCGTTCTCCGCCATGAACTGCAGGTTGTTGGCGAACTCCACCGCGTGCGGGAAGCCGAAGCCGCGGAACTCGTCCCACGTGTAAGGGCGGTAGGCGACCTTCTCGCCGACGGCGTCGGACAGCGCCGCGGCCATCTCCTCCCCGGTCAGGTGGTCACCCGCGATGCCCACGGTCCTGCCGATGTACTCGGGGCCGGCCCGGAAGAGGCCCAGAGCCGTGCGGCCGATGTCGGCCGCCGCATGTGCGGCGAGCCTGTGGTGGGCGAGCGGGATGGTGAGGATGAGCTCGCCTTCTTCGGTGCGGACGGGCCCCATTCCCAGGAACAGGTTCTCGTAGAACCAGGCCGTGCGCAGGAAGGTCGTGGGCACCTCCATCTCGTCGAAGAAGGCGTCCGCCGCGGCCTTCACATCCATGTGGGGCACTGTGTATCCGGCCATGGGCCGCGGGACCCTGTCGCCGGTGCGCTCGAAGAAGGGCCGCGTGTCCTCCAGAGAGGACCACACGACGTGACGGACGCCGGCCGCCCTGGCCGCCCGCGCCGCGTTGGCGGCCTGCTCCAGCTCCATGTCGACCCGGGACCTGGCCGCTTCTTGCTCCGGAGTCAGTTCGGCCCAGAAGTTCGTCATGACGAAGGCTCCGTGCGCCCCCTCCAGGGCGGCGACCAGGCTGGGCTCGTCGTCCAGATCGGCCGCGACGACCTCAGCACCCCGCGACGCGAGCCGCCGAGCTGCAGGAGAGGACGCGTCCCTGGTCAGGGCCCGCACCCTGAACTGCCCTTCCGTGTCGGCGAGGATGGCGTCCACCAGGCCGCCGCCCTGCCGCCCCGTCGCTCCGACGACCGCGATGACTCGTTGTTCCGACACGTCTGCTCCCGTACTCCTGAGAAGGGATCCGCTTGCTCACGGAGCACAATACTTGACTCATCAAGGATTCGGGTCGACGGCCCCGCATCGACGGCCGAGGCGCGCGCATCGCCCTCCCACGCCGGAGAGGCTGCCACGGGACGAACGTCACGTCTCAGGAGAGTTCTGACGGGCTTTTACCTGCGCGGCAGGGGAGACGGCGCTTCTGGTGATGACGACGGTGAGGAGGGATGCCATCTCCGCTGGGAAGTCGACGTGGGCGGCGAGGCGCGGGTCCTGCGCGTAGATCCGGGCGAGGGCGACCGGCTGCAGGCCGTGCCGTGAGGTTCGCCGCCGAGGGCTTCTCCAGCGTGCTGCACCAGGAGGTGTCCCCGCGGGACGCGTCGCGCTCGCCGAGCCCGGCGGCATGCGCACCGACTGGGCCGGGTCCTCGATGGAGATCCCGGAGTACGACGCCGCCTACGAACCCACCGTCGGCGCGCCGGCCAAGCACCTTCGCGGGTGGACGGGGACGGAGCCGATCGGCCCGGCCAAAGTCGCGCGCGTCTTCCTCGACCTGGCCGACCCCTGAGCCCCCGCTCCACCTTGTCCTCGGCGGCCACGCCGTGGACCGCGTCGCCGCCCATGCAGGCCCTCACCAGCGAGGACCAGAAGTGGGCCGACGTCGGCCGCTCCGTCGACTTCTCGGCCCCGGCGACCGGCCGCGAGGCGCCGCCCAGGCGGCTTCAGCCGCCGCGCCGCTGGTCGTCGCTCTGCCGGCGCAGCTGCTCGGCGTGCCGGGTGAGGGCTTCGACGCGCGCCGCGACCTCCGGATGCCGGGGCCGCAGGTGCACGTGGGTGGCCGCGAGGGGCGCCACGAGGCGAGCCGCGTCGTCGTGGGCGAGGGCTTCGTCGACGGCGGCGACGGCGGAGCCGGCGCCGGGCGGGAGGTCGGTCAGCGCGGTGACGTGAGCGGCGAGACGGCGCAGGTCAGCGGCATGGTCGCGCGCCCAGGCGGTGACGGTGCGATCGGCGGCACGCCGGTCCCTGGTCGCCTTCACGCGCTGCTCACCGGTGCTGCCCGCCGCTCCCGGCTGCAGTCGCAGATAGCGGCGTTCGGCGGCCTGACGACTGGCGACCCCCAGCGGACCGGCCAGGTCGGCCCAGCTGGCCCCGGCGGCTCTGGCGGTGACGATCAGCCCTCGCTCCCAACCGGCGAGCTGCTCACGTACCTGCCGCAGCAGCAGCAAGGAGGCCAGGGCCTGTTCCGCGTCGCCGGCGCAGGGCGGCGACAGTCTCGCGTCCACGGCACGAGCCTCGCGCAGGGCATGGTCGATGGACCGCAAAGCCGCCGCTGCGGCGGGGAGGGGCACGGGACGGCCGTCATGGCCGTCCAACGGCGCTGGGGGCTCGGTGGCATCCACGGGGCCACTCCTCTTCGTCATCTGCTCGACGACTTCAAGATTTGTCATCGTTTCGATGACATGCTACAACGGAAGTGAGGTGAAGCGCATTGGCGGCACAACCCGAACGCTTGGAGGTGTTTCACATGTTGATGCGCACCGACCCGTTCCGTGAACTGGACCGTCTGACCCAGCAGTTGCTGGGTACGTCCGGCACCTGGACGCGGCCCTCGACGATGCCGATGGACGCGTACCGCGAGGGCGACCAGTACGTGATCGCCCTCGACCTGCCCGGCGTCATGCCCGACGCGATCGACATCGACGTCGAGCGCAACATGCTCACGGTCAAGGCCGAACGACGCCCCGTCGCCAAGGCCGACAACGTGCAGATGGAGCTGTCCGAGCGTCCCCTCGGCGTCTTCTCCCGGCAGCTCGTGCTCGCCGACACCTTGGACACCGAGAACATCGAGGCGAACTACGATGCCGGTGTCCTGACCCTGCGCATCCCGATCGCCGAGCGGGCCAAGCCCCGCAAGATCGCGATTGCGTCCGGCGGCGACCGCAAGCAGATCAGCGGCTGAGTTCCGGCGTCCTACCCGGGCACCCATGCGGCGGAGGACGGGCAGCGGTCTCCCTCACCGCGGTTCCGTCCTCCGCATCCGCACCACCCAAGGGGGAAACCGTGGCTATGCGAACTGATGTGTTCCTGAAACGTGTCCAGGAACGCGGCCAGTACCCGACCACGCAGGAAGCCGACCGGGCGGCCCGCGTGGTGCTCGGGCTGCTGGGCGCCCACGTGGTCGGCGAGGAGCGCGCCGAGCTCGCCGCCTGCGTGCCGGAGACGTACGCACTCATCCTGCTCAACCCTCTCAGGGCGGCCGAGCCGCTGGACGCGGAGCGTTTCGTGCGGGCCACCGCCGCCTGGATCGAAGGCGCCACAGAACAGACCGCCCGGTGGGACGTCGGCGCCGTCCTCAGCGTGGTCGCGGACGAGGCGGGACCGGACCTGTTGCGGCGGCTCCTCCTGCAGTTGCCGCCCGGCTACGACCTTCTGTTCGGCCGGCTCGAGCCGGTCTGAGCCCACGTCGCCGGGGGCGGGCACGCCCCCGGCCGCTCAACACCCCATCCCCCCTACGACACGGAGGAAGGCACGTCGATGTCCCCGCAGCGCCCAGTGGACTCCCCCGCCCCGGCAACGACGTTCGACGCTCTGGTCGAGCGCGTCCGCCACGAGGGCGCCTACGCCACACACGAGCGCGCCGAGCAGGCAGTGCGTGAGGTGCTGGCCGGCCTGGGCCGGCAGTTGACCGGCGACGAACGCGTCGCCCTCGCCGCCCGGCTCCCCATCGAGGCCGCCCTGGAGTTCACCGCCCAGGTGCCCCGCACGGAGCCGCTCACCGGATCCGCCTTCGTCAGCGAGCTGGCCGTCCGCACGGGCAGCACACCCGGTGCCGCACGGTGGGACGCCGGGACCGTTCTCACGGTACTCCGGCGTCTGGCCGGGGAGGACCTCGTCAGCCGCGTCCTCGCGCAGCTGCCCGGGGGGTACGCCCTGCTCTTCGGCCGCGCCGAACTGGCGCCGACCGGGTAGGGGCGCTGCGCCCGGCTTCGACCCGCGCCCTCCGGTGGAGAGGCGCGCTGAAGCACCGAGCAGAGGCGCGGCAAGGCCCCGGGAATGCCCCCGGGGCCTTGCCGTGTCCCGCGACCCGTCGGTGTCAGGCGGGCGTGAGTCCCGGGTTGCCGGCCTCGGTGACGAAGGAGCCGGCCGTGGTGATCGGGGCGCCGGGCGTGGTCACCGCGGACACCGTCTTGAAGTCGGCGCGGGCGGCGTCCTTGCCGAGGGTCACCAGGGCGTAGCCGCGGCGGCCGTTGTAGAACCTCAGGTGCGGGTTGGCCTGCATGTAGGCAGCCCAGTTGGACGGCTGGTCGGAGCCGTCCTTGCCACTGGTGATCGAGCTGGTGACGATCTCGGTGCCGAGGGTCTTCGACGCCGGGTCGTCGAAGTCCTTCTTGATGTCGAAGCCGTAGTGGACGTGGACGTCACCGGTGAGGACGACGAGGTTGTCCCGGCCGGAGGCCTCCCAGCCGTCCAGGAGGCGCTGCCGGGAGGCCGGGTAACCGTCCCAGGAGTCCATGGAGACCTTGAAGTCGGGCGTGCCGCGGTCCTTGCGCTGGGCGAAGGTGACCTGCTGGGGAACGATGTTCCAGGTCGCCTTGGAGGCGCGCCAGCCGTCGATGAGCCAGCGCTCCTGGGTCGCGCCCGTCATCGTGCGGGCCGGATCCTGCGACTGCGGTCCCGGGACCTGCCAGCCGTCGCCGTACGCCTGGTCGGAGCGGTACTGGCGGGTGTCGAGGATGTCGAACTGGGCGAGCCGCCCGAACTGCAGACGCCGGTAGAGCTGGGCGTCGGGGCCGTGCGGGAGCTGGCGACGGCGCAACGGCTGGTTCTCCCAGTACGCGCGGTAGGCCGAGGCCCGCCGCAGCAGGAACTCCTCCGTGGGCACCTCATTCTCGGGAGTGCCGTCCGCGTAGTTGTTCTCCGTCTCGTGGTCGTCCCAGGTGACCACGAACGGGTGCGCCGCGTGGGCCGCCATCAGGTCGGGGTCCGACTTGTACAGGGCGTAGCGGAGCCGGTAGTCCTCCAGCGTGACCGTCTCGCGGTTGAAGTGCGAGGGCAGCAGGCGGTCGGTGTAGGCCCGGGCGCCGCCGGTGGCGGTCACCGCGTACTCGTAGAGGTAGTCCCCGAGGTGGAAGACGGCGTCGACGTCCTCGTCCGCCAGATGACGGTAGGCGGTGAAGTAGCCGTCGTGGTAGGCCTGGCAGGACACCGCCGCCAGACGCAGTTCGCTCAGGCGGGCGCCCTTCGACGGGGCGGTGCGGGTGCGGCCCACGGGGCTCGTCCACTGGCCCACGCGGAACCGGTAGTACAGGACGCGGTCGGGGTCCAGGCCCTCCACCTCCACGTGCACGGCGTGGTTGTACTCCGGGTGCGCGTCGGCGGTGCCACGCCTGGCCACGCGGGTGAAACGCTCGTCGTGGGCGAGTTCCCAGCGCACAGTGAAGCGCTTCTGCGGCAGGCCGCTGCCGCTCTCGTACGGACGGGGGGCGAGCCGGGTCCACAGCAGCACCGAGTCGGGCATCGGGTCGCCCGACGCCACGCCGAGCGTGAAGGGGTTCTCGGTGATCCGGGCCGCGCTCGCCTCGGCCGCCGCGGCGGTCCCGCCCAGCGGGATGTTCACGGCGAACGCCAGTGTGGCCGCCGCGCCGGTGACGGTGAGGAAGCGGCGTCTGTCCATGTGGCGTACGGCATCGCGCAGTGCGGCGGAGTGCCCGGACGAGATGGGTGCTGCGGAAGGCTTCATATGGGTGCGCGCTCCCTGACGTGGTGTACGGCCGTTGTCGCCCGGCCGGTGATGTCAGGGCATTGCAGTGGTGCAGGGCGGCACGCGGTCACCGGGAGGGTGGCGCGTACATGTATGCCCGGTGACCGTTGGCCCACCGCGGTTGCCGGGTCTCGCCCTTCACGATCCCCGCACGAACTCGTCACCTGGTAGCGGTGGTTGACCACACCGCCGACGGCCCAGGCCGGTCGGGACGACGCCGGCCGGAACGCTGTTCCACTCCCGCGCGTAGCGGTCGCGGACGCCGCTCGGCAGACCCGTCCCCAAAGGGTTCGGTCGCGGCGAGGCCGCCCCCCCGAGGGGGACCGGCCGAGGCCGTGCGGCCAGGTGCGCTCCGGGGTGCGCGGCGGCCCCTGGCAAGGGGCCGCCGGCACCGGTTCCGGCGCCCGCCTGGCTACTTGCGCTTCAAGGTGAAGTCGGCGGTGACCGTCGCTCCCTTCTTCAGCTTCACCGTCGTGACGGTCGGCTGGTAGCCGTCCTTGGCGACGATGACGGTGAGCGGGTTGTTGCGGACGTCGAGCCACAGGGCGTACGTGCCGTCGGCGGACGTGGTGAGCGTGTAGCTCGTGGCCCAGCTGTCGATCTGCACGGTCGCCCCTGCCAGCGGTGCGCTGCCGCCGCCGGCCTTGTTGCCCATGACGACGCCGCTGATCTTCCCCCAGGTCTTGGGCGGGTTGACGTGCAGGCTGACCGGGACGGGGGCAGAGAGGTAAGGCGTGTCGGTGGCCAGGACCAGGCTCGCGGTCAGGTCACCGGGCTGGGTCACCGACTCCGCGGCGGCGTTCAGCGTGACGGTGACGGTCGCGCTCGCGCCCGGCTCGAGGGTGAGCTGCTGCACGCTCGTGCTCAGCCAGTCGACCTCGCTCGAACCGCCCTGGTCGTAGCCGGGCAGCAGCTCGACCCTGTTGGTCGGCCTGCCGGGGGCGTCACCGCCGCCGACCTTGTAGAAGCCGGGTGCGCCACCACCGCGGTAGGTCGGGACGGTGGCGTTGGGCAGGGTGTCCCAGGTGCCGGAAATCGGGTCGAAGGCCTGGCCGCGGTTGGTGAGGGCCATGTTGCCGACACCGCCGACCATCAGCAGCTGGCCGTTGGCCGCTGTGTAGGACGAACCCCACTGCGGGGCCGGGACGTCGGCGAGCTGCGACCAGCTGTCGGCACCCGGGTCGTAGACGTAGGAGTGGACGATGTCGTTGTCGCTCGAGCCCAGACCGCCGGCGCAGTAGATCAGGCCGTTGATGGCACCGCACGCCTCCCACGCGATGGGCTCGGGGTAGGCGGCGATCTGGGACCAGCTGTCGGAGGCCGCGTCGTAGACGCTGGCGTCGGTCGTGCCGCAGAAGTCGTCGCCGCAGCCGCCGATCATGTAGAGCTTGCCGTCCAGGACGGCGGTGCCGGAACCGGAGTACGGCTTGGGCGCGGACGCGCCCGTGGTCCAGCTGTCCGACTCGGGGTCGTAGATCTCCAGCTTCGCGACCGGGTAACCGTTCTCGCCCCAGCCGCCGGCAACGTAGAGCTTGCCGTCGATGAAGCCGTGCGCGGGGGCTTCCCGGGTGGCGGAGGCGCTCGCCAGCTTCGTCCAGCTGCCGGCGACCGGATCGAGCACGTACAGGTCCTTGACGTCGCTCGACCCGTTGAAGCCGAAGGCCGAGTAGATCTTGCCGTCCAGTGTGTCGACGGCGTTGTCCATCAGGGCGGCCGGCATGTTCGGGGCCGCCTGCCACGCGTCGCCGGCGGAGGCGGCCGCGGACGGTGCGGCCTTGCCGGCCGCCGCATGGGCCTTGCTGGACAGCGGGGTGAAGTCACCCTTGACGGCCTGCAGGTCGGCGCCCTTGGCCTGTTGGGTGAAGCCACCGGACTGCTCGCCCAGTTTGACCGTGGCGGCGGCGCCGCCGGTGTTCTTGACGGTCAGGTTCTGCGTCCTGGAACCGCCCCAGGCCACGGAGGCGGCGACGGAAGCCGGAGTGACGGTGACCTTCCCGGCCTTGAGCTTGAAGTTCGCCTGGACGGCGCTGTCGGCCCCGGCCTTGACGTTCTTGGTCAGCGCGGTGTACTTCGCCTTGGCGGCGACGTAGGGGTGGCTGCCGAAGGCGGTCGAGACGAACGAGTAGAAGCCGTCGGGCAGGTTCGGGTCGTCGGGTGTGGCGGTCGTGATGGTGTTCTCGGTGGGCTTGTCCTGGCTGGTGACCGTGGCGCCGACGATGCCGTCACCGGTGTTGGCGTCGGTCACGGTGCCCACGACCAGGCCGGCCGGGACGGCGGTGAGGTGCCGGTCGCCGACGAGGACGTTGTCGACGGCCCACCACCAGCCGAAGTTTCCGCTGAAGTGGAAGCGCAGCTGCACCTCGGCCTTGCCGGCGAAGTCGGCCAGCGATGCCTCGATGTGGTCACCGCTGACGTCCGATCCGGGCGACCAGACCGTGCTCCAGGTCTTGCCGCCGTCAGCGGTCGCCTCGAGGGTCGCGGTCTGGCCGAAGAACGATTTGTACTGGGTGTCGAAGGCCACCTCGGGATCGTTCATCCCGGTGAAGTCGTAGACCGGGCTGACCAGCGAGGTGTCCTGGGCGCCGGCTTCGCCGAAGTAGTCGCTGTCGACGATGGCGAAGGCACCGTCACCACCGGTGTGGTTCCCCCGGCCGCCCGGGTCGTCGAACTGCCAGCCGCCCGTGGTGCCCTTGGCATTGACGACCGCCCAGCCGGCGGGCGGTGCGTCGGTGGCGGTGAACGATTCGGTGGTGCCTGCCACGTCGACCCGGTATCCGGGTGGGGCCGTCCAGGAGTCCACCGGGACCGTGACGCTCACCGTCTGCGCGGAACCGCCGACGCTGATCGTCTTGCTGACGGCCTTGTAGCCGGCGGTGGCCGCCGCGACGTGCAGGGTGTAGGAGTGCCCCTCGGGCAGGTCCAGGCTGTACGAGCCGGTCGCTGGGTCCGTCCACACCGCCCCGGGGACGCCGTCCGCGGTGATCTTGGCGTAGAGCGGCCAGCCGTGGCCGGAGCCGTCGGTGACCTTGCCGGCGATCGTCTGGCTCGGCACCGCGGTCAGGGCGAAGTTCCTGGTGACCGTCGCGTCCTCGTCGACCACGACCTCGTCGGCCGAGCCCGCGGCGTAGCCGAACGCCTCGACGGAGAGGTCGTAGGTGCCGGTGGGCACGGTCAGGGTGTACGCGCCGGAGGCGTTGGTGCGGGCGACGCCGGTGCCCGCCGTGACCGTGGCGCCGCTGACCGGCTTGCCGGTGGCGCTGTCGGTCACGGTTCCGGAGATCACGCCGTGCGCGCCGGTGCGGAACGCGCTCAGTCCGGCGGGCGTGCCGAGACCGGTCGGGCCGTCGAAGCCCTCGGCGCCGTTGCACAGGTACGACGGGGAGCAATTTCCGTTGCTGCCCGTGGTGATGTCGTTGAGACCGGTACCGGCCTCGTACGGGTAGGCGTTCGGGTACGAGCCGGCGACGGGGGTGCCGGCGGCGGCGTACACCGAGGCGATGATGGGCGCCGAGACGCTGGTGCCGCCGTAGACCGCCCAGCCGTTGTGGCCGTAGGTCTGGTAGACCGCCACGTCCTCCGCGACGGCCGACACGTCGGCCACCGCCCGGTTGTCACAGCCGGTGTCGTGCTGGAAGGCGGGCTTGGGCTCGTACAGGGAACACCCGGAACCGGCGTAGGTCCAAGCCGACTCGGTCCAGCCGCGCGGCGTCGACGAGGCTCGCGTCAGGGTGGTGCCACCGACCGCGGTCACGAACTGCGAGGCGGCCGGGTAGGACACGCCGTAGCCGTAGTCGCCGCTGGACGCGGTGATCGCGACGCCGGGGTGGTTGTAGTGGGCGTCCAGCTCCGTGACCTCGGACGGGTCCTCGCCGAACCCGCCGCGGTAGTCGGTGCCGTACGAGTTCGAAATGTACTTCGCACCGAGCGCGACGGCCTGGTCGACGGCCGCGGCCAGGTTCTCGAAGCTGTTGTCGTCGGCCTCGACCAGCAGGATGTGCGCGTTGGGCGCGATGGCGGAGACCATGTCGAGGTCGAGCGAGATCTCGCCGGCCCAGCCGGGGTCCGGCACCGGGTAGTCGGTGCCACCGCGCTGGTCGACCTTGCGGAAGCAGCCGTTGTCCGTGGTGCAGGCCGGCAGTCCGAACTGGGCCCGGTAGACGGCGAGGTCCGCCTCCGCGGTCGGGTCGTCGAAGGCGTCGATGATGGCGACGGTCTGTCCGCCACCGCCGTCAGGCGGCAGGTCGTAGGCACTCTGCAGATCGGTCGCGCCGTGTCCGGCCGGCGTGTCCACCGCGGGCATCAGGCCCTTGGCCTGCTTCACGTCGGTGCGGCGCAGGGCGAAGCAGCTGAAGTGGCCGGGCTCCGCCGAGTCGCAGGCCGGGTCGTAGGAGCGGCGGACGCCGGTGGCCGAGGCGGCGGGCTTGGTGCTCGTGGCACCCGCGGCCGATGCCGGCGCCGCCTGCACTCCGAGCACCGCGATCGCGGCGGCGCCGAGGAAGGCCATGGCTCTGGTGATCGGTCGACGGACCGGGTCGGTGGTTCCTGGTGATCTGAACAACATGTCTCCCATGCGTGGTTGCAGGGATCGCGAGCCGTGTGCGGCTCCTGACGAGGCGAACTCGAGAGCGTCCGCCACGGGAGCCCATTAGCGAGGTAGGTGATGTTCATGTCAACGATGCGGCTCAATGACGCCCATGACCGAGCGTCACCATGCGCACACCAAGAGCACACACTCCGGGATGGGTTGTCCGATGTTCTGGGCGGAATCGGTGCCTGCCCGTGTGCACTGCGTGAACACCGGACCTCGTTCCTTCACGACCGATCACTCAACGTGTCGAAGGCGTGAATACGACACGCGTCGTGAAGCCGCCAGCGACCACAGGCGCTCTCCCCGGCCCGCTCGGCTGTTCGCGCTGATCAACCCGCCCCGAGGGCGGCGACTCGGCGGCGGGCGGTCCGCACGCGAAGACGTACCCGTGCCGACCGCGGGGCCGGCCGGCGGCCAGGATTGAGCCAGTGCGGCGCCGCCACCGCGTTTCGAGCGCACGCTCCGTGTCCGGACGGCCCTCGCGGTCGCGGGCCCCCCGCCCAGGCGGGCCCGGTACGGGCCGGGAGCCCGGCCCCCCCCAGCAGGCGAGCCGGCCCCGCCGGCCCATGCTCCATGCGTGCGGCTCATGGCCGTTCACTCACCGGTGCGGGCCCGCGCACCGCCGCTCCAGCTCCCCCACCGCGAACCTGCGTCCGTGGCGGTCGCCCGGCACCGGCCCGATGCCGTCGCTCTCGCCGACGCACTGTCAGACCTGCCCACTACACTCACCGCGCGTGGCTCCTCCTGCCTGCCGTGCGCCCGTCGCACGTCCCGGCACGGGGAGCCGGACACCCCGGGATCTCGCCGGGGCGGTACTCCCAACGCGTCCGCGTCAGCGGTCATGTGACTGGATGTCACCTCTTGGTGCGTCCGGCGTGTGGCCCCTGGCCGCGGCGCGGCGCGGACCGCCGACGTCCTTGGCTACACGAAGAAGGGAAAGCACGTGAACACCGAGAAGGTTGCAGCCCGACGCCTCACGGCCGCGGAGGTGTCGGAGCTGGGCCTCCAGGACAAGATCTTCGTCACGGCGCAGACGGAGGAGCTCCGGCTCGACTGCTACGCACCGGCGACGCTGACCAAGTCGGGCAAGAGCTTCGAAGGCGGGTCCTTCACCGCGAGGACCGTCTTCGGCGACGAGATCCACATCCTGCCCGACAACGCCGAAGAGCCCGGGATATGGGTCGCCGACGAGGCGGGGGAGGAGATCGAGGTTCTTCAGAGCGCCGGAGTCCTCCTCAACCTCGCCCTCTTCGTGCCGGGCGGGAACCAGGAGTCCCTGGAGTCGCTGTACGCCGCCGCCAGGGAGGCGTTCGGCGCGGGCATCGTCCAGCGCTGGGACGAGGAGGTCGTCTCCGTCCCGGACGTGAAGATCGACCTGTTCGAGGAGCCGGCCCGCGGACGCAAGGGCAACGGCGGCCAGAACCGCGACCGCCGCGCCCTGGACATCTACCCCACCCGCGTACGGTTCATGGAGGCCAGCGCCGGCTGGAAGTTCGTCCTCGAACTGCACCAGGAACACGTCGACGACACCCCGACGATCTGAGCCGACCGCCCACGAGGCCACCTGTCGGCGCAACGCCCCCTCCCGGTCCGGGAGGGGGCTCCTTCGCGTTGGCGGCGCGCGCCGGTCGGCCTTCACGCTCCCGCGGACGCCCCTCTCGCCGTGGTGGTTCGGGTTCACGAACGCCGGGCGTGTGGATCGCGGGCGCGCCGCGAGTGGCGGCGCGACGTCCTCGTCGGCAATCCACCCCGTAGACATCCGATCTACGGATGTCTACGGGGCTGCAACCTCCGAACTCCCGATCGGAAATAACGAACTAAAGGGGCATAAGTTTGGCCGCAGCGAAAGCAAAGATCGGGTTGATTTGCCGTCAGCCGTTGACTTGGGCAGAAGGAGTTGGTTTTTTATGAATACTTCTCCGGGCTCCCGCACCCCCCGAAAGGGCACCCTTGCCGTGTCTGCTTCCTCCCGCCGTGACTTCCTCCGCATCGCCGGCGCCACTGGCGGAGGCCTCGCCCTGTCGGCCGGTCTCCCGCCCTTCGCCGCACACGCCGCTCCCACCCGCCCGTCCAGCGTGGACATCGTCCCGGAGGGCAAGGCCACGTCCCTCTGGTACCGGACGCCCGCCAGCGAGGCGCGCATCATCCAAGAGGCGCTGCCCGTGGGCAACGGCCGGATGGGCGCGCTCGTCGGCTGTGATCCGGCTGACGACTTCCTCTACCTCACCGACGGCGCGTTCTGGACCGGCGGCAGCAACGACACCCTGACCGACGACGGCCAACTTCATTACGGCCCCGACGACTTCGGCAGCTTCGGCCTCCTTGCCAAGCTGCGGATCGCGCTGCCCGGCCACTCCGGCAAGGAGGTGAGCTCCTACCGCCGCCAACTCGACCTGAGCAACGGCGTGGTCTCCGCGACGTACCAGTGCCGGGGCGACCACTACCGCCGCGAGGTGTACGCCAGCCACCCGGACGACGTGGTCGTCGTCCGGCTCACCGGCGGCCCGCACACCGGCACGATCTCGCTGTCCGGCACACACGACGAGACCACCACGGGCGGCGAGGGTCAGCTCTCCTTCTCGGGGACGCTGAAGAACGGGCTGCGCTACGCCGCCGCGGTCACGGCGGTCAGCTCCTCGGGCCGGGTCGGCGTGGAGGGCGACAAACTGTCCTTCGCCGGTTGCCGTGAACTGCTGATCGTGGTGTGCGGCGGCACCGACTACTCCCCCGACGCGGCGAAGGGCTTCCGCGAGCCGGGCACCGATCCCCTGGCCGTCGCCCGCGGCAAGACAGTCGCCGCGGCGAAGGTTCCGGGGAGGAAGCTGCTGGAGACCCACGTCTCCGACTACCACCGGCTCTACAACCGCTTCACCATCGACCTGGGCACGTCCTCGCCACTGCAGCGGTCGCTGGACTCCTGGTCGCGCATAGCCGTGCGGTACACCGACGCCTCCACGCCGGACCCGGAACTGGAGGCGGCCTACGTCCAGTACGGGCGCTATCTGACGATCACCGGCTCCCGCGACTGGCTGCCGATGAACCTCCAGGGCATCTGGGTGCACAACAACAACCCGGACTGGTACGCCGACTACCACACCGACATCAACGTCCAGATGAACTACTGGCTGGCCGACCCGGCGGGTCTCGGCGAGAACGCGTACGCCCTCGCCCGCTACTGCGTGTCGCAGCTGCCGGTCTGGACCGACGTCACCAAACGGCTGTTCAACGACTCCCGCAACCGCTTCCGCAACAGCTCGGGGAAGATCGCCGGATGGGCTGTCGCGTTCTCCACCAACATCCACGGCGGCAGCGGCTGGGCCTGGCACCCCTCCGGCAACGCCTGGCTGTGCAACTCGCTGTGGCGGCACTACGAGTACAGCCAGGACCGCGCGTATCTGGAACTGATCTACCCGGTCCTCAAAGGGGCGGCGGAGTTCTGGCAGGCGCGGCTGATCCCCACCACCGTCACCGACGAGAGCGGCGCGTCGCGGGAGGTCCTGATCGACGACACGTCCTGGTCGCCGGAGCACGGCCCGGACCGGAAGGGCAACACCTACGGGCAGGAACTGGCGTGGGAGCTCTTCGAGGAGTTCACGACCGCTTCCCGCGTGCTGGGCCGGGACACCGAACTGGCCGCCGAGCTGGGCGCGATGCAGAAACGGCTCTACCTGCCCCGGGTGAGCCCCAAGACCGGCTGGCTCGAGGAATGGATGACCCCCGACAACCTCGGCGAGGTCACGCACCGGCACCTGTCCCCGCTGGTCGGCTTCTACCCGGGTGACCGCATCGCCGCCGACACCGCCTCCCCGGCGCTGCTCGAGGGCGTCCGCGCACTGCTCACCGCCCGCGGCATGGACAGCTACGGCTGGGCATGCGCATGGCGCTCGCTGTGCTGGGCGCGGCTGAAGGACGCGGAGAAGGCCTACCAGCTCTACCTGACGGTCCTGCGGCCCTCCGTCACCAACGGCAACGGCACCTCGGCCAACTGGTTCGACATGTACAGCCAGGGCAGTTACACGATCTTCCAGATCGACGCGAACCTGGGCGGTGCCACCGCCGCGCTGGAGATGATCCTCTACTCCCGACCGGGCGTCATCGAGCTCCTGCCCGCGCTCCCCGCGGCCTGGGCGGCCAAGGGTTCGGTGACCGGTGCCGGCGCGCGCGGCGGTTTCGAGGTGGACCTGTCCTGGCGGGGCGGCAAGGTGACCGAGGCGACCGTCCGTAGCACGGGCGGGACCACGACCGAGCTGCGCGCCGGCGGCTTCCGCAAGCGGCTCTCCCTCAAGCCCGGCGGCTCGGTGACCGTTCGC
>NZ_CBDRBL010000095.1:0-24517 GCF_965342175.1 Actinacidiphila sp. bgisy167
GCGTGTGTCGCCACCCTGTTGCCGACTGCGCGCCAGCCGACTCAGTCCGGCTGCGGATCGGCGCGGAGGCGGCCGCATACGGCCGGCGGTTCGGATGCTGACGGCACAGTTCGGTCACCCACCGGGCTGCCCGGGATACGGCGGCCCGGCAGCGGCCGCAGCCTGGGAGTGGAGCGCGGCACGGTCCGTCTCTCCGCCGTCGGGCGCCTGGTTGCCGCGGTCGCGCGCCCCGCAGATTTACCGTGGGGGCCCGCTCCATGTGAGCGCTCAGTCCAACCAGCCATGCCATCGCGTCTGTATCGGCGCGCGCTCTCCTGATGCCCTCTTCTCCGCCAGTATCTGCTCGACGTGCGCCTCCCCTGCGGCCGTGAGATGGAAGTCCGCGTCCATGTCCTCGCTCGGCCACATGACGGCATAGGTGCACGGCGGCTCGACGGGACGAGTCGCGTACCAGAAGCCCGCTACCAGCACGGCGAGTGCGCACGCCAAGGCGCGTTGGCGAGAGGACCACTGGGCCCAGAGGGAGATCATGCGCAGAGGTTAGCTCTGTGCGGTGGGTCTGTCCGGCCCGTGCCTGATGCCGTCACCCCCGGGATCCAGACTCCAGTACCGTGCTTCCCCCTGTGCGGAGACGCAGGCACGTGCGGGCTGCGCCAACCCACGGCCTGCGACTTTCCGCCGAGCCAGGCACGCGCCCGGTGCCCCGGCGGATCCGGCCCCTCGGACGGGCCGTAGCGGTACAGCCGGCGGAACACCGCCCGGCACACGGGGGGGTGCGGTTGCCGCGATCGCGGCAAGCAGTCGCTCGCACAGCTTGACGGACGGCTACGTGCTGACCATCACCCAAGGAGCGCGTCGCAGAGCGGTGGCGGCCTCCAACTCCTGTCGCCCCTGCGTCTCAAGGATGGGGCGCCGACCACGACGGGCCCCCGCTGTACGACGGGACGGGGTCCGCGGGGCGTCGCCGCGGCTCAGCTCAGTCTCAGAGCCGGATCGTCATCCGCACGGTCACGTCGTCCCCGGCGGCGATGTCCTGGAGCTTGCGCACGGCGGCCTTCAGCGGCAGCAGATAGGCGCCGTCCCTGGGGAAGAGCGACGTCGTGAAGGTGGTGTCGCCGATCCCAGCCTCGACGGGGATGACTCCCCATCCGTAGGTGGCCAGCGCGGCCACCTCACGGATGCGATCGGACTCCTCGTCCGGCACGGTGGCGAAGTAGAACGGCGAGGGCCCGCGCCACTCGATCACGTGGCCGTCGAAGACGAGCTCCATGGGGGTGGGTCCTGTTCTTGTCCCGGAGGCCGGTGAGATCGCTCAGCGTACAGGCGGCCCCGCGGAGACGGGGGTACGCGGAACCGCCATTCGGTGAAACCCCGAGGCCGGCAGGGTCCTTGAGTCGAACCTCGGGCCCCCGTGATCACGAGCGCCCACGGCGCGGGCGGGGCTGCGAGGTTCCGGACGAGCCAGGAGCGAGAGCCGCTGCCGTCTCCGCGATCGGCACCGTGATCCCGAGGCCGTTCGGATGAACGGCTTCCTGCTCGGCGGCAAGGAGGACTACGCCGTCGACCGCGAGGCCTCCGAGGGACTGCTCAAGCTCGTCCCAAGCCTCAAGGGGCCGCCCCAACTGGCGCGCCGTCATCTCGGGGCCGCCCGGGGGGACGGCGCAGCGCCGCCTCGTCCACCTCGTGGACCTGCTCAGCCAGTCCTGGGGCTGGACCCCGAGCGACGGGTCGAGGGCGTCCGACTGGCGCTGATCTCGGTGCCAATGTGACGTCGGTCTCGCGTTGTCGTGGCGTCGGGGGGCGGGGCGGGGCGGGACGGTGGCGGGGCGGGGGGCGTCAGGGTGCCGAAAGGCGTGTGGGCCGCGCGGTGGTGTACTCGCGCCCGGGCGGCCTCCCGGCCGGACCCGGGCGGAGTGACGAACGCGACAGTGTTGCGCCGCCTCCATGGGCGGTTCATTGCCTTGTCTTTGCCAAGCCCGGGAAGGAATTCACCTTCCGGTAACACGCGGCCGCCGTCGGCGAGCCTGCGCCGGCATATCGCTGACGGTGCATGTGTTAGCGTTTCGAAGGTTCCTGCGTGACAACGGTGTCACTTTGCTCCGGGCCCGCGGACACAGCCGTCCGCCATGGAAGAGCCCCTGGTCCGAGGGGCGGTGCCCCGCGGAGCCCGATGTGGCGAAACCCGTTATCCGAGACCCACAGAAAAGCACTGCCAAAATTATGCAAGAAAGCCGAGCGGTCTGGCTCCCCTATCGGTCCGGCGAATTCTCCGGTCCGCTTCCCGACGGCCTGTCGTACCACTACTGGGACGGCCTTTCGGCCTTCCCGTCCGACCCCCGGGACGTGCGCTTCGTCGTCGTCCCGCCTGTGCCGGCCAAGCAGCACGAGATCCTGGACCGGCTGCTGAACGCCGCCGAGCGGCTGGAGGTCCTGCAGCTCCTCAGCTCCGGACACGACTACCTCGCCCCCTTCCTGGGACTGCTTCCCTCCGGCGCCCGCGTCTCCACGGCCAACGGCGTGCACGGCGAGGCCACGGCCGAGCTGGCGGTGACGCTGCTGCTGGCCGCGGAGCGCGGCCTCGACGACTTCTCCCGCCGGCACGCCCTGGGCCAGTGGCGGCCCCGGGTGTTCCCCACGCTCTCCGGCAAGGAGGTCATCGTCGTGGGCCAGGGGGCGGTCGGCAAGGCGGTGGCGGCGAGGCTGGCCCCGTTCGGCTGCCGGGTGGTCCGGCTGGCACGCACCGCGCGCGACACCGCGGACGGTCATGTGCACGGGTTCGAGGAACTGTCCTCGCTGCTGCCCTCCACCGACGCCGTCGTGCTGTGCGCGCCCCTGACGGACGAGACGCGCGACCTGATGGACGCTTCCCGCCTCGCGCTGATGAAGGACGGGTCCGTCCTGGTCAACGTGGCCAGGGGAGAACTCGTCGACACGCAGGCGCTGGTGCGGGAGGCCGGGAGCGGCCGGCTGCGCGCCGCCTTGGACGTCACCGCGCCGGAGCCGCTGCCGAGCGGCCATCCGCTGTGGTCCCTGCCGGGCGTGCTGATCACCCCGCACGTCGGAGCGTTCACCGACGCCTTCGTCCCCGCTTCCCTCGCCTTCATCGCGCAGCAGCTGGGTCGCTACGCGCGCGGCGAGGAGCTGGCGAACGTCCTGCCTCTTCTGGTCGCCGCGCACTGAGCGGCTGCCGGTCCCCGGGAGACACCCCGGGGACCGGCAGGCGGCCTCTCGAGGCGCACGACCCGCTCGCCGCCGTGCGGCGTCCGTCACAGGACGACCGGGCCGAGCCGCGGGCCCGCCGAGTCGGGCGCCAAGCGGCATGGGTGCCCAGCAGGAGGCCGCGGGCCGTCCGGGAGGGCGGGCCGCCAAGGCGGCGGGTCGTCAGGACCCCTGCGACGAGAACGGCGCGGCCGGCTCCGCCGCCGGTCCCACCCGCACGCGGATCTTCGACTGCCCGTGGCCCCGCAGTTCCCAGTCGTCCATGAAGCGGGCGCGCAGCCCGTGCCGGGCAGCCAGCTCCAACAGCGTCTCGGTGCGGTAGTAGAAGTCCTCGCGCAGTACGTGGTGTTCCTTCCCCTCGGTGCGGTCGAAGGTGAAGTCGAACCAGCCGTCCGGGGCCAGGATCCGGGGCACGTGTGCCAGGCACTCGTCGATGACCTTCAGCGGCGAGTGCGAGAAGACGCTGTGGGCGTGGACCACGTCGAAGTGGCGTTCCGGCAGGAAGTCGAACGTCAGGTCGTGGGTCAGGGTCAGATACGGCAGCTTGCGCTGCAGGCCCCGCTCGGTGACGGTGCGCTTGGCGGCGATCAGGATGTCGGGGGAGATGTCGATGCCGTAGTAGTGGCCGGTGTCGAGGTAGTCGATGAGGCGCCAGCCCGCCCGCAGGTTGCCGCACCCGATGTCCAGCACCCGGTGCCGCGGCTCCAGGCCGTGTTCGCACAGGTAGTCGAACTGCATCTCGCCCAGCGCCAGCCAGCGGTCGTGGCTGCGGCTGCCGACGGCCGCCTCCGGGTCGCGCGCGGTGTCGCTGGCCATGACGGCCCGGTAGTACGCCACGTGGTCGCGGTGCCGGTGGGCGAGCCAGCGGTCCCGGGCGGCCCGGCGCGCGTGCGCGGCGACCCGCGTGGGGTGCCGGAGGGCGTAGCCGACCTTGTGGGTGAGGCTCGTCCGGTCGACCTGGAGGTTCTTCCTGGTGGCCATGGCGGTGCTCCCTCGAAGGGTCACGGGCGGGTGAGCTTTCGTCCCCTTCCGGGAGGCTGCCACGCGGCGCCCCCGTCGTTCCCCCGCCGAACGGGTGGTGCGTACGTGCGGGGGCCGTCGGCGGGGACCCGCTCGTACGCACCGCCGCCTGCTCCGCCTGCCGGCCTCCCGGCGGGCAGACGGCGGTCAGCCGGTGGTGAGGCGGTTGATCTGGCGGAGCTTGTTGGTGGCGTCGAGGGCGGCCACCTTGTACGACTCGGCGAGGGTCGGGTAGTTGAACACCGCGTCGACCAGGTAGTCCACCGTGCTGCCGCAGCCCATCACCGCCTGGCCGATGTGCAGGAGCTCCGTGGCGCCGGAGCCGAAGCAGTGGACGCCCAGCAGGGTGCGGTCCTCCGTCGACACCAGCAGCTTCAGCATGCCGTGCGAGTCGCCGATGATCTGGCCGCGGGCCAGCTCGCGGTAGCGCGAGACGCCCACCTCGAAGGGCACGTTGTCGTCGGTGAGCTGGTCCTCCGTTCGGCCGACGAAGCTGATCTCCGGAATCGTGTAGATGCCGATCGGCTGCAGGCCGTTCATCGCGTTCACCGGTTCGCCGCAGGCGTGGTAGGCGGCGAGCCTGCCCTGCTCCATGGAGGTGGCCGCGAGCGCCGGGAAGCCGATGACGTCCCCGACGGCGTAGATGTGCGGCACGGAGGTGCGGTAGTGCTGGTCGACGGATATGCGGCCGCGCTGGTCGGCGGCCAGGCCCGCCTTGCCCAGGTCGAGGCTGTCGGTGAGGCCCTGCCGCCCGGCCGAGTACATGACGGCGTCCGCCGGGATCTTCTTCCCGCTCTGCAGGACGGTGAGAGCGCCCGTCGGATGCCGCTCCACGGCTGCCACGGTCTCGCCGAAGCGGAAGGTCACGGCGAGGTCACGCAGATGGTATTTGAGCGCCTCGACGACCTCGACGTCGCAGAAGTCCAGCATCCCCTCCCGCTGTTCGACGACCGTCACTTTGCTGCCCAGCGCGGCGAACATCGAGGCGTACTCGATGCCGATGACTCCTGCGCCGACGATGACCATGGAGCGCGGAACCCGGTCCAGGTTGAGCACGCTGTCGGAGTCCAGCACCGTGCGGTCGTCGAACTCCACGGTCGACGGACGGGCCGGGCGGGTACCGGTGGCGATGACGATGTTGTCGGCCGTCACCAGCACCTCACGACCGGCCGGGTCCTGCACGGCGACGGTGTGGTCGTCGGTGAAACGGCCGGTGCCCGTGAGCATGGTGACGCGATTGCGGGAGAGCTGACTGCGGATCACATCCACCTCGCGGCTCACCACATGCTGGGTGCGCGCGGTGAGGTCCGCGATGGTGATGTCCTCCTTGAGGCGGTAGCTCTGGCCGTACAGATCGCGCTGCGTGAGCCCGGTCAGGTAGAGCACGGCCTCACGCAGGGTCTTCGACGGGATGGTGCCGGTATGGATGGACACCCCGCCGACCATGTCGGGGCGGTCGACGACGGCGACCCGGCGGCCCAGCTTGGCCGCGGCGATGGCCGCTTTCTGGCCACCCGGGCCGGATCCGATGACGAGCAGGTCGTATGCGGTCACCCGAGGAGTCTGCCAGGCCGCGGCGTCCCCGGGAAGGAGTTGCCGACGGTGCGGCCGTGAGCTGTCCCCGAGCCCCCGGGCACGGGTACGGGACCCGCGCCCGGGGGCCCGCCGGGGGACGGGCTCGTGGGGCTCGGCGGGGCGGTACGGGCCGTGGAGGCCCGGGTGGCGCCGCGGGCCCCGGGCTGTGAGCCCGGATGACGCGTGGCCCGAGTGCCAAGCGGACGGGGGGATCAGCGGACCTCGGCGGGGGTGACGACCTCGGTGATGCCCCGGGCGGCCAGGTGTGCCGCGTCCGCTGCCCTCTCGGCGAGCACGAGTGCGGGCCGTACACCCTGGGCGGTCAGCGCTGCCCACGCCTCGAACACCTCGCCGCCGGGGGCGCAGCCGGCCCGCCGGGGGGCCGTCAGGCTGTCGCCGACATCGACGGCGAGTGCGGTCGTCCGGGGCCGCGGCGGCGCGTAGCCGCGCTCGCGCAGCTCCGCCACGGCGCGGGCCACGGCGGCGCCCGTCGGCTTGACCTCGCGGTCGTTGGTGAGGAGACCGAGGGTGTACTCGAGTTCGGGGAAGTCGGCGAGTGACCGGTCGACGTCGTGCGAACACCACCAGGTCACACCCCACACGTCCGCGCAGTCCAGGGCATTGGCGATGGTGGCGGCGGCGAAGGCCGGGGCGTGCTCCGGCGGGACCACGGGAGCGGGGGCGCCGACCTCCTGCAGCCAGACCGGTCGGTGGGGATCGGCGGCCCAGGCCTTGGACAGCTCGATCAGGTACGCCGCGTGGTGCTCGGTGGCGACGCCCGCGTGGCCGTGGCGCTGGGCCGTTCCGTTGAAGACCCAGGAGTGGACGGCGGTCGCGAAACCGAGCCTGGCGGCCAGGCCGGGGGTGAAGGCATGGCCGTCCTGGTACCAGGCGGCGTCGTACTCGGCGTGCAGGTGGAGCCTGCCGGGGGCGCCCCGCTCGCAGGCGTCGAGCATGAGGCGCAGCCAGGCCTCGGCCTCCGCCGGGCCGATGGGGTCCGGATCCGGGTGCGGCGTGCCCGAGAACTGGTTGATCTCGTTGCCGACGGTCATGCCGAGGAAGTTGGGCCGGTCGGCGAGTGCCGCGGCGAGGGTGCGCAGGTACTCGGCCTCGGCGGCGACGACATCCGGGTCGGTGAAGATGTTCCGGCGGTGCCAGGTGGCCGTCCAGGAGGGCAGGAAGTCGAAGCTCGACAGGTGGCCCTGCAGGCCGTCGACGTTGACGTCCAGTCCGCGGTCGGCGGCGGCGTCGACCAGCGCGACCAGCTGCTCCACGGCGCGCGGACGGATCAGGGTGCGGTTGGGCTGGAAGAGCGGCCACAGCGGGAAGACCCGGATGTGGTCCATGCCGAGGCGGGCGATGGAGTCCAGGTCGGCGCGGACGGCGTCGAGGTCGAAGTCGAGCCAGTGGTGGAACCAGCCCTGGCTGGGCGTGTAGTTGACGCCGAAGCGCGGTGTCATGGCGGTTCCCGTGGTCGTACGAGTGGGGGACGGGCGCGCGGCGGCGGAACCGGTGGTCGCGGGGCGGTCGGGGGATGTCCGTCCCGTGATCGGCGCGGCTGGGGGGAGCCGCCGCAGCGCGCCCACGACAAGGTGGCATTGCGCCAGAATAAAGTCAACTCGCGTCTCTCACTTGGCGCTTGGTGGGACATCAGCACAGGTCACCGGTGTGTCGCCAGTAATTGAGCGGAATCACTAATGCGCTTTAGGCGTGCTGCGCTCAAGCGCTTTAGCGCGCGTCCCTGTTCTGCTGGGGGATACTGGTCCCCGCGTCGTGCCGCCCGGGCCTGGCGCGCACGACGTCAGGCGGAGCATCCGAGGGGGCCCACGATCGCGGCGCACGAGCCACCGGTGGAGCCGCCGCCCGCTGCCGGGACCGGCCGACGCGTCTCTGTGCGGCGCCCCGCGGTGAAGCGGCGGCCCACGATGAAGGACATCGCCCGGCGGGCCGGTGTCTCGGAGAGCGCCGTCTCCTTCGCTCTCAACGACCGCCCCGGGGTCTCCGAGGCCACCCGCCGGCGCGTGCGCCAGGTCGCCGACCAGCTCGGCTGGCGGGCCAGCACCGCCGCGCGGGCCCTGTCGGGGGAGGGGGCCGCGACCGTGGGCCTGGTGCTCGCCCGCCCGGCGAGAACGTTGGGCGTGGAGTCGTTCTTCCTCCAGTTCGTCTCCGGCATCCAGGAGGTGCTCTCGGAACGCCATCTCGGCCTGCTCTTCCGGGTGGTGGCGGGCGCCGAGGAGGAGTGCGCGGTCTACCGCGGGTGGTGGGCCGAGCAGCGGGTCGACGGGGTCATCGTGGTGGATCCCCAGATCGGCGACCCGCGGCCCGCCCTGCTGGACTCCTTGGGGTTGCCCGCCGTGGTGGTCGGCGGGCGCGACGTCAACGGCGAGCCGCGGGCGGCCGCCCCGTACCCGGTGATCTCCAGTGTCCGGGTGGACGACGCGGCCGCCATGGGCGCGGTCGTCGAGTACCTTGCGGGCCTGGGCCACCGGCGGGTGGTGCACGTCGCGGGGCTGCCCGGCCTGGCGCACACCACGCGCCGCATCGCCTCGCTACGGGCCTGCGCCGCGCGGCTGGGGATGCCCGGGGTCCGCTCGGTCACCACCGACTACTCCGAGGGCCAGGGCGCGGAGGCCACCCGCCTGGCGCTGGCCGGGACCGAGCCGCCCACGGCGATCATCTACGACAACGACGTGATGGCGGTCGCGGGTGCCGGAGTGGCTCTCGAGATGGGACTGACCGTACCGCGCGACCTGTCGGTCGTCGCCTGGGAGGACTCGGCGCTCTGCCGGGCCACGCATCCGCGGCTTACCGCACTGGACCGCGACGCGACGGCCTTCGGGCGGCGCGCGGCGGAGGAGCTGGTCAGCCTGCTCGGCGGCGGCCCGGCGCGTGACCTGCCCCAGCCTATGCCGCAGCTCGTCGTCCGCGACAGCACGGCAGCGCCGCGGGGCTGAGCGGACCGCCGCGCGGCTGAGCCGCAGTGTCGCCGTGCCGCGCACCGCGGAGCCGGGCCGGGAGCGGCCGCGCTCGGCAGGCAGGGCACCGCCGCGCGTGGCCGACCGCGTGGTGCCGGGGGCAGTGGGCGGGTGCGGGTTCTTCTCACGCCCCCCGGGCGCACGGACGGGCGCACGGATACGGGTCGCGGACGAGGAGGGCGGGGGCTGGGCGCTCCTCGGCGGTGTGCGTGGGTGGCGTGGCGGGCATCAGGCACAACCGGGCTCCGTGACCCGTTCTGTCAGGCCGTCGCGCGTCGTGCCGTGCAGCTCCACGAACCGCAGGTCGGTCCGGGTAGCAGAACAGGAACCAGCGCGGCACGAAGCTGCGGTGCCGGCCTGCTCGGGTGCGCCGCGCCACCCCCATCCGGTTTCCGGGCAGTTGTGTCCGCGCTGCAGGTCTTCGGGGCGTCGGACAACGGTCCGGCCTTCGCTCGGCGCTTCCGCCAGTGCTTCCGCTCAGCTCTTCCGCTCACTCAGGACGCAGAACTCGTTGCCCTCCGGGTCGAGGAGGGTCACCCAGTGCTCGTCCTGCGCGATGTCGGCGCGCCGGGCACCGAGGGAGAGCAGCCGGGCTACCTCGGCCTTTTGATCCTCGGGGCGGAAGTCGGGGTGGAGCCGGTTCTTCGACGTCTTGCCCTCGGGGACAGGCACGAAGAGCAGCCCCGGCATCCGGTCCGGCTCAGGTCGGATCTCGACGATCTCCTCGGATTCGTCGACCACCACCCATCCGAGAGCCTCGGCCCACCAGTGCCCGAGAGCGACGGGGTCGGCGGAGTCGACGATGATCTGTTCCCATTCCAGTGCCATGGGCTTGATCATAGACAGGACCGGTGACTTCGACTCCCCCACTTCCGGCAGCTGCTGTTCGTGGGCAACCGCCCCGCCCCGCAGGCCCGCTGACCTGTCCACTGGTCGCGGTCGCAGCACGAGGGCAGCGCGGGTCCGAGACCACCGCCGCATCGTCCCTCAGCCTTCCTGCTGGACCGCGACCAGTGCGTCGCCGGTCTCCGTCCGGGAGTAGAGCACGGAACGCCCCGCCCGCCGCCGCCGTACCAGGCGGGCGTCCAGCAGCACCCGCAGATGGCGCCGCACGGAGCCGAGCCCCTGACCGGTCAGGGCGATCAACTGCGTGGTGCTCATCGGCGTCGCGAGCAGCACCAGGACCGCCGCGCGCGCCGGACCGAGCAGTACACCCAGCGCCTCGGGCACCCGCTCCCGCCCCGCCTCGGTCAGTGCTCCCGAGCACGGGTACACCACCGCGTACCGTATGTGGTCGTCCCAGGACACCCAGCCCGTGCTCGGGGTGACGGGAACGAACATCAGCCGGGCACCCGACAGGTCGCGGGGCGGGAGATCCCGCGTGTTGATCTGCAACCGGCCCTCGCCGAGCCAGCGCATTCCCCGGCGCATGCCGTCCAGTGCCTCCGCCCATCCGCCGCGCCCCAACCGGGCGGTGCGCGCCACGACGTCGGCCTCGATGACCCGCCGCCGACGCGGCCAGTCGGGCAGCACCGTGTGCGTCCAGACCCAGGCGACGACGTCGGCCGCGCGCTCCGGCAGATCGGCCCGGCACAGCGCCCGTGGGAGCGGTCCGCCGAGCGACACGGTCAGATGCCCGCGCGCGGCCTCCGGAGGGGTCAGCCGGATGCGCGCCAGCTCCTCCTCGAAGCAGGGGAGGCCGTCGCCGGCGGGCGTGGGCGTGAGGAAGTCCGCGTTCCAGGTGCGCCCCAGCGCGGCGCGCACCAGCAGCCCCGTCACCGGGTCGGCCGCCAGCCGCTCCCGGTACGCCGGCAGATGCGCCTCGAGCCAGCGGCGCTCGCCGGGGTGAGCGGCCGTGCCCCGGTCGAGAAGCTTGAGGGCCGCGATGGCCTCGGCCAGCGGGGAGACGACGAACCGGCTGCTGACCAGCGTCTCCGCGTCGACCAGCCACCAGCCCATGGTTCCCTCCCCCCACGCCCCGCACGGCCGCGTTTCGCGCCCGCGCGAAACATTTACCACCTGATCCCGGGCCGCTGAGACTCGGGGCCCATGCGCACCTACCAAGAACTCTTCCGCACGCCGGAGTTCACCCCGCTCTTCGTCTTCTCCACCGCGCAGGTCGCGGCGCAGACGGTGAGCGCCCTGGCCCTGGGCACCCTGGTCTACGACGCCACGGGCTCCCCGCTGCTGTCCGCCGTCGCCATGTTCGGCCCGTCCCTCGCGCAGGTGGCCGGGGCGGCGACCCTGCTGTCGGCGGCCGACCGGCTGCCGCCGCGTGCCGCGCTCATCGCGGTCGCCGCGCTGTTCTCGCTCGGCGCCGCGGCGCCGGCCGTACCCGGCCTGCCGATGTGGGCCGTCTTCGCCATCCTGACCGCATCGGGTCCCGTCGCCTCCCTCGGCGGCGGAGTGCGCTACGGACTGCTCCACGAGATCCTGCCCGAGGGCGGATTCCTCCTGGGCCGTTCCCTGCTGAACATGTCGACCGGCACCATGCAGATCTGCGGCTTCGCCGCCGGCGGGCTGCTGCTGGACGCACTGTCCCCGCGCGGGGTCCTGCTCGTCGGCGCCGCGCTCCACCTCGCGTCCGCGGTCGCCGCCCGGGCCGGCCTGAGGGCCAGGCCGCCACGCGCGGGAGGCCGGCCCTCGGCGGCCGAGACCTGGCGGACGAACGTGCTGTTGTGGTCCGCCCGGCCGCGCCGCTCCGTGTACCTCGCGCTCTGGGTGCCCAACGGCCTGATCGTCGGCTGTGAGTCGCTCTTCGTGCCCTACGCGCCCGACCACGCCGGACTGCTGCTGGCCGCCGCGGCCTGCGGCATGCTCGCCGGCGACACGGTGGCCGGCCGGTTCGTCCCGCCGATGTGGAGGGAACGCGCGGGCGCGGCGCTGCGACTGCTGCTCGCGGCCCCCTACCTGGTCTTCGTGCTGCACCCGGCGCCGCCCCTCGCGGCGGCCGTCGTCGCCCTCGCCTCCGTCGGCTATGCCGCGAGCCTGCTGCTGCAGGAGCGGCTGATGGCCCTGACCCCGGACGAACTCAGCGGTCACGCCCTCGGCCTGCACTCCTCGGGCATGCTCGCCTGTCAGGGACTGGGCGCCGCCCTCGCGGGGGCCGTCGCCCAGCACACCTCTCCGGCGGCCGCGATGACGGTCGTGGCCGCGGTCTCCCTCGCCGTGACCTTGGCGCTGGCCGCCGACCTGCGACCGGGCAGCGAGGCGGACCTCAGGCCCGTGGCTCCCGCCGCGGCGTCCCGTCGTCCAGTCCCGTGACGCGCATCGTGATGTTCAGCCGACCGGAGGCGAGACCGGTGGCCGGGTCGCCCGTGCCCGGATGGACCTTCGGCACACCGTGGTACGCGAAGCGGGACGGGCCGCCGAAGACGAAGAGGTCGCCGGAGGCGAGCTCCAGGTCGGTGTACGGGCGGTTGCGGCTCTCGGGGGTGCCGAAGCGGAAGACGCAGGTGTCGCCGATGGTCAGCGACACGACGGGGGCGTCGCTGCGTTCGTCCTTGTCCTGGTGCATCCCGAGCTTGGCGTCCCCGTCGTAGAAGTTGATCAGTGCGGTGTCGGGGGTGTAGCCGTCGCCCGCCGCAGGGTCCTCGTACGCCTCGACCAGGGCGCGGCGGCCCAGCGCGACCATCCAGTCCGGGAAGGGGGCGACCCGGGCGCCGTTCACGTCGTCCGCGGTGCGGGTGTAGCGGTACGGCAGCCAGTGCCAGCCGATGCAGACCGTCCGCACCGACATCACCCCGCCGCGGGGCAGACGGGTGTGCCGGATCGGCACCGGGCCCGTCGCCCATCCGCGGCAGGCGACGACCAGCTTCCACTGCTCGTCCATGGTGAGCCAGCCTGGGACGTGGACCGCGCCCGGCGCCACCCGCAACCGGGGACGCGGGATCAGCGCGTCCACCGGGCACCCCCGCCTTCCGGGGCGGCCGGTATGGGCCGGTCGGCGGTGCCGGCCGGCTGGGGTGCGGGCGCTGCGGGAGGCGGGGCCGTCTTCACGCCGCCCCGCGCCGGGCCTCGAGATCCAGCAGCAGTCGCTTGCGCTCCACCCCGCCCGCGTAGCCGGTCATGGCGCCCTTGGCGCCGACGACGCGGTGGCAGGGACGGACGACCAGCAGCGGGTTGCGGCCGATCGCGGTGCCGACCGCGCGCGACGAGGAACGCGGGACGCCCATCGCCTCGGCGACGTCCGCGTAGGTGAGCGTCGTGCCGTAGCCGATGGTCTCCAGGGTCGCCCACACCCGCTGCTGGAAACCGGTGCCCCCGGCGGTGAACTCGAGATCGAAGTCCCTCAGTTCGCCCGCGAAGTACGCCCGCAGTTGGTGGGTGACGTGGGCGAAGGCGGCGTCGTCGGCACGCGTGCCGTCCGCAAGGTCCGCCGGGACGACGCCGCCCTTCTGACCCGGCACCGACAGCGAGGAGAGCGCGGTGCCGCCGGTCGCGGTGGGCGACTCCTCACCGACCAGCAGCAGCTCGCCCAAGGGGCTGTCGAGTGTCGTGTAGAGCGTCATCGTCCTTGCCTTTCGTCAGTGCTCTCAGCGGCGTCCACTGTGGCGCCACGGCTCAGCGCCGACATCCGGCGGGCCGTACCCATGGCCCGGCCCCTGCGGGCGGATCCGCCGCGGCCGGCCGGCGCGCCACAGCGGGTGTGCCGCGCGCTCGGGCGGCAGCGGATCCCCGTCGTCACCACCGTGCTGAGCAGCCCGGCGTCGGGGTGGGTGCCGCGGCCGCGCACCACCACCCTCCTGCTGCTGGTCCCCAAGGTCGAGTCGCTCGTCACCCCTCCACTGTGCGGCATCGCGGGGGCGGGCCGCTGGCGGAAATCGGACGTCGCGTTCCCGGACGCGGAAGAGCGGCGGGCACGGGTCCCGACGCCCGTGCCGCACGACCGGCGGGGGAGACTTCGGGCCGGTCGACGGGGCGAGCCGCCCCCGTGTGTGCGACCGTGCGGGTCCGGAGCGCCTCGGTGATGCTGAAGAGGTGACAGCCAGCTCCGCCCCGCACGAACTGACCGGCCAGGAGGTACCCGAGCCGGGCCGCGCCAACTACACCGGTGCCGTCTACGGGTCCCTGCTGGCCGCCTCGGTGGTGGCCGGATCGAGCGCGGCGGGCCCGTACCCGCGGCTGCAGCTGGTGCTGCTGCTGATCTGCACCGGCCTGGTGTTCTGGGCCGCCCACGTCTACGCCGGCTTTGTCGGCGACCGGCTGCGCAGCGGCAAGGCCACCTGGCAGGAGGTCTGCCGGCTGTGCGTACGCGAGTGGCCGATCGTGCAGGCGGCGCTGCTGCCGGCGGTGGCTGTCGCGGTGAGCCCGCTGCTGGGGCTCGGATGGGAGGGCACGGGATGGCTGGCCCTGATCGTCGCCGTGGCCCAGCAGGTCGCATGGGCGGGCGCCGCCGTCATACGCGTGGGCGCGTCCAGCTGGGCGGTGGTGTCGGTGGGCGTCGTGAACCTGGTGCTGGGCTCGATCATCGTGGCGGCGAAGGTCGCCCTCCAGCACTGAGCGGTGGTGCCGGCGCCATGGCATACGGTCGTTCGGCGGCGTCGACGAGTGGGGCACGCGGTGCCCCGAGGCGGTGAACGCGCATGGCTCGCCGGCCCCGGGCAGGCGCCCGCAAGCCCACCCAGCTTCCCCAGGAGTCATGGCGCGCCGTGCTCCGGCGCACGGTGAAGGAGTTCTGGGCGGACCATCTGACGGACTGGGCTGCGGCCCTGACCTACTACGCCGTCCTGTCGGTCTTCCCCGCCCTGCTCGTCATGGCCTCGGCCGTCAGCCTGCTGGGCGGACCCGGTGTCGAGGGCCTGATCGCCAACACGAGCGGACTCGCGCCGGGGCCGGTGCGCGAGACGCTGACCGGCGTGCTCGGGCAGCTGCGGCGCGGCGTCGGACGAAACGGCCTCGCTCTCGCGGTCGGCGTCGTGGTCGCCGTGTGGTCGTCCTCCAACTATGTGGCGACCTTCATGCGGGCCGCCAACGCCCTCTATGACGTCGACGAGGGCAGGCCCCTGTGGAAGACACTGGCCGGCAGGTTCGTCATCCCCGTGGTGCTGCTGGTCGTCACGACGCTCATCGCGATCGGCGTGGTCTTCACCGGAGCCCTGGCGAGAAAGGCGGGTCAGGTGCTGGGGGTCGGCGACGCCGCGCTCGGTGTGTGGGGCGTCGTCAAGTGGCCGGTGATGCTGGTGCTGTTCGGCCTGGTTCTCGCACTCCTGTACGGGGCTGCACCCAATGTGCGGCACGGCGGCTTCCGCTGGGTGAGCCCCGGCAGCTGCCTGGCCGTGGTCATCTGGGCGGCCGCTTCCGCGCTCTTCAGCCTCTATGTGTCGGGCATCGCGGACTACACCAGGCTCTACGGAAGCCTGGGCGCCGTCATCGTCTTCCTCGTGTGGTTGTGGATCTCCAACATCGCCGTCCTCCTCGGCCTGGAGTTCAACGCCGAACTCGAGCGGGCCAGGGCCCGGCCGTACGGCGGCCTGGACGACGGCCCCGACGTCAAGGTGCCGAAGGCCGCCCCGCAGGACACCGAGCGCCTCCACACCGACGAAGGATGACGACGGGGGGCAGACACACCGGGGGTACCACGGGGAAGTCCGCGCCGGTGCCGTCGGGCCGCCGCGGCCTCACGGCCTTGAGCCCACGCCCGTCGCGACCTCGTGGAGCCGGCCGGCGGCCCCGCCCGGATCCAGCGGGGCGGTCGAGATGTCGCCCGCACCCTCGCGCAGGCCCGCGAGGAACTCCCCGATCGCCTGCGTGGCGGTGTGACGGGGCTCCCACCCCAGTTCCCGGCGGGCCCGCGTGATGTCCATCAGCGGCAGCATGAGCACCGCGTCGAACAGGCCGGGAGACGCCGGCACCAGATGCAGCCGCCACGCCCCTGCCAACGCCGCCCGTACCGCGCCGCGCGGCATGCGGACGACCTGCGCTCCGAGCAGCGCGGCGAGTTCGCCCGCGTCCAGCGGGGGATCGGCCGCCAGGTTGAAGGCGCCGCGGACAGGGCGGTGCACCGCGAGCCGGTAGGCCTCGGCCGCGTCGTCGGAATGCAGGGCCTGGAAACGCAGCCCGCGCATGTCCGGGACGACCGGCACGAGGCGCGGTCGCACGAGCCGGTTCGGCAGGAAGGGACCGGCGAACAGACGGCGTTGCTGGGCGGAGGCCTCCCGCTTGAAGATGAAGCCCGGCCGCATGCGCACCACGCGTACCTGAGGGTGTTCCCGCTCGAAGGTGTCGAGACAGCGTTCGACGTATGCCTTCTCCCGGCTGTAGGCGGCCCCGGGCCAGCCGTGCGTGGGCCAGGACTCGTCGACGGGGTACCGCTTGGGGCCGGGGGAGTAGGCCGCCACCGAGGAGGCGTGCACCAGGGTGGGCACACCGGCCTGTGCGACCGCCTCGAAGACGCGAATGGCGCCCAGGACGTTGGTGCGCCAGGTGATCGCCGGGTCGTGGGTGGGCTGCAGCAGCCAGCCCAGGTGGACGACGGCGTCCGCGCCGCGCAGGTGCTCCACGAGGCGCGTTCTGTCGTCGCCGATGTCGGCGTGCACCCACGAGGTGCGCTCGGGCCGCCACTCCTTGGGGATTCTCCGGGCGATGCCGACGACGTGCGCCACCGCCGGGTCGTCGCCGAGCGCCCGCACCAGGCTGGTCCCGACGTTTCCGGTCGCCCCCACGACGACGACGCGCAGGGCGCGGCCGCCGTCGGGTGCGGGGTCGTACGCGAGGTCGTGCGTCATGGTGCTCGCCTCCTGGGGGCCGCCGGGTGCGCCGGAGCACTGGGCGGCGCCGGGTCCGTTCGCCCCGGCCTCCCGGCGGCCTGTCCGATGCGTGTCCTGTGCCTGTCCCGGTGTCGGGGCGGCTACCCGGTGAGGGACGTTTCAGACCTCGGCCGCGGGCGCGCGCCGACCGCCTCGGCCATCCGGCGCACCGCCTCCGTGAGTACCTCGGGCGTCGTCGCGAGGTTCAGCCGTACGTGCCCCTGGCCGCCGGTGCCGAAGTCGGGCCCCGCGCTGAGGGCCACCCTGCCGCGGGCGAGGAAGGCGGCGGACGGGTCGTCGCCCAGCCCCAGTTTCCGGCAGTCCAGCCACGCAAGGTAGGTCCCCGGGGCCGGGCGATAGCGGATCTCCGGCAGGTGCTCGTCGAGCAGACCGGCGAGCAGCCGCCGGTTGTCGGCGAGATCGCCCAGCACGGCGTCCAGCCACGGACCGCCCTCGCGGAGCGCCGCGGTGTGAGCGATGACGCCCAGGTGGCTCGGTCCGTGGCTGACCTCCTCCGGCATGCGGGCGAGGTCGTCCGCCGCCTCGGGGCCGGCCAGGGCGAGAGCAGCCTTCAGCCCGGCCAGGTTCCAGCCCTTCGACGCGGACATCAGCGCCAGGCCGTTCTCACCGCCGGGCACGCTCAGATACGGCACGAACGCCGCCTCGGCCGTCACCAGGGGCGCGTGGATCTCGTCCGCCACGACCCGCACGCCGTACCTCCCGGCCAGCGCCGCCACCGCGGTCAGTTCCTCGGCGGTGTGCACCGTGCCGGTCGGATTGTGCGGGCTGCACAGCAGGTAGGCGGCCCGGCCGCCGCCGGTTGTGGACCGGGCGAAGGCCTTTTCCAGCGCCGCGAGGTCCAGCCGCAGGTCGGGGCCGAGCGGGGCCTCCACCACGCGGCGGCCCATGTGCGTCACGAACTGGTAGAAGGGCGGATAGACGGGGCAGTTGACGATCACGGAGTCCCCGGGCTCCGTGACGAGCCGCAGCATCTCGACGACCCCCAGCATCACGTCGGGGACGACGGACGCGCGCTCCACGACCAGGCCGTCCCATCCCCACCGTGCACGGGCGAAGTCCGCCAGGGCCTCCGCGTACGCGTCGCCCGCCGGATATCCCGTGTCGCCGACCGCGATCGCCTCCGTGAGCGCACGGGCCACGGGGCCGGCCAGCGGCACATCCATCTCCGCTACCCACAACGGCAGCACGTCCTCCGGATGCGTGCGCCACTTCATGCTCGTCCGGCGCCGCAACTGGTCGAGTGAGAGGCGGCGCAGCGGATGGTGGTCATTCGGCGAGATGTCCATGACGCCCAACATAGGCGCGGACCCGCAGCGGGGGCAGAGGGCCGCCGACAGGGCTGTTGCCGAACCGGCAAGAGAACTTGTCCCGTCGCGCGCGGGACCGCATTGTCGGGGGCGGGTCCATATCCGCGGCACAAAGGAGACGACATCCATGACCGACGGCAGCACCAGCGCCGAGCGCGCCGAGTCCGAGGCGGAGTTCTGGGATGCCCGCTACGCCGGGAGCGACCGCGTATGGAGCGGCGAGCCCAACATCGTCCTGGTGCGCCGGGTCGGCGGCCTCAAGCCCGGCAGGGCGCTCGACCTGGGCTGCGGCGAGGGCGCCGATGCGGTCTGGCTGGCCCGGAAGGGCTGGCGGGTCACCGCCGTCGACATCTCCCGCGTCGCCCTGGAGCGGGCCGCCGCCCATGCCGCGGCGGAGGGCATCGCCGCCGGGGTCATCGACTGGCAGCGCCATGACCTGGGCGAGACGTTCCCCGAGGGCGCCTACGACCTCGTCTCCGCGCAGTTCCTGCACTCGCCGTACGACATGCCCCGCGAGCGGATCCTGCGCGCCGCCGCGTCGGCCGTGGCGCCCGGTGGCGTGCTGCTGATCGTCGGGCACGCCGGTTTCCCGGCGTGGGAGACCGAGCCGCACCCGCACGTGCACTTCCCGACACCGCAGGAGGTGCTGGAGAGCCTCGACCTCGCCGAGGAGGAGTGGGAGGTGGTGCTGGCCGACGAGCACGAGCGCATCCAGAGCGACCCCGACGGGCGGCCCACGACCCGCGTGGACAACACCCTGGAACTCCGCCGCCTGGCGCGGTGACCCGCCGCGCGGCGGGCCTTCGCTCTACGCCCCTGGGGACGAGGAAGTGACGGGGCGTCATCGGCGTGCGCCCGCATACTCCTCCTCGTCCTCCTCCTCGTCGTACTCGTCGTCGTACTCGCCGTCCTCGGGTTCCTCGTCCTCTTCGTCCTCGTCCGCCAGGTCCTCCTCGTCCTCCTCGTCCTCCTCGTCCTCCTCGTCGTACTCGTCCTCGTCCTCCTCGTCCTCCTCGTCCTCCTCGTCCTCGTCTTCCGCGCCCTCTTCGTCTTCCTCGTCCTCGGGGTAGCCCTCCTCCTCGGGCTCTTCCTCGCCCTCGGGCTCTTCCTCGTCCTCCGGGTACTCCTCGCCTTCCTCGCCCTCTTCGGCCTCCTCCGCCTCGAGGGCCTCCTCGTGCGTGCGCACGACCTCGCCGTCGCGGATCTCGCCGCGCCAGCCGTCGGGTTCCTCGTTGGTGAGCGAGACGTAGCGGACGAAGTGTTTGAAGTCGAGCCGCAGCCGCCGGCCTTGGGCGCGCCAGATGTTGCCGGTCTTCTCGAACAGGCCGGAGGCGTAGTACTCGACGACGAGGACGATGCGGGTCAGGGTCGGAGTGAGCTCGTGGAAGCTGACGCAGCCACGCGTCGTGCCCTTGGCGCCGTCGGAACTCCAGATGATGCGCTCGTCCGGGACCTGTTCCACGACCGTGGCCTTCCAACCGCGGGTGGAGGGGCCGACTTTGACCTTCCAGTCGCTTGACGTGTCGTCGCCTTTGGAGACGCTGCGGACGCCCTTGGTGAAGGCGCTGAACTTCTCGAACTGGGTCCAGTGGTCGTAGGCGAAGCGGATCGGGACGCCGACGTCCTGGACCTCGACGATGTTCGTCACCTTCTGCGTACCGGACTTGCGGCCCTTGCCGGCCTTGCCGCCCTTGCCACCGCCGAGCATCTGCTTGGCCTTGTCGAACACGCCGCCTCCCAGCGCCTTGAGCGGTGAGTCGCCTTGAAGGATCTTCAGGCCGGCCTTGGGGAGCACCCCGCCGTTCTCGGCCACGCCCATCAACTGATCGGTGAGATCGGCGACCTTGTCGCCCGCCTTGTCGGCCAGGTTCCCCACCTGGGCGCCGACGAAGCCGGCGAGTTCGTCGCGCAGTTGGTCCAGGCCGGAGACCTGGCCGTTACCGGTGTCCTGTGCCGTCCTGGCCATCGGGCTACCTCCGCCGTGTGGACGTCTTCTTCGCCGCCGTCTTCTTCGCCGGTGCCTTGCGTGCCGTGGTCTTCCTGGTGGGCGCGGCGGTCTTCTTCGCCGCCGTCTTCTTCGCCGGTGCGGCCGTCTTCTTGGCCGCTGTCTTCTTGGCGGCGGTCTTCTTCGCCGGCTGGGCCTTCCTCGCGGGAGTCTTCCCCGCAGCCGACTTGCGTGCCGGGCGGCGCTCCGGTTCGCGCTCGGGCCCGGGCTGCCGACGCTTCTCGGCGCGGCGGCGTTGAGGCGGTTCCTCTTCACCCTCGCCCTCTTCGTCCTCCGCCTCGTCCTCGGCCTCCGCGCCGCCGGGTTCCTCCTCCGCCCTCGACGGGCGGCGCCGCTTCGGCCGGGGCTCGCCCGCGGCCTCCTCTTCTTCCCTGTCTTTCGGCTCGTATTCCTCTTCCGTGTCCTCTTCTTCGCCGCTCTTTTTCTTGGCCCCGATCCGGGACGTGCGGTCGTGCAACACGCCCGCCAGATCAGCCAGCTTGCGGTCCGCTGCAGCTGTGACGGCCTTGCGGCCGGCGTCCATCAGCTGGCCGCGCACCTGCTCGCCCAGGTCGGCGACCTGCGGAACGTCCTGCAGCTTGCGAATACCCTCGGTGACCAGTTGTTGCGGATCGAGTCCGGCGCGGCGACCTCCTGCGAGAAATGTCGCCATCGTGAAGGCGAGCCGTCCCTTCTTGGTGCGCCCGAGTACATAGCCACCGGCGACTGCGGCAGCAAGGGCGATCTTGGTCGTGTCCTTCATCAGCATTCCCTTCGGAAAGCGACCCGGCGCCGCACACGGGTTGTGGGGTGTATATGCTGAAATAGTACGTTTCTTAGTGGGGGTGGCGCTCTTCCGGAACCGGAGAACGGAATGGCCGCAAGCGACAGAAACGCCCGTGGCAGAAGCCCCAGGCGCGGCCGGGACGAGGCGGCTGCGGAGCGGCCGCGCAAGCGCTCCGCCGCATGGGCGATGCGGTCCGCCGCGGATCAGCTCTTCGAACTCCTCGGCCGCAGGCCGGAGTCCGTCTCGGCGGTCAAGCCCGCCGGCGAGGGATGGGAAGCGGACGTCGAGGTACTGGAGTTGGAGCGCGTGCCCGAGACCACCAGCGTGATGGCCACCTATCACGTGAAGCTCGACGAGGAGGGCGACCTGGTGGCCTACGAACGCACCCGCCGTTACACGCGGGGGCAGATCGACCGGCGCTTCTGAGAACGCGAGACGGCGAGGCGCTGAAGGGAGGCGCTATGACCGTGGTGCCGCAAGGCGGCGGCGGTATGTCCAGAGGCGGTACGGGGAGCCTGTACGACGTCCTGGAGCTCATCCTGGACCGAGGGCTCGTCATCGACGTCTTCGTGCGCGTGTCGCTGGTGGGCATCGAGATCCTCAAGATCGACGCGCGCATCGTCGTGGCCAGCGTCGACACGTATCTCCGCTTCGCCGAGGCGTGCAACCGCCTCGACCTGGAATCCGGCCGCAAACAACCCGCCCAGCTCACCGACCTCGTCGGCGAGATCACCGAGGGCGGCGCCAAGGGCAAGTCCAAGGGCGCGCTCAGCGGCGCCGTCGAGGCGGTCACGGGAGCCCTCAAGGGCGGCGATCAGGACGAGGAGGAGTACGAGGAAGAGCCCGTGGAGGAGGAAGCGGAGTACGAGGAGCAGCCCCGGCAGCGCAGGAGCAGCAGGCGCACCTCCCGGCGGGAGAGGGAATGACCATGGCCGTCTACGTCTACTCCATCACCTCGAAGGAACATCCGGCGCGCCTGGACGGCCTCACCCCCGTCGGCGGTTCCGACCGGCCGCTGCGAACGGTGACGAGTGCCGACCTGTCCGCCGTCGTGAGCGAGGCCCCCCAGGATCTGCGCCCGCGCCGCAAGGACGTGCTCGCCCACCAGGCGGTACAGGAGCGGCTGATGGCCGACGGCGCCGTGCTGCCGCTGCGCTTCGGCTTCACGGCGCCCGACGAGGACGCCGTGCGCGCCGTCCTGGAGGACCGTGCGGTCGAGTACCAGGAGAAACTGAAGAATCTGGAAGGCTGCGTCGAATACCACCTGAAGGTCTCGTGGGACGAGGACTCGCTGCTGCGCCGGATCCTCGACGAGAACGACGAGGCACGCCGGCTCAACGAGCAGATCCGCGGCGGAACGGCCTCCCCCGACATGCCGCTGATGCTGGGCGAACTGATCGCCAACGAGGTCGAGGCACGCCAGCAGGCCCTCGGGGCGGGCATCGTCGAGGCGTTGCGCCCCTTCGTCCGGGACGACGCGGCCACCGCCCCGGCGGGTCAGGACTTCCTGAGCGTCTCCTTCCTGGTGGACGACACCAAGGAGGAGATGTTCCTCGCCACCCAGCTCAGCCTGGCCAATCAGGTCGGCGAGGAGTGCGACTTCCGGCTGCTGGGACCGCTGCCCCCGTACAGCTTCGTGTGACGGGCACGAGCGCGGCGAGGAGCTGGGAGAACGGAGAGAGCGCGGGGACCGGGAACGAGGACGAGAAGGACACGAAGGACGGACGACGAGGAGGCGGTATGGGACTGTTCACACAGATCGTCACCCTCCCCCTCGCGCCGGTGCGCGGGGTGGGCTGGGTCGTCGAGCGGGTGCTCGAGGCCGCCGAGCGGGAGTACTACGACCCCGAGCCCGTCGAACGCGAACTCGCCGCCCTGGAGAAGGAACTCCTCGCCGGCCGGATCGACGAGGAGACCTTCGAGGCACGCGAGGAGGTCCTGCTCGACCGCCTCGAGGAGATCGCCGCCTTCCGGCGTGGCGAGCCGCCCCCCGAGACGAGGTGATGCTGTGACGGACTCCCCGGCCGGCCGGCTCGGTTCGTATCCCACGAGGGCCGCTCCGCAGCCGTCCCCCTACGGGCAGGGGTCGTCGGCAAACCTGGCCGACATCCTGGAGCGCGTCCTGGACAAAGGCATCGTCATCGCAGGCGACATCCAGATCAACCTGCTCGACATTGAACTGCTCACCATCAAGCTCCGGCTCCTTGTGGCCTCCGTCGACAAGGCCAAGGAGATGGGCATCGACTGGTGGGAGCACGACCCGTCGCTGTCCTCGCGCGCACACGGGGAGAGCAGCCTCGCGCGGGAGAACCAGCGGCTGCGCGAGGAGATCGAGGAGTTGAAGGGCGCGCGCGAACTGACGGACACGGCGCGCGGCAGCGTGGCCTCCCGCCACCGCACGCGGGCCTCCTCGGCGGCACACCGCCGCCGCGGCGGAGCCGGGACGGACGACGATGGATGACGACCGGGTCAGCTACGCGTACGCCGTACTGCGGGGCGGCGGCCTGCCGGGCGGCGTCGTGGAGGCGCTGACAGGCGTCGGGGGAGCCCCGGTGCGGCTGGTGACCTCCGGTCCGCTGGCCGCCGCCGTCAGCCCGGTGCCCGCGACGGACTTCCAGGAGGACGCCCTCCGTCGGCACCTGGAGAACCTGGACTGGCTGGAGGCCGTCGCCCGCGCCCACCACACCGTCATCGAGGCGCTCTCCGCACACACCACCGTGCTGCCGCTGCGGCTGGCCACGGTCTACCTGGACGACGAACGCGTCCGCGATGTGCTGCGGACCGGCGGCGATGCGTTCGCGGAGGTTCTGGACCGGCTGGCGGGCCACCTCGAATGGGGAGTCAAGGTCTACGTGGACGCTCCGGCCGCCGCCGGGCCCTCCGGTGCCGCCGAGGACCTCAGCCCCGGCCGCGCCTATCTCCAGGCCCGCCGAGCCCAGCGGCACTCCCGCGACGAGGCCTACCGTGGGGCCCAGGAAGCCGCCGCACGCGTCGAGAGGATCGGCCGCGAACTGGCGGCCGGGCACGCCCGGCACCGCGTGCAACAGGGCCAACTCGCCTCCGGCGCCGGGGAGAACGTCCTCAACGACGCATTCCTCGTCGCGCACGAACAAGCCGAGGCATTCCGCACCCGCGTCCGTGCCGCCGGCGAAGGACTGCGCGGGGTGCGCGTCGATGTCACGGGCCCCTGGGCCCCGTACTCCTTCGCCGCCCTCCCCGGCGCCCCCCGCCCGGATCCGGACGGGGACCCGGACGCGGCGAAAGCGGCGCCGTGACGGCGGCCGACCACGCCCCCGAACCCCTGGCGGAACGTCAGGTGGCCCTCGTGGACCTGCTCGACCGCCTCCTCAGCGGCGGAGTCGTCCTCACCGGCGACGTGGTGCTGTCCATCGCCGACATCGACCTCGTGCGCATCTCCCTGCGCGCGCTGATCGTCTCCATCAGCGAGCGCAACCCGTCCCCATGGGGGCAGGAGCCCGGACCATGACCGCCCCGGACCTGCCCGGCCGCGGCCGGCCCGCGGACCGCCTCGGCGAGGTCGCGGACGCCGCCGCCCGAGCCTTCCGCCTCCTGCCCGCCGTCCCGCGCGACACCGCGCCGTCCCGCCCGGCCCGCCGGATCAGCACCGACCCCGACACGGTGGAACGCGATCTCATGAAGCTCGTCCTGACCCTCGTCGAACTCCTTCGTCAGCTCATGGAGCGCCAGGCCCTCCACCGCGTCGACGCGGGCGACCTCACCGAGGAGGAGGAAGAACGCCTCGGCGCCACCCTGATGATCCTCCACGACCGGATGGAGGGCCTCTGCGAGCGGTACGGCCTCTCCATGGCGGACCTCAACCTCGACCTCGGTCCCCTGGGCACGCTCCTCCCGCCGGACTG
>NZ_CBDRBL010000096.1:0-24002 GCF_965342175.1 Actinacidiphila sp. bgisy167
ACCCCTCCCCCCCCCCCCCCCCCCCCCCCCCCCCCCCCCCCCCCCCCCCCCCCGGGCCCGTGGCGCGTCCGGACGCGTGCGGAGCGCCGCCCGGGACGGGAGCGGCGCGGGAGACGGGGCGGCGGCGGGCGGCCGCGGTGATGGGGCCGCCTGACGACACGGCCCGGCGACAGGACCTGGCGCCCGGGTCCGGTCGGCTCCGGGGCGGAAAACACAACCGCCCCCAAGGCGCGGCCTTGCGGCCGCGCCTGGGGGGCGGGACGTTTCTGCTTCCCGAGGGCGTCAGCCCTCCTCGTGCTGGACCGCGCGCCGGGCGTCCGCGTCGAGGACGCCCCAGCCGATCAGCTGCTCGGTCAGGACCGAGGGCGACTGGTCGTAGATGACGGCCAGGGTGCGCAGGTCGTCCTGGCGGATCGACAGCACCTTGCCGTTGTAGTCGCCGCGCTGGCTCTGGATGGTGGCGGCGTAGCGCTGCAGCGGACCGGCCTTGTCGGACGGCACCTGGCTCAGCCGCTCGAGGTCGAGGACGAGCTTCGGCGGCGGCTCGGCGGCACCGCCGGGCGCGGAACCGGGCAGCAGCTCCTGCACCGGAACGCCGTAGAAGTCGGCGAGCTCGGCGAGGCGCTGCACGGTCACGGCGCGGTCGCCGCGCTCGTAGGAACCGACCACCACGGCCTTCCAGCGGCCCTGGGACTTCTCCTCGACGCCGTGGAGGGAGAGTCCCTGCTGCGTGCGGATGGCGCGGAGCTTCGCTCCGAGCTGCTTGGCGTAATCGCTGGACATATGGCTCCCCGGACGGAAACTCAGTAACTCACTGTGAGGTTACGCAGCGTAATTGGAATCCGTCAAGCCGAATGGTCCACACCGGTCCCCCGGAAGAGCGAGGAATGGCCGGTCAGCGGCCTTTCGGCCGTGATCCGCGGTCGATCGTGGTACGGGCTGCGGATCGGCCCGGGAGGCCGCGCCAGGAGGCCGCCAGGCCCCCGCGAGGAGTGCGCCTGGGTGCCTGATACCGTGGAGCCGTACGTTTTGGCGTCCTTTAAGGCCCGTCCCGTGAGGCGGGGAAGGAGGTCCTTTTTCATGGCCACCATCGGTCCCGGCCCGGCCCGGCCCGTTCTCGAGGCCCCGGACATCGCGCGGGTGCTGACCCGTATCGCCCACGAGATCGTCGAACGCGCCAAGGGCGCGGACGACGTGGTGCTCCTCGGCATCCCGACCCGCGGCGTCCACCTGGCCCGCAGGCTCGCCGACAAGCTCGACGAGATCACCGGCGGCAAGGTCCCGGTCGGCTCGCTCGACATCACCATGTACCGCGACGACCTGCGGCTCGGTCCGGCGCGCGCGCTCGCCCGCACCGACATCCCCGCCGACGGGGTGGACGGCCGGCTGGTCGTCCTCGTCGACGACGTGCTGTTCTCCGGCCGCACGATCCGCGCCGCCCTCGACGCCCTCGGCGACATCGGACGCCCCCGCGCCGTCCAGCTCGCGGTCCTGGTCGACCGGGGTCATCGAGAGCTGCCCATCAGGGCCGACTACGTCGGCAAGAACATCCCCACATCGCTGCGCGAGACCGTCAAGGTCCACCTGGCCGAGGAGGACGGGCGCGACTGCGTCCTGCTCGGCGTACGCGACGGCTCCCCGGCGGACGAGTAGCCCGGGAGCGCCCCGGTTCCGGGGCAGCGCCCTGCCCGCCCGTCCCACCCCCGGCCTGCCCGGGAGACGTGGCGTGCCGCCCCACAGTCCGCCCCCGCACGCATCCTCCGGAGTGACCCGATGAAGCGCCACCTGATCTCGGCCGCCGACCTCACCCGCGACGACGCCCTCCTCGTGCTCGACACGGCCGAGGAGATGGCCCGCGTGGCCGACCGGCCCATCAAGAAGCTGCCGACCCTGCGCGGCCGCACGGTCGTCAACCTCTTCTTCGAGGACTCGACCCGCACCCGCATCTCCTTCGAGGCCGCCGCCAAGCGCCTGTCGGCCGACGTCATCAACTTCTCCGCCAAGGGCTCCTCGGTGTCCAAGGGCGAGTCCCTGAAGGACACCGCTCTCACCTTGGAGGCCATGGGCGCCGACGCCGTCGTCATCCGGCACCACATGTCCGGCGCCCCCCACCGGCTGGCCTACTCCGACTGGATCGGCGGCAGCGTCGTCAACGCCGGCGACGGCACCCATGAGCACCCCACGCAGGCGCTGCTGGACGCCTTCACCATGCGCCGCCACCTTTCCGGGCCGGGCCGCGACCTGTCCGGCCGCCGCATCACGATCGTCGGCGACGTGCTGCACAGCCGCGTGGCCCGCTCCAATGTGCTGCTGCTGAACACGCTCGGAGCCGAGGTCACCCTGGTGGCGCCGCCCACCCTGCTGCCGATCGGCGTCGAGGACTGGCCCTGCGAGGTCTCCTACGACCTGGACGCGGTGCTCGCCAAGTCCGACGCCGTGATGATGCTGCGCGTCCAGCGCGAGCGCATGAACGCCGCCTTCTTCCCCACCGAGCGCGAGTACTCCCGCCGCTACGGCCTCGACGGCCACCGGATGGCCGCGCTGCCCGAGCACGCCGTCGTGATGCACCCCGGCCCGATGAACCGCGGCATGGAGATCACCGCCGAGGTCGCCGACTCGCCGCGCTGCACCGCCGTCGAGCAGGTGAAGAACGGCGTCAGCATCCGCATGGCGGTGCTGTACCTGCTGCTCGGTGGCGCCGAGCCCGCCGTCTCCGCCCCCGCCCCCGCCCGCACCGAGGAGAACAACCAAGCATGAGCGCGACCCCGAAGACCCTGATCCGCGGCGCGAGGATCCTCGGCGGGCAGCCGCAGGACGTCCTGATCGACGGCGAGACCATCGCCGAGGTGGGTCCGCGCCTGACCGCCCCCGAGGGCGCCACCGTGGTCGAGGCCGGGAGCAAGGTCCTCCTGCCGGGACTGGTCGACCTCCACACCCACCTGCGCGAGCCCGGCCGCGAGGACTCCGAGACCGTCCTCACCGGCACCCGCTCCGCCGCCGCGGGCGGCTACACCGCCGTCCACGCGATGGCCAACACCTTCCCCGTCGCCGACACCGCCGGTGTCGTCGAGCAGGTCTGGCGCCTCGGCCGCGAGCACGGCTACTGCGACGTCCAGCCGGTCGGCGCCGTCACCGTGGGCCTGGAGGGCAAGCAGCTCGCCGAACTCGGCGCGATGGCCGACTCCGCCGCCGGTGTGCGGGTCTTCTCCGACGACGGCAAGTGCGTCGACGACGCCGTGATCATGCGCCGCGCCCTGGAGTACGTGAAGGCCTTCGACGGCGTCGTCGCCCAGCACGCCCAGGAGCCCCGGCTGACCGAAGGCGCCCAGATGAACGAGGGCGTCGTCTCCGGAGAGCTCGGCCTGACCGGCTGGCCCGCCGTCGCCGAGGAGTCGATCATCGCCCGCGACGTGCTGCTCGCGGCGCACGTCGGCTCGCGCGTGCACATCTGCCACCTGTCGACGGCGGGCTCGGTCGAGATCGTCCGCTGGGCCAAGTCCAAGGGCTGGGACGTCACCGCCGAGGTCACCCCGCACCACCTGCTCCTCACCGACGTGCTGGTGCGCACCTACAACCCGGTCTACAAGGTCAACCCGCCGCTGCGCACCGAGGCCGACGTCATGGCGCTGCGCGAGGCGCTCGCCGACGGCACGATCGACTGCGTCGCCACCGACCACGCCCCGCACCCGCACGAGGACAAGGACTGCGAGTGGGGCGCGGCGGCCATGGGGATGATCGGGCTGGAGACCGCGCTGTCGGTCGTCCAGCACGCCATGGTGGACACCGGCCTGCTCGACTGGGCCGGAGTCGCCGACCGGATGTCCTCCCGCCCCGCGGCGATCGGCCGCCTGTCCGGCCACGGCCGGCCGGTGGCGGCAGGCGAGCCCGCGAACCTCACCCTGTTCGATCCGGCATACCGTGGTGTGGTGGATCCCGCGGGCTTCGCCTCCCGCAGCCGCAACACCCCCTACGAGGGTCTGGAGCTGCCGGGCCAGGTGTTCGCCACCTTCCTGCGGGGCAAGGCGACGGTCATGGACGGGAAGCTCACGTGACACCTGTGCTCCTCATCGCGGCGGAGAAGCACTCCGCCGAGGTCACCGACTGGGCGGCCCGCATCGGCTGGGTCGTCGGGCTGCTGCTCTTCATCGCGCTCGTCTACTGGCTCATGCGCCAGGGCTGGAAGTGGCGCGGGACCCTGCAGAGCGACCTGCCCGCGCTCCCCACCGCCCCCGAACAGCCCGGCGAGCCGCTGCTGACTCTCACCGGCCGCTACCACGGCAGCACCACCGCCGGGCAGTGGCTGGACCGCGTCGTCGCCCACGGCCTCGGCGTGCGCAGCCGGGTCGAGCTCACCCTCACCGACCAGGGGCTCGACGTCGACCGCACCGGGGCGCCCGGCTTCTTCGTCCCGGCCGCGCAGCTGCGCGGAGCACGCCTCGACAAGGGGATCGCCGGCAAGGTCCTCACCGAAGGCGGCCTGCTGGTGGTCACCTGGGCGCACGGCGACCGGCTGATCGACTCCGGCTTCCGCTCGGACCACGCCGCCGAGCACGCCGCATGGGTCGAGGCCCTGAACACTCTCACGCACGACCAGGAAGGCGCACGATGACGACCTCCGCCCAGCGGCCCGCCCGGGTCCCTGCCGTACTCGTCCTGGAGGACGGCCGCACCTTTCGCGGCCGCGCCTACGGGGCCGTGGGGACGACCTTCGGCGAGGCCGTCTTCTCCACCGGCATGACCGGTTACCAGGAGACCCTGACCGACCCCTCGTACCACCGCCAGGTCGTCGTCATGACCGCCCCGCACGTCGGCAACACGGGCGTCAACGACGAGGACCCGGAGTCCTCCCGCATCTGGGTGGCCGGCTACGTCGTCCGCGACCCCGCCCGCGTGCCCTCCAACTGGCGCTCCCGCCGCAGCCTGGACGAGGAGCTGACCCGCCAGGGCGTCGTCGGCATCAGCGGCATCGACACCCGGGCGCTCACCCGCCACCTGCGCGAGCGCGGCGCGATGCGGGTCGGGATCTTCTCCGGCGACAAGGCGCGCACCGACGAGGCCGTGCTCCTGGCCGAGGTGCGGGGCGCCCCCGAGATGACGGGCGCGGACCTGTCCGCGGAGGTCGCCACCAAGGAGCCGTACGTCGTCCCGGCCGTCGGCGAGAAGAAGTTCACCGTCGCCGCCCTGGACCTCGGGATCAAGGGCATGACCCCGCGGCGCATGGCCGAACGCGGCATCGAGGTGCACGTCCTGCCCGCGGACGCCTCCCTTGAGGAGGTCTACGCGGTCAACCCGGACGGCGTCTTCCTCTCCAACGGCCCGGGCGACCCGGCCACCGCCGACCTGACCGTCGTCCAGGGCGTCCTGGAGCGCCGGACCCCGCTGTTCGGCATCTGCTTCGGCAACCAGCTGCTCGGCCGCGCCGTCGGCTTCGGCACCTACAAGCTGAAGTACGGCCACCGCGGCATCAACCAGCCGGTCCAGGACCGCACCACCGGCAAGGTCGAGGTCACCGCGCACAACCACGGCTTCGCCGTGGACGCGCCGCTCGACCAGGTCACCGACACCCCGTACGGGCGGGTCGAGGTCTCCCACGTGTGCCTCAACGACAACGTGGTCGAGGGCCTGCGGCTGCTCGACACCCCCGCCTTCAGCGTCCAGTACCACCCCGAGGCGGCAGCAGGTCCGCACGACGCCGCGTACCTGTTCGACCGCTTCGTGAAGCTCATGGAGGGCCAGCGTGCCTAAGCGCACCGATATCCAGTCCGTCCTGGTCATCGGCTCCGGCCCGATCGTCATCGGCCAAGCCGCGGAGTTCGACTACTCCGGTACCCAGGCCTGCCGCGTGCTGCGCGCCGAGGGCCTGCGCGTGATCCTGGTCAACTCCAACCCGGCCACGATCATGACCGACCCCGAGATCGCCGACGCCACCTACGTCGAACCGATCACCCCCGAGTTCGTCGAGAAGATCATCGCCAAGGAGCGCCCCGACGCACTCCTGCCCACCCTGGGCGGCCAGACCGCACTCAACACCGCCATCTCGCTCCACGCGGCGGGCGTCCTCGACAAGTACGGCGTCGAGCTCATCGGCGCCAACGTCGAGGCCATCAACAAGGGCGAGGACCGCGAACTGTTCAAGGAGGTCGTCGAGGCCGTCCGCGCCAAGATCGGCCACGGCGAGTCCGCCCGCTCGGTCATCTGCCACACCATGGACGAGGTGCTCGCGGGCGTCGACGCCCTCGGCGGCTACCCCGTCGTCGTCCGGCCGTCCTTCACCATGGGCGGCGCCGGCTCCGGCTTCGCCCACGACGAGGAGGAGCTGCGCCGCATCGCCGGCCAGGGCCTGACGCTCTCCCCGACGACCGAGGTGCTCCTGGAGGAGTCGATCCTCGGCTGGAAGGAGTACGAGCTGGAGCTGATGCGCGACAAGCACGACAACGTCGTGGTCGTCTGCTCCATCGAGAACTTCGACCCCATGGGCGTGCACACCGGCGACTCCATCACCGTCGCGCCCGCCATGACGCTGACCGACCGCGAGTACCAGATCCTGCGCGACATCGGCATCGCCGTCATCCGCGAGGTCGGCGTCGACACCGGCGGCTGCAACATCCAGTTCGCGGTCAACCCCGAGGACGGCCGGGTCATCGTCATCGAGATGAACCCGCGCGTCTCGCGCTCCTCGGCGCTCGCGTCCAAGGCGACGGGTTTCCCGATCGCCAAGATCGCCGCCAAGCTCGCGGTCGGCTACACCCTCGACGAGATCCCCAACGACATCACCGAGCAGACCCCGGCCTCCTTCGAGCCGACGCTCGACTACGTCGTCGTCAAGGTGCCGCGCTTCGCCTTCGAGAAGTTCCCCGCCGCCGACGCCACCCTCACCACCACCATGAAGTCGGTCGGCGAGGCCATGGCCATCGGCCGCAACTTCCCCGAGGCGCTGCAGAAGGCGCTGCGCTCCCTGGAGAAGAAGGGCAGCCAGTTCGCCTTCAGCGGCGACCCGGGCGACAAGGACGAGCTGCTGCTCGCCGCCCGGCGCCCCACCGACGGGCGGATCAACACCGTCATGCAGGCGATCCGGGCCGGCGCCACCCCGCAGGAGGTCTTCGACGCCACGAGGATCGACCCCTGGTTCGTCGACCAGCTCTTCCTGATCAAGGAGATCGCCGACGAGCTCGCGGCAGCCGGAAAGCTCGAGCCCGAGCTGCTCGCCGAGGCCAAGCGGTACGGCTTCTCCGACGCCCAGCTCGCCGAGATCCGCGGCCTGCGCGAGGACGTCGTCCGCGAGGTCCGGCACGCTCTCGGCGTCCGGCCGGTCTACAAGACCGTCGACACCTGCGCCGCCGAGTTCGCCGCCCGCACCCCGTACTTCTACTCGTCCTACGACGAGGAGAGCGAGGTCGCCCCGCGCGAGAAGCCCGCGGTGATCATCCTGGGCTCCGGCCCGAACCGCATCGGCCAGGGCATCGAGTTCGACTACTCGTGCGTGCACGCCTCCTTCGCGCTGAGCGACGCGGGCTACGAGACCGTCATGGTCAACTGCAACCCCGAGACCGTCTCCACCGACTACGACACCTCCGACCGGCTCTACTTCGAGCCGCTCACCCTGGAGGACGTCCTGGAGATCGTCCACGCCGAGCGGCAGGCCGGCCCCGTCGCGGGCGTCGTCGTCCAGCTCGGCGGGCAGACCCCGCTCGGCCTCGCGCAGGCGCTCAAGGACAACGGCGTGCCGGTCGTCGGCACCTCGCCCGAAGCCATCCACCTCGCCGAGGACCGCGGCGCCTTCGGCCGCGTCCTGGACCAGGCGGGCCTGCCCGCCCCCAAGCACGGCACGGCCACCACCTTCGAGCAGGCCAAGGCCATCGCCGACGAGATCGGCTACCCCGTCCTGGTTCGGCCCTCCTATGTGCTCGGCGGCCGCGGCATGGAGATCGTCTACGACGAGACCCGCCTCGCCGCGTACATCGCCGAGTCCACCGAGATCGGCCCCGACCGGCCGGTGCTGGTCGACCGCTTCCTCGACGACGCGATCGAGATCGACGTCGACGCGCTCTACGACGGCCACGAGCTCTACCTCGGCGGCGTCATGGAGCACATCGAGGAGGCCGGCATCCACTCCGGAGACTCCGCCTGCGCCCTGCCCCCGATCACCCTCGGCGGCCACGACGTCAAACGGCTGCGCGCCTCCACCGAGGCCATCGCCAAGGGTGTCGGCGTCCAAGGCCTGATCAACATCCAGTTCGCCCTGGCCGGGGACATCCTCTACGTGCTCGAGGCCAACCCGCGGGCCTCCCGGACCGTCCCCTTCACCTCCAAGGCGACGGCGGTCCCGCTGGCCAAGGCGGCCGCCCGCATCTCGCTCGGCGCCACCATCGCCGAACTGCGCGCCGAGGGCCTGCTCCCGGCCCACGGCGACGGCGGCACCCTGCCGATGGACGCGCCGATCTCCGTCAAGGAGGCGGTGCTTCCCTGGAGCCGCTTCCGCGACGTGCACGGCCGCGGTGTGGACACCGTCCTCGGCCCGGAGATGCGCTCCACCGGCGAGGTCATGGGCATCGACTCGGTCTTCGGCACCGCCTACGCCAAGTCGCAGGCCGCCGCCTACGGCGCGCTGCCGACCAAGGGCCGCGCCTTCGTCTCGGTCGCCAACCGGGACAAGCGCGCGCTGATCTTCCCGGCACGGGCGCTGGTCGACCACGGTTTCGAGCTGCTGGCCACCTCCGGCACGGCCGAGGTGCTGAGGCGCAACGGCATCGAGGCCACTGTGGTGCGCAAGAAGAGCGAGGGCACCGGCCCAGGCGGCGAGCCGACCGTCATCGAGCTCATCCACGAGGGCGCCATCGACCTCATCGTCAACACCCCGTTCGGCACCGGCGGACGCCTCGACGGCTACGACATCCGCACCGCGGCCGTCGCCCGCGGCGTGCCGTGCCTGACGACGGTGCAGGCCCTCGCCGCCGCGGTGCAAGGCGTCGACGCGCTGAACCGGGGCGACGTCGGGGTCCGCTCGCTGCAGGAACACGCGCGGCGTCTGACCGCCGCCCGCGAGGCGTAGGCGAAGCAGGGGGACACCGAACCGGTGTCCCCCTCTTCACGCGCACCGTCCCCTCGCCGCCGCGGAAGGCCTCGCATGTACTCCCTCCTGTTCCACCTGTTCTTCAAGCGCCTCGACCCCGAGCGGGCCCACCACCTCGCCTTCGGCTGGATCCGGCTCGCCGCCCGGATCCCCGTCCTGCGCACCTTCGCCGCCGCGCTGCTCGCGCCGCGCTACCCCGTCCTGCGCACCGAGGCGCTGGGCCGCCGGATGCACGGACCGTTCGGGCTCGCCGCGGGCTTCGACAAGAACGCCGTCGGCATCGACGGGCTCGCCATGCTGGGCTTCGACCACGTGGAGATCGGCACCGTCACCGGCGAGCCGCAGTCCGGCAACCCGCGGCGGCGGCTCTTCCGCCTGGTCGCCGACCGCGCCCTGATCAACCGCATGGGCTTCAACAACGACGGCTCGGCCGCGGTGGCCGCGCGCCTGGCCGCCCGCAGGGCCGTCTTCCCGACCACGGTCGGCGTCAACATCGGCAAGACCAAGGTCGTCCCGGAGGAGGAGGCGGTCGCCGACTACGTCACGTCCGCCGAGCGGCTCGCCCGGCACGCCGACTACCTCGTGGTCAACGTCTCCTCGCCCAACACCCCCGGGCTGCGGAACCTGCAGGCCGTCGAGCACCTGCGCCCCCTGCTGAGCGCGGTGCGCGAGGCGGCGGACCGCACCGTCACCGGCCGCCGCGTGCCGCTGCTGGTCAAGATCGCCCCCGACCTCGCCGACGAGGACGTGGACGCCGTCGCCGACCTGGCCGTCGAACTCGGCCTGGACGGCATCATCGCCACCAACACCACCATCGCCCGCGACGGCCTCGGCCTGCGTTCGGACGCCGCCCTCGTCAAGGAGACCGGCGGACTGTCCGGCGCCCCCCTGGGGGAGCGCTCCCTGCAGGTGCTGCGCCGGCTGTACGCCCGCGTCGGCGACCGCGTCACCCTCGTCGGGGTGGGCGGAGTCGAGACCGCCGAGGACGTCTGGCAGCGCATCCTGGCCGGCGCCACCCTCGTCCAGGGCTACAGCGCCTTCGTCTACCGGGGTCCCTTCTGGTGCCGCACGATCCACCGGGAGCTCGCCGCGCTGCTGCAGTCCAGCCCGTACGCCACCCTCGCCGACGCCGTCGGCGCCGAAACCCGGAAGGAAGTCGCACCGTGACGAACCCCGAACCCTTCGGTGCCCGGCTGCGCCGCGCCATGGACATCCGCGGGCCGCTCTGCGTCGGCATCGACCCGCACTCCTCCCTGCTGACCGCCTGGGGCCTCCAGGACGACGTCGCCGGCCTGGAGCGGTTCACCCGCACCGTGGTGGAGGCCCTGGCCGACCGGGTCGCCGTCCTCAAGCCGCAGAGCGCCTTCTTCGAGCGCTTCGGTTCCCGCGGCGTCGCCGTCCTGGAGACGGCCGTCGCCGAGGCCCGTGCGGCCGGCGCCCTGGTGCTGATGGACGCCAAGCGCGGCGACATCGGCTCGACCATGGCGGCGTACGCCTCTGCCTACCTCGACCCCGCCTCGTCGCTGTTCTCGGACGCGGTCACCGTCAGCCCGTATCTGGGCTTCGGCTCTCTGCGCCCCGCCCTGGACGCCGCCCGGACGAGCGGCAGCGGGGTCTTTGTGCTCGCCCTGACCTCCAACCCGGAGGGCGCGGAAGTGCAGCGGTCAACCGCGGCGGGCGGCGAGTCCCTCGCCCAGGTGATGCTGAACCACATCGCGGCCGAGAACGAGGGTGACGTGCCGCTCGGATCGGTCGGCGCGGTCGTCGGCGCCACGCTCGAGCAGGCGGGTGTGGACCTCTCCGTGAACGGGCCCCTCCTCGCCCCCGGCATCGGTGCCCAGGGGGCCACCGCGGCCGACCTTCCCAGGGTGTTCGGGGATGCGGTGCGCAACGTGGTGCCGAGCGTCAGCAGGAGCGTGCTGCGGCACGGACCGTCCGTCCCGGCGCTGCGCGAAGCTGCCGAAAGGGAGGTCGCCGAGCTCGCCGCGGTCGTCAAGTAGAGGTCAAGACGTCCGGAAACCTGCGCAGATTTGTCCTAAAAGTCCTGGTCGGTTGACGCTGACCAGGACTTTTCTTCTTGTTTGCGCTGACTGCGGCCGCTGGGGCCGCTAGTCTCCGACCAGAGCGCGCATCATGCGCGTTTCACGTTGCCCCCGCAGGCAGGGGGCGACTAGGTTCCACACCGGTCCGTATCCGACAGTTCTACACCCGAGGTGACGTAGGCGTGGCTCTTCCGCCCCTTACCCCTGAACAGCGCGCTGCCGCGCTCGAGAAGGCCGCTGCGGCTCGCCGGGAGCGCGCCGAGGTCAAGAATCGGCTCAAGCACTCCGGCGCCTCGCTGCACGAGGTCATCAAGCAGGGCCAGGAGAACGACGTCATCGGCAAGATGAAGGTCTCCGCTCTCCTGGAGTCCCTGCCCGGCGTGGGCAAGGTCCGCGCCAAGCAGATCATGGAGCGGCTCGGCATCTCCGAGAGCCGCCGGGTCCGCGGGCTCGGCTCCAACCAGATCGCGTCCCTGGAGCGGGAGTTCGGCAGCCCCGCTGCCTGACGTTCCCAGCACCCTCCGGGAACCGGGATAATCGCTCCATGAGTGAACGTCCGCGGCTGACCGTGCTCTCCGGCCCCTCGGGGGTCGGCAAGAGCACGGTCGTCGCTCATATGCGCACAGTCCACCCCGAGGTGTGGCTCTCCGTCTCGGCCACCACCCGCAAGCCCCGCCCCGGTGAGAAGCACGGGGTGCACTACTTCTTCGTCGAGAACGACGAGTTCGACAAGCTGATCGCCAACGGCGAACTGCTGGAGTGGGCGGAGTTCGCGGGGAACCGTTACGGCACGCCGCGCCAGGCGGTGCTGGAGCACCTCGAGGCCGGTGAACCGGTCCTGCTGGAGATCGACCTGCAGGGCGCCCGCCAGGTGCGGGAGTCGATGCCCGAGGCGCAGTCGGTCTTCCTCGCGCCGCCGAGCTGGGACGAACTGGTCCGCCGGCTCACCGGCCGGGGCACCGAGGCTCCCGAGGTCATCGAGCGCCGGCTGGAGGCCGCACGGGTCGAGCTGGCGGCCGAGCCGGAGTTCGACACCACCCTGGTGAACACCTCCGTCGAGGACGTCGCGCGCGAGCTGCTAGCCTTGATGGCTGTAGCCTGATCTTTTTGTACCCAATCGGAAGGTAGAGCGTGTCCTCTTCCATCACCACGCCCGAGGGCATCATCAACCCGCCGATCGACGAGCTGCTCGAGGCCACCGACTCGAAGTACAGCCTCGTGATCTACGCGGCCAAGCGTGCCCGTCAGATCAACGCCTACTACTCGCAGCTCGGCGAGGGCCTGCTCGAGTACGTCGGTCCGCTCGTGGACACCCACGTGCACGAGAAGCCGCTGTCGATCGCGCTGCGCGAGATCAACGCGGGTCTGCTGACCTCCGAGGCCGTCGAGGGCCCGGTCCAGTAGCCCGCGCCCAGGCGTCAGACCACGGGCCCGGCGGTTCGACCGCCGGGCCCGTGGTGTGTCATGGGTGCGTACGCACCACGGTCCAACACAGCGCGGGAGAGACGATGGGCAAGCCGCAGGTCGTCCTGGGCGTGAGCGGCGGGATCGCCGCTTACAAGGCGTGTGAGCTGCTGCGGCGGTTCACCGAGTCGGGACACGACGTCAGGGTCGTGCCCACGGCCTCGGCGCTGCACTTCGTCGGTGCGGCCACCTGGTCGGCGCTGTCGGGCAACCCCGTCTCGACCGAGGTCTGGGAGAGCGTCCACGAGGTGCCGCACGTACGCATCGGGCAGGGCGCGGACCTGGTCGTCGTCGCCCCGGCCACCGCCGACGTGCTCGCCAGGGCCGCCCACGGGCTCGCCGACGACCTCCTCACCAACACCCTGCTCACCGCACGATGCCCTGTGGTGTTCGCGCCCGCGATGCACACCGAGATGTGGGAGCACGCGGCCACCCAGGAGAACGTGGCGACCCTGCGCCGCCGGGGCGCCATCGTCCTCGAGCCCGCCGTCGGGCGCCTGACCGGGGTCGACACCGGAAAGGGCCGGTTGCCCGAGCCCGCCGAGATCTTCGAGGTCTGCCGCCGGGTGCTGCTGCGCGGCCCCCGCGCACAGGAGACGGACCTGGCCGGACGCCATGTCGTCATCAGCGCCGGCGGCACCCGCGAGCCCCTCGACCCCGTCCGCTACCTGGGCAACCGCTCCTCCGGCAAGCAGGGCTACGCCCTCGCCCGTACGGCCCTCGCCCGGGGCGCCCGGGTCACCCTGGTCTCCGCCAACACCGACCTCGCCGACCCGGCGGGGGCGGACGTGGTGCGCGTCGGCACGGCGGTGCAGCTGCGCGAGGCCGTGCTGAAGGCCGCGTCCGACGCCGACGTGGTGGTGATGGCGGCCGCTGTCGCCGACTTCCGACCGGCCCGGTACGCCGAAGGGAAGATCAAGAAGAGGGACGGCGAGGACCCCGCGCCTGTGGAGCTGGTGCGCAACCCCGACGTGCTCGCCGAGCTCTCCGCCGAACGGCCGCACCCGGAGCAGATCGTGGTGGGCTTCGCCGCCGAGACCGACGACGTCCTGGCCAACGGTCGCGCCAAACTCGCCCGCAAGGGCTGCGACCTGCTGGTCGTCAACGAGGTGGGGGACCACAAGGCCTTCGGGTCCGAGGAGAACGAGGCTGTCGTGCTCGGCGCCGACGGCAGCGAGACGCCCGTGCCGTACGGGCCGAAGGAGGCCCTGGCCGAGCAGGTCTGGGACCTGGTCGCCGCCCGTCTGACCTGACGACACTTCGGGACCGGTGCGGCTGGGCTACTGGCGTTCCGTCCTCAGGTGATGCACAGTGTCGCAGGTCACGGCATCTCCAAGGTGCGAGACGCCGTGTCCTTGCCCATGAGCCGGACGATAAACTGACCCATGGCCCGCCGGGCGCAGCCCCGAGCGAGCCGCCAATGATCAGCCAGCAGCCGCTGCAACCCCAGGGAGCGATGTGTCCCGCCGCCTGTTCACTTCGGAGTCCGTGACCGAGGGCCACCCCGACAAGATCGCTGACCAGATCAGCGACACGATCCTCGACGCACTGCTCAAGGAGGACCCCTCCTCGCGCGTCGCCGTCGAGACGTTGATCACCACCGGTCTGGTGCACGTCGCCGGGGAGGTCACCACCAAGGGCTACGCGGACATCGCGACCCTGGTGCGGAACAAGATCCTCGACATCGGCTACGACTCGTCGAAGAAGGGTTTCGACGGCGCGTCCTGCGGTGTCTCGGTCTCCATCGGCGCGCAGTCCCCGGACATCGCGCAGGGTGTCGACGCGGCCTACGAGAGCCGGGTCGAGGGCGACGACGACGAGCTCGACCGGCAGGGCGCCGGCGACCAGGGCCTGATGTTCGGCTACGCCTGCGACGAGACCCCCGAGCTGATGCCGCTCCCGATCACCCTGGCGCACCGGCTCTCGCGGCGGCTCACCGAGGTCCGCAAGAACGGGACCATCCCCTACCTGCGGCCCGACGGCAAGACCCAGGTCACCATCGAGTACAACGACGACAAGGCCGTGCGCCTCGACACCGTCGTCGTCTCCTCGCAGCACGCCAGCGACATCGACCTCGAGTCGCTGCTCGCCCCCGACATCCGCGAGTTCGTCGTGGAGCCGGAGCTCAAGGCGCTGCTCGACGACGGCATCAAGATCGACACGGAGGGGTACCGGCTGCTGGTCAACCCCACGGGACGCTTCGAGATCGGTGGCCCGATGGGCGACGCCGGCCTCACCGGCCGCAAGATCATCATCGACACCTACGGCGGCATGGCCCGCCACGGCGGCGGCGCCTTCTCCGGCAAGGACCCGTCCAAGGTCGACCGCTCCGCCGCGTACGCCATGCGCTGGGTCGCCAAGAACGTCGTCGCCGCGGGCCTCGCCTCACGCTGCGAGGTCCAGGTCGCGTACGCGATCGGCAAGGCCGAGCCCGTGGGCCTGTTCGTGGAGACCTTCGGCACCCACACTGTCGACCACGAGAAGATCGAGCAGGCGATCAGCCAGGTCTTCGACCTCCGGCCGGCCGCGATCATCCGTGACCTCGACCTGCTCCGTCCCATCTACGCGCAGACAGCGGCGTACGGGCACTTCGGCCGGGCGCTGCCGGACTTCACCTGGGAGCGCACCGACCGTGTCGAGGCGCTGCGCCAGGCGGCCGGCCTCTGAGCGCTTTTCAGGACGTGTGAACGGCCCCGGACCGCTGCCGGTCCGGGGCCGCGGTACGCGTGGACGCGGGCGCAGGCCGGAAGTCTGCGGCCGTCGCCCGTCAGGTGATGCCGCAGGCGAACGCGCCGCTCGGGGCCGCTGAGGTCGCGGGACGGCGCGGCGGCGTCCCGGGCACGCTGCCGCGTGCCCGAGAGGTTCGGGCTCGGGCGTCATCACCAGGGCCGAACCGGGTGAGGGCCTGAGAGCCCGGGCGTGCGACGTCCAAGGACGGCCCGCTCGTCGCGGACCGCGGTGGGGGCAGCCGGGCCGCAGCTCGTCTGCGGCCGCACCGTAGTCCACCGTGGTGCGTCGTTCCCGGTGGTCGCCTGGTCGCCTGGCCGCATCGGGCGATGCTCGCGTGGCTGGAGGCATGCGGGCGCCCGCGCTGCCCAGCGGCGTCGTCCCCCGCGTGCTCGGGTGCTCCGCGGCGGCGACCGGTGTCCGAGGCGTCTGGTAACACTGAGGCTGTGAGCAGCGAGGACGAGCGGCAGATGTCCCCGGCGGCGGAGCCGCACGGGGGAGAGCAGCTCGCGCTCATCCGGGAGACGGTGCGCAAGGCCAAGGAGCCGCGCGCCAAGCCGCGGACGTGGCGGGGCGCGGCGCTGGCCGGGGAGCTGCCGGTGGCCCGCGTCCTGGTCGACAAGGGCCTGCTCCACCTCGACCAGTACTTCGACTACGCGGTCCCCGCCGCCATGGACGCCGACGCCCAGCCCGGCGTGCGCGTCCGCGTGCGCTTCGGCGGCCGGGTCGTCAAGGGGGGCCGCCGGGAGGGCGGGGAGCTGCACGACGGCTTCGTCGTCGACCGGCTGCCCGAGAGCGACTATCGCGGGCCCCTCGCCCCGATCGCCCAGGTCCTGTCGCCCGAGCCCGTGCTGACCCCCGGCCTGCTGCGGCTGTGCCGGGCCGTCGCCGACCGCTACGCGGGCGCCCTCGCCGACATCGTGCAGCTCGCGGTGCCGCCGCGCCGGGCCAGGGCCGAGGCCGAGCCGGTAGGGGATCCGCTGCCGGCGCCCCGCCCGCCCGAGCCCGGGCCGTGGGCGCGGTATCCGACCGGGCCCGCTTTCCTCCAGGCGCTGGCCCGCGGGGACACCCCGCGGGCGGTGTGGACGGCGCTGCCCGGGCCCCACTGGCCAGAGGAGATCGCCCGCGCCATGGCGGCGGCGCTCGCCTCGGGCCGCGGCGCGCTGGCCGTCGTGCCCGACGGCCGCGCCGCCGCCCGCGTCGACGAGGCGCTGACCGCCGTCGTCGGCCAGGGCCGCCATGTGCTGCTGACCGCCGACGCCGGACCGGAGGAGCGGTACCGCCGCTGGCTCGCGGTGAGCCGGGGCAGCGTGCGCGCCGTCGTCGGCACCCGGGCGGCGATGTTCGCACCCGTGGCGGATCTCGGACTCGCCGTGCTCTGGGACGACGGCGACTCCAGCCACGCCGAGCAGCACGCGCCGCAGCCGCACGCCCGGGACGTCCTGCTGCTGCGTGCCGCAGAGGAACGCGCGGGCTTTCTGCTCGGTGGCCTCACCTGCACCGTCGAGGGCGCCCAGCTGGTCGACACCCACTGGGCGCTGCCGCTGACGGCACCGCGCGAGCGGGTACGGGCCGCCGCGCCCCTGATCCGCACGGTCGGCGAGGGCGACGAGGCGCGGGACTCCGCCGCGCGCGCGGCTCGCTTGCCGTCGGTGGCCTGGCAGGTGACGCGGGACGCGCTGCAGCGCGGCCCGGTGCTGGTGCAGGTGCCCCGGCGCGGCTATGTGCCGAGGCTGGCCTGCGAGCGCTGCCGCGAGCCCGCCCGGTGTGCGCACTGCGCGGGGCCGCTGCAGCTCGGCGACGGGGAGAGCGCGCCGCACTGCGGCTGGTGCGGGCGGCCCGAGGCGGCCTGGCACTGCAAGGAGTGCGGCGGTTTCCGGCTGCGCGCCCAGGTGGTCGGCGCCCGGCGCACCGCAGACGAGCTGGGCCGCGCCTTCCCCAAGGTGCCGGTGCGGACCTCCGGGCGCGACGGCGTGCTGGCCTCCGTGCCGGCCACGCCCGCGCTGGTGATCTCGACACCGGGTGCGGAACCGGTCGCCGAGGGCGGCTACGCGGCGGCGCTGCTGCTGGACGGCTGGGCTCTGCTGGGCCGCCCGGACCTGCGGGCCGGGGAGGAGACGCTGCGCCGCTGGGCCGCTGCGGCGGCGCTGGTCCGCCCGGCCGGCGAGGGCGGCACGGTGGTCGTCCTCGCGGAGCCCACCCTGCGGCCCGTGCAGGCCCTGGTCCGCTGGGATCCGGTGGGCCACGCCGTTCGTGAACTGGCCGAACGCGCCGAGCTGGGCTTCCCGCCGGTCTCCCGCATGGCGTCGGTCAGCGGCCGCCCGGCCGCGGTCGCCGACCTGCTGGCCACGGTCCGGCTCCCGGAGGGCACCGACGTCCTCGGCCCGGTGCCGCTGCCGATCACCGACCCCGCGCGGCCGCGCCGCTTTGGGGACACCCCGCCCGGCGAGCGCTGGGAACGTGTGCTGCTGCGAGTGCCGCCCGGCAACGGCGCGGCCCTGGCGGCCGCCCTGAAGGCCGCGCAGACCGCCCGCATCGCGCGCAAGGAGCCCGATCCGGTCCGGGTCCGCATCGACCCGCCCGACATCGGTTAGCGCCCCGGCGGCGTCGGTACGTGGGATGAGCGGGACCGCGCCGCAGGGGACGGCGGCCGGAGAAGCGCTTGACATGCCCGCCTAGGGTTCCGGGTATGACCAGCTCGCTCCGGCTGGAGAAGATCACCCCTGACAACGTCGACACCGCGATCGCCCTGAGAGTCCGCCCGGACCAGGAGCACCTGGTGGCGCCGGTGGTGAAGTCCCTCGCCGAGGCCTACCCGTACGGTCGGACGGCCTGGCCCCGGCTGATCGTCGACGGCGACCGGCCCGTCGGCTTCCTCATGGCCTTCTTCGACATCGACTTCGCGGCCGGCGGAAACGGCACCGACCTCCGCTCGGGCCTGTGGCGCCTCGCCATCGCGGCGGGTGAGCAGGGCCGCGGCTACGGACGGTTCGCCGTCGAGTCCGTGGTGGAGGAGGTCCGCCGCCGGGGCGGCACACGGGTCACCACCTCCTGGCATCCCGGCGAGGACGGCCCGGAACGCTTCTACCTGGGGCTGGGATTCCGCCCGACGGGGGAGAGCAGCGGCGGTCAGACCGTGGGCGAGTCGGAGTTGTAGTCGGCTCCGGTTCCTGTTCCGGTTCCTGTTCCGGCTACGGTCGGCTTCCGGTTCTTGTCCCGGTTCCGGTCGGCGCCCCGCGGCGCACCGGCGGCCCTGACCGCGGCGCGGCGTCCCTGCCGCCCGTATCCGCCCGCCCCGGCGGCCGTCCTGCCGGCGCTGCGGACGGCGGGGCGGACGTGCCCGGGACCGCGGCTCAGCCCGTGCGCGGGGAGGGGAGGGCGCCGGGAACGGCTTCGTCGCGCGCGGCGGGAGCCGCGGGCACCGCGGGGGCGGGCATCGCGCGGGCCGGGGGCACGGTGGGCACGACGGCCGGAGCCGGGGGCTCGCTGTGCACCTCCGCCGCCGCCGCTCCGCCCGGCGCCGAGCGCCGGTTGCCGTAGCGCCGGTGCACGGCCTGCTTGGTGACGCCCAGCGCGGAGCCGACGGCGTCCCAGCTGAAGCCGAGGGAGCGGTCGAACTCGACGGCCGCGGTCACCAGGGTCTCGACGCTGTCCCGCAGTTCCTGGGCGAGCCGGACGGTGGGGGCGGGGGCGCGGCCGTAGACCACGAATCCCGCGGACGGCCCGCCGCGGCGGGGACGGTAGACGTTGCCCAGCTGGGTGGTGAGGGTGCGCAGGGCGTCGACCTGTCGGCGGACCCGCTCGATGTCCCGCACCAGCAGGTGAAGGCTCGCCCTGGCCTGGGCGTCATGAGTTGCGTGTTCGGGCATCAACTGGCCTCTCGAACCGGCTCTTGTGGGTCAAACTCCATTGACAACGCGCCAGACTCCCGTGGAGTCACGCCTCAGGGGCGCATCGCATCCCGCGGGGGGCGTGCGCGAGGGTGCGCGCCCCCGCCCCACCGGCCCATAGACTGGGGCTCTTGAGCTGTCGCCGTCCACTACGGAGCCCCGCGTGCCCATCCAGCCGATCCGCCTGCTCGGCGACCCCGTGCTGCGTATGGCGGCGCAGCCCGTGACCGTCTTCGACAAGGAGCTGCGCACCCTCGTCAAGGACCTCGAGGACACCATGCGGGACGCCCCCGGCGCCGGCCTGGCGGCCCCTCAGATCGGTGTCTCGCTGCGGGTGTTCACCTACCACGTCGACGGCGAGCTGGGCCATCTCGTCAATCCGGACCTCAGCCTGAGCGAGGAGGAGCAGGACGGCCCCGAGGGCTGCCTGTCCCTGCCCGGGCTGCGCTTCGACACCAAGCGCGCCTACGGCGTCGTCGCCAAGGGCTTCACCATGTACGGCGACCCGGTGACCATCGAGGGCACGCAGATGCTCGCCCGCTGCATCCAGCACGAGACCGACCACCTCGACGGCATCATCTTCATCGACCGCCTCGACGGCGAGCAGCGCAAGGCCGCGATGAAGGCGATACGCGAGGCGGAGTGGGCCGGCCAGCCGGCGCCCCAGGTCCGGGTCTCCCCGCACAGCACATTCGGCCGCGCACTGTAGGGCCGCGCTCCGCAGAAAGGCATTCCGCACGCATGAGGCTCGTCTTCGCCGGCACCCCCGAGGTCGCCGTGCCCGCCCTCGACGCCCTGATCTCCTCCGGCCGGCACGAGGTCGTCGCCGTGGTCACCCGGCCCGACGCCACGGCTGGCCGCGGCCGCAGGCTCGTCGCCAGCCCGGTGGCACAGCGCGCGGAGGAGGCCGGTATCGAGGTCCTCAAGCCCGCCAGGCCCCGCGACGAGGACTTCCTGGCCCGGCTGCGCGAGATCGCCCCCGACTGCTGCCCGGTCGTCGCCTACGGCGCGCTGCTGCCCCGCGTCGCCCTCGACGTCCCCGCCCACGGCTGGGTGAACCTGCACTTCTCGCTGCTGCCCGCCTGGCGCGGTGCCGCCCCGGTGCAGCACGCCGTCATGGCGGGCGACGAGGTCACGGGGGCGTCGACCTTCCTCATCGAGGAGGGCCTGGACTCCGGACCGGTCTACGGCGTCGTCACCGAGGACGTCCGCCCCCGCGACACCAGCGGCGACCTGCTCACCCGGCTCTCGCACAGCGGGGCGAAGCTGCTCGCCGCCACCATGGACGGCATCGAGGACGGCGCGCTGGTCGCCCGGCCGCAGCCCGCCGAGGGCGTCAGCCTGGCCCCCAAGATCACCGTCGACGACGCCCGCGTCGACTGGCACGCCCCGGCCCTGCGGGTGGACCGGGTGGTCCGCGGCTGCACCCCGGCGCCCGGCGCCTGGACGGTCTTCCGCGGTGAACGCCTCAAGGTGGGGCCCGTCCTGCCGCGGCCCGAGCGCACCGGCCTGGCCCCCGGCGAGCTGGAGGTCACCAAGCGCGCCGTCTACGTGGGCACCGGCAGCCACGCCGTGGAGCTCGGGGAGGTGCGTCCGCAGGGCAAGAAGCCGATGTCCGCCGCCGACTGGGCGCGCGGCGTCCGCGTCCCCTCCGGGGAGCGGCTCGGCGCCTGACCGCGCCCCCCACGTACGCTCGAAGCGGGGCGCACCGCGCCCACCGCACCACCGACACTTCCGGAGTACCTTCCACGTGAGCGAACCGTCGCGCCGCCGTCCGCGTCCCGCCGCCCGCCAGGGCCGCAGCCAGGGCGGGCCGCCGCCGGGCGGCCGGCCCTACCGCAAACCCCAGCGCGACCCCGTGCGCATCCTGGCGTTCGAGGCGCTGCGGGCCGTCGACGAGCGGGACGCGTACGCCAACCTGGTGCTGCCGGCGCTGCTGCGGGAGGCCGAGGCGGAGGCGGCGCGCAAGGGGCGTGACTTCGGCCGGCGCGACGCCGCACTCGCCACGGAGCTGGTGTACGGTACCCTGCGCCGGCAGGGCACGTACGACGCCGTGATAGCGGCCTGCGTCGACCGGCCGCTGCGCGAGGTCGACCCGCCCGTACTGGACGTGCTGTCGCTCGGCGCCCACCAGCTGCTGGGCACCCGCATCCCCAGCCACGCCGCCGTCTCCGCCACCGTCGACCTTGCCCGCGTGGTCCTCGGCGACGGGCGGGCGAAGTTCGTCAACGCGGTGCTGCGCCGCATCGCCGCGCGGGATCTGGACGCCTGGCTGGACGAGGTGGCGCCGCCTTACGACGAGGACCCCGAGGACCACCTCGCCGTCGTCCACTCGCACCCCCGCTGGATCGTCTCGGCCCTGTGGGACGCCCTCGGCGGGGGTCGCGCGGGCATGGAGGCACTGCTGGCGGCCGACAACGAGCGCCCCGAGGTCACCCTCGTCGCACGTCCCGGCCGTGCCACCCCGCAGGAACTCGCCGACGCGCTCCCCGCGGACACCACCCTCCCGGGCCGCTGGTCGCCCTGGGCGGTGCGGCTCGCCGAGGGCGGCGACCCCGCGGCGATCCAGGCGGTGCGCGAGGGCCGCGCAGGCGTCCAGGACGAGGGCAGCCAGCTCGTCGCCTCCGCCCTTGCCGCGGCGCCGCTCGGCGAGGGCCCCGACCGGCGGTGGCTGGACGGCTGCGCGGGCCCCGGCGGCAAGGCGGCGCTGCTCGGCGCGCTCGCCGCGGAGCGGGGGGCGGCCCTGGTCGCCTCCGAGAAGCAGCCGCACCGGGCCCGGCTCGTCGCCCGCGCCCTCGCCGGCAACCCCGGGCCGTACGAGGTGATCGTGGCCGACGGCACCCGTCCCGCCTGGCGTCCCGGTGCCTTCGACCGGGTCCTGGTCGACGTCCCCTGCACGGGTCTCGGCGCCCTGCGCCGCCGACCCGAGGCCCGCTGGCGCCGGCGCCCCGAGGACGTGCCGGGCTTCGCGCCCCTGCAGCGGGGGCTGCTGGAGTCCGCGCTGCGCGCGGTGCGCGTCGGCGGGGTCGTCGGTTATGCGACCTGCTCGCCGCACCCCGCTGAGACCCGCGCCGTCGTCGAGGACGTCCTGGCCCGCCCGGGCGCCGTCCCCACCGAATGGGTCGACGCCCGCCCTCTCATGCCCGGGGTCCCCGACCTCGGCGACGGCCCCGACGTCCAGCTCTGGCCGCACCTGCACGGCACCGACGCGATGTACCTCGCCCTGCTGCGCCGTACCGGGGAGTGACCGCGCGCGGGTGCGGCCCCACGGTGCGGGCCGCACCCGCGCGGCGGGTGCTCAGCGGCGCCTGTCAGTCCTGAGCGGCCTCAGCAGTAGAGGTTGCCGCCCGGGCTGACCCCGAGGATGGCCGTGAACTGCTGGTACGAGCTCACGCGGCTCTGCACCTGGGCCGGGTTGCGGCCGTCGCACTCGAGGGAGCCGTTGATGGAGCGGATGGTCTGACCGAAGCCGGCCTGGTTCACCATGGCGTTGTGCGGGGTCATGGTGCCGGGACCGCTCTGGGTGTTCCAGTACCACAGGCCCGTGCGCCAGGCCACGGCCGCGTCCTGCTCCACCCGCCAGGGGTTGTTCAGCAGGTCGATGTTCAGCGCGTCGCCCGCCGCCTTGTAGTTGAAGTTCCAGCTGAGCTGGATCGGGCCGCGGCCGTAGTAGGCGGACTGGCCGGCCGGGCAGCCGTAGGGCTGGCCCCAGTCGCAGTAGTGCGAGTAGTTGGCGGTGTTCTGCTCGACCACGTGGACCAGACCGCCCGTCTCGTGGCTGACGTTGGCGAGGAACGCGGCGGCCTCCTGCTTCTTCACCGTGTCACTGCCGGAGTTCGCGAAGCCGGGGTAGGAGCTCAGGGCCGCGACCAGGCCGCTGTAGGTGTAGAAGCCGCTGCGGCCCGGGAACATCTGGTTGAACTGCGCCTCGCTGACCACGAATCCGGACGGGTTCGTGCCGCCGCCACCACCGCCCCCGCTCGCGGGGGCGTTCCACTTCTGGTTCGCCCCGCCCGTGCAGGACCAGATCTGCAGCCGGGTGCCGTTGGCCGAGTTGTTGTCACGGACGTCCAGGCACTTGTCGGCGGCGGGGTTGACGATGTCGCGGGCCGCGGTGACGACCCACTGCTGGTTGGCTCCGCCGGTGCAGTCCCACAACTGGACCGAGGCCCCGTTGGCGGTGCTGCGCTCGACGACGTCGAGGCACTTGCCGAGTGCGCGCAGTGTGCCGTCGCCGGGGTTGGACCAGCGCTGGGCGTTGGTCCCGTTGCAGTCGTAGAGCTGTACGGCGGTGCCGTTGGCACTGTTCGCCGCGGCGACGTCGACGCACTTGCCCGCCAGGCCGCTGATCTGGCCGTCCGCCGCCCGGGCGGTCGGCGCCGAGACGAACAACGCGACCAGGAGCGCCGCGAGGACGGCGAACACCGCGGACGGACCGAGGGCGGTGCGCCCTGCGGGGAGCCGCCCGGTGAGAGACGTGGACATGGGTGAGTCGCTCCTTACCCGGCTCTGGGCCGTGATCGTGGGGGAGGGAGCTTGTGGGGTGCTCCGCACGGCAGGCGCGGTGGCGCACAGGAGGTCACGCAGGCGCGCCCTGTCATGCGTCGTGTCCCGGGGCGGTGCGAACTTCCCTACGGCACCGTCCCGTTGAGCCCAACTAGGTCTAGACCATGCCAGCGTGACGGGAGCACGTCAAGGGTTGGGAAGCGGGCGGAGCGGCGCCGTGTGCGCACCCCCGTCCTCCCCGTCGGGCCGCACCGGAGAGAATCGTCGTGGAACTGCAGGGCCGCACCGGGGGGGGGGGGGGGG
>NZ_CBDRBL010000097.1:0-23028 GCF_965342175.1 Actinacidiphila sp. bgisy167
AGATGGAGGCCGACGGCGTCGCCTCCGGCGAGCCCTCCGTCTCCGTCAGCTGACCCATCGGCCCTTCCCGTGTCCCGGACCCCCGCGGTCCGGGATACGGGCAGGCAGCGGCGGATCACGCGTTCGCGAGGTAAGGTTCGGGGACTTCCCCCGGCCGCCGCGGCCCGTACGGTGAGGTGCCCCACGTGTTGACGACCACGACGACCAAGGTCATGGAACCCGGCGAACTCGACGCCGCCCTCGCGGTGCTCGACCGCGACCCGGTCGCCAACGCCTTCGTCGCCTCCAGGGTCGCCGTCGCCGGGCTCGACCCCTGGCGCCTGGGCGGCGAGATGTGGGGCTGGTACTCCGGGGGCCGCCTCGAGGCCCTCTGCTACGCGGGCGCCAACCTCGTCCCGATCTGCGCCGGTCCCGAGGCCGTGCGCGCCTTCGCCGAGCGGGCGCTGCGTGCGGGACGCCGCTGCTCCTCCATCGTCGGCCCCGCCGACGCCACCGCGGCGCTGTGGTCGCTGCTCGAACCCAGCTGGGGACCGGCCCGCGAGGTCCGCGCCCACCAGCCGCTGATGGTCACCCGCTCGCTGCCCTCGCAGGTCGAGCCCGACCCGTATGTGCGGCGGGTCCGCCGCGACGAGATGGACGTGATCATGCCGGCTTGCGTCGCCATGTTCACCGAGGAGGTCGGCGTCTCCCCGCTGGCCGGCGACGGCGGTCTCATCTACCAGGCCCGCGTCGCCGAACTCGTCGGCTCCGGCCGGGCGTTCGCCCGCATCGAGGACGGCAAGGTCGTCTTCAAGGCGGAGATCGGCGCCGTCACCCGGCACGCCTGCCAGATCCAGGGCGTCTGGGTCGCCCCCGAGCACCGCGGCCGCCGCCTGTCCGAGACCGGAATGGCCGCCGTCCTGCACTACGCGCTGCGCGACGTGGCCCCCGTGGCCAGCCTCTACGTCAACGACTTCAACGCGCCCGCCCGGGCGGCCTACCGCCGCGTCGGCTTCACTGAGGTCGGCGCCTTGATGAGCGTCCTGTTCTAGTAGTGTCGCCGCCCATGGAGGACGTGGCGGTCGAGCCGATCGACCTGGCGGCGCGGGTGGACGAGGCACTGGCCGTCCAGGCGGTCGCCTTCGGCCTGGGGGCCGAGGAGGTCGCCATCCGGCGGCAGATCGTGCTGCGGCACCTGTGCTTGCCCGGCGTCCGCGCGCTCGGCGCGCTCACCCCCGGCGGACGGCTCACCGGCTTCGTGTACGGCATGCCCAACAGCCGCACCCACTGGTGGTCCACGGTCGTCGAGCCCTACCTGCGGCGCGCCGGCACCGACGCGTGGCTCGACGACTCCTTCACCATCACCGAACTGCACGTCCACCCCGACTTCCAGGGCCGCGGCATCGGCCGCGCCCTCATCACCACCATCACCGACAGCGCCGACGAGCCCCGCAGCATCCTGTCCGCGATCGACACCGAGAGCCGGGCCCGGCGGCTCTACCGCGCCCTCGGCTACATCGACCTGGCCCGTCCCGTGCACTTCCCGAGCGCCGCCAGCCCTTACGCCGTCATGGGAGCCCACCTCCCGCTCGTCCGGTAAAAGGCGTTTCCGGCACCGGGCCACGGCTCGCTATCCTCGGCGGAACGGTACGAAACCCCTGGAGAGCCCCATGGTCCTGCGCATGTCCCGGCTGATGCTCAAGACGCTGCGCGACGACCCGGCCGATGCCGAGACCGCGAGCCACAAGCTCCTGGTCCGGGCCGGATATGTCCGCCGCTCTTCGGCGGGAGTGTGGACCTGGCTGCCGCTCGGCAAGCGGGTGCTGGAGAGCGTCGCCCGCGTCGTCCGCGAGGAGATGGACGCCATCGGCGGGCAGGAGGTCCTGCTGCCCGCGCTGCTGCCGAGGGAGAACTACGAGGCCACCGGGCGCGCCGGCGAGTACGGCGACCTGCTCTTCCAGCTCCGCGACCGCAAGGGCGCGCAGTACGTGCTCGGGCCCACGCACGAGGAGATCTTCACCCAGGTCGTGAAGGACCAGTGCACGTCCTACAAGGACCTGCCGGTGATCCTCTACCAGATCCAGACCAAGTACCGCGACGAGGCCCGGCCCCGGTCCGGCGTGCTGCGCGGCCGCGAGTTCCAGATGAAGGACTCCTACTCCTTCGACACCACCGACGAGGGCCTGGCCGAGGCGTACCGGCTGCACCGCGAGGCCTACATCAAGATCTTCACGCGGCTCGGCTTCGACTACCGCATCGTCTCCGCCGTCTCCGGCGCGATGGGCGGTTCGGCCTCCGAGGAGTTCCTCGCCCCGGCCGCGGCCGGCGAGGACACCTTCGTGGACTGCCCGGCCTGCGACTACGCGGCCAACACCGAGGCCGTCACCACCGTGGTGCCCCCGGTCGAGGGCGTGGCGCACCCGCCGCTGGAGGAGGTCGACACCCCTGGCACCCCCACCATCGAGACCCTCGCGGCCCACCTCGGTGTGCCGGCCTCGGCCACCCTGAAGAACCTGCTCGTCAAGGTCGACGGCGAGATCGTCGCCGTCGGCGTCCCCGGCGACCGCGAGGTCGACCTCGGCAAACTCGCCGAGCACCTCGCGCCCGCCGAGGTCGAGCTCGTCACGGCCGAGGACTTCGCCGGCCGCCCCGACCTCGTCCGCGGATACGTCGGCCCGCAGGGCCTCCCCGGCGTCCGCTACCTCGCCGACCCGCGCGTCGCCCTCGGCACGGCCTGGGTCACCGGTGCCAACAAGCCCGACACCCACGCCCGCAACGTCGTCTGCGGCCGCGACTTCGAGGTCGACGAGTACCTCGACGTCGTCACCGTCGAGCCCGGCGACCCCTGCCCGCGCTGCGGCGCGGGCCTCAAGCTGGACCGGGCCATCGAGATCGGACACATCTTCCAGCTGGGCCGCAAGTACGCCGACGCCTTCGAGCTCGACGTCCTCGGCCAGAACGGCAAGCCGGTCCGGGTCACCATGGGCAGCTACGGCATCGGGGTCTCCCGCGCCGTCGCCGCGCTCGCCGAGCAGACCGCCGACGGGCAGGGCCTGTGCTGGCCGCGCGAGGTCGCCCCGGCGGACGTCCACGTCGTGGCGGCGGGCAAGGCCCTGCAGACCGAGCTGGCCCTCGAGATCGCCGAGAAGCTGCACGCCGCCGGAGTCCGGGTCATCGTCGACGACCGCGCGGGTGTCTCGCCCGGTGTCAAGTTCACCGACGCGGAGCTGATCGGGGTGCCGACGATCCTGGTGGTGGGGCGAGGGGCGGCGGACGGGGTCGTCGAGGTCAAGGACCGCCGGAGCGGTGAGCGGGAGGAACTGCCGGTGGGGGAGGCGGTGTCCCGCCTCTCCGCGTAGCGGCTTCGCCGCGCTGCCCGGGCGTCGTTCGTGTGCGGCGCGTTGTGTGGTGGGGGGTTGCGGTTGTCTCCCCGCCCTCCCGCCCCCCAGCCTTCGGCCGGGGGACCCCGCATCCCCCACCCCCCTCCGTATCGCGAGGGACCAACGCCCGGTGGGGGGTGTCCGGGTCCATTCCGGCCTCCCCCAGCGGGATCTGCCCGAGCAGTACGGCCCGTGGGGCCGGGTGGAGGACCTGTTCCGCCGCTGGCAACGCGACGGCACCTGGCAGCGCTCCGCTACCGCGGCACCATCGCCGACAACGCCTGACACCACACCAGAGCAGCCGCCCTCAACCTCCGCCGACTGATCGACCTCGGACTCACCCACACCGACCGCACCTGGGCGCTCACCACGGCCACCACATAGGCCAAGGAGCCCCCGGCCCACCGCCGAACAGCCCCTTCACCAGGATCTTCACGACTCTTCTGGGCCTGTCCGACGGGTCGCGTCACCGCCCCCGCACCCGACAGCGCTGTCACTCGAATGGCCCAACGTGAAGTGCCACCCGCATGGGTGAAGATCAAGCTGAATAGTGTTCCGACAGAGGCAACCCGTGAAAGGGGAACCCATGCGCATTCGACGAAGCCTCGCCGCCGGTATCGCCACGGCAGCCCTCGCCGGACTCAGCCTGACAGGCGCCGCCACCGCCACCGCCGCCACCCACGCCGCCCCCACCGAAGCCGCCCCCACCGTGGGTGAGTGCGAGGATGGCGGCGGAACAGTCGATTGGGCAACCTGGACCTGCAAGGGCGGAAAGTACGACGGGCAGAAGATCGACTGACCCTCGCGAAGCGCGCCCCGCAGCCACGCGTCGCGGGGCGCTCCCACGCGACCGTAGTCGGGAGAGTCGCATGGACTGCGCGGATGGGGGGGCGGACCGACCGCTGCGGGTCGGGTGCGCCGAGAGTCGGTGCGGGTGCGGTCGGCCGAGCTGTTCGAGCAGGGCGGCGTCAAGCCACTGGAGGTGGCACAGCTTCAGCGTGTGAGCGGGAAGTCGGCCTATAGTGGCACCAGTTGTGGCGAGATGGTGGTGTAGGGGTCTGCTCTCTCGTGGCCCGAGCGCGGTGCCGTCTGTCCCGAGGAGGGACCGGCGGCGCATGGCTGGGTGGAGGACCAGGTGTGGACCGCCGGGAGGGAGGCGGCGGCCGGAGAGGTGGTGCAGCGGTGCCGGATGGCCGGACATCGCCCCATCCACCCCCCACCGGCCGTCAGGCGCCTGAGGAGACGGAGGGGTGGGGAGTTGGGGGCGCCCCCGGCCGAAGGCTGGGGGAGGGCCGATGTTCTGGACGGTGCGGCATATGTGTGTGCGGTATCCGGGGCACGATTCGTGCTGCCCGCACGCACATATGCCAGTCCAGGATGTCCAGCCCCGGAGGTCTCGCCCCCGGCCCCCGACGAACCTGCGAGGCGGCCACTGACCGCGCCGGGCGGGCGTGGGAGAAACCGCGACCACGACCACACGCGACCCGCACACGACTACACCCAGGACGCGAACTCCAGCAGCAGCTCACCCTCCTGACGGCCCCCCACGGACAGCGCCCACACGCCCGCCTCCACGGCCCGGAACAGGGACCAGGCGCGGAGGCGGTCCCGGTCGACCTCCAGGGAGTCGGAGAGCTTGGCGACCCTGCGCCGAGCGGCGGACTGCGAACCGGGCGAGGCGACCAGCGTCTCCAGGCGGTCGCGCACGAGCCACGCCAGGTCGTACGCGGGCTCGCCCACGACCGGCTTGGGGTCGATGGCCAGCCAGGGCACCCGGTCCGCGGCGAGCACGTTGCCGTGGTGGTAGTCGCCGTGCAGGAGGACGTCCCCGCCCGAGGCGCTCGCGCACAGGTCGTCGCGGACCGCGAGGGCCTCGTCGATCAGCAGGTGGGCCTCCTCGGGCACGTAACACTGCTCGCGCCGTTCGCGCAGCAGCGCCGCGAGGCGCGCCGTGTGCCGGGTGACCGTCGTGAACGGGTGCCCCTCGCCCGGGGGGACCCAGAGCCGCTGCAGGGTGGCGCTCGCCTCGAGCGTCGCCTTCTGCTCGGGCAGCGAGCGCAGCGACACGTCGCTGTGCAGGCGCTCCAGGAGGAGCGCCCCGGCGTCGGGGTCGGCCCGCAGCAGGCGGACCGCGCCGCGGCCGTCCCAGTGGGCGAGCGCGGCGTGCTCGTGCCGGGTCTCGTCCGTGACGAGGCCGATCTTGAGGGTCGCCGGGGTGTCGTCGGCCTGCCGCACCAGGACGACCATGCTGATCCGGCCGCCGGGGGAGAGCACCCGCTCGGGCCGCAGCTCCCAGCGCGCCAGGAGGTCCGCGACACGCTCGGGGAGGACGTCGAGCCAGGCCCGGCCCGCCTCGCCCTCCCGAGCGGTGACCGTGCGGACGAGCCGCTCGGGCGGTTCCAGGTGCCGGGGCTGTGGTGCCGGGGTCATGTGGGGGTACGTCCCTCCTGGTGCTCGACCGTCTCGGTGGCCGGCCGCGAGCGTTCGGCCAGCCCCGGGAAGGCTACGCTCCCTCCGCGCCAGCGCACCGCGCGGACCGCCGCCTCGCGAAGGGCGTCCGCGGCGTCCCGGCGCAGGTCTGCGGCGGCGGCGCGCACGAGGTCGGCGTAGACCCCGGCGACCCGGTCCTCCAGTTCCGCGGCGAGGCGCACGGCCGTCGTTCCGTCCGGGACCTCGAACGGCAGGGCGTACGCGGGCTCGGCCGCGACGGGTTCGCCGCCGAGGTCGCCGACGGTGCGGCGCAGGGCGTCACGGCGGGCGCGGTGCGCGTCGTACGCCTGCTGGGCCCGCTCGGCCAGTTCGCCGGCGACGCGGGCGCCGACGATGCCGTAGCCGTACACCGCGGCGTGCTCGGCCGCGAGCGCGGCCTGCACGGCCCCCAGCAGCGTGTGCCGTGCCATCAGTGCTCCCCCAGCAGCAGGACGTGCCCGGCGCCGCAGGCGGCCACCGAGGCGAGGAGACGGGCGAGTTCGGCCGGCGCGTCCACGAGCGCGGCGGCCCGCGCGTCGGCGAGCGCACGCTCGGCGACGGCGAGCGCGGACAACGCGTCAGCGGCCCGCGCCGGGACGGACGGCGTGGCCGACGGCGTCGGCGACGGCGAGGCGGAGGGGGACGCGTCGGGCCCGGACGGGTCGAACGCCTCGGCGTGGCGCGCCACTTCGGCCCGCAGCGGACGCAGGCGCCGGGCCAGGTCCGGGTGGGCCGCGGTGGTGGCGTCGTACCGCGCGAGCAGCGCCGCGCTGTCCCGGGCGGCCCGGCGGCGCAGGGCCACGGCCCGGTCGACCGACGGCGAGCCCTTGGCGGAAGTCCCCTCGGGCCGTGCTGCGTCGGAGCATCCGGCGAGCAGCCCGGCCGCCGCCGGCAGGGCGAGGGCGGCGCGGACCGCGCGCCGGCGGGGAATGTTGCTGAGCGGCACAGTGCCCCTTCCCGTGATGACCTCACGTGAGGGTACCGGCGCGGCGCCCCGAGGCCGCGACGGCGCCTCCGCGGCGCCGAATCGTCGATCCGGGGCACGAACCGATAGGCTTTGGCCCGACACACGACCTTCCATCACAACAGCACACGCGGCCGAGGAGTCACCCGGATGAGCACCACCCAGAGCGAGAGGCTGCGCGGGCTGCTGGAGCCGCTCGTCGTCAAGACGGGGCTCGAACTGGAAGAGGTCAAGGTGACCGCCGCCGGCAGCCGGCGGCAGCTCCAGGTGATCGTGGACTCCGAAGAGGGCGCCCCGCTGGACACGCTCGCCGAGCTGAGCCGGGAGATCTCGCAGCTCCTCGACGACACCGACGCCATGGGCGGGTCGCCGTACCTGCTGGAGGTCTCCTCGCCGGGGGTGGACCGCCCGCTCACCGAGCCGCGCCACTTCCGGCGCAACGAGGGCAGGCTGGTCAAGCTGACGACGTCCGGTGGCGAGCAACTGGTCGCACGGATCGTCGCGGTCGACGACGAGGGTCTCGACCTGGAGGTCCCGGGTGTCAAGGGACGCAAGCCCAAACCCGCCCGTGTCGCCTTCGGCGAGATCGCCAAGGCACGGGTGGAGATCGAATTCAGTCGCAAGGACCCGGCTGCTGCCGATACTGACGGCGACGAGAGCACTGAGGAGGCGTAGCCGTGGACATCGACATGAGTGCCCTGCGGGGTCTGGTCCGGGAGAAGGAGATCTCCTTCGACCTGCTGGTCGAGGCGATCGAGTCGGCGCTCCTCATCGCGTACCACCGCGAGCCGGGCAGCCGCCGCAACGCGCGCGTGGAGCTGGACCGCACGAACGGCCACGTCACGGTATGGGCCAAGGAGGACCCGTCGGAGACCCCCGAGGGCGTCGAGCCCCGGGAGTTCGACGACACGCCGAGCGGCTTCGGGCGGATCGCCGCGACCACGGCCAAGCAGGTCATCCTGCAGCGGCTGCGGGACGCGGAGGAGGAGATCACCTTCGGTGAGTACGCCGGCCGCGAGGGCGACATCGTCACCGGTGTGGTCCAGCAGGGCAAGGACCCCAAGAACGTCCTGGTCGACATCGGCAAGCTCGAGGCGATCCTGCCCGTGCAGGAGCAGGTGCCCGGGGAGGACTACAAGCACGGCACGCGGCTGCGCTCGTACGTCGTCCGGGTCGCCAAGGGCGTGCGCGGTCCGTCCGTGACGCTCTCGCGCACCCACCCCAACCTCGTGAAGAAGCTCTTCGCGCTGGAGGTCCCGGAGATCGCCGACGGTTCGGTGGAGGTCGCCGCGATCGCCCGCGAGGCGGGCCACCGCACGAAGATCGCGGTGCGTTCCGGCCGCTCCGGGCTGAACGCCAAGGGCGCCTGCATCGGCCCCATGGGCGCCCGCGTGCGCGCCGTGATGGCCGAGCTGAACGGCGAGAAGATCGACATCGTCGACTGGTCGGACGACCCGGCCGAGATGGTCGCCAACGCCCTGTCACCCGCTCGGGTGAGCAAGGTGGAGATCGTCGACATGGCCGCCCGCTCCGCGCGGGTGACCGTGCCGGACTACCAGCTCTCCCTTGCGATCGGCAAGGAAGGGCAGAACGCCCGCCTGGCCGCACGGCTCACGGGGTGGCGGATCGACATCCGGCCGGACACCGAGCAGGCCGACCAGTAGAACCCGCCGGTGACCGAGGAACAACCGTGCGTCGAATAACCCGGAGGGGTGAGGTCGGCGCGGGGAGGTAGACTAAGGATGTCTGGCCGGACGCACGACCCAGCACGCCCGGAGCGCACCTGCATCGGGTGCAGGGAGCGAGCGGCCAAGCGCGTTCTGCTGCGTGTGGCGGTGGTCGGGGAGGTCTGTGTCCCTGATCTTCGCGGTACGCTGCCCGGTCGGGGTGCCTATGTGCACCCCGACACCGTCTGTCTCGACCTGGCGGTCCGCCGCCGAGCGTTCCCGCGGGCCTTCCGGGCCCGGGGACCGCTGGACACCGCGGACCTCCGCGGGTACGTCGACCAGGCACACCGTGAGTAGGCAGGAAGACCGCTCGGGCGACCGCGCGGTCAGTACCCCGCGAGTTGGAAGTAGGTCGAGATTGCGATGAGCACTCGATGAGCACGCGATGAGTACGCCCATGAAGTAGCGACGGTCCGGCGGACGACCACCCCGGACCTCATGAAGGAGCGAAGTGGCTAAGGTCCGGGTATACGAACTCGCCAAGGAGTTCGGAGTTGAGAGCAAGGTCGTCATGGCCAAGCTCCAAGAACTTGGCGAATTCGTCCGTTCGGCGTCCTCGACGATCGAGGCGCCGGTTGTTCGCAAGTTGACTGACGCACTGCAGGGTTCCGGCGGCGGTTCCGCCGCCAAGCCCTCCGCAGCCAAGCCCGCGGCGCCGCGCAAGGCCGCGCCCGCGAAGCCGGCCATGCCCACTCCGGGCGCGCCGGCCCGTCCCGCTGCCCAGGCCCCGAAGCCGGCCGCGGGACCCGCCCCCACCCCCAGGCCCGCCGGCGGCCCCGCGCCGACCCCCGGCCCGCGCCCCACCCCGGGTCCCAAGCCGGCCCCGGCCAAGCCCGCGCCGGTCACCCCGGTGCCGCAGGCGGAGTTCTCCGCCCCGCCGGCGCCGCCGACCCCGCCGCAGGAGCGTCCGGCCCAGGCCGAGCGCCCCGCCGGCGGTCGTCCCGGTGCCGGCGGCCCGCGTCCGGGCGCCCGTCCCTCCGGTCCCGGCCAGCGCGACGGCGGCCGTGGCCAGGGCGGTCCCGGTGCTCCGCGTCCCGGGGGCCAGGCCCCGCGTCCGGCCGGTCCCCGTCCGGGCAACAACCCCTTCACCTCCGGCTCCACCGGCATGCCGCGCCCGCAGGCGCCCCGTCCCGGTGGCGGTCACGGCGGTGCCCCCGGCCAGCCCGGCCCGCGCCCCGGTGGCGCTCCCGGTGCCGCCGGTCCCCGTCCGGGTGGCGCTCCGCGCCCCGGTGGCGGCGCCGCTTCCGGCGGTCCGCGTCCGACCCCGGGCGGCATGCCCCGTCCGCAGGGCGGCGGCCCCCGTCCCAACCCCGGCATGATGCCGCAGCGTCCCGCTGCCGGCGGTGCCCCGGGTCGTCCGGGCGGTCCCGGTCGCCCCGGTGGCGGCCCCGGCGCGCGTCCCGGCGGCGGTGCCGGTCGTCCCGGTGGCGGCGGCTTCGCCGGCCGTCCCGGTGGCGGTGGCGGCGGTCGTCCCGGTGGCGGCGGCGGCTTCGGCGGCCCGCGTCCGGGTGGTGCCCCCGGCGGTGGCGGCGGCGGCTTCGCCGGTCGTCCCGGTGGCGGTGGCGGCTTCGGCGGCCGTCCCGGTGGTCCGGGTGGCCGCGGCGGCACGCAGGGCGCCTTCGGCCGGGGCCCCGGTGGCCGTCCGGCCCGTGGCCGCAAGTCGAAGCGGGCGAAGCGCCAGGAGTACGAGGCCATGCAGGCCCCGTCCGTGGGCGGCGTGCTGCTGCCCCGCGGCAACGGCGACACCGTGCGCCTCTCCCGTGGCGCCTCGCTGACCGACTTCGCAGAGAAGATCGGCGCCAACCCGGCGTCGCTCGTCCAGGTGATGCTCAACCTCGGCGAGATGGTCACGGCGACCCAGTCCGTCTCCGACGACACGCTGCAGCTGCTCGCCGACGAGATGAACTACACCCTCCAGATCGTCAGCCCGGAGGAGGAGGACCGCGAGCTGCTCGAGTCCTTCGACATCGAGTTCGGCGAGAACGAGGGCGGCGAGGAGGCGCTCGTCGCGCGTCCGCCGGTCGTCACCGTCATGGGTCACGTCGACCACGGCAAGACCCGCCTGCTCGACGCGATCCGCAAGACCAACGTGGTCGCGGGCGAGGCCGGCGGCATCACCCAGCACATCGGCGCCTACCAGGTGGCCACCGAGGTCAACGGCGAGCACCGGGCGATCACCTTCATCGACACCCCCGGTCACGAGGCGTTCACCGCCATGCGTGCCCGCGGTGCCAAGTCCACCGACATCGCGATCCTCGTGGTGGCGGCGAACGACGGCGTCATGCCCCAGACGGTCGAGGCGCTGAACCACGCCAAGGCGGCCGACGTGCCGATCGTGGTCGCGGTCAACAAGATCGACGTCGAGGGCGCGGACCCGACGAAGGTGCGCGGTCAGCTGACCGAGTACGGCCTGGTGGCCGAGGAGTACGGCGGCGACACCATGTTCGTCGACATCTCCGCCAAGCAGGGCCTGAACATCGACAGCCTGCTGGAGGCCGTGGTCCTCACCGCCGACGCCGCCCTCGACCTGCGGGCCAACCCCGAGCAGGACGCGCAGGGCATCGCGATCGAGGCCCACCTCGACCGCGGCCGCGGCGCCGTGGCGACCGTCCTGGTCCAGCGCGGCACCCTGCGGGTCGGCGACACCATGGTCGTCGGCGACGCGTACGGCCGTGTCCGCGCGATGCTCGACGACAACGGCAACACCGTCGACGAGGCCGGCCCCTCGACCCCGGTCCTGGTGCTCGGTCTGACGAACGTGCCGGGTGCCGGCGACAACTTCCTGGTCGTCGACGAGGACCGTACGGCCCGCCAGATCGCCGAGAAGCGCGCCGCCCGGGAGCGCAACGCGGCCTTCGCCAAGTCCCGCCGCCGGGTCAGCCTGGAGGACCTGGACAAGGTGCTCAAGGCCGGCGAGGTCCAGCAGCTCAACCTCATCATCAAGGGCGACGCGTCCGGTTCGGTCGAGGCCCTGGAGTCCTCGCTGCTCCAGCTCGACGTCGGCGAGGACGTGGACCTGCGCATCCTCCACCGGGGTGTCGGTGCGGTCACCGAGACCGACGTCACCCTGGCGGCGGGCTCCGACGCCATCATCATCGGCTTCAACGTGCGGGCCGAGGGCCGCGCCACGTCGCTGGCCGAGCGCGAGGGCGTCGACGTCCGCTACTACTCGGTGATCTACCAGGTCATCGACGAGATCGAGGCGGCGCTCAAGGGCATGCTCAAGCCCGAGTACGAGGAGGTGGAGCTCGGCACCGCCGAGATCCGCGAGGTCTTCCGCTCCTCCAAGCTCGGCAACATCGCCGGTGTGCTCATCCGCTCCGGCGAGGTCAAGCGCAACACCAAGGCGCGCCTGCTGCGCGACGGCAAGGTCGTCGCCGAGAACCTCACCATCGAGGGCCTGCGGCGCTTCAAGGACGACGTCACCGAGATTCGCGAAGGTTTCGAGGGCGGTATCAACCTCGGCAACTACAACGACATCAAGATCGACGACGTCATCGCGACCTACGAGATGCGCGAGAAGCCTCGCGCCTGATCGAGGCACACATGACCGGGGCCGGTTGGCGGAGGGTAAATTCCGTCGATCGGCCCCGGCCGTTGCCTTTACTGTGGTGATTGCTGTTCGCGGTGTCCGCACCGTTCACTACGAGGCCCCACAGGTCGGCTTGACCTGATGCCCATGTATGTAGGGACGCTGTCCTTCGACCTGCTTCTCGGCGACGTCCGCTCGCTGAAGGAGAAGCGGTCCGTCATCCGGCCGATCGTGGCCGAACTCCACCGCAAGTTCGCGGTGAGCGTCGCCGAGGTCGACCACCACGACCTCTACCGCAGGGCCGAGATCGGCGTCGCGGTCGTGTCCGGGGACCTCGGGCACATCAAGGACGTCCTCGGACGCTGCGAGCGCTGGATGGCCGCCCGCCCCGAGGTGGACCTGCTGTCCTCGCGGCATCGGGTGCACGGGGACGACGACTGACACTCACGTACCGAAGCGTGAAGAGAAGAGAGAAGAGCACGCATGACCGACACCGCGCGGGCGCGCAAGCTGGCGGACCGCATCCGGGTCGTGGTCGCGGAGACCCTCCAGAGGCGGATCAAGGACCCGCGACTGGGCTATGTGACGATCACGGACACCCGGGTCACCGGTGACCTGCGGGAGGCGACCGTCTTCTACACGGTCTTCGGGGACGACGAGGAGCGGGCCGCCTCGGCGGCGGCACTGGAGAGCGCCAAGGGCGTCCTCCGCTCGGAGGTCGGACGGCAGACCGGCGTGCGCTTCACGCCGACCCTGACGTTCGTCGCCGACGCGATCCCGGAGAACGCACGCACGATCGAGGACCTGCTCGCCAAGGCCCGCCTGGCCGACGCGGAGGTCCGCAGGACCGCCACGGACGCCTCCTACGCCGGCGACGCCGACCCCTACCGCAAGCCGGCGGAGGACGAGGACGACGAGGGCGACGACGAGGCGGAGGACGGCTCCCGATGAAGGACGGGCTTGTCATCGTCGACAAGCCGGGCGGGATGACCTCGCACGACGTCGTGTCCCGGCTGCGCAGGCTGGCCGGGACGCGGCGCGTGGGGCACGCGGGCACGCTCGACCCCATGGCCACCGGCGTCCTCGTCATCGGGGTCGAGAAGGCCACCCGGCTGCTCGGGCACCTCGCGCTGACCCGCAAGGAGTACGAGGCGACCATCCGGCTCGGCCGCAGCACGGTCACGGACGACGCGGAGGGCGAGGTCACGGCCGTGGTCCCAGCGGACGGCGTCACCCGTGAGGCCGTCGAGGCCGGCATCGTGCCGCTGACCGGCGACATCCTGCAGGTGCCGTCCAAGGTCAGCGCGATCAAGGTGAACGGCGTGCGCTCGTACGCCCGGGTGCGCGGCGGCGAGGACTTCGAGCTGGCGGCACGGCCGGTGACGGTGTCGTCGTTCGTCGTGCGGGACGTCCGGCACGTGGGGCTCGAGGACGGCGATGTCGTCGACGTCGACGTCACGGTCGAGTGCTCCTCCGGCACGTACATCCGGGCCCTCGCCCGTGACCTGGGCGCCGGGCTCGGCGTCGGCGGCCACCTCACCGCGCTGCGGCGCACCCGCGTCGGGCCCTACGGGGCCGGTCTCGCCCGCACGCTGGAGCAGCTCGCGGAGGCGTTCGAGGTGCTGCCGATCGGGGAGGCCGCGGCGGCGGCGTTCCCCCGGTGGGACGTGGACGCCCGGCAGGCGAAGCTGCTCGGCAACGGGGTGCGGCTGGACGCGCCGCCGTCCCTGGGGGCGGTGCCCACGGCGGTGTTCGGGCCGGAGCAGGAGTTCTTGGCGCTGGTCGAAGCGCGGGAGGGGCAGGCCCGGATTCTGGCCAACCTGCGCTGAGTCCGGCCGGGTGCGCGTGGTGCGCTGCGCGCACGGTGTGTGGGTGATGGGCCGGGGCGGGGCCTGAGGGTGGGCGTTCCGGACCGCATATCGATGTGCGTGGCGGGCGGTGTCCCTCGTGCCGTCAGCTGCGCAACACATACACGTCAGCGTCCAGAACGCCCACCACCCTTCCCCGGCCTTCGGCCGGGGGTGCCCCCACCTCCCACCTCCCCCCACCCCCTCCGTCTCGTCCGCGACCAGCCCCGCGGGCCCCGCCCCCGGCACCCGACGAACCTGCGAGGCGGCCACTGACCGCGTCGGGCACAGGGAAGGCGGGCGGGCAGAGCACGGTCCCGCACCGGGCCGCGACCCCACCGTAGCGGCGCGGGCCCTCCCCCCTGGCGGCCCGCGCCGCACGATCCCCCCTCCGCTCCCTATCCACATCGCGAGATCGATTCACTCCAACGGGCAGGCGCTCGGAGTGAAGAGAGGGAGCGCTGGGGGGCGCTTTCCACGGGGACCCGTCCTGCCGATCATCGGACCGCCTACGGTCGAACGGGGCACTGCGGCGGGGGAGGCGTGCGATGGCGGGAGACCGTGGCGGGGGAGGAGCGTGGGCGCGCGGCCGTGACGTGCGCACCCGCGTCGGCCTCCGGCGTGCCGGCCCGTTGTCACGGCGTGCCGTGCAACCGCCTCTGGCGCCCCTGGGCGCCGCCCAAGAGGCATGGAAGGCCCCCTCCCCGGGGGTGCCGCGCCGGTGGGGGGCCCGGCATGGCAGGCTTGGACCTGCACATCGAAGAACCATCGGCGGTCGAGGAGCGGTCACTGTGCAGCGCTGGCGAGGCTTGGAGGACGTCCCCGGGGACTGGGGACGCAGCGTCGTCACCATCGGCTCGTACGACGGCGTCCACCGCGGGCACCAGTTGATCATCGGCAGGGCCGTCGAGCGGGCCCGCGAGCTGGGCGTCGCCTCCGTCGTGGTCACCTTCGACCCGCACCCCAGCGAGGTCGTCCGCCCGGGCAGCCATCCACCGCTGCTGGCGGCCCACCACCGCCGTGCCGAGCTCATGGCGGAGCTGGGTGTGGACGCCCTGCTGATCCTCCCGTTCACGACGGAGTTCTCCCAGCTCTCCCCGGGCGACTTCATCCGCACCGTGCTGGTCGACGCCCTCCAGGCGCGGGTCGTCGTCGAGGGGCCGAACTTCCGCTTCGGGCACAAGGCCGCCGGTGACGTCGAGTTCCTGGCCGCGATGGGGCTGAAGTACGACTACGAGGTGGACGTCGTCGACCTCTATCTGACGGGCGAGGCGGGCGGCGGCCAGCCGTTCTCGTCCACGATGACCCGCCGCCTGATCGCCGGGGGCGACGTGGAGGGCGCCGCCGAGATCCTCGGCCGTCCGCACCGCGTCGAGGGCGTGGTCGTCCGCGGTGCGCAGCGCGGCCGCGACCTCGGCTACCCGACGGCGAACGTCGAGACCCTGCCGCACACCGCGATCCCCGCCGACGGGGTCTACGCCGGCTGGCTGCACGCGGGGGGCGATGCCATGCCCGCCGCGATCTCCGTGGGCACCAACCCCACCTTCGACGGGACCTCCCGCACCGTCGAGGCGTACGCCATCGACCGCGTCGGGCTGGACCTGTACGGGCTGCACGTGGCCGTCGACTTCCTCGCCTACCTGCGCGGCATGGAGAAGTTCGACACGATCGACGCCCTTCTCGAGCGGATGGCGGACGACGTCAAGCGTGCCCGGGAACTGGTCGACGCCCACGGCGCCACCGAGTGAGCCCGCGGCCGGAGCGCCGCTGACCGACGAAAGGGCCTGTCCCGCCTCGATGGCGGGACAGGCCCTTTTCCTCACTGCTGCCGGGTCCAGCCGGGCGGGACCGGCCCCGGGGGCTGCTGCCCTGGCTGTGCCTCCTGCGGCGACGGGGGCGGCTGCTGCTGGGTCCAGCCCTGGGGCATACCGCCCTGTGCGGGCGGTGGCGGCGCCGGCTGCGCGTGCGGCTGCTGCGGGTGGCCGTACCCCTGCTGCGGGGGCGCGGGCTGCTGCGGCGGGTACGGCTGCTGCGCCTGCTGGGGCGGGTAGACGCCCTGGGCCTGCTGGGCGCGGACGAAGTCCTCGGCCACCAGCGAGGCCAGGTGGAAGTACGCCTCCCGGGTCTTCGGCCGCATCATGTCCAGGTCGACCTCGGCGCCCGCGGCGAGGTGTTCGTCGAAGGGCACCACGACGACGCCGCGGCAGCGGGTCTCGAAGTGCGCGACGATGTCGTCGACCTTGATCATCTTTCCGGTCTCGCGGACCCCCGAGATCACGGTGAGGCTGCGCTGCACGAGGTCGGCGTAGCCGTGCGCGCCGAGCCAGTCGAGGGTCGTGCTGGCGCTGCTGGCACCGTCCACCGACGGGGTGGAGACGATGATCAGCTGGTCGGCAAGGTCGAGCACGCCGCGCATGGCGCTGTAGAGCAGTCCGGTGCCCGAGTCCGTGAGGATGATCGGGTACTGCTGGCCCAGCAGGGCCACCGCGCGGCGGTAGTCCTGGTCGTTGAAGGTGGTGGAGACCGCCGGGTCCACGTCGTTGGCGATGATCTCCAGACCGGAGGGCGCCTGCGAGGTGAAGCGGCGGATGTCCATGTAGCTGTTGAGCTGCGGCAGCGCCTGGACCAGGTCGCGGATCGTCGCGCCGGTCTCCCGGCGCACACGGCGGCCGAGGGTGCCGGCGTCCGGGTTGGCGTCGATGGCGAGGATCTTGTCCTGGCGCTCGGACGCGAGCGTGGCGCCCAGGGCGGTGGTGGTCGTCGTCTTGCCTACGCCGCCCTTGAGGCTGATCACCGCGATCCGGTAGCAGGACAGCACCGGGGTGCGGATGAGGTCCAGCCTGCGCTGGCGCTCCTGCTCCTCCTTCTTGGCGCCGATCTTGAAGCGCGAGGGCTGGTTGTTGTTCTTGCGGGCCTTCGGCTGCTGGCGCAGCAGACGGTCCGACGACAGCTCCACGGCCGCGTTGTAACCGAGCGGGGCGCCGTGCGTCACACGCTGCTGCTGCTGCTCCTGACCCGGACCGGGGCCGCCCCAGCCGGCCGCGGTGCGTGGGTCCACGGGCGGGGTGGGCGGTTGCTGCTGCTGCTGGGGAGGGACCGGCGGCTGGGGCTGGACGGAGGGGCCGGGCCCGGGCTGCGGGTGGCCGTAGTGCGGCGGCGGAGGGGTGGCGCCGTCGGCGTAGGGCGGCATCGGCTGCTGCCCCTGCTGCGGGAACGGACCGGGGGCCGGCGCGGGTGCCGGGGGCTGCTGCGGGAACGGACCGGGGGCCGGCGCGGGTGCCGGGGGCTGCTGCGCGTACGGCGGCAGGGGCGGCTGGGGCCCCGACTGGGGCTGCTGCGCGTACGGCGGCAGGGGCGGCTGGGGCTGCTGCGGTGCGTCAGGGCCCGGCTCGGGCTGCGGGTAGCCGTACCCCTGCTGCGGGTAGGGAGGTTGGGGCTGCGCCTGGGGCGGCTGCTGCGCGTGGGCGTCGTTCCAGGCCGCGCCCTGGTGCGGCGGCTGCGGGTAGCCGTAGCCGTGCGGCGGCGGCGCCGGATGGGGGTAGCCGTAGCCGTAGGGCTGCTGCGGTGCGGGCCCGCCCCACGGCCCGCCCTGGTGCGGGTGCGGGTAGCCGTACCCCTGCTGCGGCGGCTGCGGGTGGCCGTACCCCTGCTGCGGCGTCTCCGGCGGGGTGGCCGGCTGGTACTCCGGCGGCAGCGGCGGCACGTGGGACTGCGGTGCCGGTGCCGGCGCGGGAGGCTGCGGGACGGCGGGTGGCTGCTGCTGGGCCTGCGGCTCAGGCTGCTGCTCGGGTGCCGTCGGGGCCGTGGCCTCGGGCGTCCCGGGCGCCCCCGGGGCCTGGGGCGTCACCTCGGCGGCGACGGGTGCGGGCTCCTGTGCCGGCGCTTCCGAAGAGCGCGGTCCGTCGGGCGGGGTGCTTCCGGATTCGGCGGCGGCCGCATCGCGAGCGGCGTCGCGGGACACCGGAGCGGGCTGCGGCTGCGGCTGCGAGGGTGTGGGGGCGGGCGGTTGTTCCGGCTGCGGCTGGGAGAGTTGCGGCTCCTGCGGCGCCGCACCGGCAGCGGCCGTCGGCACGGGCGCCTCCGGCGGATTCGCCGGGGGACCGACGGGCGGCGGCGGACTCACCTCGGTGCCGGGAGCCGGGGGAGGAGGCGTGGGCGTGCCTCCGCCCGCCTGCTGCGTGTACCAGGACGGCGGCGCGTAGTCGATCTGGAACTCGCCCGTGAGGTCCGCGTCGGACTGCTCTCCGTCCGGGGCGGCTCCGCCCGTGCGGATGTCGTCCTGATCGCTGCTCACTGTGCCTCCTGGTCAACTGATGTGCACGCCCCGCCCATCGGAGCGGACGCGTTTCCCCCGGCTCGAAGTTCCCGCGGCACAGCCGCCGCGGTTCACCGGAAGAGCCTAGTCACCCGGCCCGCGGATAGGGCAAGCGTCGTCGGCATCAGGACGGGCACGCCGTCGTGATGCCCCCTTTGTCCTCCAACGGGAGTCCGGCGTCCGCGAGTCGGGCGACCGACGCGGATTCCCGAACCCCCGTGCCTCCTGGCCCTTGCCCCGTGCCGCCACGCGGTAACCGCCGCGGCACGAGAGCGCCGCGGAGCGCGTCCCTCCGTGGGCCGGTCGCGGATCAGTCCACGCGCCGGGCCGGGCCGAGAAGGCCGGTCTCCGCGTCGGTGGGCTGCGTCATCACGAACTGCCGGTGCCTGCGCGTGCACCACATCGTCACGTTGTCGCCGAGCGTCGGCAGCGCCGCCACATCGGCCTCCGCCAGCCCCATGACCCGGCCGATGACCTCGGCCTCCTCGGGCGAGACCCGCTGCAGCCCGACCACGTCCGCGCCGGCGAGCAACCGGGGCGCCGTCGGCCCGAGGTACGGCAGCAGGGTCACGACGGACTGCCAGGACTGCGCCGCCACCCGGCTGCGCGGCGGACGGGCCCCGCAGTCCCGGACGATGACGACGGGGCTGTGCACCGAGGGGCCCTGAGGGGCGATCCGGCCCACCTCGTGCACGGTCACGCACTGCTGGCCGCCGCCCGCCGCCTGCGCCATCGGCGCCCACGACTGCGGGCGGGCGGTCTCCACCGCGACCCGGGCGCCGGTCGCCGCGGCCCGCAGCGACAGCACCTGCGCCAGCCACATGCTGCCGACCAGCACCACGTCGAGCCGGACCGGACGGCTCAGCGCCAGCACCGCGGGCTGGTTCGCGGCGTCGATCCCGATGACCACCCCGTCGTCACCGATCGGCAGGGACAGCCCGGACAACTGCCCGGGCGCCACGGTGTGCCGGTCGCGACGCGGCCCGAGCAGCCCGAACGCGGCCCGCAGCGTGCGCCGTCCGGCACCGGCGAGCGAGGAGCCGCGCGGGTCGGAGCCCTGCGGCAGATGCGACGCGTGCGGGCCGGCGCCGGGGAAGCCGGAGCCCGCACCCGGGCGCTGACCGCCGAAGGCGGGAACGGTCGGAGCCGGCATCAGCGGGTACCTCCCAGGGGCAGCGTGGCGAGGGTGCCGGGCACCTGTTCGCGGTCCAGCCGCACCAGGCCCAGCCGGGACGAGGTCGCGAGAAGCTCCAACTGGCGCCGCGCCTCGACAAGTTCGTTCTCACTGCGGCCGGTCAGCCGTACGTACCCGGACAGCAGCGCGGCACGGCTTCCCCCCGGCGCGAGGACCAGCGAGAAGGTGCTGGCCAGTGCGGGCGAGGAGGTCAGCAGGCCGACCAGATCGGGCAGTGCGGTGCCGCCGGAGCCCAACTGCGGCCAGCGGCTGATCCAGTACGTGGTGTGCCAGCGGTCGTCGCAGCGCCATGTGCGGGGGCTCTCCGAGGTGCGGCGCGCCTGCCGGCTGCCGTCGAGGGCCGAGCCGCCCGTCGTGGCGAGGGGGTTCACGCAACTCGACGTCGCCACGGCGGCGACGATCTCGGGCTCGGTCAGCACCCGGGCCTCGAGACCGGTGCCCGCCAACCGGCTCACCAGGTGGTCGGCGGCCCGCAGCAGGGCGCGCCGCGCCCCGGCCATGCCGCCGCCCCGCGCCTGCACCGCCTCCGGGCACAGCTCGGGATCGAGCTTGATCGCGACCCAGGTCAGGCGCAGTCCCGGCGTCCGGCTCTGCGCCTGCAGCGGCGCGTAGGAGCGCGCGGCCACCGCCTGCTGGGGCAGGTGCGGGGCCGGGGCGGGCTGGGTGTGCTGGACGACCTGCACCGACGCCAGCCGGATGTCGTCGACGGTCAGCAGGCCGTGCAGCAGGTCCAGGGGCAGCGAGCGAAGTCCGCGAGCCGGGCGCAGTGGCTCGTCGACCGCCTGCACCTGGATGACGGCGGTCAGGAAGGTGCCGTCGCCGACCATGCCGATCTCGCGCTGCCCGCGCTCGTCGGTGTAGCCGTAGGTGCGCAGTGCCGGATCGCACTCCACGGCCGGGACGAAACCGGGGTCGGTGCCCTGCGGGACGACGACGGCGTTGCGCCGCTGACGGGCCTTCAGCGCACGGGCGGCGGCCATCCACTCCGCCATCGGGCGGCCGCGCCGCCTCAGCAGGCCGAACAGCAGCAGCGGCAGCGCGACGGCCGTGGCCACGACGGGACCGGCCACCGGATGGATCAGCCAGCCGCCCAGCAGCAGTGCGAGTGCCAGTTCGACCAGCACGAGTTGCTGCACCCGCACGGGGCCCATGCTCCCCGGTCTGCGGGTCATCGCCGGCGACACGGCCCCGGGCCTCGCCGCGGGGATCGCCCCGCCTCTGCCGTCCGCGGGCGGTCCGGCGTACTGCTGCGGTGGCTCGTCGCCCGGACTGCGCCGGGACCTGGTCGCGGTGGTCATCCCCCGTACAACCCTTCTGCTCCTGCCGGTGCCTTGCCGTATGGCCGGCGTCCCGCGCCGTCCGGCGCGCGTTCGCGTCCACCGGCCGGCCGGCCGGAGAGGACGCCGCGGTTACCGCTGGCGGGCCGATCGCGCTACCCCGTACCGTACGGTGCGATCGTCACACGGCATAGTAGGGGTCCCCTTCGCCGCAGCCGTCACTTCGGCGGGCCGACCGGGCCGGGGACGCCACAACCACGCAGCAAAAACGGGGAGTTGACGCGGAAATGGCGACACGTAGGGATGAGCTGAACGCCTACTCCTTCGCGCGCAGGCGCACGGTGGCCGCCTTCCTCCAGCCCTCCCCGCACGGTTCGGAGGAAGCCGCCCCTCGACCGCTGAAGACCGTCGCTCCGAGCCTCGTCGTGGGCCTGCTCGTCGTGGTCGGCTTCGGATTCTGGGGCATATTGAAGCCCACCGCGCCCAAGGGCTGGGACACCCCCGCTCAGAAGGTCATCGTGGGGGACGAATCCACCACCCGCTACGTCGTGCTGAAGACCAACGGCGAGCCCCAGCTGCATCCCGTGCTCAACCTCGCCTCCGCCCGACTGCTGCTCGACCCGGAGAAGTTCGAGGTCATCAAGGTCAAGGAGTCGGCGCTCGACAACAGCGGCATGACGCTCGGCAGCACCATCGGCATCCCCTACGCCCCCGACCGGCTGCCCTCCCAGGCCGACGCGGGAAAGCCCAAGATCTGGGCGCTGTGCGAGACCCCGGGCGGCGGCACGGACCGTACCGCACGGCGGGCGGTTCTTGTCATCAACCAGGACAAGCCCAGGGAGGCGGCTCTCGTCGGGGGGCGCAACCGGCTCCGGGACGACGAGGCCATGTACATCCAGGTGCCCGGCCGCGCCGAGTACCTGGTGACGGACCGCGGCTTCACCTTCCGGCTCGGCGGTCCCGACGGGAAGCAGAGTCCGGAGCTGGTCAACACTCTCCGCCAGGTCATCTTCGGCGCCTCCGCCCAGCCGCAGAGGGTGGACGCCGACTTCCTGGCGACTCTCAACAACGCGCCGGGCGCGGCCATCGACTTCCCGAAGGTCGACGGTATCGGCGGGCCGTCCACCGCTTCGGGACTCGGTCGCGAGCACGCGAAGGTGGGCCTGGTGCTGAAGGCCAACGACGACCAGTACGTGGTACAGCCGGACCGTGTCGTCCGCGTCACCGACTTCATGGCGAAGCTGCTGCTGAACAGTCCTCAGGCGAAGTCGCTGTACAGCGGATCGCCGGAGGCGGTCTCCGTCAACGTGAGCGAGGTGACCTCGGCACGCGCGGGCGAGACCTTCAAAGACGAGCTCGGCTGGCCGGAGAAGGAGGTCACGCAGGCGAACACGCAGGACGACAACGACGGCCGAAGGGTCGCGTGCAGCGTGTACAGCGGCGTCGACGACAAGCTGACCAAGCGGCCGGCGATGACCATGTGGGCCGGGAAGAAGTTCCCCCGGGATGTGGCGCAGAGCGGTACGAACACCTACGTCTCGCCCGGTAGCGGCCTCTTCTACAAGGCGTACGACGGCACCGACAAGCGCATCGGCTCCATCTTCCTGGTCACCGACACGGGACTGCGCTACTCGGTGCCGACGACCGGTGACAGCGACAGCGGAGGCGCGGCCAAGCAGGACGACGCGGTCGGCGTCGTGCAGACCAAGCTGGGCTACGCGAAGAACTCCCCGGTGCCGGTGCCGCGGATCTGGTCCGACCTCCTCTCGAGCGGACCGACGCTCGACGTCGACGGGGCAAAGCAGGCGCAGGGGTCCTGAACTGGCATGTCCCGACCCGCTCCCGATATTGATTGAGCGCAAAACAAAGCGATGGCCTAAGCTGCAACTCCCGTGCGTCCGTGAGGGTTTGGTGACGACGGTCAGGATTCTGATACGGATCCGGCTAACTGTTCGCCTTGTCGCTGCTATTGGCTAGAGTTGAAGTCCGACGGCATCTTCGCGTGTTCGTCGAATCCGATCTTCTACGTCTCATGGGGGACGCCAGACATGGCTGGACAGCAGTTCACCATGACCGAGGCGGAGATGGTTGCTTTCAGCAACCGCATCTCCACGGTCAACTCCTCGATCCAGGGCGAGATCCGTCGGCTCCAGACCGTGATCGACACGATCACCTCGGGGTGGAAGGGCTCCGCCGCCACGGCGTACAACAACCTGCAGACGCAGGTCAACCAGGATGCCAACAAGATCAACCAGATCCTGGGTGACATCAAGGAAGCCATCGACGCGAGCACCAGGAACTACTCCGCCTCCGAGGAGGAGCAGCGCTCCGCCATCCAGAGCA
>NZ_CBDRBL010000098.1:0-22574 GCF_965342175.1 Actinacidiphila sp. bgisy167
CGGCGCCTCCGAAAGCAGCGTCGAAAGACGCCGCCGGCGGGTCGAAGTCGTACCTCTTCAGCAGGGATAGGGCCTCCGGCGCGCCGGCGAGGCGGTCCATCCCGGCGTCCTCCCACTCGACCGAGATCGGGCCGTCGTATCCGATCGACCGCAGCATCCGGAACACGTCCTCCCACGGAACGTCGCCGTGCCCGGCCGACACGAAGTCCCAGCCGCGCCGCGGATCGCCCCACGGCAGGTGGGAGCCGAGGCGCCCGTTGCGGCCGTCGAGGCGCTTGCGCGCCTCCTTGCAGTCGACGTGGTAGATGCGGTCCTTGAAGTCCCACAGGAACCCGACGGGGTCGAGGTCCTGCCACACGAAGTGGCTCGGGTCGAAGTTCAGCCCGAAGGCCGGTCGGTGGCCCACAGCTTCCAGCGCGCGGTGCGTCGTCCAGTAGTCGTAGGCGATCTCGGCCGGGTGGACCTCGTGGGCGAAGCGGACCCCTTCGGCGTCGAAGACGTCCAGGATCGGGTTCCACCGCTCGGCGAAGTCCTCGAAGCCGCGCTCGATCATGTGCTCCGGGACCGGCGGGAACATGGCCACCAGATGCCAGATCGACGACCCGGTGAACCCGATGACGGTGCGCACCCCGAAGGCGGCCGCCGCGCGCGCGGTGTCGGCCAGCTCGCGAGCGGCGCGCTGCCGCACGCCCTCCGGCTCGCCGTCGCCCCAGATGCGGGCGGGCAGGATCCCCTTGTGACGCTCGTCGATCGGGTTGTCGCAGACCGCCTGGCCGACGAGGTGGTTGGAGACGGCCCAGCACTTCAGCCCGTACTTGTCGAGCAGCGCCCGCCGCCCGTCCAGATAGGCGGGGTCGGCGAGGGCCTTGTCGACCTCGAAGTGGTCGCCCCAGCAGGCGAGTTCGAGTCCGTCGTAGCCGAAGTCGCGGGCGAGCCGGCAGACCTCCTCCAGAGGCAGGTCGGCCCACTGGCCGGTGAAGAGGGTGAAGGGTCGTGACACGGCGAGGAGCCTCCTCGTTGAGGGGGTGGTCAGGAGGGGACGGGGGTGTAGACGGCGTTCTTCTCGGCGCTCTCCTCCACCGCGGCCAGGACGCGCTGCACCTGCAGCCCGTCGGCGAACGAGGGCGCCGGTGCGACCCCATCGGCGATGCCGACGACGAGGTCGCGCGCCTGGTGGGTGAAGGTGTGCTCGTAGCCGAGCGCGTGGCCGGGCGGCCACCAGGCCTCCAGGTACGGATGGCCCGGCTCGGTCACCAGGATCCGCCGGAAGCCGGCCGATTCCGCAGGCTCGGTGTGGTCGTGGAACTCCAACTCGTTCAGCCGCTCCAGGTCGAAGGCGATCGATCCGCGCTCGCCGTTGATCTCCAGCCGCAGGGCGTTCTTGCGCCCCGAGGCCATCCGGGTGGCCTCGAACGAGGCGAGCGCCCCCGAGGCCAGCCGTCCGGTGAAGACCGCCGCGTCGTCGACCGTGACCGGCCCGAGCCGCCCGCCCCCGGAGCCCGAGAGCCCCGACGACGCGCCGGCCAGCTCGGGCCGCTCCCGCACGAAGGTCTCGGTGAGCGCCGAGACGCCCACCAGGAACTCACCCGCGAGATACTGCGCGAGGTCGACGGCGTGGGCGCCGAGATCCCCCAGGGCCCCGGAGCCCGCGTGCTCGCGCTGCAGCCGCCAGGTCAGCGGGAACCCCGGGTCGACCAGCCAGTCCTGCAGATACGTCACCCGCACATGGCGGATCGTGCCGATGCGCCCGTCAGCGATGAGGCGGCGGGCGTAGGCGACCGCGGGCACCCGCCGGTAGTTGAAGCCCACCATGGCCACCTGCCCGCGGGCGGCCGCCCGCTCGGCCGCCGCGGCCATGACCTCGGCCTCGGCGACCGAGTTGGCCAGCGGCTTCTCGCACAGGACGTGCTTGCCGGCTTCGAGCGCCGCGACGGCGATCTCGGCATGGCTGTCACCGGGGGTGCACACGTCCACGAGGTGGACGTCGTCCCGGTCCACCAGCGCCCGCCAGTCCGTCTCCGCGGCGGCCCAGCCGTGCCGGGCCGCCGCGGCCCGGACGGCGTCCGCGTCACGGCCGCCGATCGCGGCCAGGACGGGCCTCATCGGCAGGTCGAACACGCGGCCCACGGTGCGCCACGCGTGGGAGTGGGTGGCACCCATGAAGGCGTAGCCGACCATGCCGATGCCGAGCGCCGGCGAAGCGGCACCTTCCTGACTGTCTTCCTTGCCGGCCATTTCAGCCATGCCGTTGCTCCTCGTCGGTTGCTCGGTGGGACGGACGGGCGGATCTGTCAGATGAAGCCCGTCGGCAGGTACTCGTCGACGTTCTCCTTGGTGACGACCGCCGAGTAGAGGGTGATCGAGGCCGGGATCTCCAGCTCCGACAACCCTCCGATGCCCTTCTTCTGGCCGAGCGCGCGAGCCACGTCGATGGCGGAGGCGGCCATGGTGGGCGGGTAGAGGACGGTCGCCTTCAGCACGCCGTTGTCGGCCTTGATGGCGTCCATGGCCGACTTGGAACCGGCGCCGCCGACCATGAAGAACTCGTCGCGGCCCGCCTGCGCGATGGCGCGCAGGGCGCCGACGCCCTGGTCGTCGTCGTGGTTCCACAGCGCGTCGAACTGCTTCTGGGCCTGCAGCAGCTGGGCCATCTTGGCCTGGCCGGTCTCGACGGTGAAGTCGGCGGCCTGCCGGGCCACCTTCTTGATGTTCGGGTAGTTCTTCAGCGCGTCGTCGAAGCCCTGGGTGCGCTGCCGGGTCAGCTCCAGGTTGTCGATGCCGGCGAGCTCGACGACCTTGGCGTCGGGCTTGTCCTTGAGCTGCTCGCCGATGTAGCGGCCGGCGTTGAGGCCCATGCCGTAGTTGTCACCGCCGATCCAGCAGCGGTAGGCCTGCGGGGAGGCGAAGATCCGGTCCAGGTTGATCACCGGGATGCCGGCCTTCATGGCCTGCAGACCGACCTGGGTGAGGGCCTTGCCGTCGGCCGGCAGGATGACCAGGACGTCGACCTTCTTGTTGATCAGCGTCTGGATCTGCCCGATCTGGGCGGCGGTGTCGTTGGAGCCCTCGGTGATCTCCAGCGTCACGTCGGAGTACTTCGCCGCGCGGTCCTTGGCGTTCTGGTTGATGGCGTTGAGCCAGCCGTGGTCGGCCTGCGGGCCGGCGAAGCCGATCGTGACCGGGGTGCCGGGCTTGTCGTCGGCGGCCGCCGCCGTGGTGGCGGCCGTGCCGGCCTTCTTCGGCTCGTTGCTGGTGCAGGCGGAGAGTGCCGCTCCGGCGGAGACGGCGGCGGCGCCGAAGAGCAGTCCTCTGCGGCTGGTGACCGGGATTCTTGGCATGGCGGTGAGACCCTTCGGGATAGGGCGTGCGGGCGCGTGCGGGTTGTCGGGTGGAGCCGGGCGCGACGGGCTGGTTCAGCCGTCGCCGTTGCGCACGGTGCTGCGCTGGACCAGGACGGCGGCCACGATGATCGCTCCCTTGGCGATCTGCTGGACGGCGCTCTCCAGGTTGTTGAGGGCGAAGATGTTCTGGATGATGGTGAACACCAGGACGCCGAGGACGGAGCCGACGATCGTGCCGCGGCCGCCGCTGAGCAGCGTGCCGCCGATGATCGCCGCGGCGATGGCGTCGAGTTCGTAGAGGTTGCCGTTGGTGTTCTGGCCCGAGCCGGACAGAATGATCAGCATGAAGGCCGCGATGCCGCAGCACAGCCCGGACAGCAGGTAGAGGAAGAGCCGCTGGCGGCGGACGTCGATGCCGGCGAGGCGGGCCGCCTCGGCGTTGCCGCCGACGGCCACGGTCCGGCGCCCGAACGTCGTCCGGTTCAGCATCAGCCAGCCGATGACGGTGACCGCGGCGAAGACCAGCACCAGCGGCGGGATGCCGAGGATGTAGGTGTCGGGCACGCCGAGGTCGAGCACCGAGTTCACGGTGACGATCTGCGTCTTGCCGTCGGTGATGTACAGGGCGAGCCCGCGCGCCGAGGCGAGCATGGCGAGGGTCGCGATGAACGGCACCATGCCGCCGTAGGCGATGAGCACCCCGTTGACCAGCCCGCAGGCGACGCCGACGACGATCGCGGTGAAGAGGATGCCCGCGAAGCCGTACTCCTGGGTGGCGAGGGTCGTCGCCCACACCGAGGAGAGCGCGACGATCGCGCCGACGGACAGGTCGATGCCCCCGCTGGTGATCACGAACGTCATGCCGACGGTGACGACGCCGATGACGGACGCCTGGGTGAGCACCAGTTGGAGGTTGGAGACGTCCAGGAAGCTGTCGGGCTGCGTGATGCCCCCGACGAGGACGAGGGCGGCGAGGACGCCCAGGAGGGACAGGTTGCGGACGTCGGCGTGGAAACCCAGCGCCGGACGCCGGCCGCCGCCCTTCGTGACGGGATGCGCGTCCGCGGGCGGCGTCGGTGCCTGCGGGGCCTCGGAGGCGGGCTGCGTCATCGGCTCGGGCTCCCTTCCATGACAAGGTCGAGTACGCGGTGTTCGTCCAGCTCCGTCGCGGGCGCCTCGTGCACGACGCGTCCCTCGCGGAGGACCAGCACCCGGTCCGCGAGCCCCAGGACCTCCGGGACCTCGCTGGAGACGAGGAGTACGGCGAGCCCGTCGTCGGCCAGGCGGCGGATCACCGCGTACAGCTCGGCGCGGGCGCCCACGTCGACGCCCCGGGTCGGCTCGTCGAGCAGCAGGACGCGGCAGCCGCGCAGCAGCCAGCGGGCCAGGACGGCCTTCTGCTGGTTGCCGCCCGACAGGGTGCGCACCTGTGCGTCGGGGTTGTCGGGGCGCAGCGACAGCGACCGGGTGGTCTCGCGCGCTGCCCGCCGCTCCTCCCGTCGGTCGAGCCAGCCGGCCCGGGAGAAGCGGGAGAGAGTGGACACCGACACGTTGCGGGTGACGGACTCCAGCATCAGCAGCGCCTGCGCCTTGCGCTCCTCCGGTGCCAGTCCCAGCCCGGCGCTGACAGCCGAGGGGACGCTTCCGGGCTTGAGAGGGCGGCCGTCGACGGTGACCCGGCCGGCGGTGGGCTTCCTGGCGCCGTAGAGCGTCTCGAGGATCTCCGACCGTCCGGAGCCCACGAGCCCGGCGAGCCCGACGATCTCCCCGGGTCGCACCTCCAGGTCGACGGCCGCGAACTCGCCGTCCCGGGCGAGGCCTTCGACCCGCAGGACGGGCTCGCCGGAGCGCGGCTCCGCGGGGCGCGGCGGGAAGACGTACTCGACGTCACGACCGGTCATGAGCGCCACGATCTGGCGGGTGGGCATCGACTTGGCGGGGAGCCCGCCGGCGACCGCGCGGCCGTCCTTCAGGACGGTGACCCGGTCGCCGACGCGGCGGATCTCCTCCAGCCGGTGGGAGATGTAGACGACCGCGACTCCGTCGGCGGTCAACTGCCCGACGATGCGCAGCAGGTTGTCGGTCTCCTCGGGGTCCAGGGCGGCGGACGGCTCGTCCATGACGATGAGGCGCACGTCGTGGGAGAGCGCCCGGGCCATCGAGACGATCTGCTGCTGTGCGGCCGAGAGGTCGCCGACGCGGCGGGCGGGGTCGATCTCGGCGTGGCCGAGCCGGCGCAGCAGGCCGGCGGCCTCGCGGCGCGCGTCGCCGCGGCGCACGACGACCCCGGCGGTGGTCGGTTCGTGGCCGAGGAAGACGTTCTCGGCCACGGACAGCCCTTCGACCAGGTCGAGTTCCTGGTAGATGGTGGCGATGCCGAGCCGCATCGCCGCGATCGGCGACTTCAGCGACACCGGCTCCCCGCGCCAGGTGATCACTCCGCCGTCCGGCTGGTGGGCCCCGGCGAGCACCTTGATGAGGGTGGACTTGCCCGCGCCGTTCTGGCCGAGGAGGCAGTGCACCTCTCCGGCCTGGACGTCCAGGTCGACGCCGTCCAACGCGCGGACACCGGGGAAGGACTTGGTGATGCCGGACATGGTGAGCAGCGGAGCGGCTGTCGGGGGCGGCGGTGCCGGTGGTTCAGGTGCCATGACGATCCCCTCGGCGGGTGCGGGTGACACGTGCGCGTGCGGAGCGTGCAAGTGGAGCCGTGGTGCCGGTGAAGCCGGTGGTGCCGGTGAAGCCGGTGGTGCCGATGAAGCCGGTGGTGCCGGTGAAGCCGGTGGTGCCGATGAAGCCGTGGTACCGGTGAAGCCGTGGTACCGATGAGGCCGGTGGAGCGCTTGGCCGGTGGGCCGGTGCGGTGCTCGGGCGCTGGGGGGGATCAGGCCGGGGAGAACACGTGGTCGCTGATGAGCCGGGCCCCGCCGATCACCCCGGCGGTCGGGCCCAGTTCACCCAGGACGATGGGCAGGTTGCCGGTCGCGAGCGGCAGCGACTGGCGGTAGACCTGGCTGCGGACGGTGGCGAGCAGCGTGTGGCCGAGACCGGTGACGCCGCCGCCGATCACGACCAGCGCGGGGTTGAAGAAGCTGACGAGGCCGGCGATGACCTGCCCGAGGCGGTTGCCCCCCTCGCGGATGAGATCCAGTGCCGCCGCGTCGCCGACCGCGGCCGCCGCGGCGACGTCGACGGCGGACAGCTGCCCGGCCGCCTCCAGCCTGGCCGCGAGGACGGAGGACCGCCCGGACCTGGCCGTCTCCAGGGCGTCCTGGGCGAGCGCGGCGCCGCTGAAGTGGGCTTCCAGACAGCCTTTGTTGCCGCAGGCGCAGGCGCGTCCGTCTGCCTCGACCCGGATGTGGCCGATGTCGCCGGCGCTGCCCGTCACTCCGCGGTGCACCTCGCCACCGACGACGATGCCGCAGCCGATGCCGGTGCCGATCTTGACGCAGAGGAAGTCGCCGACGGAGCGGGCGACCCCGGCGTGCTGCTCACCGAGCGCCATCAGGTTCACGTCGTTGTCGACCATCACGGGGCAGCCCAGTTCCTGGCTGAGCGCCTCCCGGACAGGGAAGCCGTCCCAGCCCGGCATGATCGGCGGGGCGACCGGGACGCCCTCGGGGAAGCGCACCGGCCCCGGCACTCCGATCCCCGCCCCGTCGAAGCCCTCGGCGAGGCCGGCGGCCCTCAGCTTGCCGGCCATGTCGAGGATCCGCTCGAAGACGGCGACCGGACCCTCACGGACGTCCATCGGATGGTTGAGGTGGCCGAGCACCTCCAGTTCGGCGTTGGTGACGGCGACGTCGACCGAGGTGGCGCCGATGTCGACGCCGAGGAAGCGCAGCCCGGGGGCGAGCCTGATGTTGTGGGAACGCCGCCCGCCACGCGAGGCGGCCAGGCCGTCCGCGACGACGAGGCCCGTCTCCAGCAGCCGGTCGACCTCGACGGCGAGCTTGGAACGGGACAGGTCGATCTGGTCCCCCATCTGGGCACGGGAGTTGGGTCCGCCGTCGCGGAGCAGCCGCAGAACCCGCGCCTGGTGCGCGTTCGCGGGTCGAGCTGTCATGCGTCTCACGTGCCCCTCACCTCCCCCGGCCCCGTGGCGTGGGGATACCGGACCGGCCACATGGCTGGTCCCGCTCCATCAGGCTTTCGATGGGAAAGTAGCAGCGACCGTCCAGCAGGGGAAGAAGTTGCGCAGGAATCAGCAAGGTCTTTTTCCGGTTGCAGGACAAAGTCCGGACGTGGGCCGCGCCACCCGCCGTACCGGGGATGCGCACAGCGGCGGAGGTACCCGCGCGGCCCTGACGGAGCCTGGTCAACGGCGGTGAACAGAACCGCACATGAGGGGTGTGCGCGCCGGGGGTGAGGTGCTCGACGCACGCCGAGGGGGGGAGGCGTGGCCGGGGTCTCGACGCGGGCGTCCTGGCCGCGGGAGGTGCGCCCGGCGCCGGGGAGCGGTCAGGCGGAGGAGGGAGGTGCTCGGCAGGAGCGGTCAGGCGGACGTGTCGGCGCGGGCCGCGGCGATGTCGGCGAACTCCTCGATCAGGGGGTCGTGACGGCTGCCGTCCCACGCCAGGAGCACACGGTTGGGACCGATGTCCGCGATCTCGACGTGGGCGAGGTCGGCGCGGGTGTAGTAGGTCGCGGTGGACAGCGGCAGCACGACCACCCCGCGCCCCGCCGCCACGCTCTCGAGCTTCTCCTCGACGGAGCGGAAGGCCGGGGCGGCCGGCCTGCGCTGCGGGTGGGCGGCGGGTTCCCGGGCGATGTCCCGCCACTCGGGGACGGCATCGGGGTCCTGTAGGAGGTGTTCGCCGGCGAGGTCCGCGATGCCGAGGACGGACTTGCCGGCACAGGGGTGGTCCGCGGGCAGGACGGCGACGCGGGGTTCGGTCAGGAGGCTGCGGGTGGCGAGGCCGCGGGTGTCCACGGGCATCCGGACGTAGCCGATGTCGACGCGTCCGTCGAGGATCACCTCCGCCTGGTCGTCCCACGTCGTCCTGACGACCTCGACCGCAAGGTCCGGGTGCCGGCGGGAGATCTCCCGCACGGCACCCGTGACGATCAGTCCCGGCATGAAGCCCACGGTGAAGGAGGCGAGCCCCCGGGTTGCGCGGGCGACGCGCCGCCGGGCCGCGTCTGCGGCGGCCAGGAGCGGTCCGGCGTCGGCGAGGAGCTGCACGCCGGCCGCGGTCAGCTCGGTGCTGCGGCGATCGCGGGAGAACAGCCGCGCCTTGAGTTCGTCCTCCAGCGCCCTGATCTGCCGCGACAGCACGGGCTGCGCGATGTGCAGGCGTTCGGCCGCCCTGCCGAAGTGGAGTTCCTCGGCCACCGCGACGAAGTACCGCAGCTTGCGGAGATCCAGGTCCACGGGCCCCTCCTCGCCTTCTCGCCGGGACGGACACATCCGAGCGTATCCGTCGCGTGGACGCCTTTCAGCGGGCGGGGCTCACGGACGCGCGAGGTCGGCCGTCAGGTCGAGCCGGGTGGGCCGCCAGCCCAGCTCACGGCGGGCCCGGGAGCCGGTGAGCCGCTGGTCGAGGGCGAAGGCCTCCGCGATGGGTCCCATCTGCTCCTCCGCCTCCGCCTCGGTCAGGTGCCGCACCGACCCGGGGCGGCCGATCGCCCCGCTCACCGCGTGGGCGATCTCCAGCTGCGTCGGGTGGTGGTCGCCGACCCCGGCGTAGACGGAGCCGGGCGCGGCGTTCAGGGCCAGCGCGTAGAGCTCGGCGATGTCGTCGACGTGCACGGTCGACCAGTGGTTGGCGCCGTCGCCGACACACGGCACGGAACCGGTGCTCCGGCCGGGGGCCGCGTAGAACGTCTCGACGAGTCCGCCGAGCCGGCCGTGGACCAGCCCGGGCATGACCACGACGGGCCGCTCGCCGGTCGCGGCGCGGGCCAGCACTCGCTTCTCGTTCTCCAGTCGCCACGCGGTGATGCGAGGCGGGGACAGCGGGGCGTCCTCGTCCACGACCCCGTCGGTGTCGCCGTAGACCCACACCCCTCCGGTGTGGACGTACGGGCGGGGCCCGGCGCCGTCCTGCAGTGCCGCGGCCGCGGCACGGTCGACCTCGGCGGTGTCGGGGCCGTAGTGCTGGCCCATGTGGATGACCCCGTCGGCGTCGCCGGCGGCGGCCCGCAGCACGTCCGTCCTGGTCAAGTCCCCCGGCACGGGGACGGCGCCGAGGTCGCGGACGACGCCGGCCGCGTCCTCGCTGCGCGCCAGGGCGACGACCTGGACGCCCCGGCGCACCAGGGCCTGGATGGTGGCCCGGCCGATGTAGCCGGAGCCTCCGGTGAGGAAGACCTTCATGACGCTCGCCTCTCTCGTGGTGTCCTGTGACGCCTTCGAGTCTCGGCGCGGGGCGGGTCGCGGGTCCAAGACCTGTTCCACGCCCTGTGATACCCGCGGGGTATCAGCGTTGAGCCGCGTCGATGAGTTCCTGCAGGCGCAGCCCTCGCCGTGCGTCGAGCCCGCCGGCGCGGCCGGAGCGTACGGCCGCGGCGAACTCGGCGCGCAGCACCGGCCAGCCCTCCTCGTGGTCGATGACGGACGTGTCGTAGACGAGCTCTCCGCCGGAGCCGAGCAGTTCGATCCGGGTGCGGGGCTTCGGCAGCCGGACACTGCCGGAGAGGGAGGCCTGGCTGACCGCCCCGGTCTCGTGCTCGCAGGTGACCTCGACCCATCGCCGGGGGTCGCCGGTGGCGCGGATCGAGGTGATGGGTCCGACAGCCGCGTCGAGGAGGTCGATCAGATGTGGTCCCAGGTCGAGCAGCGCGCCTTGTTCCAGGCGCCAGCCGGTGGCGAACTCCCCGCCGAGAAAGGCGCCGTGCAGGTAGCACGAGCGCGCCCCGGTGATCTCGACCTCCCGCGCGCGCCGCAGGAACGCGCGGGTCTCGGCCTGGTAGCGCTTGGTCAACACCATCTGGGAGACGACCCCGGCCTCCGCGACGGCGTCGGCGACCGCCCGTGCGGAAGCCAGGTCGGGGCCGAGAGGCTTCTCGAGCAGCAGGGCCTTGCCGGCCCTGGCTGCCCTTACGGCGAGTTCGGCCTGGACGGCGGGCGGCACCGCGAAGGCCACGGCCTCGCAGCGGTCGAAGAGTTCCTCGGGGCTGCCGGCTGTCGCCGCGCCGTAGGTGACCGCGATCTCGCGGGCGGCCTCGGCCCGGCGGGACCAGACTGCGGTGAGGCGGGTCTCAGGTCCGGCGGCCAGGATCCGGGCGTGCATGGCACGGGCCCAGGGTCCTGCGCCGATCAGCCCGACCTCGACGGGTGCGGGGGTGTTCACGATGGTGCTCCAGAGTTCCGGTCGGGGGCCTCGGCGGCCAGCCGTTCGTTGGCCTGGTCCGGGGCGTAGAGGTGCTCGACCACCATGGCGGTGGCGCCGGCGAGGGCGGCACGGTCGCCGAGCCGGGAGGTCACGACCTGAAGGTTGCGGGTGGCCCGGGGCAGCGCGCGCTGGTAGAGCAGTTCGCGCACCCCGGTGACGAAGTGGGTCTCGGCGAGGTCTCCGGCGATCATCAGGACACCGGGGTTGATCAGGGTCACGACGGTGACCAGCACCTCTCCGCAGCGCCGGCCGGCCTCGCGGGCCAGCCGCACCGCGTCGGGCTGCCCGGCGTCGAGGTGCTCGCGCACCTGGGCGGCGGACCGCGCGGGGACTCCGAGGGCGCTGAGCTGCCCGGCCAGCGCGCGGCCACTGGCGACTGCGGCGAGGCAGCCCTGGGAGCCGCACATGCACAGGGCGTCGGACCCGTCGTGCAGCCGGATGTGCCCGAGGTCGCCCGCGCCGCCGTCGATCCCGCGGAAGACGGTGCCGTCGATGACGACGCCCGCTCCGATACCGGTGCCCACCTTGACCAGGACGAAGGCCGAGCAGTCGCGCCAGGAGTCGCGCTGTTCGCCCAGGGCCATCAGATTGGCGTCGTTGTCGACCAGGACGGGCACCGAGGCGGGCAGTCCGACGTGCCGGGCGAGCGCCTGCTGCATCCGGGCCGGGACGGGATATCCGTCCCAGCCGGGCATGATCGGGGGCCGGACCACCACGCCGGTGGTCCAGTCGACGGGGCCGGGCACCGACAGGCCGACGCCGCACACCGTGGCCGCGGGTACTCCGGCGGCGGTGACGAGCTCGGCGAACCACTGGCCGAGTTCGTCCAGCACCCGGTCCGGGCCCTGGTCGAGCGCCAGCTTCCCGGTGTGCTCGGCGAGTACCCGCCCGGACAGGTCCAGCACCGCGGCGCGGGCGTAGGTGGTGTCCAGGTCGGCGGCGAGCACGGCGGCGTGGCCGGAGTCGAACTGCAGGTGGGTGGAGGGCCGCCCGCCGGTGGACTGCCCGCCGGGTACGGTGCGCAGCCAGCCGGCGGCGAAGAGCTGGTCCAGCCGCTGGCCGACGGTGGAGCGGGACAGGCCCGTCACGCGTTGGAGCTCCCCACGGGTGGTCGCCTGTCCGGTCCTGATCAGTTCCAGCAGGTGTCCGGCGGTGCTCCAGGGCGTAGCCATCCGTCCTCGGTCCCCCTCGTGTCGGGCCATGGTGCTCAGCTCTTGTCCGCGCCGCTGGTCAGGCCCTCGGTGAGGAGCCGTTCGGCCGCGTAGAAAAGGAGTACCACGGGGATCGTCAACACGACGGAGCCCGCCATGAGTACGGTCTTCGGCACCTCGATCCCGTTGGCGAGCTGCTGCAGCCCGAGGGAGACGGTCCACTTGTCCGGATCGGCGGCGAGGAAGAGCAGCGCGAACAGGAACTCGTTCCATGCGATCATGAAGACGTACAGGCCGGTGGCCATCAACGAGGGCGCGGCAAGGGGCAGGACGACGCGGCGCACGGTCTGCAGACGCGAGGCGCCGTCGAGTGCGGCGGCCTCCTCGATGCTCTTCGGGATGGTCACGAAGTAGTTCTTGAGCATGTAGATGGAGACCGGCACGGTCTGCGCGATATAGACGATCGCGAGGCCGACGAGGCTGCTCTGCAGGCCGATTCGGGCGAAGATCACGAACAGCGGCACCGCGAGCAGCGTCGACGGGAAGAGGTAGACGGCCAGGAACAGCGCGCTGACCTTCTGCCCGCCGAAGAACCGCAACCGGGTGATGGCGTAGGCGCCGGGGACGGACACCAGCAGGGTCAGCAGCATGGAACCGAGCGCCACCAGGGCGGAGTTGCCGAGCATCCGCAGGAATCCCTGGCCGCCGTCGTCCACGGACTTGAGGACGGTGCGGTAGGTGTCGAGGGTGAACTCGGAGGTGCCCACCCACAGCTTGCCAGGATCGAGGAGCAGCTGGTCGATGGGCTTCACCGAGAGCAGCAGCATGTAGTAGAAGGGGAAGATCGTGACGATCGCGAGTGCGGCGATCACCACCCAGCGCAGGACGGCGAAGGTGCGGTCCTCGATCTGCGCGCGACTTGCCATCACGCCTCCTCCTGAACCTTCTTGGCGAAGAACGTGAAGTAGATGCCGAGCAGCACGGCGAGGATCGCCGCCAGGACGAGGGCCTGGGCCGCTGCCGCGCCCACGTCGTAGCGGGCCGTGAGGAAGTCGTAGACGCGCACGGCCACGACGTCGGTGCCCGAGCCGCCGCCCGTGAGGAGGTAGATGTCGTCGAACTTGTTGAAGGTGAGGATGAAGCGGAGCACCGACAGCAGGGCGATGACCGGCATCAGCTGGGGCAGCAGTATGTGGCGGAACCGCTGGGTGAGGGTGGCGCCGTCGACGACTGCGGCCTCCTCGAGGCCCTCAGGTACGGCTTGCAACCGGGCCATCAGGAAGAGGAAGGCGAAGGGGAAGTACCGCCATGTCTCGAAAGCGATCACGGTGAGCAGGGCTATCGGCACGTGGACGTGCCAGCCCAGGAGAGACAGTTCCTGGGACCGGGTCGACAGGAAGGCGACCGGCTCGTCCCAGCCGAACAAGCGGGTGCCGACCTCGTTGACGACACCGAACTGCGGGCTGAGGGCGATCTCCCAGACGAACGTCACCGCGACGACGGGGGCCACGTACGGCAGCAGCATGGTGCCGCGCAGCAGCGCCCGGCCGCGGAAGGGCCTGCGCAGCGCGAGCGCCGCGATCAGCCCGAGGACGATCGAACCCGCTGTGGCTCCTACGGTGTAGAGAAGCGTGGTCCACAGCGAGGTCCAGAAACCGGGAGAGGTGAAGACCTCGCTGAAGTTGCTCCAGGTCCAGTTGGACAGGAAGCCCATGCTCTGGATGTCGACCAGCCTCGCGTGCTGGAAGGCCAGCAGGACGGTCCAGACGATCGGCAGGACCACGACCACCAGGACCACCAGGAGGGTGGGCGAGACGAAGCCGAGTCCGGCCCGGTTCTCCCGCTGGGCCAAGGTCAGGGGGCGCCGGGCCCCGGTGTCCGCGGTGACCGCCGCCGGCGGTCTCGGCTGCTGGGTGCTCTGTACGGTGCTCATCACTGCTTCCTTGAAGGACGAGGCCGGGGGCGGCTCACTGAAGGGACTTCTGCAGGGCCGCGACTTCCTCGCGGGCCTCCTCGGCCGCCTCCTGGGGGGAGGTCTGGCCGGTGGTCATGTCGGCCACCGCCTTGGGGACGGGCAGTTCGCCGATGGTGGCGCCCACCAGTGCGCCCTGGCCTTGTGTGATGCCCCAGCGCTTCATGTTGCTGACGCCGGCGGCGAGCTCGTCGAGCAACTGGGGTGAGAAGACCGACTGCATGGGCTTCTTGGTGTCCACGCCGATGTCGCTGGCACGCCAGGCCTTGAGGTACTTCTGCGGGTCGTCGGGGGTTCCGGCCCGGACCGGGATCTTTCCTTCGGGGGCCATGCCGAACCAGCCCTGGTAGCCGTCGCCCATCATGTACCGGATGAACTTCTCCGAGGCGGCGGTCTCGGCGGTCTTGGTCACCACCCAGGAGGAGATCTCACCGAACTGGGCGGGCTTGGCGCCGTCAGGTCCGCTCAGCGCCGTGACGATACCGCTGTTCTCCGACAGGTACTGCGGGTCCTTCTTGCATTGGGCGCAGCTGGGGAGGGCGTCGCCGCGCAGACCGGCCAGCTCGTCGAGGAGGAAGGTGGACCAGACGATCATGGAGGAGCGACCGGCGAAGTAGACGGCGCGCGTGGTGTCCACGGTCTGGGTGCCCGGGGCGCCGTAGTCGTCGGCGAGCTTGTCGTACGTGTCGAAGGCCCGGGCGCACTGGGGGCTGCCGAGAGTCACGTCGCCCTTGGAGTCGGCGAGTTCGCAGCCGTTGGCGAGGGCGAGGTCCTCGAAGCTCTGCTGGGTGAAGACGTCACCCGGGTCTGTGGACAGCGAGATGCCGCTCGTGCCGCCGCTGTTGAGCTTCCGGGCGGCGTCGAGCATCGCGTCGTAGGTGTCGGGGACCCGGAGCCCGGCCTTGGCGAAGAGATCCTTGCGGTAGACGAGGATCTGCATCCAGGCGTCGCTGGGCACGCCGAGGCGGGTGGCGCCGTCTGCGGTCAGTTCGAGGGCGTTGGCGTTGAAGGTGGCGGGCCCCAGATCGTCGACGATCTTCTTGGTGGCGTCGGTGTTCAGCAGGCCGTTGGTGTACATCTGCCAGACCGGCGCGAGGGGTATGCCGCCGATGACGTCGGGGAGGGTGCCCGCGGCGGCGGCCGACATGATCAGCTGCGGCAGCTGCCCCTCGTCGACCCCCACCAGGTTCACCTTCACACCGCTGCTCTTCTCGAAGGTGGCGATGGTCTTCTTCGTCGCCTCCACACGGTCGGTGAGGTTCTCCAGACTCCAGACGGTGATCTTGTTGTCGGGCTTGCCGGGGTCCTGTGCCGCGCACCCGGACATCAGCCCCACCCCCAATGCGGCGGCCAAGCCGCCCGCCAGCGCCCTCGACCGTCGGGACCACATGCGCATCAACCGTCCTCACATCAGCCTCGCGTTACGTACGCGTTGCATCAGAGCACCACTTTTGCTTGTTGACAAGACTTAAGTCTCGGATATCTTCGACGTAAGTCAGTCATCGACGGCTGAACGGACCGCATAACCGATCTTTCCGGAGTCCCTGTGGAACGCGTCGTCCAGTTCACCGGCCCCCGTCAGGTGGAGGTCGCCCCGAGCGAGTCGGCTCCCCTGCCCCCCGGCCATCTGCGCGTACGAACCCGGTACTCCGGCATATCCGCGGGTACCGAGCTCACCGCCTACCGCGGCACCAACCCGTATCTGACGCGCACCTGGGACGCGGAGGCGCGCCTGTTCCGCGAGGGCGCGGCCGGCATCGAGTACCCCGTGGCGGGCTGGGGGTACTCCGAGGTCGGCGAGGTGACGGAGGTCTCACCGGAGCTCACGGACCTGCCCGGCATGCCGGCTGTCGGCGAGCTCGTGTGGGGCATCTGGGGCCATCGCAGCGAGGGCGTCGTGCCCGCAGAGCGCATGGTCGGGCACGTCCTGCCGACCGGCCTGGAGCCCCTGGCCGGTGCCTTCGCCCGCGTGGGGGCGATCGCGTACAACGCCGTCCTCGGCGCGGACATCCACCTCGGCGAGGACGTCGCCGTCTTCGGCCAGGGAGTCATCGGGCTTCTCACCACCCGGCTCGCCCAGTTGAACGGCGCTCGCGTCACCGCCGTCGACGCGCTCGACGTCCGCCTCGCCAAGGCCGGGGAGTACGGCGCTGCGAGCACGCTCAACGCCCGTACCGACGCGGTCGCGGAGCGGATCCGCTCCGCGACCGACGGCCGCGGAGCGGACGTCGCCATCGAGATCAGCGGCGCCTACCCGGCCCTGCACGACGCCCTGCGCTCGGTCGCGGTCGGCGGCCGGGTCGTGGCCTCCGGCTTCTACCAGGGCGACGGCGTGGGCCTGCGACTCGGCGACGAGTTCCACCACAACCGCGTCCAGCTGATCTGCTCCCAGATCGGCGGGGTCCCGCCGCAGCTCAGCGGGCGCTGGACCGTCGAGCGCCTGCAGCAGACCTTCCTGCGGCTGGTCGCCGAGGGCCACGTCGACGTGCGGTCCCTCGTCAGCCATGTCGTCCCGGTCGCCGACGCGGCCGAAGCCTACGTCCTGCTGGATGAGCGTCCCGCCGACGCGCTCCAGGTCGTCCTGGAGTTCTGAGAGGCCCCTCGATCATGTTCAAGACCGCTTGCCAGGAACAGCTGCTGCCCGGTGACACCCTCCAGCAGAAGTGGGAGTTCGCCCAGGAGGCCGGCTACGACGCCATCGAACTGCGCGGGAAGGGCGACTTCCACTTCCGCGACCGGCTCCCCGAGTTGCGCAGGGCCCAGGCCGACGGTGTCGTCATGCCGACCGTCTGCGTCGACATGCTGCACTTCTTCGGCGCCTTCGACCCCGACCTGCGCCGCGACGCCGTGGCGCAGATGAAGTCGCAGCTCAGCGTCATCGCAGAACTCGGCGGGCGCGGCGCGCAAACACCCGCCTCGTACGGCATGTTCTCGCGTCGGCTGCCGCCCTTCGAGCCGCCGCGTAGCGAGGAGGAGGACCGCGAGGTGCTCCTGACCGGACTGACGGAGCTGGGCGAGCACGCCCGCGCCGAGGGTGTCACGCTCTTCCTGGAGCCCCTCAACCGCTACGAGGACCATATGGTCAACCGGCTGGAGCAGGCCGCTGACCTCATCCGCGCCGTGGGTCTGGACTCGGTGCGCATCGGCATCGACAGCTACCACATGAACATCGAGGAGACCGACCCCGCGGCGGCGATCCTGGCCGTGGCGCCGCTGATCGGCCACGCCCAGGTCAGCGACTCCAACCGCTTCCAGCCCGGCGCCGGCCACCTGGACTGGCCGGCCTGGCTCGGGGCGCTGGACGCCGCCGGGTACGACGGCTACCTGGCCGCGGAGTGCCGTCTCACCGGAGACCCGGCCGACGCCGTGCGCTCCGTCCCCGCGTTCCTCCACCGGGCCGCCGGATGACGGCCGTCCTCGAACCTGCCCTGCGGTCCCCGGGCCACGAGGAAAAGGGGGACGCCGAGCTGCGCCGGGCCGCCGCGCGCGTCCTGCTCTCCAACTGGACGGGCGCGGCGACCGTTCCCTCGCGTACCCTCTACCCGCACCAGTGGAGCTGGGACTCCGCCTTCATCGCCATCGGGCTGGCACGGCTCGCCCCGCGTCGCGCCCAGCGGGACCTGGAGACCCTGCTGGGGGCGCAGTGGGGGGACGGCCGCGTCCCGCACATCGTCTTCAACCCGTCGGTGCCCCTGGACGCCTACTTCCCCAGCCCCGACTTCTGGCGCAGTTCGAGCGCGGGCACCGCTTCCGGCGCGCCAGCGGACATCGAGACCTCCGGCATCGTCCAACCTCCGGTGCACGCCCTCGCCGTCTGGCAGGCGCACCTCGCGGACCCGGCCGAGTCCCGGCGCCGCGGCTTCCTGCGCCGGATGTACCCCCGGCTCGCCGCCTGGCACCGCTACCTCGCGACCTCGCGCGACCTCGGCGGGGGCGGGCTGGCGGCCGTGGTGCACCCCTGGGAGCCGGGCCTGGACAACAGCCCGGTGTGGGACACGGCGCTCGCAAGGGTGGAACCGGCACCGCCGAGGTCCTTCCGCAGGGCGGACCTCGACCACAGCGCGGCCGCCGACCGCCCCACCGACCTCGACTACGGCCGCTATGTGCGACTCGCGGCCGACTACCGCGACCACGGTTACGACGACGCGCGCACCCCGCACGCCTTCGCGCTCGAGGACCCGTGCTTCAACGCCCTTCTCATCGCCTCCGAGCACGCCCTCGCCGAGATCGCCGCGGCGACCGGCGCCGACCCCGGACCGCACCGCCGCAAGGCCGCCGAGGTCACGGCCGCCCTGGTCGAGCGGCTGTGGGACCCCGCCGCGGGCATCTTCCTCGCCCGTGACCTGACGACCGGTGCCGCCGCCGGCGGCCACAGCGTCGCGGGACTCGTACCACTGATCGTGCCCGGCCTGCCGGACTCCGTCGCGCAGTCGCTCATCGCGACGGCGCACGGCGAACGCTTCCGGCTCGGGCGGGTGCACCTGGTGCCGAGCTACGACCTCACCGCCCCCGAGTACGACGGCAACCGCTACTGGCGGGGCCCGGGTTGGTTCAACACCGCCTGGCTCGTCCACCGCGGCCTGCGGCAGCACGGTGCGGCCGAAGCGGCCGACGCCCTGCGCGAGCAGGCGCTGGCCGACGCCTACCGCACCGGCTTCGCCGAGTACGTCGAACCGCACAGCGGCCAGGGCCGCGGCATCCGCCACTTCAGCTGGACCGCCGCCCTGGCCCTGGACCTGCTGCATTGGACACCGCAAGGAGAGCCCTCCCGATGACCGTCGAACGCCTGCTGGTCCACCGCGGCACCTTCGCCTCCACCAGCCGCTCCGGCGACATCACCGGCCGCCGCGGTGACACCCCGGACGGCCTCTTCCTGCGTGACGCCCGGCACCTGAGCCGCTGGCGACTCACCGTGGACGGCGTCGCGCCGTCCCTGCTGACGTCCTCCGACGACGGTTGCGTGCTCACCCCGGAGGGCGGCCGGGACGAGCCGCCCGCGTACTCGCTCTTCCGCCGGCAGGCCGTCGACACCGGCTCACTCACCGAGCGCTTGCGCGTCGTCAGCAACCGCGCGGAACCCGCCACGGTGGAGATCGCGTTGGAGGTGGACGCGGACTTCGCCGACCAGTTCGAGCTGCGGGGGGACCACCGGCGCTACGACAAGGCCGACGGGCGGCGCACCGCCGCGGACCGGAACGACGGTGTCACCTTCCGCTACCGGCGCGGCGCGGACTGGGACGCCCGCACCACCGTCACCGCCTCCCCCACCCCCGCCTCCGTCCGCCCGCTGGAGCCCCAGGGCACCGCACGCCTGCTGACCTGGCGGCTGACACTGCCCGGCCACGGTGCGACCGAGCTCGCTCTGAGCGTCCGGGCGGTCCCCCACGGCGCCGCGGAGCCGCCCGCTCCCCCGCACCCGATGGCGGTCCGCAACCGTCATGCCGCCGAGGAGGACTGCTTCGTCCAGGCGCGGCCGCGACCGCGTTCGCTCACCCACTGGGACGAGCTCGCCCGTGCCTGCGCGGCGGGGCTGGCCGATCTGGCCCGGCTGCGCGTACCGGCGACGGGCCCGGCGGACGAGCCACTGCTGGTGCCCGCGGCCGGCATCCCCTGGTTCCTCACTCTCTTCGGCCGCGACTCCCTGCTGACATCGCTGTTCGCCCTGCCGTACCGGCCGGAACTGGCCGCCGACACGCTCCTCGCCCTCGCCGCCACCCAGGGCACCCGGTACGACACGGACCGCCTCGAGCAGCCGGGAAGGATCGTGCACGAGGTCAGGCACGGCGAACTCGCCCACTTCCGGCAGGTGCCGTACGGCCGCTACTACGGCAGCGTCGACGCCACGCCGCTGTTCCTGGTGCTGCTGGAGGCGCACAGCGCGGCCACCGGCGATCCGGGGCTCGCCCGGCGCCTGGAGCCGCACGCCCGGGCCGCGGTGGAGTGGATGTTCCGCGACGGCGGACTGGGCGGCGGCTACCTCCGCTACACCTCCGACGCCGCGCGCGGCGGGCTGGCGCACCAGAACTGGAAGGACTCCGAAGGGGCCATCTGCTTCGCCGACGGCCGCCACCCCAAGGGCGCGCTCGCGGTCGCCGAGGTCCAGGGCTACGCCTACGACGCCCTGGTGCGCACCGCGCGCCTGGCCCGCACCGTCTGGGGCGACGCCGGTGAGGCGGACCGGCTCGAGAAGGCCGCGGCGGACCTGCGGGAACGGTTCCGCCGGGACTTCTGGATGACCGGCCCGGACTTCCCCGCCCTCGCCCTGGACGGCGAGGGCCGGCAGGTCGACGCCCTCGCCTCGGACGCAGGTCACCTGCTCTGGTCCGGCATCCTCGACTCAGCCGACGCGCGGACGGTGGGCCGGCGTCTGCTGGAGCCCGACTTCTTCTCCGGCTGGGGGGTGCGCACCCTCGCGGCGGGGCAGGCCCCGTACCACCCGCTGTCGTACCACCGCGGCAGTATCTGGCCGCACGACAACGCGGTCGTCGTGCTGGGTCTGGCGCGCAGCGGTCTGGCGGAGGAGGCCTCCCGGATCGCCCACGGCCTGGTCCAGGCGGCCGCGGCGCACGACTGGCGCCTCCCGGAGGTGATGGCCGGGTACGGACGGGACGAGCACCCGGTGCCGGTGCCGTACCCGCACTCCTGCTCACCCCAGGCGTGGGCGGCGGCCACGCCCCTGGCACTGCTCACCGCGCTGGGCGGCGCGAGCCAGGCGGTGCGCTGAGCCGCGCGGCACCGCGACGGCCCTGGGGTCCTTGATCGTCGCGGCGCGGACGGGGCCCTCACGGCGCCGGAAGCCGTGAGGGCCCCGGCTCAGGGGGTGAAGTCGGTGGACAGTGCGAGCTCGCGCCATGCCTCGATGTCGCGGGCGACGCCGTCGACCTTGTCCTCCACCTCGACCAGGCTGGCCTTGCCCAGCGGGATCCGTGCCGGCATCCGCGCCGCGCGGGCCACGGTGATGATGGCGGCCGCCGCCCTCACCGGGTCGCCGTCCTGGGCGTGGTTACTGGCGTCGGCCCAGTCGCGCATGGTCCCCGCGCTCTGCTGGTAGTCCTCGATGACCCGCGCGGTGCGGCGCAGGGAGGAGGAGTCCAGGAAGTCCGTCCGGAACGGGCCGGGCTCGACGGCCGTCGCCTGGATGCCGAGCGGCGCGAGCTCCAGTCGCAGGGACTCGGTCACCGCCTCGACGGAGAACTTGGTCGCGCAGTACAGGCCCCAGCCGGCCCAGCCGACGAAACCGCCGACGGAGCTGAGGTTGACGATCCGTCCCGACAGCTGTGCCCGCATCACGGGCAGGACGGCACGGGTCACCGTCAGCAGTCCGAAGAGGTTCGTGTCGAACACCGCGCGCGCCTCCGCGTCGCTGGTCTCCTCCACCGCGCCGAGCAGGCCCCGGCCGGCGTTGTTGACGAGGACGTCGATGGTGCCGAAGCGCTCCACCGCGGCCTCGACGGCGGCCCCCGCCTGCGCCTCGTCGTTCACGTCGAGGGGCAGGACCAGCAGCCGGTCGGCGCCGGCGGCCAGGGCGTCCGCCGCGACGCGCGGGGTGCGGGCGGTCGCCACGACATCGTCGCCCTGCTCGAGGGCCTGCCGGGCGATCTCCAGGCCGAAGCCTCGGGAGGCGCCGGTGATGAACCATGTCGTCATGTGAGGTGCTCCTCATGATCGCTGCGAGTCATCGGGTCAACGCCTCCCAGCGTCGGCCCGCCGTGCAGCGGGAGCCAGGGAAGGGTCAGCCTGGGCGGCGGCTGCCTGGGACCGGCGGTACCAGGCGGGCTCAGCCGGTCGTCGGCCGGTCCTGGTCACGAACGCACGGCCGCGGGGCTCGCCGACCAGGTGGCCAGGAAGCGCAGCGCCTGGTGGGCGGGGGTGCCGGGCTCCGCGGTGTAGACGAAGACGGTCTGGTCGGGGTCGTCGCCCACGACGAGGCTCTGGAAGTCGAGCGTCATGGTGCCGGCCACCGGGTGCCGGAAGGTCTTCGATCCGGCGGCCCTGGTCCGCACCCTGTGGTCCGACCACCAGCGGCGGAAGTCGGCGTCGGCCTCGGCGAGTTCGTCCACCAGAGCCGTGAGCCGCAAGTCCTGCGGGTCGCGCGCCGCGCCCATCCGGAGGTAGGCGACGCACTCGCGGGCGACGGTCCGCCAGTCGTCGTACAGCTCGCGGAAGGCAGGGTCCAGGAACGCCATCAGCACCAGGTTGCGCCGCGCTTCGGGTACGGCCGAGAAGTCGGTGAGCAGCGCCCTGCCCAGCGCGTTCCAGCCCAGCACGTCCATCCGGTGGTCCAGCACCAGGGCGGGATACTCCCGCAGCCCGTCGAGCAGGGTCTGCGTCTGCGGGCGGATGCGGCCCTGCGCGGAGGAGGACGGTGTGGGGGCGAGGGACGCGGAGCCGGCCGCGGCGACCCGCAGCAGGTAGTCACGCTCGTCGGGCCGCAGCCGCAGCGCCCTCGCGAGCGACTCCAGCACCACCGTCGACACATGCACCGTACGGCCCTGCTCCAACCGCACCACGTAGTCCACGCTCACGTTCGCCAACTGCGCCAGTTCCTCCCGCCGCAGCCCCGGGACCCGACGGTGTCGCCCGTCGTCGGGCAGGCCCACGTCGCTCGGGTTCACCCGGGAACGGCACGCGCGCAGGAAGTCACCCAGCGTGGTGTTCGACACGTTCCGCTGACTCATATGTCGATTATGGGCGCTACGCGGCGGTACCGCGGGGCCGGCGGCGGAGGCCTCGGGAGCCGTGCCGGGGGTGTCGCAGTGGGTCCGGGCGACGG
>NZ_CBDRBL010000099.1:0-21745 GCF_965342175.1 Actinacidiphila sp. bgisy167
CCCCCCCCCCCCCCCCCCCCCCCCCCCCCCCCCGGCCGTGCCTGCGTGTGCCTGCGTGTGCCTGCTGCGGCGTGGCGTCGGCAGCGGGTCAGCGGCGGACGCGCAGCAGCGAGCGGATCGTCCGCATCGCCACCGAGAGGTTCGCCAGGTCGAAGCTCTCCGAGCCCTGGATCTCCTCCAGCGTCGTCCTGGCCCGACCGATCAGCGCGCTGTTCGACTGCTCCCATGCCTTGTAGCGCTGCTCCGGAGTGGCGGAGCCGTCGCCGGCGGACAGCACGTCCTCGGTGAGCGCCGCGTGCGCCGCGAAGAGGTCCTCGCGGATCGCCGCGCGGGCCATGGAGTGCCAGCGGTCGGCCCGCGGCAGCTCGATGATCCGGTCGAGCAGCTGCGCGATCTGCAGCCGGTCGGAGAGGTCGTAGTAGACCTCGGCGACCGCCAGCGGGTCCTTGCCCGTCCGGTCGGCCACGTCGACGATGTCGAGCGTCGGGAAGGCCGAGGAGAGCCCCGCGACCCGTGTCGCCGTCTCCTCGGGCACGCCCGCGCCGGTCAGCTCGTCGTGGATCGACTGGTACCACTCCAGATCCGCGCCGCGCAGCAGCTTCGGCAGCACCGCCCACACCGTGGCGACGCCCTCGCGGAAGAAGTCGATGGTCTCGGCGATCGCCAGCGGCTGCGGCCGGTTGTTCAGCAGCCAGCGGGTACCCCGCTCGACCAGCCGCCGCGAGTGCAGCCTGATCCGGGTCTGGACATCGGCCGGGACGACCGTGTCCAGCGTCTCCACCTCGTCCCAGACGGCGTTCAGACCGAAGATGGCCCGGGCCGCGGTGTGCGCCCGCACGATCTCCTCGGTGGTGGCCCCGGTCTCCTCCTTGAAGCGGTGCAGGAAGGTGGTGCCACCGGTGTTGACGGTGTCGTTGACCAGCATCGTCGTGACGATCTCGCGCCGCAGCGCGTGCCCGTCGATCTGCGCCCGGAACCGCTCCCGCAGCGCCTTGGGGAAGTACGCGTCGAGCAGCTGCCGCAGATACGGGTCGTCGGGCAGCCCGGTGCCGAGCAGCTCCTCCGACACGGTGATCTTCGTGTAGGCGAGGAGGACGGCGAGCTCCGGCTGGGTCAGGCCCTGGCCGGCGTTCATCCGTTCGCGGATCTGCCGGTCGGAGGGCAGGAACTCCAGGGCCCGGTCCAGCTTGCCGTCGCGGACCAGCCTGCGCAGGAAGCGCTGGTGGGCGTGGAGCAGACTGGCCGACTGGGCCATGCCGTTGGCCAGGGCCACGTTCTGCGCGTAGTTGTTGCGCAGCACGAGCGCGCCGACCTCGTCGGTCATCTCCGCCAGCAGCACGTTGCGCTGCTTGACCGTCAGGTCGCCCTCGGCGACGACGGCGTTGAGCAGGATCTTGATGTTGACCTCGTGGTCGGAGGCGTCCACGCCGGCGCTGTTGTCGATGGCGTCGGTGTTGACCCGGCCGCCGGTCTGGGCGAACTCGATCCGGCCGAGCTGGGTCAGGCCCAGGTTGCCGCCCTCGCCGACGACCTTGACGCGCAGTTCGCCGCCGTCCACGCGGATCGCGTCGTTGGCCTTGTCGCCGACGTCGGAGTGCGACTCGGAGGAGGCCTTCACATAGGTGCCGATGCCGCCGTTCCACAGCAGGTCGACCGGCGCCTTGAGGATCGCCTTCATCAGCTCGGCCGGCGTCATCTTCGCCACCGGCTGCTCGATGCCGAGCGCCTTGCGGATCTGCGGGGTGAGCGTGACCGCCTTGGCGGTGCGGGGGAAGACCCCGCCGCCGTGCGAGATCAGTTTGGTGTCGTAGTCCGCCCACGACGAGCGCGGCAGTTCGAACATCCGGCGGCGCTCGGCGTAGGAGGCCGCCGCGTCCGGCTCGGGGTCGACGAAGATGTGCCGGTGGTCGAAGGCGGCGACCAGCCGGATGTGCTCACTGAGCAGCATGCCGTTGCCGAAGACGTCACCGGACATGTCGCCGACGCCGACGACGGTGAAGTCCTCGCTCTGGGTGTCGTGGCCCATCTCGCGGAAGTGCCGCTTGACCGACTCCCATGCACCGCGGGCGGTGATGCCCATCTTCTTGTGGTCGTAGCCGACCGAGCCGCCGGAGGCGAACGCGTCGCCGAGCCAGAAGCCGTAGGAGGTGGCGACCTCGTTGGCGATGTCGGAGAAGGACGCGGTGCCCTTGTCGGCGGCGACCACCAGATAGGTGTCGTCACCGTCGTGGCGGACCACGTCGGCCGGCGGCACGACCTGGCCGCCGACCAGGTTGTCGGTGACGTCGAGCAGACCGGAGATGAAGGTCTTGTAGGAGGCGATGCCCTCGGCCAGCCACGCCTCGCGGTCGGCCACCGGGTCCGGCAGCTGCTTGGCGACGAAGCCGCCCTTGGCGCCCACCGGCACGATGACGGTGTTCTTCACCATCTGCGCCTTGACCAGGCCGAGGATCTCGGTGCGGAAGTCCTCGCGCCGGTCGGACCAGCGCAGTCCGCCGCGGGCGACCTTGCCGAAGCGCAGGTGCACGCCCTCCACGCGCGGCGAGTACACCCAGATCTCGTACGCCGGACGCGGCGCGGGCAGGTCCGGGATCTCCCGCGGGTCGAACTTCATCGACACATAGGCGTGCGGCCTGCCGCCCTCGGCGCGCTGGAAGTAGTTGGTGCGCAGCGTCGCCTTGATGAGGGTCAGGAAGGAGCGCAGGATGCGGTCCTCGTCCAGGCTGGCGACCTGCTCCAGGGCGGCGTCCACCTCCTCCAGCAGGGCGTCGGTCAGCTCGCTGCCGGCCCGCTGGTGGTCCGGGGAGAGCCGGGCCTGGAAGAGGTTGACCAGCAGCCGGGTGGTGTGGACGTTGTTGCGGAGGGTGTCCTCCATGTACTCCTGGGAGAAGGCCGTTCCGGCCTGCCGCAGGTACTTGGCGTACGCCCGCAGCACCATCGCCTGGCGCCAGGAAAGGCCGGCGCGCAGCACCAGCGAGTTGAAGCCGTCGTTCTCGGCCTGCCCCTTCCAGGTCGCGCTGAAGGCGTCCTGGAAGCGCTCACGGGCGTCGTCGCCCAGGTCGCCCAGCGAGGGGTCGATCCGCAGCCCGAAGTCGTAGATCCAGGCGCGGGAGCCGTCGGCGCGGCGCAACTCGTACGGGCGCTCGTCGATGACCTCGACGCCCAGGCGCTGCAGCACCGGCAGCACCGCGGACAGCGACACGGGGGCGCCGGTGCGGTAGATCTTGAAGCGGCGCTCGTCGGGTGCGGCGCCGACCGGCTCGTACAGGCTGAGGCAGAAGTCCTCGCCGCGCAGGCGCTCCAGGTGCTGCAGGTCCGCGACGGCCGCGCGGGGGGTGAAGTCGGCCCGGTAGCCGTCGGGGAAGGCGTGCGCGTAGCGCCGGGTCAGTTCGGCCGCGCGCTCCTCGCCGCACTCGGAGACCAGCGCCTCGGCGAAACCGTCCGCCCACGAGCGTGCGGCGTCGGCCAGGCGGTTCTCGATCCGCTCGATGTCGCGGTCGGTCAGGTGCGGCAGCTCGGTGCCGGGGGCGACACGGACCACGAAGTGCAGCCGCGAGAGCACCGACTCGGTGTTCCACGCGGTGAAGTCGGCGGTGACGCCGTTCAGCTCCTCCTTGAGGATCTCGGTCAGCCGCAGCCGCACACCCGTGGTGTAGCGGTCGCGCGGCAGGTAGACCAGCGCCGAGAAGTAGCGGCCGTACTCGTCCTGGCGCAGGAACAGCCGCAGTCGGCGGCGCTCCTGCAGATAGAGCACGCTGGTGACGATCTCGCGCAGCTCGTCCGGCCCGGTCTGGAAGAGCTCGTCGCGCGGGTAGGTCTCCAGGATCTGCAGCAGGTCGCGGCCGTCGTGGCTGTCCGGGGAGAAGCCCGCGCCCTCCAGCACCTCCTGCACCTTGCGGCGGACCACCGGCACACGGCGCACGGACTCGGTGTAGGCGGCCGAGGAGAACAGGCCGAGGAAGCGGCGCTCGCCGACGACGTTGCCGTCGGCGTCGAACTTCTTCGCCCCGATGTAGTCGAGGTAGGAGGGGCGGTGCACCGTGGCGCGGCTGTTGGCCTTGGTGAGGATCAGCAGCCTGGGCTCGCGAGCCTTCTTGCGGGCGTCGGCGGGCAGCCGGTTGAAGGACGGCGAGAGCGCGTCGCCGTTCTCCGACTCCTCCACACGGTGCCGCGGGTCGGAGCGCAGGATGCCGAGCCCGGTGCCGGGGACGGCGGTGAGCACGTCCTCCTCGCCCTCCGGGGTGGTCTGTGTGGTCAGCGCGTACTCGCGGTAGCCGAGGAAGGTGAAGTGGTCCTCACAGAGCCAGCGCAGCAGCTCCCGGGCCTCGCCGACCTCCTGCTCGGGCAGCCCGGGCGGCGGCGTCGCCGCCAGCTCGTCGGCGATGCGCAGCGCGGCGTCGCGCATCTTCCGCCAGTCCTCGACGGCCTCGCGGGCGTCGGAAAGGACCCGGCGCAGATCGGCGGTGATCTGCTTCAGGTCCTCGCGGTCGGTCTCGCGGTCGATCTCCACATGGATCCAGGACTCGGTCAGCACGTCGTGCGGCGCGCCGTCGCCGTCGCCGGGGGCGGTGTCCAGCACCTCCAGCAGCTTCCCGGTCACGTCACGGCGCACCTGCATCAGCGGGTGGACCACGACGTGGATCGCGCGGTCCTGCCGCGACAGCTCATTGGTGACGGAGTCGACGAGGAACGGCATGTCGTCGGTGACCACCTCGACGACCGTGTGGCTGCACGTCCAGCCGTTCTCCTCCACCGTGGGGGTGTGCACGCGCACGTTGGCCGTGCCCTGCGGACGCACCTCGGCCAGCCGGTGGTGGGACGCTGCGGCGCCGAAGACGTCGACCGGATCGCGGTCGAGCAGGTCCTCGGGGGCGCTGTGCAGGTAATAACGCTGGAGGAAGGCTTCCAGAGCCTTTCTGTCCAGGCCCTGGCCAGGTGGTCCCCCCGCCGGGCTGTTCTCAGCTACCCGGGCCGCCCGTGCGAGCAGCTCGGCCTTGGCTTCGTCCAGCTTGGTCTGCATGTCCTCATGCTCCTGTCGCGCGCCATTGCGTGACGTAGGTGGTGGTGATCGATGGGTCAGCGCTGATCACGATGCAAGGCTATCGCTACGGCCGGGGGGGCTGTCAGGGGCTCTTTGTGTACAAAACCACGAACCATTCTTTGACGAACTGGACAGCCCGCCCGTGCGGGTGCAGGTTGAGGAGGGGAACGTCGAGGTGACGTAGCGAGACGTTCACACGACCGATACGCGGGAGGGCGGCGCGACGCGCGGAAAGGCGGGGGCGCGAGGCCGAGGGGCCGCGGAGCACCGGCACACGGCCGACGGAACGGCACACGGCGAGAGGCGGGACACCGGCCATGGCCACCAGGATCCTGATTGTGACCGGCGATGCGGCGGAATCGCTGGAAGTCATGTACCCGTACCAACGACTCCTCGAAGAGGGGTACGAAGTGCACATCGCGGCCCCCAGCCGCAAGAAGCTCAGGTTCGTCGTCCACGACTTCGAGGAGGGCTTCGACACCTACACCGAGAAGCCCGGCTACAGCTGGCCGGCCGACCTGGCCTTCGCGGACGTCGATCCCGGCGCGTACGCGGCCGTGGTCATCCCGGGCGGCCGCGCCCCGGAGTACCTGCGCAACGACCCGGAGCTGCGCAAGGTGCTCAAGGCGTTCTTCGACGCCGACAAGCCCGTCGCGCAGATCTGTCACGGGCCGCTGCTGACGGCCGCCGTGGGCGCCCTCAGCGGGCGCCGCGTCACCGCCTACCCGGCGCTGGAGATGGACATGGAGACGGCCGGGGCGAGCTTCCAGGACTCCGAGGCCGTCGTGGACGGCGTCGTGGTCTCCTCGCGGGCCTGGCCGGACCACCCGGCCTGGATGCGCGAATTCCTCACGGTGCTGCGCTCCACAGCGCCGGTGACCTGACCGGCGGCCGGGAAGTGCGGGACGACGGCTCCCCGGCGGGTCCTCGGCCGCGGTCCCGGTGCCGGCACCACCCGGCATCCGGCGGCATCTGGCACCCGGCACCCGGCACCCGCCAGGCTCAGGCGACGAGGGCCTCGGCGGTCTCCACGGCCTCCTCCAGGGAGTCGACCACGGGCACCCCCGCGGTCTCCAGGCTGGCCCGGCTGTGCGAGCCGCCGGTGTAGAGCACCGCCCTGGCCCCGACGTGGCGGGCGGCCACCGCGTCGTCGACCGCGTCGCCGATGACCACCATGCGGTCCGCCGCGATGCCCTCCATCGCGGCGACGTGCCGCGCCATCTGCTCGGACTTGCCGCTGTGGGTGCCCTCGGTACGGCCGTCCACCCGCAGGAAGTGGTTCTCGATGCCGTGCGTGCGCAGGATCGGTATCAGCCGATCGTGGGGCGCCAGTGAGCACAGCGACTGCGTCAGCCCCTCGTAGCGGCGCCGCGCCAGGATCTCCGCGGCCCCCTCGGCGAGGCCGCACGTCCCGGCGAGGGTCCAGTAGTGGCGATGGAAGATGTCGTCCATCACCTCCCACTCCTCGTCGGTGGGGAGCCTGCCCATGAGCCGCTCGTAGAACAGGGGGACCGGCACGCAGTACAGCTCGCGGTAGCGCTTCAGCGTGATCCGCGGCAGCCCGATCTCGGCGAAGGAGGCGTTGGTCGCCTCGATCACCGCGTCGATGTCATGGAGCAGCGTGCCGTTCCAGTCCCACACGAGATGCGCGTTCACACCCGAAACCGTACCCAGACCTCACGTCCTCAAGGCAAGTGCCCAGGTCAAATCCGCGCGCTGAGTGTCCGCCCGGTCACCTCACGCGATGAGCGCGGGGATCTCCTGGGTGGCGTACCAGAGCAGCTCGTGGTCCTCGGCGCCGTCGACGGTGAAGCGGGCGTCGTCGTCACCCGCGTCGGCCGCGCCCAGGGCGTCCGCGGCCGCCGTGACGTCCCGCTCGGCCTCGTCGGCGTCGGCGTGGACGGCGGCCGCCCTGGCCAGCGGCACCGGCGCGGCCAGGCGCACCGCGCCCAGCGCCGAGGGGTCGAGGCCGCGGTCGGGGTCGAAGGCCACGGCGCCGTCCGCGACGTCGACCGCGACCACCACACGCCGCCTCGGCGCGTCCGGATCGGCGGCGAGCCGGCGCAGGGAGGCCTGGGCGGCGCGGGTCAGCGCGGCGTACTCCAGTTCCTCGATGTCGTCGGAGACGTACCACTCGCGCAGGCTCGGGGTGACGGCGAAGGCGTCCAGCGGAGCGGGGCCCAGCTCACCCGCCTTGTACGCCTCGGCCAGGCCGGGGAGGGTCGTGGGGATGTAGACGCGCATGGCGTCAGCATACGGGCGCATCACCCCTGATAGGTGAATCCGGCACCGCCTCCCCAAGCCCCCGGGGCCGGCTTCCGGCGGCCGCGCCCGTCCCCGTAGAACCCGGTTACCAGTCGGTAGACCACGGGGGTCCCACCAATGCCTGTCCTGACACCCATGCCCGCGTCCGCGTCCGCGGTCGTGCCCGGGTCCGCGCTCACGCCCGCGCCCTCCCCTGCGCCGTCCGTGCCCAGGGCGTCCGCGCCCTCGCCGGCGCGGCACATCACCGCCCTGCCGCCGCACGTCTGGTTCGCCGGGCGGCTGCTGGAGGTCCTCACCGGGCGTCGGCCCATCACCAGCCTGGCCGGCCGGATGCGCCCCGAGGCCTACGACCGGCTCTGGGACCTGGTGGGAGCCCGCGCCGACTGGCGCTATGTCTCCCGCGGCCACCTGCCTCGGCTGCTCAAGCCGCCGCGCGTCTCCCCCGTCCCGGACGGCGCCGCCGTCGAGGTCTGCGCCGTCGTCCTGCTCACCCCGCACGTCGTGCGGGCCCTCGCCTTCCGCCTGGAGCGCACGGGGCCCGAGGGGCGCGAGGAACCGGGACGCCCGTGGCCGGTACGCCGGGGGCCGGGGCACGGGGGCCCCGGACGCTCGGGAGCGCCGCCGCCTGGCGCTGCGCCGCCGTCGAGGCGCACTGACCGCGCCGATCCGCGCGAGCCCTGAAGCGGACCCGGACACGCGCCGGGGCCGGACTCCGCGAGGAGTCCGGCCCCGGTAACGCGTGATCGCTACTTCTTGCGGCGCCGGCCGCCCTTGGCCGCACGACGGCGCTCCGCACGCGTCATGCCGTCCGACTCCTGGCCCGCGTCGCTCTCGAAGTCGCCCTCGACGACACCGCCCTCGCCGTCCACCGTGGGAGCGGAGAAGTGCAGCCGGTCGGCCCGCTTCGGGGTCTCCAGGCCCTTGGCCCGGATCTCGGGACGGGCGTCCTGCTTGACCAGCGTCGGGGCGGCGTCCTGCGGGGCGCCGGCCTCCACCGGAACCTCCTCGACCTGCTGCTCGACCTGGACCTCCAGGTTGAACAGGTAGCCGACGGACTCCTCCTTGATGCCGTCCATCATGGCCTTGAACATGTCGTAGCCCTCGCGCTGGTACTCCACCAGCGGGTCGCGCTGCGCCATCGCCCGCAGGCCGATGCCCTCCTGCAGGTAGTCCATCTCGTACAGGTGCTCACGCCACTTGCGGTCCAGCACCGACAGCACCACGCGCCGCTCGAGTTCGCGCATGATCTCCGAGCCGAGCTGCTTCTCCCGCGCGTCGTACTGCTCGTGGATGTCGTCCTTGACCATCTCCGCGATGAAGTCCGCGGTGATGCCCGCCCGGTCGCCCGCGGCCTCCTCCAGGTCCTCCACGGTCACCGTGACCGGGTAGAGCTGCTTGAAGGCGCCCCACAGCCGGTCCAGGTCCCAGTCCTCCGCGAAGCCCTCGGACGTCTCGATCGCGATGTAGTCGTCGATCGTGTCGTCCATGAAGTGACGCACCTGCTCGTGCAGGTCCTCGCCCTCCAGGACGCGCCGGCGCTCGCCGTAGATGACCTCGCGCTGCCGGTTGAGCACCTCGTCGTACTTCAGGACGTTCTTGCGGATCTCGAAGTTCTGCTGCTCGACCTGGGACTGGGCGGAGGCGATGGCCCGGGTCACCATCTTGTTCTCGATCGGCACGTCGTCAGGCACGTTGGCCATCGCCATCACGCGCTCCACCATCTGCGCCTTGAACAGGCGCATCAGGTCGTCACCGAGGGAGAGGTAGAAGCGGGACTCGCCCGGGTCGCCCTGACGGCCGGAGCGGCCGCGCAGCTGGTTGTCGATACGCCGGGACTCGTGGCGCTCGGTGCCCAGGACGTACAGGCCGCCGAGCTCCTTGACCTCCTCGAACTCGGCCTTGACCGCCGCCTCGGCGCGCTCCAGCGCCTCCGGCAGGGCCGCCGCCCACTCCTCGACGTGCTCCACCGGGTCCAGACCGCGCTGCCGCAGTTCCGCCTCGGCCAGGTCGTCCGGGTTGCCGCCCAGCTTGATGTCCGTACCGCGGCCGGCCATGTTGGTGGCCACCGTCACGGCGCCCTTGCGGCCGGCCTGCGCGACGATCGACGCCTCGCGCTCGTGGTGCTTGGCGTTCAGCACCTCGTGCGGGACGCCGCGCTTGTTCAGCTGCTGCGACAGGTACTCGGACTTCTCGACCGAGGTGGTGCCGACCAGGACCGGCTGGCCCTTCTCGTGCTTCTCGACGATGTCCTCGACGACCGCCGCGAACTTCGCCTCCTCGGTGCGGTAGATCAGGTCCGCCCGGTCCTTGCGCTGCACGGTGCGGTTGGTCGGGATCGGGACCACGCCGAGCTTGTAGATCTGGTGGAACTCCGCGGCCTCGGTCATCGCCGTACCGGTCATGCCCGAGAGCTTGGAGTACAGGCGGAAGAAGTTCTGGAGGGTGATCGTGGCGAGCGTCTGGTTCTCGTCCTTGATCTCCACCCCCTCCTTGGCCTCGATCGCCTGGTGCATGCCCTCGTTGTAGCGGCGGCCGGCCAGGATACGGCCGGTGTGCTCGTCGACGATCATGACTTCGCCGTCCATGACGACGTAGTCCTTGTCCTTCTTGTAGAGCTCCTTGGCCTTGATGGCGTTGTTCAGGTAGCCCACGAGCGGCGTGTTCACCGACTCGTAGAGGTTGTCGATACCCAGCCAGTCCTCGACCTTGGCCACGCCCGCCTCGTGGATGGCGACGGTGCGCTTCTTCTCGTCGAAGTCGTAGTCACCGGTCTCCGGCTTGCCCATGCCGCCGGCCTCGCCCGGCTTCAGGCGGGTCACCAGCCGCGCGAAGTCCGAGTACCACTTCGTCGCCTGGTCCGCGGGACCGGAGATGATCAGCGGCGTACGGGCCTCGTCGATGAGGATCGAGTCCACCTCGTCCACGATCGCGAAGTTGTGGCCGCGCTGCACCAGTTCGTCCTTCGACCACGCCATGTTGTCGCGCAGGTAGTCGAAGCCGAACTCGTTGTTGGTGCCGTAGGTGATGTCACAGGCGTACTGCTCGCGGCGCTGCGCCGGCGTCATGTTCGCGAGGATGCAGCCGACCTGGAGGCCCAGGAAGCGGTGCACCCGGCCCATCCACTCCGAGTCGCGCTCGGCGAGGTAGTCGTTGGTGGTGATCAGGTGCACGCCCTTGCCGGACAGGGCGTTCAGATAGGCCGGCAGCGTGCCGACCAGGGTCTTGCCCTCACCGGTGCGCATCTCGGCGACGTAGCCGAGGTGCAGCGCCGCACCGCCCATGAGCTGGACGTCGTAGTGCCGCTGACCCAGGACGCGCTTCGCTGCCTCGCGGACGGTGGCGAACGCCTCGGGGAGCAGGTCGTCCAGGCTCTCGCCGTCGGCGTAGCGCTCCTTGTACTCGTCCGTGAGGGCCCGCAGCTCGGCGTCCGTCAGATTGACGAAGTCCTCTTCAATGGAATTGACCTGGTCCGCGATGCGGTGCAGCTTGCGCAGGATCTTGCCTTCGCCTGCACGCAGGATCTTGTTGAGGACGGACACGTAGGCTGGCTCCTTGCCGGTCGGGCCTGGCACGGTTTCTCGCGCTGGCACAGCAGGTCACACCCCGCTGCAACGGCCATCGTAAGCGAGGACACCAGCGGGCCGGGAGGTCCGTCGCCAAGCCGGGCGGTTCTCGCTGCCGATCGCGGCCCCGATCCGCTGTTCTCGGTCGCCACCAGGCCCCCCGCTCGGCGATACTCCGGGCCCATGGAACCCGTGACCCTCACCACCGACCGCCTCATCCTGCGCCCCTTCGGGCCGGACGACGTCGAAGCCGTCCGCGCCGCCTGCCAGGACCCGGAGATCCCCCGCTGGACACCCGTGCCGTCCCCGTACACCCTCGAGCACGCACGCGACTTTGTCACGCGGACCTGTCCCGACGGCTGGCGCGACGACACCATCTACAACTTCGCCGTCACCACGCGCGACGAGGGATACCTGGTGGGAGCCATGGGCCTGGTGCGGCTGGCCCAGCTCAACACCGCCGAGCGGCAGGCCGAACTCGGCTACTGGACCGCCAAGGAGCAGCGCGGCCGCGGCCTCACGGCCGAGGCCGCCGGCTCCGTCGTCCGCTGGGCCTTCGAGGAGCTCGGCGTGGAGCGCCTGGAGTGGTACGCCGAGGCGGGCAACACCGGCTCCCGCGCGGTCGCCCTCAAGACCGGCTTCCGGATGGAGGGCACCATGCGCGGCAAGATCGTCCATCGGGGCACCCGCCGGGACGCGTGGGTCGGCGCGCTGCTCCCCTCCGACCTGGGCCTGACCCACGGGGCGGCCTACCTCCCGCACCAGGGCGGGTGACGGGGGGCGGCTCGGGACGGGCGAACGGTTCGGTCGGGCTCGGCGGCGCGGGGCGGTCGGGCTCGGCGGGGCGGGGCGGTCGGGCTCAGCGGCGCGGTTCGGTCGGGCTCAGCGGCGCGGTTCGGTCGGGCTCGGCTGTCGCGTACGCGGGCGCCGGCCCCGCACGGACGGGCACGGACGGGCACGGACGGGCACGGACGGGCACGGATTGTCGGTGGCGCCTTCTAGGGTGGCTCCATGACGACGCCCGTGTCCCTTTCCGCCGATGACGCCCGCCGCACGGCCCTGCGCGCGCAGGGCTTCCTCGGCGCCCCCGACCGCCGCGGCGGCGTCCGGGGTGTTCTGCGGCGGCTGGGCGCGGTGCAGCTCGACACCATCTCCGTGCTCGCCCGTTCCCATGAGCTCATCCCCTACGCCCGCCTCGGCGCCGTCGGCCGCGCCGCGGTCGAGACCGCCTACTGGACGGAGAACCACGCCTTCGAGTACTGGTCGCACGCCGCCTGCATCCTGCCCATCGAGGAATGGCCGCACTTCGCCTTCCGCCGCCGGGCCCGGCGGGCCCGCGGCCACCGCTGGCACGTGCTGGAGGACGCCGACCGGTCCACCGCCGCCGTGCTGGACCGGCTCAAGGCCGACGGACCGCTGACCTCAACCGAACTCGGCGGCGCCAAGAACGGCGGCCCCTGGTGGGACTGGTCCGAGACCAAGATCGCAGTGGAGTGGCTGCTCGACACCGGCGAGGTCGTCTGCACCCGACGGCGCGGCTGGAAGCGCGTCTACGACCTCGCCGAGCGCGCCGTCCCCGACGCCCTCCTCCACGACGACATCGACGACGCCGAATGCCTGCGCCGCCTGGTCGCCCAGGCCGGTGCCGCACTGGGCGTCGCCACCCGAGCCGACCTCGCCGACTACCACCGCCTCAAGGGTGAGCAGGTCGACGCGGTCATCGCCGACACCTGCCTCGTGCCCGTCCAGGTCGAGGGCTGGGGCGGCAAGCCCGCCTGGGCGGACCCGGCCGCCCTGGCGGACGCCTCCCGCGGCGGCCGCCACCGCACGACCCTGCTCTCCCCCTTCGACTCCCTGATCTGGGACCGGCCCCGCACCGAGCGCATCTTCGGCTTCACCCACCGCCTCGAGGCCTATGTCCCCAAGCCCCGGCGCGTGCACGGGTATTTCGCGATGCCGCTGCTGTCCGGCGGCCGACTGGTCGGCCGCGCCGACCCGGCCCGCGAGGGAAAGACCTTGATAGCCCGTCAGGTGTCCTTGGAGTCCGCGCGCGCCGTCGAGCCCATGGCGCAGGCGCTGCGGGAGGCCGCCGCGTGGGTAGGCTGCGAGGAGGTCCGTATCGAACGGCTCGACGTCCCGAAGCTCGCCGCGGCCCTGGCCGAAGCCGTCGCCGCTTCCTGACCGGACGCACCCGAGGCGGCCGGCGCGGCCGACGCGGGGACTGCTCAGCCGACCGGCTCAGCGGCACCGACGGACCCGGAGGCGGGACACGGTCAGCGCCAGGGGTCAGGGCCAGGGCCAGGGCCAGCGGATCAGCGGATCAGCGGATCAGCGGATCTCGAGGATCTTCTCCCGCATCGCGTAGACCACGGCTTCCATCCGCGAGTGCAGCTGCAACTTCTCCAGGATGTTGCGCACATGGTTCTTCACCGTGTTCTCGCTGATGAAGAGCTCCTTGGCGATGTCCCGGTTGTTCATGCCGGTGGCGACCAGCTTCAGCACCTCCAGCTCACGGTCCGTCAGCCGGGGGGCCGGCACGAGCTTGCGCTCGTCCGTGCGCTGGATCATCGACTTGAACTCGGTGAGCAGCTTCGACGCCATCGACGGGCTGATCTGCGACTGGCCGTCCGCCACGGCGCGGATCGCCGTGGCCACCTCGTCGGTGGAGATCTCCTTGAGGAGGTAGCCGGTCGCCCCCGCCTTGATGGCCTCGTAGAGGTCCGCCTCCTCGTCGCTCATCGTCAGCATGATGATCTTCGCGCTGGGGGCCACCTCCTTGATAGAGGTGCAGGACTCGATACCGCCCCGCTTGGGCATCCGCACGTCCATCAGCACGATGTCCGGCAGCAGATCCGCGGCCTTCTCCGTCGCCTCCGCGCCGTCCCCCGCCTCGCCGACGACCTGGATGTCCTCTTCCTGCGCGAGCACGATCTCCAGCCCCCGGCGGAACAGGGCGTGGTCGTCCACCACGAGCACCCTGATCGGCTCCTTGCGCGGCGCACCGGCGGCAGCCGGGCTCCCCGCGGCGCCCGTGCCGGGCTCCTCGCCACCGGCCGGCGCGGGCTCGAAGCTGTCCGCCATCGGTTCCTCCCCCTCGGGCCGGCGCCCGCGGTAGTCGCACTCTCCGTGCCAGGCCAACCGAGCGGTGCGGCCCGCGCATTGGCTGCCCGCCCATGATTCCATGCCCGGGCACGGCGACGCCCCCAGGCGAAGGTCGTTTTCCGCCCGGGAGCGTCACCGCTGATCCCTAGCTCACCGGCGGAGCGCACCACCCGCGCCGGACGGCGCATCCTCGACGGAGGGGTCCGCCTTGAGATGGATGACGCCGTAGTCGTAGCCGTGCCGCCGGTAGACGACACTCGGTTGTCCCGTGTCGGAGTCGATGAACAGGTAGAAGTCGTGCCCGATCAGTTCCATCTCGTAGAGGGCCTGGTCAAGCGTCATAGGTGCTGCAGCGTGCGTCTTCTCGCGAACCACCAGGGGCCCTTCGCCCTGGACCTCGAGACGACCGCCGATCTTGGTGGTGGGCACGCCTGTGGACGTCTCCCCGCCGCTCGGGGTGCCGTTGAACTCGGCCGTGGCCAGCCCGGCCGTCGCCTCCGCCACGCTCATCGGCGCACGGCTTCCGCCACGATGCACCCGGCGCTTGTCAGCCGCCTTGCGCAGCCGCGCCTCGAGCTTGTTCACCGCGACGTCGAGCGCCGCGTAGGAGTCGGGAGCGGCGGCCTCGGCCCGGATCACCGGGCCACGGGTGCGCAGCGTGATCTCCACCCGGTCGGAACGTTCTGCCTGCCGGGGGTTCGGTTCCTTGGACACCTCGACCTCGAGGCTCATCACCTTGCCGTCGAGTTTCTGGATCTTCTCCAGCTTCTCGTTCACGTGCTTGCGGAACCGCTCGGGCACCTCGGTCTTACGGCCCTTGACGACGATGTCCACGCAGAACTCCGTTCCCGGATCGCCTCGGTCTCGCGCGGCGATCCCTTGCGCTGAGGCCGGGGGGCACCAAGTCCCGCCCGGCGTCGACGTTCGTAGCCGCTCCGCGCGCTCGGAGGCTTCCGGGCGGCGAAGCCGCGACTCTCACCTCCTCCTCCCCCGCGAAACAGGGATTCACCCACTGAACCATGGGTGAACCGCGTGTCACGGTCCGGGAAACGGCGGCCCGCAGCGGGTGCCGCCACCCCTCACCACCGAACATAGACCCGCTGCCCCGGGGTCGGCACCCCCAGAAGCGCTCTACCTGTCTTTGGGCGACATGCCCCTTGTGTCACCTGCGAGGGCGGCCGTGAGCGCCGACTTCGGCTTGTTCTCGCCTGCCGCGCGGCGCACACTCCGCCGCCCGGCAAGCCGCCCTCCCCTTCGCACCTCCGTTCGACATCGTCAGAGACGTTCGACCGGACCGGACGTTCGAGCGAACCGCCTGTTCGGCTGGCTGCTTCGCGGTGTCAGCTTCCAGGACTCCGTCCAGAGACTCGGCCTGACCGCCCGCCCGTAGCACCCCGGTCTCCCCGACCCCCCGTGGGACGGCGCAACGGCGCCGGGCCGCCGACGACCGCCGCGGCCAGGACCCGGGCACCGGCTTCCTCGACCGCACCGGCCGCCGCGGCCAGCGAGGCGCCCGTCGTCATCAGATCGTCCACCAGCACCACCGAGGCGGTCCTCAGGAGGCGGCCGGCGCCGCGCACGGCGGTCAGGGCGCCGTCGAGGTTCGCGGGCCTGTCGCGGGCGCCCAGCCCCGACTGGTCGGCGACCGCGCGGCACTGCCGCAGCACCGCGGCCACCCGGACGGTCAGCCCGTCCCGCCGCAGGTCCGCGGCAGCCGCGAGGGCCAGGCGTCGGGTCGCGTCATGGCCGCGGGCGGCGACCGCCCGGCGGGAGGAGGGGACGGGGACGAGGAGGAAGGGGGGAAGGGCACGGGACGGGATGACAGCGGGAGGGGTGGGGAGGGGGAGGTCGTCTTCCCGGCGCCGCGTATCAGGGGCCCCACCCCCACCCCCTCCCCGCACCGCCGCGTAGACCGCTCCCGCCAGGGCCCCGCCCAGGGGACGGGCCAGGCCCAGCGCGCCACGCTCCTTGTGCGCCAGCAGCACCGCGCGCGGCTGGTCGGCGTATACGGTGGCCGCCCAGACGGCGGGCAGCCCCGCGGGCGGCGCGTCCGGCCGGACCTCCCGGGGCCCCGGCTCGTACAGCGCTGCGCCGCACTCGTCGCACAGCATGATCCGCGGCGCCCCGCACCCCGCGCACTCGGCCGGAAGCAGGAGCCCGGCCATCTCCCGCCACCATGAGCGCACCGCGCGGCCGCACCGAGCGGACCGCCGTCCTTGAGCTCCTCGCATGACTCGACGATGCCGGGAACGCGCGATCGGCGCCAGCCCCGTCCTCAGCCTGTGGACAACTGCTGCCGCGCCCGGCGGAGCAGACCTGCACGGCCTGCGGCGGGGGCTGTGGCCGGCCCCGTGCCGGAGTGGATCGGGCAGCCGGACAGGCACGGCTCCCACGGCACCCGGCACCCGGCACCCGGCACCCGGCACCCGGCACCCGGCACCCGGCACCCGGGAACCTACACCCCCCCGGCACCCGGAGTGAACGGGTGGTCCGCCCGTCAGCCGGGGTAGACGGGCGAGCCGGCCTTGGGCGCGACTTCCCTCCAGTTGCCGTCGGGCGGCAGCCGGAAGACACCGCCCTCGAGTTCCGCGAGCAGCGGTGCGTCCTGACGCTCCGACGCAGCCACCGACACCACTCCGCTGATGCCCGGCAGGCTTGACGAGGACGCGCTGGAGCCGTCCACGTCCACGTACTGGATCTGCGGCACTCCCCCCTCCTCGCGACCCACCACGACCAGCCGGCTGAACCCTGCCCAGGACGTCGCTATGACGTCCTCCAACTGCGGCGCGACGCTGCGCAACTCCGCCACCGTGATCTTCTGTTCGGCCGCGTTGCCGGAACGCTCGATCCGCCCGAGCCGCAGCGTGGTGTGGTTGCCCTCGCGCACCAGCAGGGCGATGCGCACGCCGTCGGCCGCCACCCGCAGCGACTCGATGCGCCCGTCGCCGAGCTCCGGCACATCGACGCGGACGGGGCTGCCCGTGCCGTCCGGCAGCATGAGCAGCCGCGGCCGGTCGGGGTCGCGGTCGGCGATCCAGAGGTCGCCATAGCCGTCCCAGCTGGGGGTCGTGAACCGGTTCTTCGGGTCGGCGGCCACACTGCGGAGCACGACGGGGCCGAGTTGGGCGTCGTCGCTCAGCTCGGTCACATACAGGCTCGCGTCGTCTTCGCTGAGGGCGGCGGCGTAGTGCTCGTCGCGGCGTACTGCGGCGGAACCCACCCGGAAGGGCCCGCTGCCGAGAGGACCGGCCACCGCGCCGGGCCTGGTGTCCGTACCGCTGCCGCTGAGGCTGACGAGATGGTGCTCCGCGTTGACGAAGTACTGCTCCTTGCTGGCGCCGACCAGTTTGTCGGGTGCGTAGGCGCCGGCGTCCTCACGATGCAGCGTGCACAGAGCGCGGCCGGAGGGGCCCTGGATCTCGACGGAGGGCACGGGCGTGGACGACATGCCCTGGACGGTCTGGATGAGCTGGGCGGCCATCCGTTCGCAGCGCTCGCTGTCGCCGCCGGGGGCACCCTTGAGCTTCACCGTCACCCGCTGGGAGTCGTCGAGTTCGACCTCCTTGGCCCGGATGCCCGCGGGGAAGGCCGAGACGACCACCGGCTCCAGCCAGTCGGTGGGCCCGGCGAGCAGGGCGTTGACGGCGTTGCTCAGCACGTTGACGCGCTTGCGCAGGTAGATCGGGTCGGCGACGAGGTCGTCCCGGCCGGCCACGGCGTCCTTGGGGCCGGGCCCGGGGGCGGCGAAGTAGAAGGTGTCGACGGAGCGGTAGAAGCGCTGGAAGTCGGCCTCGCTCAGCACAAGGCCGTCGGCGACACCGGCGATGCGCCATTCCCCGTGCTCCTCGGTCAGGCGTATGCCGCTGCTGAAGGTGCCGTTCTCGGCGCGGTAGGCGTGCCGGGCGTCGACGGTGGCGACCTTGCTGCCGGTGAGGGTGATCTGGGTGCTGCCGCCGTCCTTGGCGGCGGCCGCCGGGACCGGTTCCTGCACCTGGACGGCTCCGTCGGCGAGGACGGTGATCCCCGACTGGGGCTTCCAGCGCTTGGCCTGCTCATCGGTCATGTAGAGCTTGGCGGTGGCGTAGTCGGCCTCGTCGCTGGTGGTGGCCTCGAGGAAACCGCTGACGATCTCGCGGGGGGTCTCTCCGCCCTGCGGTTTGACTCCGAAGACCCGGACCTGGGGGTCGGTGTCGGCGTGCTTCTCCCCGCCGACCTCGTGCACCTCGCCGCTGCTGGGCATGGAGGCGCAGCCCGTGAGCAGCACGAGGACGCCCAGGAGCACACCCGCAACGGCCGGCCTCGGCGGGCCGCCCCCCTTCGCGCGCATCAGTCGTCGTCCTCCCGCGCTTCGTCCGCTGTCGTGGGGTGGGTGACCGTGCCGGCGCCGGCGCGGTGTCCGACGACCCGAGCGCCGTTGCCGGGCAGGGCCGCGGGGTCGGCGGCGGGCGGCCGCGGCGGGGTGAACGGCATGGAGGGGATGGCGGGCGCGGCGAACCGCGGCGCCGGGAAGCCGTGGTGTCCGGATGGCCGAGGCGTGGCGGCGTCGAGCGCGGTGGCGCCGGGCGGCATGCCCCGGTGGGAGAGCGTGCTCGCGAGCTCGCGGTTGCGGCGGGAGTCCTCGGGCTCGAGCGCGATCGGCGATCCGCGGAGGGTGTCGGCGCCGGTACGGGGCAGGGTCAGCCGGAACTGGGAGCCGCCGCCGGGCTCGCCCCAGGCCTGGAGCCAGCCGCCGTGCAGGCGGGCGTCCTCCAAGGCGATGGAGAGCCCGAGGCCGGTGCCTCCGGTGGTGCGGGCGCGGGCGGGATCGGCGCGCCAGAAGCGGTTGAAGACGCGGGTGGCCTCGCCGGGCTTGAGGCCGACGCCGTGGTCGCGCACGGCGACGGCGACGGCGCCCCCGACGGAGGCCATGCGGACGTGGACGTCGTGGCCCTCACCGTGCTCCACGGCGTTGACGACGAGGTTGCGCAGGATGCGTTCGACGCGCCGGGCGTCGGCTTCGACGGTGACGGGCTGCTCGTCGCCGTGGACGACGATGCGGCTGCCCTTGCGTTCGGCGATCGGCTCGGCGCCGTCGACGACACGTCGTACCACGTCGCGCAGGTCGATGGGCTCGGCCTCCAGCGCCGCGGCGCCCGCGTCGAAGCGGCTGATCTCCAGGAGGTCGGAGAGCATCGACTCGAAGCGGTCCAGCTGGTTCTGCAGCAGTTCGGCGGAGCGGGCCGTGGCGGGGTCGAAGTCCTCCCGGGCCTCGTGGATGACGTCGGCGGCCATGCGCACGGTGGTCAGCGGGGTGCGCAGCTCGTGGGAGACGTCGGAGACGAAGCGGCGCTGCATCCGCGACAGGTCCTCCAGCTGCTGGATCTTGACCTGGAGGGTGTGGGCCATCTTGTTGAAGGACTCGCCGAGGCGGGCGATGTCGTCCTCGCCGGTGACCTTCATGCGTTCTTGGAGGTGTCCCGCGGCGAGCCGCTCGGAGATGCGGGCGGCCATCCGGACGGGCGTGACGACCTGGCGAACGACGAGCCAGGCGATGGCGCCGAGCAGGACGACGACGAAGATCCCTGCGGTGGCCAGGGTGCCCTTGACCAGGCCGAGGGTCTTGTCCTCCTGGTCGAAGGGGAAGAGGTAGTACAGCTGGAACGGCTTGCCGTTGGGGTCGCTGAGGCGCTGGCCGACGATGAGGGCGGGTTCCCCGTCGGGGACGCTGTCGCTCTTCATCGAGGTGTAGCGCTCGAAGACGTCGGACTGCTCGTCGAGTGCCTTGCGCAGGTCGGCGGGCACGCTCTCCTCGGGCCGGACGCCGCCGGAGCCGCGCGGTGCGTGGGTGCCGGGGCTGTCGGCTCGCAGGCCGTAGGGCTGTTGCGCGTCGGAGCTGAGGGCGACGACCGAGTAGACGCCCTGTCCGCTGCTGGCGAGTCCCTCGACGAGGTTGTTGAGCCAGGTGGCGGTGTCGGTCTGACTGCGCCCGTCGGTTCCCTCGCCGGTGCCGCCGGTGCCGGTGACGTTGCGGGCGTTCTCCTTGGCGACGGCGAAGCCGCCGACGGCCTGGCTCTGGGCGGTCTGCCGCTTGGCGTCCAGCAGTCCGTTCTTGACCTGCCCGATGACGACGATGCCGAGGAGCAGGACGACGCCGAGGGACATCAGCAGGGTGGTGGCGACCACGCGCAGCTGGATGTTGCGGCGCCAGAGCCGTACGGCGGGCTGCAGGGGCCGCCTCGCCCAGCGCACGAGCGAGCGGAGCACCGGCAGCAGACCCGTCAGGGGGTCCGCGTGCCGGCTCTCCGTCCGTTCACGCTCGTACGGGGTGGCCATGTCAGCCGGGTCCGGCCTTGTAGCCGACGCCGCGGACGGTCACCACGATCTCGGGACGCTCGGGGTCCCGCTCGACCTTGGAGCGCAGACGCTGCACGTGCACGTTGACCAGGCGGGTGTCGGCGGCGTGCCGGTAGCCCCAGACCTGCTCGAGCAGCACCTCGCGGGTGAAGACCTGCCAGGGCTTGCGTGCGAGCGCGACGAGCAGGTCGAACTCGAGGGGGGTCAGCGCGATCGGCTGGCCGTCCCGTTTGACCGAGTGCCCGGCGACGTCGATGACGAGGTCGCCGATGGTGAGCTGCTCGGGGGTCGGCTCCTCGGCCCTGCGCAGCCGGGCGCGCACGCGGGCGACGAGCTCCTTGGGCTTGAACGGCTTGATGACGTAGTCGTCGGCGCCGGACTCCAGGCCCACGACGACGTCGACGGTGTCGCTCTTCGCGGTGAGCATGACGATGGGCACCCCGGACTCGGCCCGGATCTGGCGGCACACGTCGATGCCGTCCCGTCCGGGGAGCATGAGGTCGAGGAGGACCAGATCGGGCTTGGTCTCACGGAAAGCGGCGAGGGCCCTGTCACCGTCGGCCACGAACGACGGCTCAAAACCTTCTCCGCGCAGCACGATGCCGAGCATCTCTGCCAGTGCGGTGTCGTCGTCGACGACCAGGACGCGTCCCTTCATAGCGACCATCATCCCATTACCTGATCGTGACCTGGAGCACGAGACGGGCACAAAGCTGTCAAGGCATCGGAGGTGACCGGTGCAATTACGCCGTTTTCAGTGACTATTGCCGTTATCAGAGCCGCGGGTGTGATATCGAACGCAGGGTTGTACGTCTGCGTCCCGAGCGGCGCCACGAGGCGTCCGCCCGATTCGGTCACTTCCTGGCCGGGACGCTGTTCGATCTCGATGGACGAGCCGTCAGCGGTGCCCTGGTCGATGGTGGTGGTCGGGGCGACGACGATGAAGGGCACGTTGTGGTAGCGGGCGAGTACCGCGAGAGGGTAGCTGCCCACCTTGTTGGCGACGGAGCCGTCGGCGGCGACGCGGTCCGCGCCGATGAGGACGGCGTGGACGTCGCCTCGTGCGAAGAGCGAACCGGCCGCGTTGTCCGTGAGCAGGGTGTACGCCATACCGGCGCGGGCGGCCTCGTAGGCGGTGAGGCGGGCCCCCTGGAGCAGCGGGCGTGTCTCGTCGACCCACAGACGGCGCAGCCGGCCCTGCCGGTGGGCGGCGAGGGCGACGGCGAACGCGGTGCCCTCCCCACCGGAGACGAGGGCACCGGTGTTGCAGTGGGTCAGGATCTGGTAGCCGCCGCCGGGGAGGAGCTCACCGAGCAGCTGGAGGCCATGGCGTGCCATGGCGGCGCTGGCTTCGCTGTCCTCGGCGTGCAGGCCGCGGGCCTGGGGGGGGGGGGGGGGGGGGGGGGGGGGGGGGGGGGGGGGGGGGGGGGGGGGGGGGGGG
>NZ_CBDRBL010000100.1:0-21566 GCF_965342175.1 Actinacidiphila sp. bgisy167
GGATGGGGGGTTGACCCCCCCCTGTCCCCCCCCCGCGTCGCCGTGCACTGCCCGGCACCGCCGAGCACCGACCAGCACAGACCGAAGACCGATCGATCGTGGAGGGAGTCGTTGTGCGCCGCATCCTGAGCGCATGGGACAAGAAGCTGTTCCGGAGGGTTGCCGATCGTCCCTGGCCGGCCGCCGAGCCGGTGCTGCCGCGGCTCAGCAAGGCCGCCGACCACGGGCTGCTGTGGTTCGGGGTCGCGGCCGGCATGGCGGCCGTCGGCGGTCGCACCGGCCGACGTGCCGCGCTGCGCGGCGCGGGGTCGCTGGCGGTGGCGTCGGCGGTGGTCAACACCCTCGGCAAGGGCGCGGTGCGCCGCAGCCGGCCCGTCCTGGACGGCGTGCCCGTGATGCGTCGGCTCTCGCGGCAGCCCGGCACCACGTCCTTCCCGTCCGGCCACGCCGCGTCAGCCGCCGCGTTCGCCGCGGGCGTCGCCCTGGAGTCACCCCGCTGGGGGGCCGCGGTGCTGCCGGTCGCCTGGTCGGTGGCGTTCTCGCGGATCTACACGGGTGTGCACTATCCCAGCGACGTCGCCGCCGGATTGACCCTCGGCGCGGGGGCGGCCCTCGCGGCCCGAAGCCTCGTGCCGACCGCGCGGCAGTTGGAGATGGCCCCGACTCCCCGGGCCGACGCCCCCGCGCTGCCGGACGGCCGCGGGCTCTACGCGGTCGTCAACGAGGTGTCCGGACCCCCGCCGCTGCTCGGCCCGCCCGCCGAACGGCTGCGCGCCGCGCTGCCCGAGGCCGTGGTCGAGGTCTGTTCGGAGGACGACGACCTCGCCGAGATGCTGGAGAAGGCCGCCCAGCAGGCCGCGCAGTCCGGCGGCGCGCTCGGCATCCACGGCGGGGACGGCAGCGTCAGCCTCGCCGCGTCGGTCGCCCTGCGGCACGGCGTGCCCCTGCTCGTCTCCCCCGGCGGCTCGTACAACCACTTCGCGCTCGACCTGTCGATCCGGAGCATCGACGACGCCGCGCGGGCGGTCCAGGAGGGCACCGCCATCGCCGTCGACGTCGCCCGCGTCACCCCGACCGGCGACGCCGCGGGCGAGAAGGCCGAGTCGGCCGAATCGACGGTCTTCCTCAACACCTTCAGCATCGGCGTCTACCCCGACCTGGTCCACTACCGTGAACGCTGGTCGCGGCGCGTGGGCAACTGGCCCGCCGGGGTGCTGGCCGCGCTGCACGTACTGCGCACCTCCGCCCCGACCGACCTCGTGATCAACGGGCAGCGGCACTCGGTCTGGATGCTCTTCGCCGGCAACGGCGCCTACCGCAGCGTCGGGCCGGCGCCGGTGCGCCGCCGCGCCCTGTCCGACGGGCAGCTCGACGTGCGCATCGTCCCCGGCCGCCCCTACGCCCGCGCCCGCCTGCTCGCCGCGGCACTCACGGGCTCCAGCACGGCCCTGCTGCGGCGGCTGCGGATCAGCGGCGTCGAGCAGGGAACCCGCCTGGCCTTCGACGGCGAGGTGGCGCCCGCGCCACGCGACCTGGTGATCGACAAGGCCAACGAGGCCCTGACCGTCTACCGACCGATCTGACCGTGCCGACCGCTCTGACCCCATGGAGCGACGCGGGCCGCGCTCCTCAGGGAGCGCGGCCCGCGCGGGGGACGGAAGGGCTGGGTCAGCCCGACAGGCCCGCCAGCGCCCGGACGCCCTCGCCCCTGATGGTGAGCGTGTCCGGCGACCCCGCGTCTATCGCGAGGGTGAGGTCGTCCGACGGCCAGCCGTTGCTCAGCGCCGCCAGCGGCAGGACGCGGTAGCCCCGGGCGTTCGGCAGGGCGTGCGCCAGGCGCACCTCCGAGGTGAAGACCGGGACGAGCTTCGTCCCGTCCTCCTGCTCGAAGACGGGCAGGCTGATCATCTCCTGCTCCTCCCCGTCCGCGCCGGCCGCCGGCTCCTCCGGCGGGCCCGGCACCGGCAGCAGGATGTCGCTGGCGGCCAGGGTGGTGAGCGCGGCGGCGTTGTCGCCGCCGGTGGCGATCTCGTGCAGGGCACGCTGCGCCGGGGGCTGCGCACCGTTCGGAGTGGTGAAGTCGGTCATGGCCGTTCCCTTCCGTTGCTTGCGTGCGGGGTGGCTCGGGGACTGCGCGTACCCAGCGGGGAAACGGTCATGCGCGCTATGCGGGGTCACCCGTACTCGGTACCGCCCTTGCGGGTGAGATAGGCGTCGCTGACCGCCTTCAGGACGGCGCGTCCGCCGAGCTCGGGGCTGCGGCGGTCCGGGGCCGCCCGGACCACGACGCCTTCGCGCAGATGCAGACCTCGGCCGGAGACGGTCTCGGAACCCCGCGCGAGCTCCAGGACGGCGTCCAGGTCGAACGGGCCCTCGTACAGCGTCGGCACCAGCGGCACGCTCCCGGGCGGGAGCACCGCGGCCGGGTCGAGCCACCGCACGGCCCCGCCGACGTCGACGGCGATGTCGAAGACCGCGAAGCCGGGCGTGTCGCCGCGCGCGTCGGCGCCGTAGCCGAGGTCCTGGACACCCGCGCCGTAGACCTCGCCGAAGACGGCCACCCGGTCGGCGCCGAGCCGGTCGGCGAGGGCCGCCGCGACGTCGGGCAGGCGGTGGCTGCGGACGGCGCGCCAGTAGAGGTTGCCGTCGGACTCCTTCAGGGCGATGCGCTGGGCGCCCAGCCCCTTGGAGGTGACCAGCACACGTCCAGAGCCGGCAAGGTAGGTCAGGCAGCACGCCGTGCCATGGAGCTTCTCGGTGACGGCGACCGGCTCACCCGGGGCGAAGACGCCGGGGTGGCGTTTGATGTTCTCGATGTCGATCCAGGGCAGCAGCTCCGGCGCGGACTCCACGTCGCCGCTCATCGCCACCGGGACCGGCGGCACCCACTTGGTGATGCCGAGGAGCCCGGCGAAGTCGGTGCCTTCCTCGGCGGCCCTCGCAAGGTCCGTGCCGTCCAGCGCGGCCGGGCGGCAGACGATGCCCTGGGACAGCTCGCCGCGCAGGCGGACCGCCTTGACGCGGTCGGCCGCGGAGCCGGCGAGCCGTCCGGTCAGGCCGAGTTCGGCGATGAGCGCGGGGGGCAGCACGGACTGCTCGGGGATGTAGAGCGCGAAGTCGCCGGTCCGGTAGACGCCCTTGGCCACGACCGCGCGGTAGAGGCCCACCTGGGCGAGTTCCAGCGCGTCCGCGTTCGGGTGGACATGGACGGTGAGCCTTTCGGCCGTGACACGCAGCGTCGACATCGGGTTCCCCCTCGTGGTCGTCCTTGGTGCGCACTACTGTGCGGGGGGCCGCGCGCCGCGGACGAACGGTTTTCCGCGCTTCGGCGACGCGAAGTCGTGGGCGGCCTGGCCCGGTTCGTGTCGGGCGCGCGTGTGGCTGGTGCGACGAGGCGGGTGCCGGGTGACCGCGGTACAGCGGTGTCGGAGCACCGGTAGACGGGAACGTTCCCGTGGTGAGGACTGCGGACGCGTACCCCCGCGTACAGGAGGCCGGCTCCCCCGGGGAGCCACCCGGCCCGGAAGGGCGGGGCGGGCGGTCGCGTCGCCCCCGCGCGGCCCAGGCTGCGGACGACGGTCGACGGCCCGTGGGCCCGAGGTGCGGCGCGGACGGCCGTCCCCCCGAACCGGGCACGGCGGCGCCGATCCGCACGAAGTGAACGTCGTTCAGTCTTTCTCTTGCCGTCGCACGGTTCCGGGAGGATGTGCCGATCATGCTGTCCCCACTGGGGAGCCCGCCGAACGGCACGCCCTCGCGCGCGCCGCGGGTTCCGCGTCCCGCCCCCGTCGAACGCGCGCACAGCCGGCGGCTGGGAGAGCTCGCCGCCCGTCCGGAGCGGGAGGCGGAGTTCTGGGCGGCCGTGGCGGCCGAGGGGACACCGCTGGTGGAGCGGCTGGAGGGCGACCCCGGGCACTGCGCGGTGACCTTCCTCTGGCGCGGAACCGCCCGGACGCGCGCCGTACTGGCCCTGCCCAACCAGGTGCTCGACCCCGACGACCTGGCGGGCAATCTGATGTCGCGGATACCGGGAACCCAGGTGTGGCACTGGACGATACGGATGCGCGCCGACTGGCGTGCCACGTACGCGCTGTGCGTGGACGAGGGCGACGGCGCCGTCGCGTCGCCCACCGGGACCGCCGGGCCCGCCGAGGCCACCGCGATCACCGCGCCCACGCAGACGTATCTGCGCCGGCTGCGCCGCCATCCGCGGCGCGATCCGCTCAACACGCAGGTCTTCCCCACCCGCTGGGGTGTCGAGCCGCTCTCGGTGGTAGCCCTCCCCGAGGCCCCGGTTCCACGGGGCGCGTGGCGGGACCGCCCCGGACCACCGGTGGGCGAGGTCTCCGTCCACACCCTGCGCAGCGCCCACCTGCGCAACTGGCGCCGTGTCTGGTGCTACGCACCGGCCGGCCACGAGGACCCGGCGGGGTTGCCCGTGGTGGTGCTGCTCGACGGGGACGTGTGGCAGCAGCATCTCGACGTCTCCGCGCTGCTCGACGGGCTCGTGGCGTCCGGCGCGCTGCCGCCGCTGCTCGCGCTGATGCCGGACGCCCTGGACAGCGGCACCCGGCGCCGGGAACTCAGCTGCGACGAACGCCTCGTGGACTTCCTGACCGGGGAACTCCTGCCCTGGGCGGCCCGCCGGTGGCCGGCGGGCGGGGACCCTGCACGCACGGTCGTCGCGGGCCAGGGCCTCGGCGGACTGGCCTCGGCGTACGCCGCCTTGCGGCGGCCCGAGTCCTTCGGGAACGTGCTCGCGCAGTCCGGCGCCTTCTGGTGGCCGGCCCGGCACAACGGCCAGGCGACGCCCGGGGAGTGGCTCACCGGGCGCGTGGCGGCGCTCGGGCGCAGACCGGTCCGCTTCCATTTGTCGGCGGGCCTGCAGGAGTGGGGACTGAAGGCCGCGGTTTACCGCTTCCGGGACGCCTTGCGGGCCCAGGGCTACGAGGTGGCCCACCACGAGTACAACGGCGGCCACGACTACCTGTGCTGGCGCGAGGACCTCATCCACGGGCTCGTCTCCCTGCTGCGCGGCCCCTTCCCCGGTTCCGTCCCCGCGGCCGCCGCCCCGCTTCTCGCCGAGGCGGCGGCCGGGGAGAAAAACGCTTGCCCGGCGGGGACGGGGCGTCCAGACTGCCCGGATGCTGATTCGGCGTGAGACCCCCGACGACGTCCCGGCGGTACAGGCGCTCACCGGGGAGGCGTTCGCGGCCGCGGGCCTTCCCGTCCCCGTCGAGGTCGCGCTGCTGGCCGAGCTGCGTCAGAGCGACGCGTGGCTGCCGGAGCTGTCGCTGGCCGCCGTGGACGCCGACGGAGGACGCGTCGTCGGACATGTCGTCTGCACGCGGGCGCACGTCGGCGGCACGCCTGTGCTCGGTCTGGGCCCGCTGAGCGTGGCGCCCGCCCACCAGCGCAGGGGGGTCGGCCTGGCGCTGGTGCACACCGTCCTGGGCGCCGCCGACGCCCTCGGGGAGCCGCTGGTCGGGCTGCTGGGCAGCCCGGACTACTACGGCCGCTACGGCTTCCGGGCGAGCACGGACTACCGGATCACCCCGCCCGACCCGGCCTGGGGGCCGTAGTTCCAGGTCCGCCCGCTGTCCGCGTACGCCTCGTCGGTGAACGGGACGTTCCGCTATGCGGGGCCCTTCGACCGCGTCTGAACGCACCCGGCGGGCGGTGGCGCCGAGCGATGGACCCGGGCGGTGGCGTCCGGCGGTGGCGCCGTCCACGCGACCGTGCCGTCCACACCACAGGGCTGGTCTTCGGTCCACGGCGTCTGCCTCCGGCGGCGTCCGCACTCCTCAGCATCGCCGACCCCGCCTTCACCGCGCGGTGTCCGCACGAAGGGCGCCGACCGTCGCGCCCAGCCGACCTGCGGATAGCGCGCAGTCCCAGGTGCGGACGACTGCGGATGGCCCGCAGTCCTGCCCGGGCGACGGTGGTCGGGCGATAGCCGATTTTTACGGTGGGTATGAAGGGCCTCGGCAACGACGCTCGGAGACTCCCTAATCGAGTCCGGGACCCAGGGACTCCAGTCCCGGACCGGAGGACATCGTGATCGAAGCATTCTGCACAGACAAACAACCGCCGGACAAGAGGTGCGAGTACTGGAAGGACGCCGTCCGCAAGGCGTTCACCCGGCTGGAGATCCGCACCCAGGGAGTGACCGAGCTGCACGGGGCGATACGCCGGGCATGCGTCTCCGGCGTCCAGGTCGGTTTCCTCGAGGCGAGTCCGCAGCAGATGGCACGTACCGCGCCGCTGATCGCGGACGACGAGGACGGTTCACTGCTCGTGAGCCTGCAGCGCATCGGCGGCAGTGTCGCGGTGCAGGACGGCCGCGAGACACGGGTGGGCGCCGGTGAACTCGTCATCCTCGACAGCCGCAGGCCGTACGTCCTCGGCTTCACCGGCCCGGTCCGGCAGCATGTCGCCACGGTGCCGCGGGAGATGGTGGACCTCCCTGACTCGCTCCTGCGCCTGGCCACCGGCCGGACCTACTCTCCCGCCGAGGGGATCAGCGGTGTCCTCGCCTCGTATGTGAACAGCCTCGTCACCGTGACGGACCACTGCATCCGCGAGCAGGACGCGAACCGGTTCCTGCGCCAGGGCATGGTCGACGTGCTGACCGCCCTGGTATCCCTGGAGGGCACCGCCGGGGAGCAGACCGCGGTGGAGCACGCCCTGCTGCAGCGCGTGCGCACGTACATCCGCGCCCACCTGGACGATCCCGCCCTGTCCCCGGCGACGGTAGCGGCCGCGCACCACATCTCCGTCCGCTACCTCTACCAGCTCTTCCAGGAGGAGCCCATGACCATGGGCCGGTGGATCCAGCGGCTCAGGCTGGAGGCCTGCCGCAGGGACCTCGTCCGGCCGGAACTGGAGCAGCAGACCGTGGCGGCCATCGCGCACCGGTGGGGCTTCGCCAGCCACGCCCACTTCAGCCGCAGCTTCCGGGCGGTCTACGGCCTCTCCCCCGCCGAATGGCGGCAGCGCAGCGTCGTGCAGGCCCCACCCCTGGAGGCAGCCGCCGTTCCCCGCCCGGCCCGGTGAGGGTGCTTGGACGGGGGTTCACGCGGCACCGCCATACCGCGAACGCCCGAACGCACGCCGCGCCCCGTGGCGTACGGGAGCACTGAGACGCAGGAGGCGCCAGTGACACAACTCTACTGAAAAAGTCCTAATTTGTTATGATTTGACCTCGCGATGTGTGGCCGCGGTGCGTAAACTGGAGGTGGCCTACGGGGCGAGCGAGGGAGTCCGGCAGCACCGGATACGGAACGGGAGCGGCAGCTTCCACCGGAGCCGGGTTCAACGGCCGGGCTGAGAGGCTCGAAGGTCCGGGAAGAGGTTGAGAGACCGGAGAGCGACCCCTAGCACCTGATCCGGACCATGCCGGCGAAGGGAGTCCCACCTCGTAGGTCGTCATTCGTCCGGTGAGCCCGCGCAACGAGCGCGGGCTCGTGTGTGTGCTCCCATGCAATGCCCTCGGCGTGCGGCGCCGCTCCGCACGCCACCTGGACGTACGCTGCCGCTCCGCACGTCAGCCGGCCGTCGCGACCCCCTCCACCGTGAGGGTGCCCGCGTCCGCGTCCAGTACGGCCGGGACCCCGAGCGGCACGGCCAGGCTGGTCTCGCAGTGGCCGAAGCCCAGCTCCTCGACGATCGGGACGCCGACTCCGCCCAGCCGGTCCGCGAGCACCGCCCGCACCTGCTCGTAGGGGCCGCAGTCGCGCCACGAGCCGAGGGCGATGCCCGCCACCCCGTCGAGCCAGCCGGCCCTCAGCAGCTGCGTGAGCATCCGGTCGATCCGGTAGGGCTCCTCGCCGACGTCCTCCAGCAGCAGGATGCCGCCCGGAACCCCCGGCCGCCCGTCCGGTGTGCCGAGACCGGAGGCGAGCAGCACCAGGCAGCCGCCGACGGTGACTCCGCGCGCCCTGCCAGGCACGAGGGCACGGGCGGTCGGCGCGCCGAGGACCCGCGTCCGCTCGGGCTCGAAGAGGGTGTCCCGCAGCTGTGCGCGCGTGGGCTCGTCCTTGAGGAAGCCGTGCGCCGCGATCATCGTGCCGTGCAGGGTGGCCAGTCCCAGCCGGACCGCGAACGCCTCGTGCAGCGCGGTGATGTCGCTGAAACCGAGGAGCGTCTTGGGCCCGGCCGCCCGCAGCGCGTCCCAGTCCAGGAGGTCCGTCATGCGCTGGGCGCCGTATCCGCCGCGGGCGCAGAACACGGCGGCCACCGACGGATCGCACCACGCGTCCTGGAAGTCGCGGGCGCGGGCCTCGTCCTCACCGGCCAGGTAGTCGAACGTGCGGTGGCGGTCCAGGACATGCGGCGCCACCACCGGGTCGAGATCCCAGCCGCGCAGGATGTCGAGCCCCGCGTCGAGCCGCTCCCGGGGCACGGGACCGCTGGGGGCGACGACGGCGACCCGGTCGCCGGGGACGAGACGGCGGGGGCGGATGAGCGGGACGAGCGGTGTCACGTGCTGAGCTCCAGACGTGGGACGGCGGGCGGGGTGAAACCGAAGACACGCCCATAGAGGGAGAGTTCGGCCTCGATGCAGGTGACGATCGTGTCCTCGCGGCGGAATCCGTGGCCCTCGCCCTTGAAGGTGAGGTAGGCGTGGGGGACGCCGCGGCCGTGGACGCGCTCGAGGAAGCGCTCGCACTGCACGGGCCGGCAGATCACGTCCTCCAGCCCCTGCAGCAGCAGGAAGGGCGCGGTGAGCCGGTCCGCCCGGGTGACCGGCGAGCGGTCGCGGTAGCGCTCGGGCACCTCGGCGTAGGGACCGATGAGCGAGTCGAGGTAGCGGGACTCGAAGTCATGGGTCTCGCCGTCCCGGGCCCAGCCGGTGAGGTCGAGCAGCGGGTACATGATCACGCCGCAGGCGTAGACGTCGGTGCCCGTGAGGGAGGCCGCGCTCGTCCAGCCGCCGGCGCTGCCGCCGCGGATCGCGAGACGCCGTCCGTCGGCCGTGCCCTCCTCCGCCAGTGCCCGCGCGACGGCGGCGCAGTCCTCGACGTCGACGACACCCCACTGCTCGCGCAGCCGCTCGCGGTAGGCGCGTCCGTAACCGGTGGAGCCGCCGTGATTGACCTGGACGACCCCGATCCCCCGCGAGGTGAAGTAGGCGATCTCCAGATCGAGTACGAGGGGTGCCCGGCTCGTGGGGCCTCCGTGCACCCAGACGACGTACGGCGGCAGCTCCCCCTCGGGCGCCGCGTGGTACGGGTTCGCCGGCGGGTAGAGCTGAGCGTGGATCTGCCGCCCGCCCGGGCCGGCGAAGGTGCGCTCCACAGGCGCGGGCAGGAATTCCGGGGGCACGATGTCACGGTGGGCGGCGCCGATGACACGCGTGCGGCCCGTGCAGGTGTCGAGTTCCAGGACCTCGAAGGAGCTGCGGGGCGAGGCGGCCACGCCGACCACCCGGGTGTCGCTGGTGGACAGCGCCGCGGTCCACTCGCTCCAGGGACCCGGCACGTCGACCAGCTCTCCGGACGCCGGGTCGAATATCCCCAGCCTCTGGGCCCCCACGCCGTGCAGCACCGCCAGCGTCCCGGAGGCGAGCGGGGCGAACCAGCGCGCCCCCATGTGCCAGCCGGGCCCGGCGAACTCCTCCTGCGCCGGCCGCAGATTGACCGCCTCGCCGGTGGCCGGGTCGACACGGTGCAGGTTCCACCAGCCGTCGCGGTCGGTGGCGGCGATCAGTGCGCCGTCGGGCGTCCACTCCGCCTGGGCGACGGATTCGGCGGGGCCGCCGAGGATCGTGCGGGCGGCGCCGAAGGTGCCGTCCGGGCCGACGGCCGCGTGCTGGAGCTCCGTGCCGTCCCATGGCATCCGGGGGTGGTCCCAGGCGATCCACACCACCTGCCGGCCGTCCGGTGACAGGCGCGGCGCGGTCACGAAATCGTGGGCGTCATCGGAGAGTTCGCGCACGGCGGCACGGTCCTCGGCAGCAGAGCCGTCGAGCGGGACGGCGGCGGCCACCCGTCGTACGTCGCTCGGCCCCTCCCCGGTGAACTCCTCCAGCACGCACCACACTTCGCCCAGTTCCGGATGGATCCAGGGATCCGCCCAGCGCAGTCCGCCGCCGACCGGGGAGTGCGGGGTCAGCGGCCGCGGCACGGCGCCGGGGAGGTCGGGTTCGTACGCGTAGAGCCGCTGGTCCGGGAAGTGGGAGAAGACGATCAGCGGTCCCCGGCCGGGGCGGGCCGTGCCCGTCCAGGCCCTGCCGCCGTACTCGATGACCCGGGTACGGACGTTCCACGGCTCGGGCAGAGGGCTGCCGATCGTGCCGTCGGCGAGGCGGCTCACGAGGGCGCGGCGGCCGCCCTCGGCCGGGCGCGGCTCCGTCCACCACACCTCTTCGCCGACGAACGCGGGGAACTCGGGGCGTCCTTCGTGGGAGGCGACGGTGCGGGCGTCGACCGGCGACTCCCAGGCGCCGTAGGGGGCGATGATCGGGGCGTGCGTCATCGGGGAACTCCAGAGGTCGTGTCCTGCCGGCACAGCATGAACCGGTCGAGTACGTGGACGCCGAAGTGCAGCCCCTCCACCGGGACCCGCTCGTCGACGCCGTGGTACATCCCCGCGTAGTCGTAGCCCTCGGGCAGTTTCAGCGGGGAGAAGCCGTACCCCTTGATGCCGAGTCGGGAGAACTGCTTGGCGTCGGTGCCGCCGCCCATCACATAGGGCACGACGTGGGCATCGGGGTCGAAGTGGATCAGTGCCTCCCTCATCGCGGCGTAGACCGGCGTGTCGAGGGGTGCCTCCAGCGGGATCTCACGGTGGTGGAACTCCCATGCCACGTCAGGGCCGGTGAGTTCGTCCATGGTGGCCGCGAACTCCACGTCGCCGCCCGGCAGGACTCGTCCGTCGACGTAGGCGACCGCGGTACCGGGGATGACGTTCACCTTGTAACCGGCCTCGAGCACGGTCGGATTGGCACTGTTGCGGATCACCGGCTCCACCAGGGCGGCGGCGCTGCCCAGTTTGGTGAGCAGGGTGTCCACGTCGCCGAAGTCGGGCTCGACCTCGTGCAGCGCGGCCAGTTCGGTCAGTGCCGCCCGCACGGTGGGGATGATCCGCACCGGCCAACGGTGCTCGCCGATATGGGAGACGGCCGCGGCGAGCCGCGTCACGGCGTTGGTGTGGTTCACCTTGGAGCCGTGCCCCGCCCTGCCCTGCGCCGTGAGCTTCACCCAGGCGGTGCCGCGCTCCCCCGCGCCCACCGGGTACAGCCGCAGCCCGGGCCCGGCGTGGAAGGTGAAGCCCCCGGACTCGCTGATGCCCTCGGTGCAGTCGCGGAAGAGTTCCGCGTGCCGCTCGACGAGGTACGTCGCCCCGTAGGTGGCACTGTCCTCCTCGTCGGCCGTCAGCGCGAGCACGATGTCCCGCTCGGGGCGCACTCCCCTGCGGGCCCAGGAGCGCACGGTGGCGAGCACCATCGCCACCGTGCCCTTCATGTCGACCGCGCCGCGTCCCCAGACCACCCCGTCCCGGACCTCACCGGAGAAGGGGTGCACGCTCCACTCCTCGGCCCGGGCGGGCACGACGTCCAGGTGGCCGTGGACCAGAAGCGCGCCCTGCCTCTGCCCGTTCGCCGCGCGCGGGGCGCCCGCGATCCGCGCCACGACGTTGGCACGGCCCGGCGCCGCCTCCAGGACGCGGGCCGGGATCCCGGCCTCCTCGAGCAGCCCCGCGGCGTACTCCGCCGCGGGACGCTCGTTGCCGTCCCCGCCGCCGCGGTTGGTGGTGTCGATCCGGATCAGCTCCGAGGTGAAGCGCACCGCCTCGTCCAGTGCCCGGGGGTCAGCCATACTGCTCCTCCACAGCTGCCGAGACGAGAGTGGTCACGGCCTTGTAGCAGCGGATCCCCTCGTACATGGTCGGTGAGGTGTAGGAGACGCGGCGCTCGTCCGTGCGCTCAACGCCGGGGACGATCGCTGCGGCTCCCGCCAGGTGCGCCGCGTCGAACTCGATCTCGATCGTGAACGGCCCGCCCCGTTCGGGCTCGTGGCGCACGGCGAGCGACGCAGCGTCCCTCGCGGCCGCGCGGATGTCCGCCGCCGTGCGGGCCGGCGGCCGGCACACGGCCGCGTACCGCGACACGTACTCCTTGACGGCGACCGTGCGCGCCGCCGGCGCGTAGTCCCCGGCGTCGAGACCTGTCCGGTCGTCCCCCGTGACCAGCACGACGGGCACCCCGTACTCGGCGGCCACCAGCGCGTTCAGCCGGCCCTCGCTGGCCGGCGGGCCGCCGTTGACCCACACGCCGGTGATCGAGTTGGGGAGGTAGGTGTGGGCGAGCACGCCTTCCGTGCCCGCGCCCGTGTGGAAGCCCACGAAGGCGACGCCGTCCACGTCGCCGTGCTGCACCCCTTCGACGATGGACAGGTCCTTGTGCCGACCGATGACGATCCGGGCCCGCTCGTCCAGCTCCTCCAGCAGCAGGTTCCGCATCGACCAGTGGGCCTCGTTGACCAGGACGTCGTCGGCGCCGCCGTCGAAGAAGCCGGCGATCGCGGCGTTGACATCGGAGGTGAGCAGACGCCGGAACCGCTGCCAGCCCTCCGTGCCGGGCAGGACGTCACCGGGCCAGGTCACCCCGGTGGCGCCCTCCATGTCCGCGCTGATCAGGATCTTCATGCCATGGAACGTTACGCAAGGTCACCGCCCCGCGCCAGGCCCACGCCGCGCCTGTGGAAAACTTCGGCGCGCGGACCGGTGGCAGTCGCCGGCACCCCGTGCCACCAGCCGTTTTCCGTGCGGCCTGCGGGCGCGGGCGCCGCGCGGGGACCCCCGCGCGCGCGGCCGGGCCGTGGATGCGCCCGGAGCGTGCGCGGGCGCTTCCGCGGCTGGGAGGCCTTCGGCGACCGTCAGTCCTCGTGGCCGAGGTGCACGTCCCGCTCGGTGCGCTCGCCGCCGCTGAGCCGCAGCACGGTCGCCACCGGCGGGTATCCCGAGGCCACCACGGTGTACTCGCCCGCCGCCAGGTCGACGAAGCGGAAGACCCCGTCGGTGCCGGTCGTGACGGTGTCCAGAACGTTGCCCGCCGCGTCCAGCAGGGTGACCCGGGCGTCCTCCACGGGGCTGCCGCCCGGGCCGCGCACGATGCCGCGCAGCAGCGCGCCGCCCGCGAGTTCGACGTCCTGCCGGGTCTCCCGGGCCGCGTGCACCGACACGGGGAGGGCTGCGGGCCGGTAGGCCGGGGCGTTGGCGGCCAGCGTGTACTCCCCGGCGACGAGGTCGCTCAGGACGTAGTCGCCGTCCCGCCCGGTCCGGGTGGTGGCCACCACGTCGCCGCGGGAATCGGTGAGGGTGACGGTGGCCTCCCGCACGGCCGTGCCGTCGGCGGTGCGCACCGAACCCGCGAGCCTCCCGGCGCCGCCGAGCACCACGTCGACCTCCACCGGGCGGTCCCCGACGGTCACGCTGACGGCCTGCGGCTGATGGCCCCCGGCGGCGGCGATCAGCACATAGCTGCCGCTGCCGGGGGTGCTCAGCGCGTAGCGCCCGTCCTCGCCGGTGGCGCCGCGTCCGATCTGGCGTCCTGTCACATCGATGAGGGTGAGCGCCGCCCGGCCGACGGTGCTGCCGTCGGCGTGCTGGACGGTGCCGCACACCGGGACGCCGACGGTCTCGGCCTTGCGGGCGGTGGGGACGTGCTGGGTCACCAGGGGTTTCTCCTTGAGCAGGAAGGCGAGCAGGAAGCCGAGGGCGAGCACCGGCACCAGGTACAGGAAGATGCGCGGCATGGCCTCGGCGTATGCCTGCACATAGGCGTCGCGCAGCGGTGCCGGCATCGCGTGCACCATGTGCGGGGTGATCGACTGGGGGTCCGGCAGGTCGACGCCTTGCGGCAGCCGGTCGGCGAGGCCGTCGGCGAGCCGGTTGGCGAACAGGGTGCCGAAGACGGCGGCCCCGACCGAGCCCCCGATCTGCCGGAAGTAGTTGTTGGCGCTCGTGGCGGTACCGAGGTCGGCCGGCCGCACCGAATTCTGCACGGCGAGGATCAGCACGGGCAGGACGAGGCCGATGCCCAGCCCCAGGACGCCCATGTACACGCTGTACTCGACGCGCGGGGTGTCGCTCTCCAACAGCGACAGCAGCCACATCCCCACCACCGAGAGCGCCCCGCCGGCCAGCGGGTACACCCGGTACCGCCCGGTGCGGCTGATCATCTGGCCGGAGACCACGGAGGCCAGGACGACACCGAGCATCATGGGCAGCATGAGCAGCCCGGACTCGGTCGCGCTGACGCCGTTCACCATCTGCAGGAAGGTCGGCAGATAGCTGGCGGCGCCGAAGAGGCCGACTCCGACGACCGCTCCGATGAGGGCCGAGACGGTGAAGACGCCGTCCCGGAAGAGCCGCAGCGGGATGACCGGTTCGGCGGCGTACCGTTCCACCACGACGAACAGCACCGCGCAGACGAGGGTCGCCACACCGAGGCCGACGATCACGTCCGAGCTCCAGGCGTAGGTCGTGCCGCCCCAACTCGTCAGCAGCACCACGCAGGTGGAGCCGGCGGCCAGCAGCAGCGCGCCCAGCACGTCCAGCCGGGGACGCGCGGCCGGACGCGGCAGTTTCAGCACGACGGCGATGACAGCCAGGGTCACGAGCCCGAAGGGCACGTTGATGTAGAAGCACCAGCGCCACGAGGCGTGGTCGGTGAAGAAGCCGCCCAGCAGCGGACCCGCCACGGAGGCCAGACCGAAGGCCGCGCCGATCAGGCCCATGTAGCGGCCGCGCTCCCGGGGCGGGACGATGTCCGCGATGATCGCCTGGACGCCGATCATCAGCCCTCCGCCGCCGATGCCCTGGACGGCGCGGAAGGCGATCAGTTCGTCCATCGAGCGGGACCAGCCCGCGAGGGCGGATCCGGCGACGAAGACGACGATGGCGAACTGGAAGACACTCTTGCGCCCGAAGAGGTCGCTGAGCTTGCCGTAGAGCGGCAGCCCGACGGTGGAGGCGAGCAGGTAGGCGGTCACGGCCCAGGACATCTTGTCCAGCCCGTGCAGCTCGCCGACGATCTTGGGCAGCGCGGTGGCCACGATCATCTGGTCGAGGGCGGCCAGCAGCAGCGTCAGCATGAGGCCGAGGAAGACCAGCCGCACCCTGCGGGGGCTCAGTCCGGCTCCTGGCACCGCGTCCTGCGCGTGCTCCTGCGGTACGGCCGCCGGCTGTTCCTCGGGAGCCGTACCGGTGCCCAGTGCGTCCGCGAGGGGGCCGAACTCCTCGGACAGGGTCGTTCCGGTGGTGCCGCCCATCTGCGTACCGCTCCCCTCGTCGCGCCTGCCCTGCGACAACGATCGGGGGCGCTGGGGATGCGCCGGAGTGCGGCAGATCCACCCTTTCAAGTGACGTGCCCACCGGCGTGCGCCCGGCGGGCGGCACCCGGGCACGTAGGCCGCGGCGAGGGAGACGGCCGGACCCCACCCGGCTCCGGCCGTCTCCTTGGCGCCGCCGCTACGTCCGGGCCTCCTACTTCTCGGTCTCCGCCGCGAGCCGTGCGAGCACCGCATCGTGGATGCGGTTCAGGCCCTTGGGGGCGAAGGTGCGCTCGAAGAAGCCGCCGATGCCGCCGGCGCCGGTCCATGTGCTGGTGACGACCGCCCTGGCGCGGCCCTCGCCGGCCGGGGTGACCGTCCAGGTGGTGACCATGGAGGAGTTGCGGTCCTTCTCGACCAGCTGCCCCGGGGTCGGCTCCGTCACCTCCAGCAGGCAGTCCCGGACGCGCTTCTCGGTCGCCTGCAGCCTCCAGTGCACGACGGTGCCCGCGCCGCTGCCGCCCTCGCGCACCTCGTACTCGCTGTACTGCTCGGGAAGCAGCCGCTGCCGGGTGCCCGTGTAGTCGGCGAGCGCCGCGAAGACGCCCTCCGGGCTCGCCGCGATCTCGCGCTGCGTGGTGGCCTCGACCTGTGCCATTCGCCGTCCTCCGTCGTTCCGTGTGCCGTCGCCCGACAAGCCAATCACCACGGCCGCGCGCCCGCGAAATCGGGCGGCCCGGCGGTGCCCGGCATCCTTGCGACGACGCGCTGAGGTCCCGCCGCGACGCGGCCGTAAATCGGATGCCCGGCGCGACGCGGCACGTTATCGTCGCCCCCATGAACGTCACCGGCCACAGCACCACCGCGACCGCGCGAGCGACCAGCTCGCCGGTTGCCGCCGTCTGACGTACCTCCCTTTCTCACCACCGGCGACCGGGCACGGCCCGCCGGTGGTTTCGCGGCTTCCACCCCGATTCCGGTCCTCGCGCGGCCTGTTGCCAGGCGCCTCCGCGCGAAGGAGCCATCCTCCATGGACACCGAAGAGATCGCCCGCACGTTCGTCTCGTACTACGAGGAACGCGGCCACCGCCGCATCATTGGATCGACCCTGCTGCCGCCGCCCGGTGACCCGGTGTTGTTCACGACCTCGGGAATGCATCCGCTCACCCCCTACTTGGAGGGGCGCACGCATCCCCTCGGCAGCCGGTTGGTCAATGTGCAGCGCTGCCTGCGCACCACGGATCTCGATGAGGTCGGCGACCCCACCCACCTGACGGTCTTCGACATGCTCGGCACCTGGTCGCTCGGCGACTACGACGGCCCGCAGAGCCTCGACTGGGGGTACGGACTGCTCACCGAGGGCTTCGGCGTCGACCCGGGCCTGCTGCACGTCACAGTGTTCGGCGGCGACGACCGCACCGGGCCGGACACCGAGTCCCTGGAGCTGTGGGGGAAGCACGGCGTGCCGGTCGAGCTCACGGTCGAGGACAACTGGTGGTCCAACGGGCCGACCGGCCCGTGCGGCCCCGACTCGGAGATCTTCCTGTGGACCGGCGACACCCCGCCGAGGTCGACGCCCACCCGCGACGACCGCTGGGTGGAGGTCTGGAACCACGTAATGATGCGCCACCGCAGACTCGAGGACGGCTCCCTCGTGCCGCTGCCCCGGCGCAATGTCGACACCGGGCTCGGTCTGGAGCGGCTGGCCTCGCTGCTGCAGGGCCGGACGTCGGTCTTCGAGTGCGACGTCTTCGCCCCCTGGCGCCGTCTCGTACCGCCCCTGTGGCTGCTGGACGAACCGTCGACGCGCCTGGTCTGCGACCACCTGCGCTCGACCGTGGTGGTGATCGGGGACGGGGTGCGCCCGTCCAACACCGGCCGCGGCTACGTACTGCGCCGGCTGGTGCGGCGGGTCCTCACCGCCTTGTGGCGGGACGACCCGTCCCGCAGCCTCGGCGACCTGCCGGATGAGCTGATCCGGCACACCCTGGACCGCTTCCGCCTGAGCGTGGACCCGGACGAGCCGCGCCGGGTGCTGCTGGAGGAGGAGCGCCGGTTCCGGCGGCTCCTGGAGCGCGGACGCCAGGTGCTGGCCCGTCCCCGGTTCCAGGGCCGCCCGCTGGACGAGGAGGACTTCCTCTACCTCCACGACACCCACGGCCTGCCGCGCGACCTCGTCGTGAGCCTGCGGTCGCGGTGACGGCCGCCGGGGCCCCGTGTGACGCGGGGCCCCGGTGCCCACGGTGGCACCGTGGTCCCGGGATCTCCGAGCCCCCCTCGACGCTTTTCGCTCAGATGTTCTATTCTCGGGAGGAGGCAACAAAGGAGGCGGCATGAGGTGGGACAACCTGAGCCGCGACACGGCGGCGACCACACCCGCGCTCTTCGGCGTGGACGCCGTGACACGAACGTTCGACACCCCCGGGTTCCGCGGCATCACCTTCCACGAGGTGCGCGCCCGCACGATCGTCAACCGCGTGCCGGGAGCGTCCCGGATGCCGTTCGAGTGGACGGTCAATCCCTACCGAGGCTGCAGCCACGCCTGCGTGTACTGCTTCGCACGCAAGACGCACACCTACCTTGACCTCGACAGCGGCCTGGACTTCGACTCCCAGATCATCGTGAAGGTCAACGCCCCCGAACTGCTCCGCCGCGAGCTCGCCTCGCCCCGCTGGCGCGGCGAGCACATCGCCATGGGCACCAACGTCGACTGCTACCAGCGCGCGGAGGGCCGGTACCGGCTCATGCCGGGCATCCTGACGGCGCTGCGCGACCACGCCAATCCCTTCTCCGTCCTCACCAAGGGGTCGCTGATCCTGCGCGACCTGGACCTCCTGGTGCAGGCCTCCGAGGTCACCGACGTGTCGGCCGCGGTCTCCGTAGGCTTCGTCGACCGGGACCTGTGGCGCGCCGTGGAGCCGGGCACACCGTCGCCGCAGAAGCGGCTGGAGGTCTGCCGCACCCTCAACGAACACGGGATCCCCTCGGGCGTCCTGATGGCGCCGGTGCTGCCGTATCTCAGCGACTCCCCGGAGCAGTTGCGCGAGACCGTCCGCGCGATCGCCGGGACGGGCGCCACGTCCGTCACCCCGCTCGTACTTCATCTGCGCCCCGGGGCGCGGGAGTGGTTCATGGCCTGGCTCTCGGTGCACCACCCGCGGCTGGTCTCCCGCTACAGGGCGCTCTACGCGGAGGGCGCCTACGCGCCCACCTGGTACCAGCGGCGCATCACCCGCCAAGTGCACGAATTCGCCACGGAGTTCGGGATCGGACCCAGCCGCCCCGGTGCCGCGCGCCGGATCTCCGCATCCGAACACGACGATCCCGGGGCGCCGCACTCCGTCGCAGCCGACGCGGCCCCGCCGACGCAGCTGACCCTGCTCTGATCTCACAGGAAGCGGTTGCCCCGTCAGGCACCGTCACGCACTAGCGTCACTGCCATGACGACAGTGAGGATGATGGCCCGCGACGACATCGACGCCGTGGCCGCGGTCCGTGTTCGGGGCTGGCAGGCGGCGTACGCGGAGATCGTGCCGCGTTCGTACCTCGACGCGATGGACGCCGTGGCGGACGCGGAACGCCGCAGGGAGTGGTTCGACGCGGGCGGCAGCCGGGTGGACAACCTGGTCGCCGCCGATGGCGACGAGGTGACCGGCTGGGCCGCGCTCGGCCCGTACCGCGGCGAGCCGGACGACGCCGAGGTCGGCGAGCTGTACGCCATATACGTGCGCCCCGACAGGATCGGGCGCGGCCATGGCCGCGCGCTGATGGCCGCCGTTCGCGCCCGCGCCGTCGAGCGCGGCTTCCGCAGCCTGCGCCTGTGGGTGCTCGCGGACAACGCGCCGGCGCTGCGCTTCTACGAGCGGTCGGGGTTCGCACCGGACGGCGCCGACCAGATCGAGACCTATGACCGGGTCCCCCTCAAGGAGCTGCGGTACGCGACGGATCTGGCCTGAAAACCCCTGCGAGGCGGACACGACGCGTTCCCCGCGCCCGCGCAGCCGCGCGACGTCCGTCTCGCCCCGCTCGTACGGACTCGCACCCTTTTGCCGTGCGCCGTGCCGAGTGACCGGCGCCACCGGTGCGCCCGCGCCATGGTCTCCCCTCTCCCCCTCTGCGCTCACCTCAACGGCGCTCATATGCGGGTGCCACGCATCACATGGGCGGAAGGGCTGGCGTCGAGGTTACTCGCCGGTTACGCTTTAACCAACGCACGCAGCGGCCTGGTGACGCAGCCGCCCTGTGCGGCCGTCGTCGGTTCGGCACCATCGCGGCGCAGCCCCGGGACAGGGCTCGCCGGATCTCCCGCGGGGACGCGCGCACAGGCGTACGGATCCCGCGGCTCCTCGACTCTCCCGCTCCGCGTCGGCGCGGCAAGGCGCACGGCGCGGACCCTCAGCATTCGGAGTTCCGCGATGGACCGTCCACGTCCCTTCCCCACCGTCGCCGTCATCGGTCTCGGCACCATGGGCACCGGCATAGCCGAGGTCGTCGCCCGGGCCGGCCACGAGGTGATCGGCATCGAGATCGACGACGCGGCCGCGCAACGCGCCGTCGCCGCCCTGGAGGCCTCCACCGCGCGTGCCGTGGGGCGCGAGCGGATCACGGAATCCGAGCGCGGTGGCGTCCTGGCCCGTTTCCGCACCTTCTCCGACCTGCAGGCGGCGGCCGACGCCGATCTGGTGATCGAGGTCGTCACCGAGCACTTCGAGATCAAGCGCGAGATCCTCACGGCGCTCGACGCCCTGGTGAAGCCTGACGCGATTCTCGCGACCGGCACCAACGCGCTGTCGGTGACCCGGCTGGCCTCGCACACCGCTCGCCCCGACCGCGTCCTCGGCCTTCACTTCTTCGCCCCCGCTCCGGCCATGAAGCTGGTCGAGGTGGTGTCCACCGTGCTGACCTCCCCCGAGGTCACAGAAGCGGTCACCGATCTGGTCCGCTCGTTCGGCAAAGTGCCGGTGGCGGTCGGCGACCGCCCGGGCTTCATCGCCGACGGACTGCTCTTCGGCTATCTCAACCAGGCCGCGGCCATGTACGAGGCGCGCTACGCCACCCGCGAGGACATCGACGCGGCCATGCGGCTGGGCTGCGGGCTGCCCATGGGCCCGCTCGCCCTGCTGGACCTGATCGGCATCGACACCGCGCAGACCGTCCTGGAGGCGATGTACCAGGCCTCGCGCGACCGGCTGCACGCCCCCGCGCCCATCCTGAAGCAGCTCACGGCCGCGGGGCTGAGGGGCCGCAAGGCCGGACGCGGTTTCTACACCTACGGGGCCCCCGGCAGCGCGACGGTCGTCCCGGACGCCGAGACGCCGGCCGCGGCCGACCGGGCGGCCGGCGCGCGTGACGTGCGCGCCGTGCGCCGTGTAGGCGTCGCGGGATCGGGCACGATGGCCACCGGCATCGCCGAGGTCTTCGCCAAGGCCGGGTTCGGGGTCGTGCTGGCCGCACGCGGCCAGGAGAAGGCCGACAGGGCGGTCGCGGCGCTCGCCACGTCCCTTGACCGATCCGTCGCCAAGGGCCGGCTCAGCCAGGAGCAGCGGGACGCCGCCCTGGACCGGGTGACCGCGGCGGGCTCGCTGGACTCCTTCGCGGACGTGGACCTGGCCGTCGAGGCCGTCGCCGAGGACCTGCCCGTCAAGCAGCAGCTCTTCACGACCCTGGACAAGGTCTGCAAGCCGGACGCGGTCCTGGCCACGACGACCTCCTCGCTGCCCGTGGTCGCCATCGCGACGGCCACGTCGCGTCCGCAGGACGTCGTCGGCATGCACTTCTTCAACCCGGCGCCCGCCATGAAGCTGGTCGAGGTCGTCAGCACCGTGCTGACCGGCAAGGACGTGCACGCCACCGTCCACGAGGTCTGCCGCCGGATCGGGAAGCACGCCGTGGACTGCGGCGACCGGGCCGGCTTCATCGTCAACGCCCTGCTGTTCCCGTACCTCAACAACGCCGTGAAGATGGTTCAGGAGCACTACGCGACGGTCGAGGACGTCGACGCCGCCATGAAGCTCGGCGGCGGCTACCCCATGGGGCCCTTCGAACTGCTCGACGTCGTCGGGCTGGACGTCTCGCTCGCGATCGAGAAGGTGCTGCACAAGGAGTTCCGCGACCCGGGCCTGGCGCCGGCGCCGCTGCTCGAGCACCTCGTGTCCGCGGGCTGCCTCGGCCGCAAGACGGGCCGCGGCTTCCGCGAGTATGCCCGCCGCTGAGGCGGCGGACGACCGGGACGACCGGGGCGGTTCCGGCGGCTGGGGCGGCCTCCTGAGGCCGCCCCCACGCACCGGG
>NZ_CBDRBL010000101.1:0-21368 GCF_965342175.1 Actinacidiphila sp. bgisy167
GGCACGTTCGTCACCGGATCCCCGCAGCGTCCCCCCACGCGGCAGCGCACCCCGCCCGCCGGACTCGAGGACACGTGACGGCGGCCCACCGCGCTGCGCCCTGCCGTCGGCGCGGCCCCTCCGGGGAGCAGGCAGCGCTCCGGCCCCGGACAGCCCAGCCCGGCACGGCAGGCGAGGTCGCGGGCGCACACGCCGACCCAACAGGCGGGCCGGCGTGTGCGGCCGGAAGGCACCCAGGCAGAGCGCGACGGTGGACTCCCGCCCCGACGGGCCGTCGCCGTACCGCAGCGCCCCGTCCGCACGGCGCGCGCACCCCGACTGCCTGGCGGGGACACCGTGACGGCGGTGCCGTCACCCCTGCCAGGGATGCCCTCCCGCCGGCTCGGCCGGCTACCCCTCCGGGGCCTGGTAGCGGGCGGAGGCCAGGGAGAAGTCGAGGAAACCGCGCGCCCAGGCGTAGATCCCGTCCGCGTACTGGCAGACCGCGGCCATCTGGGTGGCCGTCAGGTCGGTCGCGAGGGCGGTGGCGTACAGGTCGCGCGTCGCGGTGCGCAGGTCGTCGACGCGGCGGGCGTGCCACAGCCGCGCCTCGGCGACTGCCTCGTCCAGTGCCAGACCGCGGTGGTGGCGCAGGACGATGACGAGGTTGGTCGTCTCCCCGGAGCGCAGTTCCTTCTCCACCGAGAACAGGTCGTTGGTCCAGCCGATGACGTCGGCTGCGGCCTCGCGCAGCGCGCGGCAGGCCGGCGAGTACCAGACCGCCGCGGGCAGCTCGGCCTCCTGGGCGTACTCGACGAGGTCGAAGCACCAGCCGGTCGCGCCGGAGACACGACGCCAGGAGACGTACTCCTCCGGGGTGGGCACCTTCTCGCCGGCGCGGATGCGGATCATGTCCTGGTTGGTGCGGATCCACGCGGCCAGGTGCCGGCGGAAGCGGTCGCCCCAGGCCGGGCCCATGGCGCCGGTCACCCGTGGCACCACCTCGCCCAGGACGCGGACGGCCGGCGCGGCGGACTCCGGCACGGAGCGCTCGCAGCCGCCGACGGCACAGGCCATGGCCTGGAGTTCGGCTCCGGTCCCCGGTACCGGGCCGGTGTCGCTGCCGTCGTCGACGGCGAACATCCACAGCGTCAGCCGGGCCAGCTCGGTCAGCCGGGACGGCGCGGCCCACGGCCACACGTGCCCGGCCATGGCGACCTGCCGTTCCCGGCCGGCCTGGTCGCCGGTCACTTCGGACAGCAGACCGGCACTCCGGGCCCAGGCCATGACCTGCGGCTCCACCTCGCTCAGGCCGGGATTGAGGAGCGACGGGCCCGGTACGCGGATGGGCCCCCCGACCCGCCCCGCCACCGGCCCGCCGTGCGCGGCCCGCCCCTCCAGGCCGTCGATACGGACGAACGCAGACGTGTTACCCACCGAGATCCCCCCTTCCCGGGCCGGTGACGACCCGGGCAAGGTCTACGACTTACCCCAACGACTTTCGGTCATCCCCCGTCCCGCCCTCCTACCCAGCGTTCCGCCACCGGACGCCCGAAACGGACAGGTGACACCGAAACGCCCCGGCCGCGACGGGCGGACGGCGCGGGAACCGGATCCGGCCCGCGAAGCGTCATGATCCACGCGCGGACCGGCCGACCGCAACACCGTGCGCGCACGCCGTCCCCTCGACGTCGGCGTCCGGCCACCTCGAGGAAACACACGCACCAGCGCCGATGCCCGCGCTCCGCCGCCACACGCCTGGACGACGTCGGTGGTGACCGCACCCGGGACGACGTCTACTTACAGCGCCAGGCCGCCGAAGCGGGCGAGGGCGCCGTGATGTCTTCCGCCCCCCGGCGACCGGCTGCTGACGAGCGGCGCCGGCCGCGGAATACGCGGGGAACGCAGCGCGGCGGGCGGTGGGGGTCGCGCAGGAACCGGCGGCACGGGCGGAGGCACAGACCCGGAGAAATACGGGTGCGGCCCGCCGTGCGCCTCTGCCATGCTCGCCCCATGTCCACGCTCCGAGATCTCCTCGCCGAGGGGGAGGCCGTCCCGACCGAGGGCTGGGACTTCTCCTGGTTCACCGGCCGCGCCACAGAGGAGCGCCCGTCCTGGGGTTACGCCGGGCTCCTCGCGGAGCGGACCGCGAAGGCCTCGGCCGTGCTCGACATCCAGACCGGCGGCGGGGAGGTCCTGGCAAGCGTGCCCACCGTCCCGTCGATGGTCGCGGCGACGGAGTCCTGGGCGCCCAACCTGGAGATCGCCCGCCGCAACCTGGCGCCTCTCGGCGCCACCGTCGTGCAGGTGGAGGACACGGCCGATCTGCCTTTCCCCGACGGCCACTTCGACCTCGTCGTCAGCCGCCACCCGGTGGTGACCCGCTGGGACGAGGTGCACAGGGTGCTGCGTCCCGGGGGGACCTACCTGTCCCAGCAGGTCGGCGCGGGCTCGGTACGGGAACTGACGGACTGTCTGATGGGACCGCGAGCTGTCGCGGCCGACACCCCGCGGGACCCCTTCACGACCAGGTCCGGTTCCAGCACGGTCGACGCCGCCGCCCGTGCCGAGGCGGCGGGCCTGGAGGTCGTCGACCTGCGCCAGGAGGCGCTGCGCATGGAGTTCCACGACATCGCCGCCGTGGTCCTCTTCCTGCGCAAGGTCATCTGGACCGTGCCGGGCTTCACCGTGGACGCCTACCGCGAACGGCTCTCGGAGCTGCACGGCTTCATCGAGCGGCACGGGCCGTTCGTGGCGTACTCGCAGCGCTACCTGATCGAGGCCCGCCGGGGCTGACCTCGGGGCATCCGGTGCACGCCTTCCGGACGGTCACGGCCCGGCGGGCCCCGCGACCGGTCGGGCTTCTCGCCGGGCCGTCAGGGCCGCCGGCCCATGCGGGCGCGGGCCGGCGGTGCCGTCCCGGCGCGCGTCGGCAGGTCGGCGACGCAGCCGACAGCGCCTCCCGCGACCTCGATCGCGACACCTTCCACCACCACTACGGGCAACCCGTACTTTGCACCTGATGAACCTTCATGTGGCCTTCGCCGCCTGATCGTTCCGCCACCGCCCGCCACAACCGGCACGACTGGGCACTGGTCGGCCCAGGCAGGTGGGCGACCGTTTATGCTCTGCTGCGTCACCAAGGTAGTTGTGAACTCAACCACGTTTGCCCGTCGAGGGGACAGCGCGTCATGAACCGTCCGGGGATGTCGATCGATCGTGTGCGGATAGCCGTGGCCTGGCTCAGCCTCGCGCTGTTCGTGCAGACGGCGTTCTGGCTGCTCTACGACGTCGCGACCCGCGGTCTGCCGGGGGCCTGGTCGCTGTGGACCACCGGCTCGGCGCCGGGACTGTCGGCGACCTCCTCTCTCGACCTGGGCCTGGCGGCGCTCCAGCTCTGCGCCGGCCTGGCGACCCTGTTCCGCACCCGCAGGGCGGGCGGCCTGCTGATGACCTCCTGCACCGCGACCTTCGCCTTCCGTCTCCCCGCGGTCTGGTACCTGCTGCTCGACTCGCCCTCCGACCCGTGGTTCGGCACCCTGGAGGGCGCCTCGCTGAGCGCCGTGGGCGGCACCGCCGTCCTCGCGGTGGTGCTCTCCCTCGTCCTCGGGGGACTCCTGCTGCTCGTACGGCACATGGAGTACGAGGCAGCGGCGGAGACCGCCGCCGCGAACACGGTGACGGGGGGCGTCCGACCGGTGAAGGTGACGGCCGCCGCCTCCGGTCTGCTGCTCGCGGTGCTGAACGTCTTCTACATCGGCCGCAACGCCGTGACGGCCGTCGAGGTCGGGCCGGCCGCGCTCACCGACCTGATCGTCGGCAAGGGGAGCGGGCAGGCGGTCCTCGCCGTCCCCTCGCCCTACCAATGGGTGTGCCTGACCGTGCTCTGCGGGGTCGGCATGCTGCTCGCGGCCCGGAGGCGGCCCACCGCCCACGGCTTCTCGGTGGGTCTGTCGCTCTTCATGATGCCGTCGGCGTTCACGGATCTGTGGGGCTACGCCGTCGGCACGAACCCGGCGACCGCCGTGGACGTCTCGCAGGCCCTGCTGGAGTTCGTCGGTTCCGCGGCGGTGGTCGCCCTCATCGTCGGCGACCTCCGCGGCGACCGCCGGCCGGACGACGCCGACCTGGACGTCCTGGCACCCGCCGTGCCGCAGGGCGCCGCGACGGCCACGGGGCCCTCGGCGACCGCGACGCCCGGCCGGGACGACGAGGCGGACGGGGCCCGCGCGGCCGTGGAGGCCGCCGTCCCCGCGGGGCGCGCGGCAGGCGAGGACCGGCCGGCGCCCGAGGCCCCGGGCGCCTGACGCGCCCCCACGGTCGCTCGGTTCCTGCGGGCCCTGCCTACTGCGAACCGAACGGTGAACGCCGAGGACATGTCGTGGACCAGGAACCTTTTCATCCGCAGGGCTGGTCGAGCGATAAGGTCATACGTATGCCAACCGAGTCGCAGCCCGCACCCCGTCTCTTCCCGCGACGCCTGCCCGCCGGCCGCCTGGGTGTTGCAGTCGTCTCGGAGCTCGTCGACCTCATCGTGACGGGCCAGTTGAAGGAAGGCGAGTTGCTGCCCCCGGAGGGTCCGCTGAGCGAGCACTTCGGCGTGAGTCGCACGGTGCTGCGTGAATCGGTGAAGCGGCTCGAGGAGAAGGGCCTGGTGATCGTCTCCCAGGGTCGCGGCACCCAGGTGCGGGCGCCGGGCTACTGGAACATGCTCGATCCGGTGGTGCTGTCCGCCTTGATCGACAACGATGAGACCCTCGGCGTCCTTGACGAACTGACGATCGTGCGAGCGAGCCTCGAGTCGGCGATGGCGGGCGCGGTTGCCGCATCGCGCAGCGCGGACGGGTTGAGGAGACTGGAGAACGCGTTGACCACGATGCGCGAGAGCCAGTCCGAGACGGACTCCTTCCGGCAGGCGGACGTGGTGTTCCACTACGCGCTGATGGAGATCTCCGGCAACCGGCTCGCCGAGAACATCGCCAAGCATCTGTACAAGCGAGCCGTGGAGTCCAGCCGCTACCAGGGCATCGACCCGCCCGATGCGTTCGCACTGACGCTGAAGGAACACGCGGCGATCGTCGATGCCATCTCGAGGAGGGACGTCGCGGCGGCCCAGAAGGCGATGCATGATCACATCCACATCTCGTGGGAGCGCCGTCGGCTGCCCGACCACGCGCCCCAGGCACGTGGTCGGGGGCGCGGTCAGGACAGCGAGTAGACGTCGGCGGCGTCGCCGCCGCCCGCACGCGCGCCTTCCGGAGTGGAGACCGCGTCGAGCAGGGCTTCCAGAGCGGAATCCCAGGGCGCGGCACCCCCCGCCGAGTTCAGCAGGCGGCCCGTCGGAGCCGTAGGCGGCCAGATCGGCTGCACGCCGTGATCCAGGAGCGCGGCCCGGCGTGAGTCCCGGTCCTTCGCGTCGGCGTCCGGTTGCCGCACCCCGACGACGTGGACAGCGGCGTTCTCGGGGATCTGGGCGAACCGAGGCCGACCTCCGCCGTGAGGTCGGCGCACGCGACGATGCCGGGCGACGGCTGAGGAATCCGGCCTGGAGGGCCGGATGCTCTCGTCGGGGCCCTCGCTCGACCGGACGACCGCGGGACCGCCGAATCCGGTCGAGGCCGACACCTCGCCGCAGATCGGGGGCGCCGAAGTCGCGGGCCGTCGGCGCCCGTGGTCTCCGCGTCGGCCCAGTCCTGCGGGTCCCCGACTCGATACCGAAGGCGCACGTGGCCGTCGATGCGGGCCGTCACGCAAGATGCCACACTTCCTCGACAGGCTGCCACAGCGCGCCGGGATCTCGTTCCTCGGCGATCCTCACCTGGCACGGGTCGGTGTGCGTCCACCATTCCTGCGAGGCCGGATCGTCGGCGATCCGCCGCATGTCCGCCTCGTGGTCCTCGCCGACGTACTCGTAGTAGGCGAACAGGATGTCGCCGAAGATGAAGATGCTGTAGTTGCGCACGTTGCATTCGGTGAGCTTTCGCTCGACGCTCGGCCACACGGCACGGTGCAGTGCCAGGTATTCCTCGCGCTTCTCGGGCCGCACACCCACGACGAAGGCCCTGCGTTCAGGTCGCCGGGTCACGAGTGTCGGCCTCCGCGGTGCGACGGGTCGTCCCACACGTCCGGCTCGGCTACCAGGCGCAGGGCAGCGCGTTCGGGCCGAATGTGCGGTCCGGTCGCCGCCGGCCGGGGCGGCACAGCGCCGGCCGGTGCCAGGTCGGACTCGTCGACCACGATCCCGATTCCCGGGCGGTCGCCCAGGACGATGCCTCCGTCCTCGAACTGCTGGTCGACGTCGAGGCCGACGGGGAAGACGAGATCCTGGACTTCGAAGGTCAGAAGATTCGGCACGGCTGCGGCGGCGTGCGCCACCGGGTTCGCGTTGTACGCGACAGGACTCACCGGCAGATCGTGGGCATGCGCGAGTGTCGCGACGCGAAGGAAGTGAGTGATCCCCCACACGTTGCCGACCTGCACGATGTCGACCGCGTTGGCGTCCAGCAGGGGCCGGTACTGTTCCAGCCCGGTCAGGTTCTCGCCGCTGGCGATGGCAGCGCGCAATTTCCCGCGCAGCGTGGCCATTCCGGCGGCATCCCATCGGCGCAGCGGTTCCTCCACCCAGGTGAGGTCCATGCGCTGCTCGATGGCCGCGACATACCGGGCCGCCTGGGCGTGGTTCCACGACTCATTGGCGTCGAACATGAGCGCCGGCCGGCGGGAGTTGCGGCTGAGGACATCCCGCATGATCTCCAGCCGAGGCAGGTCGCGGTCGAGGTCGCGGCCGCCTTTGAGCTTGCCGGCCTTGAACCCGCGGTCCGCGAAGCGTCCGTAGAGGTCGACGAGCTCGTCCTCGGTCAGGCCGTACTCGAGACCGGACGCGTACCCGGGGACGAAGCGGTCGCGGGCCCCGAGGGTCCGCCAGAGCGGCTCGTCAGCGGCCTTGGCCTTGATGTCCCAGAGGGCCATGTCGACGGCCCCGATCGTGCCGAAGGTGGATCCTGAGTGACCGGCCTTGAACACCCAGTCGAGCATCCGGTCGTAGAGCGCCACGACCGACCGCGGGTCGTCACCCTCGATCGCGGGGAAGACCCGGGCGATGTCGGCATGGGATCCAAGGCCCACTCCCTCGATTCCGGCATCGGTCTCGATGATGAGAACAGGGACCGGCGTGGCGTGGCTCGGCTGGACACCGTTGACGTCACCCGTGATTCTGCCCCAGTCGTGAACGGTGCTCAGGCTGCGGTAGCCAGTGATCTTCATCGGCAGTGGTTCTCCTTGCACGCGCGAGTGGTCATTCCTTGGTTCCTCCCGCTGTCATGCCCGCGACCAAGAATCGCTGGGAGAACAGGAAGACGATCAGAACGGGCAGGATCGACACGATCGTCCCCAGCGCCAGTGTGGGCAGTTGGACGGAGTCGGACCCCGCGGAGCTGGGGTTGAAGGCCGGGGTCGCGGCCAGAAGCGAGGTCAACCCGACCTGGATCGGGTAGCCGTCGCTGGAGGGCAGCATCACGAACGGCAGGAAGAAGTTGTTCCAGTTCTGCACGAAGCTGAAGAACGCCACCAGGGCGACGATCGGGGCGGCCAGCGGAAGGGCGACTCGGGTGAAGACCTGGAACGCGTTGCAGCCGTCGATGCGCGCGGCCGCAAGGATGTCACGAGGGATGCTCGTCGAGAAGTAGATGTAGGTGAGATAGACGCCGAACGGGAAGAACGACATGGGCAGGATCACCGACAACGGGCTGCCGATCAGACCGACACTGTTCAGCTCGAGGAAGATGGGCAGTACCAGTGCGGTGCTGGGGATCAGCATGACGACGAGTGTCAGCACGAGCAGTGCCTGCCGAAGCCTGAACTCGGTGAGCGCGAGCGCATAGCCGGCGGGGATGCTGACAAGGAGCGTGATCACCAGGGCTCCGACCGCGTACAGCGCGGAGTTGCCGATCCACGTCGTCACCGCGCCGTCCTGGAAGTCGAACAGCTGACGCCAGTTGGCGGCGAAGGCCGACCACGACCCGACGGAGAACGGGTCGGCCACTACGAGCGCCTTCGAGGACTTCGTGACCGCGAGGAGCAGCCAGACGATCGGGACGGCGAAGAACAGGACGAAGACGACGAGCAGGACGCCGACGATGGACCGCCCGCTCCACCCGCTGAGGCTCGACCGACGGCGTTCGGCGGAGAGTGCTGCCATGGTCATTCCTTCTCGAAGAGGCCGCCGCGGGTCACGAACACCCAGGACAGCAGGAGTGCGACGACGAGCAGGATCAGCGAGATCGCGGCCGCGCCGTTGAAGTCGTTCTGCTGGAACGCGTACTGGTAGGCCAGCTGGTTGAGCGAGTAGTCGTTGGGCACGACCGCGTTGCTGGCCTGACTGAGCAGCTGGGGCTCGACGAACAGCTGGGTGCCGGCCGCCAGCGACATGACGCCCATGTACGCGATCCACTTGCGCAGCATCGGCAGCTGGATCCGGAACGCGATCTGGACGGCGTTCGCACCGTCGATGCGGGCTGCCTCGATCACGTCGGTGCTGATGTTGTTGAGGGCGCCGTACATGATGACGATCCACCCGCCGGCTCCGGTCCAGAACGCGATGATCGCGAAGATGGCCGGAAGGTTCCCGGGTTGGATCACCTGCACGAAGCTGTCGAATCCCATCGCCCCGAGCAGGCCGCTGACCGGACTCGCCGTCGGATCGAGGACGAAAAGCCACAACAGGACGCTGGACGCGCCCGCGAGGGCGCCGGGCAGGTAGTAGACGAAGCGCAGGGTCGCGCTCACCCACCGCACGGCAGCGGCGTGGACGACCAACGCGAGGCCGACGACGAAGACGACCAGCCCCAGAAGCCAGATGACGAGATAGACGGTCACGTGGGACACGGCCGGCCAGAACCGGAAGTCGCCGACGACCTTGGTGAAGTTGTCGAAGCCCGCGAACCCGCCGTCGGCGTTCGTGAAGGCCAGGAGTACGGCGTAGAGCGACGGCACGACTCCGAAAACGACGGCGAGCAACGCATAGGGCGAGACGAGGAGATACCCGATCGAACTGCGAGCGAAGGCGCCGCCGGCCGGCCGGCCCTCACCCCGCCGTGACCGTCGACGCCCCGAAGCGTCGACGGTCAGCTGGTCACGCGGAGGAGCGAGGGTCATCTCAGTTCACCGCATATCCGTTGACCTCGGCCTGGTTCTCGATCGCCTTCTGCCATGCCGGCAGCAGGTCCGTGATCGATTGGCCGCCCGTGACCCCAGGGGTCATCGTCTTCGCCCATATCGCCTCCTGGCTGAACATGGGGTAACCCCAGCCGTCCCAGACCCGCGAGGCCGCGGTCACCACCGGTTGCAGCGGCGTGGCGTAGTACTTGCTCGCCTCCTGCTTGGCGATCCACTTCCGAGCGGCGGGCGCATACGCCGGGTAACCCGGTGCGACGTCCACCTGGTACCCGTCGGCCGTGGTGACGAACTGGACGAACTTCTCGGCGGCCTTCAGGTTCTTCGAGTGGCTGGAGATGAACCAGGTCCCGCCACCCACGTTGCCCGTCACCGCCTCGTCCTCGCCCTTCCACGGCAACGGCGCCGCGACCCCGAGCCGCCCGGCCGGCACGTTGAGCGACTGGGGGTTGTTGAAGATCGCGCCGGCGTACCAGGCCGGACCCGGCATCATCAGCACCTTGCCGGAGTACTTCTTCAAGAACTCGGGCGTGAACACGCTGACCACCGGCACGGTCCCGTTGCGGCGGAGGGCGTCGAGCATCGAGGCCGCCCGCTTGCACTCGGTCGAGTCGGTCTTGACGGTGACGGACTTGGGACCGGTCACGTCATTGGCCTGGCATTTGCTCGCCCACATGAACACCTCAGGCGTCCAGGCGTCCCCGGCCGTGCCGATGATGTAGCCGGGGTGCTCCTTGGCGACCTTCTCACCGAGCGCCTGGTACTCCTCCCATGTGGTCGGGACGGCGTAGCCGAACTGCTTCATCAGGGACGTGTCGTACCAGAGCACCGCCTGGGCGAGGTCGTTGCGCAGGCAGTACACGCGGCCGTCCACCGTGCAGGGGTCGAGCGAGCCCTTGGTGAAGTTGCCGAGCGTGTCCTCCGGGACCAGACCCTGGTTCAACACGGCCGCGAACGCCTGCTTGCCGGCGCTCTTCTGGCTGGCCCATGCGGCGTCGTTGTTCTGGCTGGAGAAGACCACGTCGGGCCAGCCACTACCGGCGCGGTCGAACAACTGCATCTTGGTCCGGAAGGAGTTGGACCCGTTGGCCGACCCGTCATAGGTGACGACCTCGATCTTGGTGTCCGGGTTCGCCGTCTGGAACGCCTTCACGGCCGCCTGCCGGTCGGCGTCCACCCAGACGGTGATCGTCGAGGACGCCTCCTGCTTGGCTTCGGGAAAGCCGTACGCCCCGTTCGCCGAGCTGCCTTCGCCGCCGCAACCGACGAGAGTCAAGAGCGCCGTTGCGGTGCACATCACGGCGACGGTCGACGCCTTACGGCGCAAACGCACCACAGTGTGGGTTCCGACCATGAGGATGTCCTTGTCTTGTCGACTTCGTTGACGACTCCGCGCCTGGACTTTAGGACATACGTATGATGTTTGTCACGAGCTCGGACGGCGCAACCTGAGGAACCGTTACCGTAGGGCCTCGTGCTCGCTTCGTTGCCGGGCCGGCTGCACGATCCGGGTGTCCAGCCACGTACGACCACCGGCTGACGCGGGACGCGACGCGCCATCTCACCGACAACGCAGGTGCACTGGGGTCCGTGCGTTCTCCCGCCGCCGTCACGACGGCCGGGTTCGCGAGGCAGACCGACGTCGACGCGGTGATGGCGGCCGGCCGTACCCCCTTCTCGATCAGTCGGCACTGGACGACCTGCTGCCCGTCGTCGGCTCCCGCGGCGTCGGCGTCGTCGCCGCGGCGGTCTACAACCCGGGGTTGCCGAGCGGTACCGCCGTGGACGGCTCGGCGACCTACGACTACGGGGCGCGCCGCGGACCGTCGTGGAACGTGCCGCCCGCATCGCAGCCGTCTGCGAGCGACACGGCGTGGAGCTTCCCGCGGCCGCCGTCCAGTACCCCTTGCGCCATCCCGCGGTCGCCTCGGTGGTGGTAGGGATGCGCACCGAGGAGCACGTGCGAAGCAATGTCGCGCGGTATCGGGCGGTGATCCCAGAGGCGTTGTGGGAGGAGCTGCACGTCACCGGACTTCTCCCGGACCCGACCGGACAAGCCGGCAGTCCGGGGTCCCACGTAAACATCACATGAATCTTGTCGCAAACGTCATACGTATGCTAACTCTGTGGCGGGCATCAACGCCCTTATCACAGGAAGCGATCGACATGACATCGACGTCAGACTCGACCCGCTCGGTGAGCAGACGATGGATGCGCAGGGCGAGCCGCCTGGCCGCGCTCGGCGCCTGCGCCCTCATCGCATCAGCGCTCATTCCTCCTCAGGCGCAAGCCGCGCCTCGGACGGTGTACTTCGCGGCGCCGGACGGCAAGGACTCCGGACACTGCAGCCAGTCGCAGCCATGCTCGCTCGAGCGGGCTCAGCATGTCGTCCGCCCGGCCGCCAAGCAGGGTGACGTGACCGTTCAGCTTGCCGACGGCACCTACCGCCTTTCCGAGCCCCTCAGATTCGGACCCGGCGACGGCGGCGGCGACCACACCATCCACTGGACCGCCGCTCCGGGCTCCCACCCCGTCATCACCGGCGCCTCCAAGGTCACCGGCTGGTCCATGTCAGAGTCGGGGGCGGGGATCTGGGAGGCCGACACCCCCAACGGCCTGGACACCCGCCAACTCTACGTGAACGGCGTGATCGCCCCTCGCGCCGCCATCCGCCTGGCCAACACGGACGTCACCCCCACCGCGACGGGCCTCACCATCAAGAACCCGGCCCTGAGTTACCTCGCCACGCTTCCCGACCAGGGGCGCATCGAGTTCGAGTCCCTCGGCGACTTCACCAACCGCTACTCGCCGGTCAAGAGCATCAGTGCCACCGAGATCACGATGGCGCAGCCGGCGTGGGACAACAACACGTGGGGCTGGGACACCGTCCAGAACTCGTTCCTGGCCGGTCCGAGCTGGTACCTCGACAACTCACTGAGCTTCCTCACCCAGGTCGGCCAGTGGTACATAGATCCAGGCGCCGGGAAGCTCTACTACAAGCCGGCAAGCGGGGTCGACCCCAACCAGCTCGACATCGAGCTGCCCCGCCTGGAGACGCTGCTCAGCATCGGCGGGACGTACGACAGGCCGGTGACCGGCCTTGCCTTCACGGGCATCCAGTTCTCCGGCACCTCCTGGCTCGGTCCCTCGACCGACGGGTATGCGAACCAGCAGAACGGCCTCTTCATCAAGGGCGCCTACGACTACCGGCCCGCCGACGCGTTCAGCAGCTGCTCGCGGGGCTGCGAGATGTTCGAACGAGCGCGCACCAGCTGGTTCCAGGAGCCCGCCGCCGTACAGGTCTCCGCCGCCGGCCGCATCTCGTTCACCGGCAACACGTTCACCAACCTCGGCCAGACGGCGCTGGGCATCGGCAACGACGCCAACGCCGTGGCGACCGGAGTCGGGCTGGGCGCCGGCGACATCGATGTGGTCGGCAACCGGTTCACGGAGAGCAGCGGCCACGGCATCACGGTCGGCGGCGTCCTGCCCGACGCGCACCACCCGAGCGACCCGCGGATGACCAACCACGACATCCTGATCTCCGACAACACGGTCAATCGCGTGGCGGTGGACTACAAGGACAACAGCGGCATCCTCAGCACGTACGTCACAGGCGCCCGCATCCTGCACAACGAGGTCTCCAACGTCCCCTACGACGGCATCGACACCGGCTACGGCTGGGGCATCAACGACGCCGGGGGCTCGAACGACTACGTCGACCGCGGCTACTACAAGTGGAACACCCTGTACACGACGCCGACCACGCTCAAGGACAACCGCGTCGAGGGCAACCTCGTGCACAACACGAAGGCGCGGTTCGCCGACGGCGGATCGGTCTACAACCTCTCCGCGAGCCCCGGGACCGTGGTCGCCAAGAACTACCTGTTCAACATCTCGGGAGTGGGCCTTTACCTCGACGAGGGCTCGCGCTCGATGACCTATGAGCACAACGTGGTCCAGGGCGGTTCCTTCCTCTTCACCAACGCGTACAGCCTGCGCAACAACACCAGTGACAACGTCATTCAGAACAACTGGTACAACTCGGGCGGAGCCTCGACGCCGAACGCCGCGGCGCACAACAACAAACTGATCAACAACGTGAAGGTCGCGGGCGCCAACTGGCCGGCGGCCGCGCGGGACGTGATCTGCCAGGCGGGTGTGGCGCCGCAGTACCGGACGTCGCTCAACGCCAACCAGTTCGGCTTCAGCGGGTGCCCGGCCGGCGGCCCCGTCGCACCCGGCCTGCGCACCGCCGGAAGTTCGGCCGTCAGCTCGTACTTCGGCCAGAGCGGCGGCGGCTTCGGGATCGCGGCGGCCGGCGCCGACGTGTGGGGCGCCGGCGGTCAGCACGACGACCAGTTCGGTTCGATCTACCGGCCCGGTTCGTTCAGTGCCGGCTCGAGCGTGTCCACCCGCGTCGTGTCGGTCAACGACGCCAACGCCTGGGCCAAGTCCGGGGTCATGGTCCGCAACGACATGACCAAGGCGGGAGAGTCGGCCGGGTATGCCGTCGTCGCGGTCACCGCCCGCAATGGCGTCGTATTCGAGTGGGACGCCGACGGCGACGGTTACCTGGACACCGACGCACGCGCCGGCGTCGACGTCTACCGCCCCGTCTGGGTGAAACTCACCCGCTCGGGCCAGTCGTTCAGCGCCTCGTACTCCTACGACGGTGCCAACTACGTCCCGATCGGTCAGCCGGTCACATTGGCCTCGGCCGCAGCGAAGCAGGACATGGGCATCTTCTCCACGTCCCACGACACCGCCCAGTCAGCGATCAACCAGTTCGACTCCGTCTCCTTCACCGCGACGACGCCGTAGGTCCCCCTCCGGGAGGTCGACCACAGGCGCGGCAAGGGTTGCGGCGCGCCGGCGGCCCGGCGGATCACGACATCCGGCAGGGCGCGCGAGAGGACCGGAGCATCACCGTGACCTGTGGTCGACCATACGGCCGTGCGGGGCGGGCTCACGCATCGCCCCGCACGGAGCGTGATCGCGGTCCTCGTCCGCGCCCGGCAGGAACGGCCGGGCAGCGCACCCCGGCCGGCGACGCGGCTCACCTCGCACCTGAGGGAGTACGCCCCCTGCCTCCTGGCCTCATCCCCGCCCCGGAGCAGGCCGCCATGCTGGCCCTTCCCCGGCTGACTCCCTGCCGAGGAAGGCCCAGCCCGCGATCGCGGGGCGGTGAGGGGAGCCGGCACCGCCGGACGTACCGGGCGAACCGCATCGGAGCTGCGGCCGCCGTCAGGAGGCCGAGGCCGACGGCCGGCCCAGGGCCGGTGCGAGCAGGGTGGCGATGTCGGTGAGGATCTGCTCGTAGTCCTCGGGCGCGAAGGCGAACGGCAGCGCGAAGGCGACCTCGTCGACCTCGCGGAAGGCCGCGTGCGCGCAGAGCCGCTCCGCGATCTCCTCGGAACTGCCGACGAGGTCGGGCGCGAACAGCAGCCGCCCGGGGCCCTGCGGGCTCGAGGTGCGCGGCAACCGCCGGCGGGCGTACTCCAGGTACTTCTCGCGCTGCCCCGCCGAGGCGCTGTCGGTGGGGACGACCACCAGCCCCTGCGAGACGCGGGCCTGTTCGCCGTCGGGGTGCGCGGCGCGGAAGGCGCGGATGTGGGACAGCTGGATCTCGTCGAAGTCCCCGGACTCCTCCGCCTTGACCACGCTGCTCGTCAGGAGGTTCATGCGGTGCTCCCCGGCCCAGCGGGCCGAACGCGAGCCGCCGGCGCCGTACCACATGCGGTCGCCGAGCCCCGGGGAGTGCGGCTGGACGCGGTCGGAGAAGACCTCGAAGCCCTCGGTGCCGCTGAAGGCGGTGGCCGGCTCGCCCGTGACGAAGCCCAGCAGGCGTTCCACCCGGCCGTAGGAGAAGTCCTCCTGCTCCGCGGTGTCCGGGTAGAGGGCGTCGCGGACCTGGTCGAAGTGCAGGGGCGGGCCGACGCTGACGCCCGGGTTGAGGCGGCCGCCGGACAGCAGGTCCACCGTCGCCAGGTCCTCCGCCACACGCAGCGGGTTCTCCCACCCGAGCGGGATGACGGCGGTGCCGAGTTCGATGCGGCTGGTGCGCTGCGAGGCGGCGGCAAGGACGGCCACGGGCGAGGAGATGCCGAACTGCAGGTGCCGGTGGCGCACCCACGCGCTGTCGAAGCCGAGCCGTTCGCCCAGCTGGATCATCTCCAGCGTCGCCTCGTGCCCGCGGCGCGGGTCGGCTTCGTCGAACAGTCCGATGGTCAGGAAGCCGAGCTTGCGCAGCGGCCTGCCGTACGACGGCACAAGGCCCTCCTCGTCGCGGGTGCGGACGGGGCCGGCACCGCCCCGCGCCGGCACGAGCGGGGCGGGACGGTGCCGGACACCGACGGTAGATCAGCTGACGGTCACCGGCAGCTCGAAGAGGTCGTTCTGGGTGACCACGGGCTTGTTCCGCAGCTCCGCCGCCGGGACCGCCAGGTCGAGCTCGGGGAAGCGCTCGAACAGGGCGGGCAGCGCCACCGAGGCCTCCAGCCGGGACAGCGCGGCGCCCGGGCACACGTGCGGACCGTGGCCGAAGGCGATGTGCCGGATGGGGTGCTCGCGGGTGATGTCGAAGACGCCGGCGCTCGGGCCGTGCTGCTTCTCGTCGCGGCCGATCGCCGCGTAGGAGACGATCAGCGCCTCGCCCTTGCCGATGACCTGGTCGCCGACGGGGACGTCCTCGGTGGCGAAGCGGATCAGCACGTGCGAGGTGGGCGTGGAGTAGCGCAGGGTCTCCTCCACCACCGACTCCCAGCTCGCCTCGCCCTTTCGTACCAGCGCGAGCTGGTCGGGGTGGGTGAGCAGGTTCACGACCGCGTTCACGATGAGGGAGATGGTGGTCTCGTGACCCGCGGCGATCATCAGTTGCAGGGTGCTCTGGATCTCGGCGTCGGTGAGGTGGTCGCCGTCCTCGGAGGCCGCGATGAGGGCGCTGGTGAGGTCGTCGCCGGGTTCGGCGCGCCGGTCGGCGACGGTCTTGGCCATGAGGGCGGCGAGCTCGCCGAGAGTGGCGATGACCTCGTCGGGCGGGGTCTGGGTGGAGAAGAACTTCTCGAACAGCACCTTCAACCGCGGCAGCTGGGCCTCGTCGATGCCCATCAGCTCCTGCACGACGTACATCGGCAGCGGGTAGGCGAAGGTGGCCTTGAGGTCCACCACCTCGCCCTCGCGTGCCGCCTCCTCGACGCGATCCAGGAGACCGGCCGTCAGCTCCTCGATCCTGGCGCGCATCTGCTCGACGCGGCGCGGGGTCAGCGCCTGGGCGACCAGGGTACGCAGCCTGCGGTGGTCCGCGCCGTCGACGGTGAGCATGGAGCGGCCGGGGTTGGCCAGGCCGATCAGCGCCCAGTCGGCGGGGATCTCACCGCGGTTGAAGGCGTCCCAGTGGGCGATGTCCTTCACCAGCCGCGGGTCGGTCAGCAGCGCCCGGGCCTCGGCGTGGTGCGTCACCGCCCAGACCGGCACCCCGCCGGGGAGTTCGACGGCGGCCAGCGGTCCCGCCTCACGCAGCGCGGTGCTCTCGGCGACCAGGTCGCCCACCAGCGGGTCCAGCACGATCGGGGAGGCCGCCTCGTGGCCGGTGACCGGACACTTCATCAGGGTTCTCCTAGTACGGGGGTGGGTGTGAAACGCACGGGGAGGCTGGTCATGCCCCGCAGCCACGGGGACGGACGGCGTACCAGCGCGGAGGCGTCGACCGCCAGGTCGAGGTCGGGGAGCCGGTCCAGCAGCACCTCGATGCCGGTCCGGGCGATGGCCTCGGCGATCTCCTGTGCGGGGAACGGGCAGCGGTGCTCCCCGTGGCCGAAGGAGAACCAGGCGTTGTTGCCGTTGGTGGACGTCCCGGCCTCCAGGTGCACCTGGGGGTCGGCGTTGGCCGCGGCGAAACCGAGGATGAGCAGGTCGCCGGAGGCGATGTGGCGGCCGCCGAGCCGGGTGTCGCGGCTGGCCCACCGGCCGGCGATGTTCTGGGTGGGGGTGTCCTCCCACAGGACCTCGTTCATGGCCTGCCCGACGCTGTGCCGTCCGCCGGTGAACGAGGCGGCGAAGCGGTCGTCGGTGAGCATCAGCCGCAGCGAGTTGCCGATCCAGTCCGCGGTGGGCTGGTGGCCGGCCACGGTCATCACCATCATGTCCTGCACGATCTCCTCGTCGGAGAAGTCGTACCGGTCGGCGAGCATGCGCGAGACCACGTCCGCGCCCGGCTCCGTCTTCTTCGCCTCGAGCAGTTCGGTCATCGCGGAGTAGACGTAGGTCTGGCCGGCGATCGCGTCCGGGCCCCCGTCGACCAGGTCCTTGACCGCCTTCGCCAGGTGCGGGCCCTGCTCCTCGGGAAAGCCGTACAGCCGGGCGAGCACGCGGACCGGGAGCAGCATGGCGAACTGCTCGAGAAGGTCGGCCTTTCCGCTGCCGCAGAAGGCGTCGACGAGTGCGTCGGCGTAGCGCTCGGCGTGGCGGCGCAAATCGACCGGGTCGATGGCCTCCATGGCCTGGCCCATCATCGCGGCGCGCTGCCGGTGGCGTTCGCCCACGGTGTAGAGGATCGACGGCTGCTTGCGGCCGATCATGGGCAGCAGGGGCCAGTCGTCGGGGATGCGGTCCCACTGGTTCCACAGGTCCGAGTCCCGGCTGAAGAGCACGGGGTCGCCGGTGACGTGCAGCAGTTCCCGGTAGCCCAGGACGAGCCATGCCGGGATGCCGCCGTCGAGCATCACGGGGGCCAGGGCGCCGTGGTCGCGCCGCAGTTCCCGGTAGAGGACGGAGGGGTCGATGTGGAAGCGGGGGCCGCTGAAGGGCACCGCCCCGGCGAACGGGTCGGTGCCGGCGGCCGCGGCGGGCTGGCTGGTCACGGGGCGGTCATCTCCCGGGCACGCGGGTTGGCGGCGGACAGTGTCTGCAGGTGCTGGACGAGGGTGATGAGGACGTCCTTGGACGACTGCCGGGACCGCGCGTCGCAGTCGACCAGCGGCACCCCGTCGGCCAGTGACAGCGCGTCGCGCACCTGCTCCTCGGAGTGCCGCGGCCCGCCGAAGTCGTTGCGGGCCACCACGAAGGGGGTGCCGTGGTGCTCCAGGCGGTCGATGGCGTACCAGGAGTCGTCCAGGCGGCGGGTGTCGACCAGCACCACCGCGCCGAGCGTGCCGGAGAACAGCCGGTCCCACAGGAACCAGAACCGCTCCTGCCCGGGTGCGCCGAACAGGTAGAGCACGGTGCGCCGGTTGATGCTGATCCGGCCGAAGTCGAAGGCCACGGTGGTGGACGTCTTCGTCCCCACGCCGGTGAGGTCGTCGACCGCGGCGCCGGCCTGCGTCATGGTCTCCTCGGTGTTCAGCGGACGGATCTCGCTGACCGAGCGGACCATGGTCGTCTTCCCGACGCCGAACCCACCGGTGACGACGATCTTGAGCCCGTTGTCGGCGCTCGCGTCGAGCGGCGCCCGCGGCCCCGGCGGGCCGGGGACGTGGCCGGGGTCAGAGGTTGCGTAGTCCAACGAGCACCTGCTCCAGGATCTCGGGGTCCGGAAGGTGAGCCGCCGTCCGGACGGTACGGGGGTGCCGGGCGCTGATCCGGCCGGTGTCCAGCAGGTCGCACAGAAGCACCTTGGTGATGCCGACCGGCAGCCCCAGGTCTGCGGCGAGTTCCACGACGGCGGTGGGCCGGCTGCAGGTCCGCAGGATCGCCGCGTGCTCGGACTGCATCCCCGGGACCGGATCGCACTCCGCGACCACCAGGGTGACCAGGTCGAACACATCGGACGCGGGCCGGCTGCGACCCGATGTCAGGGTGTACAGCCGGTCCGGATCCTCCTCCCGGCCCGGGCGGGGTGTCATGCGCCGTCGCCGCCCTCACCGGACGCCTCGCGCGGGGGCGCGCTGAGGTGCTCGCCGAGCTGCTCGACCAGCTCGTGCATGTTGTGGCCGATCATGCCGACCTCGGCGTCGTCGTCGGCGACGACCGCCAGGTGTGCGCCGTCACCGGCCTCGACGATGAACAGGATCCCGCCGTAGAACTCGGCCATGGCCTGCCGCACGCCGCCGCTGCCGTCGCCGAACTCCATCGACGCGCCCTGCGACAGGCTCTGGATGCCGGCGGAGATCGCCGCGAGCTGGTCGGCCTGGTCCACCGAGAGCTCGGGGGTGCGGCACAGCTTGAGCCCGTCCCGGGACAGGACCAGGGCGTGGCGGGCGCCCGGGGTGCGGTCCAGAAGGTTCTCCAGCAGCCAGTTGAGCCGCTCGTCCGTACTGGTGTGGCCGGTGGCTGGTGCGGTCATCGCGCGTCGCTTTCTGGGGATGGGGCCGTCGCATCGTGCTCGTCGCGGTCCGCGGGGGGCGCGGACGCGGAGGGCTGGTGGTCGTCGGGGGCGGAGTCGGCCGCGGCGGGGGTGGTGCCGTGGACGGCGCTGCGGAAAGTGCTGAACCGCGCGGCCCGTTCGGCCGCCGTGCCGGGGGCGGCCTGGCTCGCGGCCGGCCGTGCGGCGGGCCGGCCGTGCCCGGCGGCGGACAGCGTCTGGCCGCGGCGGCGCTTGGGCAGGCCGCTCTCCCCGAGCTCCGGCGCGGTCGGCAGGGAGTCCTCGCCCTGGTCGGAGGGGTCGGAAGGGTCGTCAGGCGCCGGGACGGAGGGGGCGGCCGCCGGGTCGGGCGGGGGCAGGATCGGCTCGGCCACGGGGGCGGCGTCCGCGCCGGGGCGCGGAACGGTCAGCAAGTCCTGCGGGATCATCAGCACCGCGCCGGTACCGCCGCGGGCCGAGGGACGGAAGGAGACCCTCAGACCGTGCTTGCGGGCCAGTCGGCCGACGACCGTCAGGCCGAGCCTCGTCCCGGACAGCCCGGTCAGGTCGCCGGAGTCGGCGGCGACGGCGCTCTGCGCCCGGCGCAGCGCGACCTCGCCCATGACCAGTCCGCTGTCCTCGACGGTGACGACCGTGCCCGCGGGCACCTCCTCCACGTAGACGTGGACCTCGGCGGTGGGCGGGGAGAAGTTGGCCGCGTTGTCCATGAGTTCGGCCAGCGCGTGCATCACGCCCTCGGCGGCGTGGCCGACGACGGCTACCTCGCTGGTGGAGTGGAGCCGGACCCGCTGGTAGCCGGCGATGCGCCCCATCGCGCCGCGCAGGATCGACTCCATCCGGATCGGCTTGGCCCACCGGCGTCCGGAGCGGGCCCCGGTCAGCACGGCGATGCTGTCGGCGAGACGGCCGGCCTGGGCGGTGCGGTGGTCCAGGTGCAGCAGGTCGTGCAGCACGGCCGGGTCGGAGTGCCGGTGCTCCATCTGCCGCAGGTCGGCCAGCATGCCGATGGTCAGCGCCTGCATGCGTCCGGCGACGTTGGCGCCGACGGCCATGGCCGCGGCGCGGCGCGACTCGCTCGTGCCCACCCGGTCGGCGACCAGGGTCAGGATGCGGCGCTGCGGAGCGGTGAGCGGCTCCCGGACGGCGCCGATCACGCGGTCCACGGTCTCACCGGCGAAGATGCGGTCGACGGCGGCGGGCAGCAGCTCATCGGAGAAACGTTCCGCCTCGGCCCGCGCCGCGTCGAGCTGCCCGGCCAGCCGGCGTGCCCGCCAGCGCTCCCGCGCCGCCACGGCCACCGCCACCACCAGCGCGAGGTTTCCGGCTGCCGCGCCGATCGCCACGGGGACGCGCAGCGACCCGGGGGCGGCGACGGCCGCCCACACGGCCACCGGGACGGTGACCACCAGGGGCACCGCCACGGCCCGTGTCAGGTACGAAAGCGGAGCACGCTGCTCACGCGGCCGTGCCGGGATGCGAAGGCGCCCGGTCCGCGGGCGCGGGAGCGCGGTCTGCGCTGTCATCGATCAGGACCTCGGGACCGTCTGGACGGATGGGATGGGCGAAGCGGAATCCAGCAAAAACGGGCACCGCGTGCGCGAATCCTGGACGGGCTCCACGGGACGCGGGGAACTGGCGGTCACTATATGCGAGTTGCCAACGGTGTCGATCAACGAGTTGGTCACATCTGTTGGCTGGTGAGGATATGTGAGGTGTGGGGGCTTAAGGCGGTCGCGGGACGGGTGAACCGGTACGTCCGTTCTCCTGGCGGCGTCCCCCGGAAAGGCGGCGGGGCGGTCCGCGCACCGGCGAACGGGTCCGTGCCGGCCCCTTCGGCTGGTACGACAGACCGGTGGCGTGTCCGATCCCGCCTCAGGTCGCGGACGGACACGCCACCGGCGTCGCGTTCACCGGGCGG
>NZ_CBDRBL010000102.1:0-21145 GCF_965342175.1 Actinacidiphila sp. bgisy167
GCCCGCCGTCCCGCGCTTGCCACCGCCGCCCCGGCGGTCCCGGCGCGGGCGGTCACCCGGCGCGGACGGGACCGGGGGACGGCCGGGGGTCCGCGTCCCCGAGGGGGACACGACCGCCTCGGCGCCCGGCTCCCCGTCCGCGGGCAGCCTGAAGCCGCCCCGCGGATCCGGGGCCGGCCCGGTGTCGCCCGGACCTGCCGGACCGGCCGTCGTCCCCTGGACGGCGGCCTGCTCAGAAATGCGCTCCGTGCTCACGCTGGTCGTTCCATCCGGTCGGTTGCGCCACGTGCCGGGCACGTGGCGGGGCGGCCGCGTCAGGCGGGTCGTCGGCAGTGCAGGAAGAGCTGCCTCTCGGGCAGCACTCCGGTGGCGGGCGGCGCGTACGCGTAGGAATCCTCCTCGAGGATCACGAATCCCGCGTCGGTGACCACCTGGCGCACATCAGCCCGTGGATAACCCGATACCCGGATGATGTGACCGAGGAACGGAATCGCGACGTCGTCCCCGTCGCCCTCCACCATCGACAGACCGAACAACCCGCCGGGGCGGAGGAGGTCGTGGACCCCGCGCAGGGCCTGTGCGAGTTCGGCCCGAGGCAGCGTCACCAGCGAGGAGAAGGCCACCACGGCGTCGAAGCGGCCCAGGTCGTGCGGGCCGCCCGCGCCGAGCCGGCCCCCGGTCCACAGGTCCGCGATGCCGGCCTGGTGGAAGGCCGCCCGGGGCACGTGCCGCCGGGCGAGCGCGAGCGCTCCGGCGGAGAGGTCCACCCCCGTCACCTCGTGTCCGGCCTCCGCCATCTGACGGCAGGTCGGCAGCCCCGTGCCGCAGCCGAGATCCAGGACGCGCGAGCCCGCCGGGAGCCGCGCCAGCAACCGCCTCCCCGCGGCGACCCGGCCGTCCTCGCGCAGGAGGGCCTCGTCGTGACGGTCACCTATGGTGCGGAAGGCCTGGCCGGTGCGGTCCAGTTGTATGTCCTCGTAACCGCCGACTCCCACAGCCCGGGCCTCCCGTATGACCTTGGTGACTTAGCGTCAAACTCTAGTGTGAGCCTGTGTTTCGTGCAGCACTATGGGCCACGATCTTACGATTGGGGCAGGGGTGCACGGCAAGCCGCTCCCGGGGTCACCTTGCCGGACGGTCCCAGTCGACCGGAAGGGCCGGTACCGGCCACGCCGGATCCGGACGCCATTGCTCCCAGCCGTCCCGGAAGGGGATCCCCCAGGCGCCGATCACCTCGAGCGCGCGGCGCCCGGCCTCCCGCACCTTCCGCGCCGTGGCCGCCGGCATCAGGCCCGCGGACTGCGCCTGCGCGAACTCGTCCTCGTCCCGCCACTGCCAGCGGCGGTCCGGGGTGACGTGTATGTCCAGGAAGTGGTCCTCCGAGTCGACCCCGCCCGACCAGCGGTGCCGCGGCTCCTCCAGGTTCACGTACCAGTTCTTGAAGCGCCAGCCCTCGTCCCAGAACAGCCACACCGACCAGGGCTCGGCCGGGCGGGCGAGCTTCAGCACGCCCGTGCCCCACCAGCGGTCCACGCGTGTCGTGCGCGGCTTGAGATAGCGCGTCTCCAGCGGCTCCAGGTGGATCGGCGAGCCGTCCGCCAGCACCGGCCTGACGCACTCGGTACCGGGCGCCATCCACACCGCCAGCAACTCCGCGTCGTCATGGACCACGGTCACCGGACGGCAGATGTGCACCGCGTCGCTGCCATTGCCGCGGTAGCGCCACAGCACCTGCTCGCCGGGGGCCCAGTGGCCGGCGCCGCCGTCCCGGCCCGCTCCCTGGGAAAGAAGGATGTCCGCTGTCATGAACGGATCTTACGTACCCCGTGTCACGAACGCGTCACCCTTGCGCGGGACAATCGCCGCGCGGGCCGATCGCCGTGCCCGGCGGGGCGACGGCCTGCGCGGCGGCGCGACGCTGTCTCAGGGCCGGGTCATCCGCAGCACGTCCAGCGCCTCGTCCAGCTGCTCCAGGGTGAGCAGCCCGCGCTCGACATAGCCGGACTCCAGCACCACCTCGCGGATCGTCTTCCGCTCGGCCAGCGACCGCTTGGCGACCTTGGCCGCCTCCTCGTAGCCGATGTACTTGTTGAGCGGGGTGACGACCGACGGCGAGGACTCCGCGTACTCACGGGCCCGGGCCGCATGCGCCGTGATTCCGTCGACGGTGCGGTCGGCCAGCAGCCGGGAGACGTTCGCGAGCAGCCGGACGGACTCCAGGACGTTGCGGGCGATGACCGGGAGCATCACGTTCAGCTCGAAGTTGCCCGCGGCTCCCGCCGTCGTGATCGTCACGTCGTTGCCGATGACCTGCGCGGCCACCATCAGCACCGCCTCGGGGATCACCGGGTTCACCTTGCCCGGCATGATCGACGAACCGGGCTGGAGGTCGGGCAGGGCGATCTCGCCGAGGCCGGTGCGCGGGCCCGAGCCCATCCAGCGCAGATCGTTGGCGATCTTGGTCAGTCCCACGGCGATCGTCCGCAGCTGCCCCGAGGTCTCCACGACCCCGTCACGGGCGCCCTGCGCCTCGAAGTGGTCCCGCGCCTCGGTCAGCGGCAGCCCGGTCGACCGTGCCACCTCGGCGATCACCGCCGCGGAGAAGCCGGGCGGGGTGTTGATCCCCGTGCCGACCGCGGTCCCGCCCAGCGGCAGCTCCGCCAACCGCGGCAGCGAGGCCCGCAGACGCTCCACCCCGTACCGGACCTGGGCCGCGTAGCCGCCGAACTCCTGGCCCAGCGTCACCGGCGTGGCGTCCATCAGATGGGTGCGGCCGGACTTCACCACGTCCGCGAACTCCGCGGCCTTGCGCTCCAGCGAGGCCGCCAGGTGCTCCAGCGCCGGGATCAGATCGCCGGTCACCGCGGAGGTCGCGGCGATGTGCAGGGAGGAGGGGAAGACGTCGTTGGAGGACTGGCTGGCGTTGACGTGGTCGTTGGGGTGCACGTCCCGTCCGAGCCGCTCGCTCGCCAGGGTGGCGATGACCTCGTTGGCGTTCATGTTCGAGGAGGTGCCGGACCCGGTCTGGAAGACGTCCACCGGGAAGTGGGCGTCCCAGCGCCCCTCGGCCACCTCGGCGGCGGCCTCCTGGATCGCCGCCGCCACGTCCTGGTCCAGGACGCCCAGCTCCGCGTTGACCTTGGCCGCGGCCGCCTTGATCCGGGCGAGCGCCTCGATGTGGGCGCGCTCCAGCCCGCGTCCGCTGACGGGGAAGTTCTCCACGGCCCGCTGGGTCTGCGCACGCCACTTGGCATGGGCCGGTACGCGCACCTCGCCCATCGAGTCGTGCTCGATGCGGTACTCGTGCTCGTCCCCCGCGTCCTGTCCGGGCATGGCCGCCGTCCCTTCCCTCGCGCTCGTCGTCGGGCGTACCGGGTCCTTCCCGGGACGACCTCTTCGTAGGACAGCGGCGCGGCGGGTTTCATTCCTCCGGCGGGAACAGCGAGGCCCGGCGCCGTGCTCGCGGTGCCGGGCCTCGCCAGGAGGGTCAGGCGCCGGGGCGCACCGGGATGCTCGTGAACGTCGGCGCGGGCGCGGGGTCGCTGAAGAAGTCGTTGCCCTTGTCGTCGACGACGATGAAGGCCGGGAAGTCCTCGACCTCGATCTTCCAGACCGCCTCCATGCCGAGCTCGGCGTACTCGAGCACCTCGACCTTCTTGATGCAGTCCTGGGCCAGCCGGGCCGCCGGGCCGCCGATCGAGCCGAGGTAGAAGCCGCCGTGCTCGGCGCACGCGTCGGTGACCTGCTTCGAGCGGTTGCCCTTGGCGAGCATGACCTTGGAACCGCCCGCGGCCTGGAACTGCTCGACGTAGGAGTCCATGCGGCCGGCCGTGGTCGGGCCGAAGGAGCCGGAGGCGTAGCCCTCGGGGGTCTTGGCCGGGCCCGCGTAGTAGACCGGGTGGTCCCGCAGGTACTGCGGCATCTCCTCGCCCGCGTCCAGCCGCTCCTTGATCTTGGCGTGCGCGATGTCGCGGGCGACGACCAGCGGACCGGTCAGCGACAGCCGGGTCTTGACGGGGTACTTGGTCAGCTCCGCCAGCACCTCGTCCATCGGGCGGTTGAGGTCGATGCGCACGACGTCCTCGTCCGACAGGTGCTCGTCGGTGGTCTCCGGCAGGTACTTCGCCGGGTCGGTCTCCAGCTGCTCCAGGAAGACGCCCTCGGCGGTGATTTTGGCGACGGCCTGGCGGTCCGCGGAGCAGGACACGGCGATGGCGACCGGCAGGGAGGCGCCGTGCCGGGGCAGGCGCACCACGCGCACGTCGTGGCAGAAGTACTTGCCGCCGAACTGCGCGCCGATGCCGATCTTCTGGGTCAGCTCGAAGACCTTCTCCTCCAGCTCCCTGTCCCGGAAGCCGTGGCCGGTCGGCGAGCCCTCGCCCGGCAGCTCGTCCAGGTAGTGCGCGGAGGCGTACTTGGCCGTCTTCAGCGCGAACTCCGCGGAGGTGCCGCCGACCACGATCGCCAGGTGGTACGGCGGGCAGGCGGCCGTGCCGAGCGAACGGATCTTCTCCTCCAGGAACTTCATCATGGAGGCCTCGTTCAGGACGGCCTTGGTCTCCTGGTAGAGGAAGGACTTGTTGGCCGAGCCGCCGCCCTTGGCCATGAAGAGGAACTTGTAGGCGCCGCCGTCGGTCGCGTACAGCTCGATCTGCGCGGGCAGGTTGGAGCCGGTGTTCTTCTCCTCCCACATGGTCAGCGGGGCCATCTGGGAGTAGCGCAGGTTGAGCTTGGTGTAGGCGTCGTAGATGCCGTGCGACAGGGCCTCCTCGTCGCCGCCGGCCGTCAGAACGTTCTGGCCGCGCTTGCCCATCACGATCGCGGTGCCCGTGTCCTGGCACATCGGCAGGACGCCGGCCGCGGCGATGTTGGCGTTCTTGAGCAGGTCCAGGGCGACGAAGCGGTCGTTGGGGGACGCCTCGGGGTCGTCGAGGATCCGGCGCAGCTGGGCGAGGTGGGCGGGGCGCAGGTAGTGGGAGATGTCGTGCATGGCCTCGGCGGCGAGCGTGCGCAGCGCCTCCGGCTCCACCTTGAGGAAGGTCCGGCCGTCGGCCTCGAAGGTGCTGACGCCCTCGGAGGTGATCAGTCGGTAGGGAGTGGTGTCCTCACCGAGGGGGAGCAGATCCGTATAGGCGAACTCGGGCATAAGGGACATCCTCACTGGCGCTGCGTCACAGAAGCCCACCAAGCGTAGAACGAGTGCCGGGGGGCGGATGTGTGAGGTGGCCCTCACCGGCCGCTCGCCGCCCCTAGTCGCGATCTATCGCGTTTGTGTACGGTAGTCGGGTGGATGAGTCGTCGCTCCAGAAGCGTGAACAGCCCCCCGTGCGCCCCGTGGCCGAAGCCGACATCCGCGCGTCCGACGCGGACCGCGACGGGGTGGCGGACATCCTCCGCGACGCCCTCGCGGAGGGGCGTCTGACCACCGAGGAGCACTCCGAGCGGCTCGACGGGGTCTATGCGGCCAAGACCGTCGGTGAACTGGAGCCCTACGTCCGCGACCTGCCCGCGGGCCGCGCCGCGAGCGTGCCCGCACCGTCGCCGGAGGCGCGGAACTGGGTGCCCGACGGCTCCGGGGAGAACCCCAACCTGGTCGGCATCCTCGGCGGCGCCGAGCGCAAGGGCCGCTGGCGGGTCGGCTCGAAGATCAACGCCGTCGCCATCATGGGCGGTGTCGCCATCGACCTCACCGAGGCCACCTTCACCAGCCCCGAACTCGTCATCAACTGCACCGCCATCATGGGCGGCATCGAGATCAAGGTCCCCGAGAACGTCACCCTGCGCGGCGGCGGCGTCGTGGGCATCATGGGCGGTTCCGACGTGAAGGCGTACGAGGCGCCCGACCCGAACGCCCCGGTCATCAAGGTGCAGGGCTTCGCCTTCTGGGGCGGCGTCGAGGCCAAGCCGCGCCGCGGCAAGCGCGTGAAGAAGAAGGGGCCCGGTCCCGCCGAGCTCGACGGCTGACGATGCGCCGGGGCCCCAACTCCGGCCCGCGGCAAGGGGATCGGGAGGCGCGCGCCGGGGCGGCGGGCCCGACACGGTGCGCATGAACGCGCGCACAGCGGGTAGGGCAAGGAGACACGTCGCTCGCCGCAGCCCTCCTCACGCCGACAGACCCCTGGAGACGCACCGGCACCGCAGCGACGGGCAAGGGTGACACCAAGCCGAGCCGTCGTCAGGAGTATCCCGTGCTTCAACCGATCGAGCCCCCGGCAGCCTCCAGGTCCTCCCTGAGTCACCCACGGGACCTGGGCGGCCCATGGCACTCGGAGGCGGCGTGCCGCAGTGACGAGGCGGGTCTGTTCTTCGCGCCGTCGAAGGAGCCGACCGCGGCGCGGCTGTCCCGCGAGGAGGCCGCCAAGCGGGTGTGCGCCCGCTGCCCGGTGATGCTGGAGTGCCGTGAGCACGCGCTGCTGCAGCCTGAGCCCTACGGCGTGTGGGGCGGGATGACCGCCGCCGAGCGCAGGGTCGTGCTGGCCCGCCGCCGTCGCCGGGAGGCGGAGCTGCAGCGGCCCGGGACGCGGATCGCGGCGGCGGGCTGAACGAGCAGGCGGTCCGGGACCCCGCCGTCGCGGCGGGGTCCCGGACCGTGTGCGGCCGTGTGCGGCGCGGGCCGGGACGGCTCAGCGCGCGCGGTCGAAGTCGATGGTGCTGTAGGCGCGCAGCTTGGACAGGCGGTGCGTGGAGTCGATCTGGCGGATGGTGCCGGACTTCGACCGCACGACCAGCGACTGGGTGAGCGCCGTCTCGGCGCGGTAGCGCACCCCGCGCAGCAGCTCGCCGTCGGTGATGCCGGTGGCGACGAAGAAGACGTTGTCGCCCTTGACCAGGTCGTCGGTGTGCAGGATCCGGTCCAGGTCGTGGCCGGCGTCCAGAGCGCGCCGCTTCTCCGCCTCGTCCTTCGGCCACAGCCTGCCCTGGATGGTGCCGCCGAGGCACTTGATCGCGCAGGCCGCGATGATGCCCTCGGGGGTGCCGCCGACGCCCATCAGCAGGTCGACGCCGGTGCCGTCCCGGACGGCCATGACCGCGCCGGCCACGTCGCCGTCGGAGATGAACTTGATGCGCGCCCCGGTCTCCCGGACCTCCTTGACGAGGTTCTCGTGGCGAGGGCGGTCGAGGATGACGACCGTGACGCCCTCGGGGGCGATGCCCTTCGCCTTGGCGACCCGGCGGATGTTGACCGAGGGCGGGGCGGTGATGTCGACGTAGTCGGCGGCCTCGGGGCCGGTGACGAGCTTGTCCATGTAGAAGACGGCCGAGGGGTCGTACATCGCGCCTCGGTCGGCGGCGGCGAGCACCGCGATGGCGTTCGGCATGCCCTTGGCCGTGAGCGTGGTGCCGTCGATCGGGTCCACGGCGATGTCGCACTCCGCGCCGGTCCCGTCGCCGATGCGCTCGCCGTTGAACAGCATCGGTGCCTCGTCCTTCTCCCCCTCGCCGATGACGACGACGCCGTTCATCGACACGGTGGAGACGAGGGTGCGCATGGCCTTGACGGCCGCGCCGTCCGCGCCGTTCTTGTCGCCGCGCCCGACCCAGCGCCCGGCGGCCATGGCCGCGGCCTCGGTGACCCGGACGAGCTCCAGCGCGAGGTTGCGGTCGGGCGCCTCGGGCTTCACCTCGAGTTGCGGCGGCAGGTTGTGGTGTTCGTGCTGCTCGGTCATCGGGGCTCTCCTTCGTCGATACCCCCGGCTTCAGCCGGGGAAGGAAGCGAAGATCCAGGGGGCAGGGCAGGGATGGCCGGTTCGCCGCGAGGGCGGACCGGCGTCCGCCCTCTTCCAGAGGGCCCAGCGGTGCGGCCGCGAAGTGATCGCGGTCGACCGCTGGTTCCCGTCCTCCAGGCTGTGCTCCGCCTGCGGCACCTTGCAGGACACGATCCCGCTGAAGGTTCGCACCCGGACGTGCTGCTGCGGGACGACCCACGACCGGGACGTGAACGCGGCGGCGGACAGCCTGGCCGTCGGGCTGACGGTGTCTGTCTGTGGAACTGGTGCAAGACCTCAACGGAGCACTCCTCGCGGGCAGCGGGCGACGAAGCGGAAACCCCTACTACAGCGCGAGCCGTAGGACTCCCCTCCTCCAGGAAGGAGAGGAAGCCGAGGCGGCGCACCTTTCTGTGTACGAGGACGGCCGGAAAAGAGGGTGCTACGACCTTATCCGGACACCGCCAGAATGAGCAGGCCGCCCGTCACATGAGCGGTTCTCCCGCCGGGGGCGACCCCCGGGCGGCCGGACGCTCCGGGGCATGGGGGACGATAGGGGGCGTGGCAAAGAAGCGCGGCATGGAAACCCTGCGGGACATGGTGCTCTCGATGGCGGCGATCGGCGTCGTCGCCGGAGGCATCTGGCTCTTCATCCCGCACGACGAGAACCACGACCCCGTCAAGGCGGTCGGCTACCGGGTCGAGCTCGGCCAGGCCCGGCGCGACGCCCCGTACGAGGTGGCGGCCCCGGAAGGGCTCGGCAAGGAGTGGCGGGCGACCTCGGTGACGTACGAGTCCACCGACCCCGAGGCCGTGCGGTGGCACCTGGGCTTCGTCGACCCGGACAACGAGTACGCCGCCGTCGAGCAGAGCAACGAGGCCGCGCAGAAGTTCGTCGCCGCCAAGAGCCACGAGGCGAAGCGGGTCGGCACCCGCATGGTCGAGGGCGAGACCTGGCAGCGCTACGAGGGCCCCAAGTACGACGCGCTCGTGCGCGAGGAGGGCGGCGTGACCACGATGGTCACCGGCACCGCCCCGATGGACCGGCTCGCGGAACTGGCCGCCGCCCTGGAGGAGCGGGGCGGCCGGCAGGGCTGACGCGACGCCGCCGGCCCCCGGGTGGTGGGGCCGGCGGCAGCCGTCGTGCGGGCGGTGACGCCCTCGTCGTCAGACGACGCTGACGACCTCGTCGTACGCCAGGCGCGGTCCGCGCTCGCGCCAGGCGTTCTCGCCCGGCTTGCCGATGTTGACCACGGCCAGCACGGAGTGCTCGCCGTCGGGGAAGAACTCCTTGTCGATGGCCTCGGCGTCGAAGCCGGTCATCGGACCGGCGGCCAGTCCGGCCGCCCGCACGCCCAGGATGAAGTAGCCGACCTGCAGCGCGGCGTTGAAGGCCGCGGACGCCTCGCGTGCCGGGCGCTCGCCGAAGAGCACGTCCTTGGCCTGGGGAAAGGCCGGGAACTGCACCGGCAGGTGCTCGTGGAACTCGTTGTCGGCGGCCAGGACCGCCACCAGTGGCGCCGCGGCGGTCTTCGCCCGGTTGCCCTCGTTCATTCGGTTCACCAGGCGCTCGCGGGCCTCGGGGGAGCGCACCAGCACGATGCGCAGCGGCTGCTGGTTGTAGGCGGTGGGGGCGTACTTGACCAGGTCGTACACGGCCTGGATCTGCTCGTCGGTCACCGGCTCGTCGGTGAAGGCGTTGGCGGTCCGTGCGTCGCGGAAGAGGAGGTTCTGCGCGGCGGCGTCGAGGGAGAGCGTCATGGGGTACCTCTGCGGGGGATAACGGGCAGCGCCCTGGGGGAGGCGCGTCGGAACACTCGCCTCACTATAGATGAAAATTCAACTTAATCTTCAACTATTCCGGTGAGGCGGCTCACGCCGCCCTGCGCTCCGCTCAGCCGGTCACCCCTCCTCCACGGCCCCCGGCTCCTGCCCGGCGCCGCCGGACTCCTGCGCCAAAGCCGCGTCCAGTCGGGCGCGGGCGCCCTCCAGCCACTCGCGGCACACCTTGGCGAGCTGCTCCCCCCGCTCCCACAGGGCAAGGGACTCCTCGAGCGTGGAGCCTCCGGCCTCCAGACGGCGAACGACATCGACGAGCTCGTCGCGGGCCTGCTCATACCCCAACGTGTCCTGATCAGCCATGGCACCAGCCTAGAGCCGCCCTCCGACACAGCGGCCGGGCGCGCGGCGCGCACCCCCGGGGGACGGCCGGCGCCCCCGCGGTCAGCGCGTGACGCGGACGGCGAACTCGCCCTCCGCCACCCGTGCGCGCAGCTTCTCCTCCTCGGCCACCTCGTCCGCGGCGCGCACGACCTGCCCGTCCTCGCGCTGCAGCACCGCGTATCCCCGCTGCAGCGTCGCGGCGGGGGAGAGCGCCAGCACCCGGGCGCGGGTGTGCGCCAACTCGTCGTCCGCCCGATCCAGCCGGTGCAGCAGATGGCGGCGGGACCGCTCCAGCAGGGCGGCGACCTGCTCCTCGCGCTCGTCCACCATCAGCCGGGGCCGCGCCATGCACGGCCGGCTCACCGCCGCCGCCAGCCCGCGCTCCTCCCGGTCCAGCAGCCCGCGCATCACGCGCAGCGACCGCTGCCGCAGCTGCTCGACCCGGGCCAGCTCCTCGCCCACGTCCGGCACCACGCGCTTGGCCGCGTCGGTCGGCGTCGAGGCGCGCAGATCGGCCACCAGGTCCAGCAGCGGGGTGTCCGGCTCGTGCCCGATCGCCGACACCACGGCCGTACGGCACTCCGCGACCGTCCGCACCAGCCGCTCGTCCGAGAACGGCAGCAGATCCTCCACGCTGCCGCCGCCCCGCGCCACGATGATCACGTCCACCTCGGGGTGCGCGTCCAGCCCGCGCACCGCCTCGATCACCTGCGGCACCGCGTACGCCCCCTGCACGGGCACGTTGCGCACCTCGAAGCGGACCGCGGGCCAGCGCAGCCGCGCGTTCTCCAGCACATCGCGCTCGGCGGCCGAGGCCCGGCCGCACACCAGGCCGATCAGCTGCGGCAGGAACGGCAGCGGCCGCTTGCGCTCCGGCGCGAACAGGCCCTCGGCCGCCAGCCGCTTCTTCAGCTGCTCCAGCCGCAGCAGCAGGTCGCCCACGCCTATCGGGCGGATCTCCGCCGCGCGCAGCGACAGCTGGCCGCGCGGCGCGTACCACTCCGGCTTGGCCTGCACGACCACCCGGGCGCCCTCGCCCACCGCCCCGTCCAGGGCGTCGAAGACCGCCCGGCGGCACGTCACGCTGAGCGAGATGTCCTGCGACGGATCGCGCAGCGTCAGGAACACCACGCCCGCCCCCGGGCGCCGGGACAACTGGGTGATCTGCCCCTCGACCCACACCGGGCCGAGGCGGTCGATCCAGCCGCCGATCAGCCGGGACACCTCGCCGACCGGGATCGGCGTCTGCGCGGACGTGTTCACAGCCATACGCCGAGACTAGTCCCCGCCACGGACAGTGACGCCCCGCGCGGCCGACCCGGATGGCCCACCCCCCGCTGTCCCCCCGCGGCACCGCCGCGCAGGCTGGGGGCAACGGCGCCGGCGAGCCGGCGTCACCGACAGGCCCTGGGAGGTCCCATGCGCCGACCCGGCCGGCACGGCTGCCCCCCGTCCGAACGCCCGCCGCGCGTCCACGCAGGGTTCCGCGTCGGGCGCCACGGCCCCGGCTGCGGCTGCTTCGCCTGCCTGCCCCTGGCGGCCGTCCTCGGCGCCGGGTGGGCGCTCGCCGTCCGCCGCGCCGTCCGGGGCCTGCGGCGCGGCCGCTGAGCGCGGCACTCGCCGGCCGTCGCGGTGGTGCGCCGGGACGCTTCCGGCCCCCGTCAGAGCCACCCGGGGCAGCGGTGGGGGGCCGTCCGCGCCCCGTACGATGGGCCCATGACCGCTACGACTTCCCGCCGCGTCCTGCTCGCCGCCCCGCGAGGCTACTGCGCGGGTGTGGACCGCGCAGTGATCGCCGTCGAGAAGGCCCTGGAGCAGTACGGGGCCCCGATCTACGTCCGTCACGAGATCGTGCACAACAAGTACGTCGTGCAGACCCTGGAGCGGAAGGGCGCGATCTTCGTCGAGCGGACGGAGGAGGTGCCCCCGGGGTCGATCGTGATGTTCTCCGCCCACGGCGTCGCCCCGGTCGTCCACGAGGAGGCCGCCCAGGGCCGCCTCGCCACGATCGACGCGACGTGCCCGCTGGTCACCAAGGTGCACAAGGAGGCCGTGCGCTACGCCGCGGAGGACTACGACATCCTCCTGATCGGCCACGAGGGCCACGAGGAGGTCATCGGCACCTCCGGCGAGGCGCCCGACCACATCACCCTGGTCGACGGCCCGGACGACGTCGCGAAGGTCGAGGTCCGCGACCCGTCCAAGGTCGTCTGGCTCTCCCAGACCACGCTCTCCGTGGACGAGACCATGGAGACCGTCGACGCGCTCAAGGAGAAGTTCCCGCTGCTGCTCTCGCCGCCGAGCGACGACATCTGCTACGCCACGCAGAACCGCCAGCTCGCCGTGAAGCAGATGGGCGCCGACGCGGACCTGGTCATCGTGGTCGGCTCGCGCAACTCCTCCAACTCCAAGCGCCTGGTCGAGGTCGCCAAGCTGGCCGGCGCCCGCGCCTCGTACCTGGTGGACTTCGCCGACGAGATCGACGAGGCGTGGCTGGACGGCGTCTCCACCGTCGGTGTCACCTCCGGCGCCTCCGTGCCCGAGGTGCTCGTCGAGCAGGTGCTGGAATGGCTCGTCGCCCGCGGCTTCGAGGACGTCGAGATCGTCAAGGCCGCCGAGGAGACGATCATCTTCTCGCTGCCCAAGGAGCTCCGCCGGGACCTGCGCGCCGAGGCGGCCGAGCTGCTGCGGGGCGGCGCATCCGAGGGGTGACCGGCCGTGCCACGTCGTAGCGTTGGGGCATGAGCGTTTTCGGTGTGGACATCGGCGGATCGGGCATCAAGGGCGCCCCGGTCGACCTCGGGCGCGGCGAGCTGGCGGAGGAGCGCTTCAAAGTGCTCACTCCCCACCCCGCGACCCCCGACGCCGTCGCGGAGTGCGTGAAGCAGGTCGTCGACCACTTCGGGTGGACGGGCCCGGTGGGGGCCACGTTCCCCGGAGTGGTGACGCACGGCATGACGCGCACGGCGGCGAACGTCGACAAGGCCTGGATCGACCTGGACGCCGCCGGGCTGCTGTCCCAGAAGGCCGGCTGCGCGGTGACCCTGCTCAACGACGCCGACGCCGCGGGCCTGGCCGAGATGGAGTACGGCGCGGGCCGCGGCCGCAAGGGCACGGTCATCGTCCTCACCCTGGGCACGGGCATCGGCAGCGCCGTCTTCCTCGACGGCGCCCTGCTGCCCAACACGGAGCTGGGCCACCTCGAACTGCACGGCCACGACGCCGAGAAGAAGGCGTCCACCAAGGCCAAGGAGGACGAGGGCCTCAGCTGGGAGCACTGGGCCAAGCGCCTCAGCAAGTACCTCACCCACGTCGAGCAGCTCTTCTCGCCCGAGCTGTTCATCCTCGGCGGCGGGGTCAGCCGCAAGGCCGACAAGTTCCTGCCGCTGATCTCCGGCGTCAGGGCCGAGATCGTGCCGGCCGCGCTGCAGAACAACGCGGGCATCGTCGGCGCGGGCATGGCGGCGGCCGCCGTCCGCTCCTGACCGCGCGCCCTCCCCTTCCCGGGTACCCCGGGTCTCCGGGCCCCGGGGACCCGGAGACGGGGCCGGCGGGGGCGCTCAGCGGCGCCGTTCCCGCATCACCAGGGCCACCTTCCGCGCGGCCGCGATCAACGCGGCGCCGACCGTGCCCCCGTACAGCCAGCCCGTCAGGGTGGCGAGCCCGGTCAGCAGGCCCATCACATGGCCGGTGAAGCCACCGCCGCCGTCGGCGGTCACGGCCAGCGCGACGGTGAAGGCGATGGGCGCGCTGACCGGCGCCGCGGACAGGTCGTACGGGCGCACGAACATCCCGGCGGCCAGGCAGGCCAGCAGGAAGACGACCCCGAAGAGGGTGCCGGGCTCACCCGTGATCAGGGAGTCCGCGGCGCCGCCGGCGAGCGCCGTCAGGGTGAGGAAGACGAAGGTGCCGAGTCCGGTCAGCCGCGGCTCCGCCCGGCGCAGCCGGGCCAACCGGAGAGGTAGCGGCCGCCGGGGCGGACCGCCCCGGACGGCTGTCGCGCCCTGCGGCCGGCGCGGCCGGCGCACCGGCCGCGGTGTCGGGGAGGCGGCGGTGGGGGCACCGCTGTTCTTGGGGGGTGTGCGCGCGCTGTGTTGCTCCACGCACACAACGTAGGCTCCGGGGAGGGGGTAAACGTGGGCAGGACACGACTTTTCACCGCCTCAGGGGGCCGCTCAGGGCGCGGCCGCCCCAGGGGCCGGCGCGTTCCGTAGACTGGTGGACCGGTCCGCCGTCCGCCCTGCCCGGGCGCCGCGGGCCACGTCACCCACACTCGCTACGGGAAGTCGTCACGTGTCGCTCACGATTGGAATCGTCGGCCTGCCGAACGTCGGCAAGTCGACCCTGTTCAACGCCCTGACCAAGAACGACGTGCTGGCGGCCAACTACCCGTTCGCCACGATCGAGCCCAACGTCGGCGTGGTCGGCGTCCCCGACCCCCGCCTGGACAAGCTGGCCGAGATCTTCGGCTCGCAGCGCAAGCTCCCGGCGACCGTGGACTTCGTCGACATCGCCGGCATCGTCCGCGGCGCCAGCGAGGGCGCGGGCCTGGGCAACAAGTTCCTCGCGAACATCCGCGAGTCCGACGCCATCTGCCAGGTCATCCGGGCCTTCGACGACCCGGACGTCGTCCACGTCGACGGCAAGGTGTCGCCCAAGGACGACATCGAGACGATCAACACCGAGCTGATCCTCGCCGACCTGCAGACCATCGAGAAGGTCCTGCCGCGGCTGACCAAGGAGGCCCGCCTCCAGAAGGACAAGGCGCCGGTGCTCGCCGCCGTCCAGGAGGCCCAGCAGATCCTCGAGGACGGCCGCACCCTGTTCTCCGCCGGCATCACCGCCGGGACCGAGAAGGGCCGGCTGCTGCACGAGCTGCACCTGCTGACCACCAAGCCCTTCCTGTACGTCTTCAACGTCGACGAGGACGAGCTGGGCGACGAGGCGTTCAAGGCCGAGCAGCGCGCCCTGGTCGCCCCGGCCGAGGCGATCTTCCTCAACGCGAAGATCGAGTCCGAGCTCATCGAGCTCGAGGACGACGAGGCGCTGGAGCTGCTGCAGTCCATGGGCCAGGACGAGCCGGGCCTGGCCACCCTCGCCCGGGTCGGCTTCGACACCCTCGGCCTGCAGACGTACCTCACCGCGGGCCCCAAGGAGGCCCGCGCCTGGACGATCAAGAAGGGCGCCACCGCCCCCGAGGCCGCCGGTGTCATCCACACCGACTTCCAGAAGGGCTTCATCAAGGCGGAGATCGTCTCCTTCGACGACCTCGTGGAGACGGGCTCCATCCCCGAGGCCCGCGCCAAGGGCAAGGCCCGCATGGAGGGCAAGGACTACGTCATGCAGGACGGCGACGTCGTGGAGTTCCGCTTCAACGTGTGACGTCTCGTCAAGAACTGTGCCCGACCCGCCTGTTGGTAGGCCGGGCGCTCGCGTCTGCCCGCGTGGAGTCCTTGCCCTGTGACGTGGGGCGGCGGCAGGTCTGGTCGGCGTCAGGCTGCCTCAGACCTTGACGACTTCCACGGAAGGGCCGCACAGGAGTGTCAGGTCCCCGGGGTCGGACGTGAGGACGGTGACCGGCCGGGGTGCGTTGCGGGCGATGACGGCGAAGGCGGCATCGATCGCGCACTTGTGACCGTGGAGGTGATGGGCGCGCAGAAGCGCGGCGGCCTGGTCGGTGACCTCATTGGTGACGCCGTGAACGTCGACGCGGGAGAGGACCCACTTGATGCGGGCGGGATGGATGCGCTCGTAGTCGGCCTCGAGGGTGGTCATGGCGCTGGTGGCGACGCGGACACCCTCTTCCGATGCCGCTTGGACCAGAGCCACGACGGTGCGGTCCTTGCGGTAGAGCTTCGAGAGTCCTTCACCGTCGAGCAGGAGCGTGCCGGGCATCAGGCGGCGGCCCCGCCGGTCTGTCGGTGGTCGTGACGCAGCAGCGCCCTGGCGGCCTCGACCTCCTCGCGGGTGAGGGCTTCGTTGTCGGTCTCGAAGTCGGCGACGATCTCCCGGAGCTTGTCCATGGCGACTCTCTGTTCGAGAGCCTCGGCGACGTAGGCGGAGAAACCGCCGGGTCCGACATGGGCGCGTACGGCCTCGGCGAGATCCTCGGGCAGACTGACCGAATACTTCCTGCTACCGCTCATGGTGCTGATCCTACCGACGGTCGTAAGTTCCGGGGTGTGAATGACCGCCCCGAGGTTCGGTCGTTCCGCATGGAGCTGCGAATGTCCGGCGGGGCCCGGTGGGGGCGGTGGGAAGATGCGGGGAGTGCCGGAGAGGGGCGGGAAGCGTGGGGCGTGGCGAGAGGCGCTTCGGCCCGGTACGTGCCGTCGCCGTGGCGGCGTGACGGCCGAGTCCCGCCATGCCTGGCTGACGACCACGGAGGGCACGTGGATGTCCCGGCCCAGACGTGGCCGTCGGGGCGACTTCGGGAGGACGAGACGCCCGGTGAGGCCGCAGCCTGAGCACCTGGGCGAAGGCCGCCGTGGTTTCTGATTCCTGTGTGGCGCGACGGAGCCGCGTCTCGGGGCGACTCGTCCTCAGCGGTTGTTATGCGCGCCGATCAGACCCGCCACGCGACGCATGGCGATGGGGCGACTACCCAGCGAAGCGGAATCCCCCGGAAACGCGCGCGGCTGCTCTCCCATGGCCCCCCAAGATCGCGCCGATCGAGCCGCACAACAGCTCGCAGGACTGCCGAACCGCGACTGACCAGCAGCGTTGGCTCTGTCCGACGAGTTCGCGGGGGCCGCGGCGAAAGGGCGAGGGCTAGACCTGTTACCCGAGACGATTAGTATGCATGTCTCATGCGGACCGGCTGCGGTGCGGCGGGTCGAGTGAAAGCTCGCTGACGCATGATTCTGAAACGGAGTTCGAAACGATGGAGTGTGCGCGCTGAGACCGCTGCAGCGGATGCGCCATGCCCTCATCGGAGGCTGGGTGAGTGCGTCATGATCACGGTTTGCCGCGGACGGGACGTCCCCCGCGCTGCCGCCGTCGTGTGCGCGCTGTCGCCTGGCCGAGCGCGTCCGGCCGGGGAGTCCCGGCCGGTCCACCCGTGTGTCCGACGACACGGATGTGTCCGACGACACGGCGGTGATCGGGTGGTGGCACGGCCGCGACGCTCCCGCCATGATCCACCCTCGCCCTGTTCCCACTTCCCGACCGGGCCGGCGCCACCGGGACCCGCCGCTCGCCGCATGGCCCGACCTGCCCCAGCGCATCCCGTACGTGGCAGATCCTCCCCGTGATTCGCCGCAACTGACGTCGCTCGCCGAACCGTCCGGAATCCGAGCACAGGCACCGGCGCGGTAGGCTCCCTTGCCGTCACGCTGGCCTCGATGGAGCGTCAGCTCACGGGCTTCGCACCGGCCCGCTGCGTCCATCCGACGGAAGGGCGGCCCTCCAGGCCGAACTCTCCACCTGCGCCCGGCAACGGAGCCGTGCGGCAGGTCGCGCAAGGTGATCGAGCGGCGACAACAACCCCATCACGTTCGAAGAGCACACGTAGTTGTACGACGTTTTACGGATAGCCGCACGGCGATTTCACGGACCAAAGGATAGCGATGGCGCATTGTTCGATAGCGGAGATCTCCTGGGAGCGGGTTCACCTTACTCTCACGGTGGTCGTCACCGGGGATGCTACCCCTCCCCGGTTCCTTATCGTCGATAATGAACGCGAATTCCCGGTGAAGTCTCGGCAAATAGCCGCTGACACGTACGCGCTGGAAATCAACGTCACCAACTTCCAGGGACGTGGCCAGGTGCCCAACGGCACGTGGCGAATCGTTCCTGTGGTCGGCGACGAGCGGCTTCCGGCTGCCGACATCGACCTCAGCGACACGGAGCGGCTGGACGCGGACTCCCGCACCTTCCTCTACGACCGCAACCGTGTCGCGTACGTGATCGCGTTCGGGATCTCCGACGACGACGAGCACCCCGACTTCCTGATGCGGACCTACCAGCTGTTCCGCAAGGCGGCGCCGGCCAAGCCGGGGACGGGTCCGAAGAAGCCGCTGGGGAGGCGCCTCGGCCTGTGGGTCCTGCCCCGTGCGCGGCGCCGCAAGCTCGCGAACCAGTTCTACGACCTCGCGCGCCGCCTGAACCCGCCGCGCGGCAACCGCATCCTGTTCGCCTCCGAGATGCGTCCCAAGATCGGCGGCAACCTGGCGCGCGTCCACGACCGGATGGTCGAGCGGGGTCTCGACAAGAAGTATTCCTTCCGCTACTCGTTCCGGATCCCGGACACGGCCACCAAGTGGAACACGCTGCGCGTCATCTACCTCCTCGCGACCTCGGACGTCGTGCTGATGGACGACTACTTCGGCCTGCTCGGACAGCTGGGCATCTCGCCGAAGACCAAGATCATCCAGCTGTGGCACGCCGGAAGCGGCTTCAAGGCGGTCGGCTACAGCCGGTTCGGGCGCTACGGTTCGCCGAAGCTGTCCAACGCCCACCGCAAGTACACCTACGTGATCACCGGCTCCAAGCACCTGGTGCCGACGTACGCCGAGGCTTTCGGCATCGAGGAGTCGGCGGTCATACCCACCGGCCTGCCCCGAATAGACACGTTCCTCGACAAGGAGCGTTCCGCGAAGGTCGTCGAGGATTTCTTCACGGCCAATCCGAACCTCCGGGGCAAGAGGATCATCCTTTTCGCGCCGACCTTCCGCGGGAAGAGCATCGGCGACGCGCACTACGATTACAACCGCATCGATTTCGCCAAGCTCTACGAGGCCTGCGGCGACAAGTCCGTCGTGCTGTTCCGCATGCACCACTTCATCACGGATCCCGTGCCGATTCCCGCGGAATACTCCGACCGGCTGCTGAATTTCGCGTCGTTCCCCGACACCAACGACCTTCTGCACGTCACCGACGTGCTGATCACCGACTACTCCTCGGTGATCTACGAGTACTCGCTGCTCGACCGGCCGATCCTCTTCTACGCGTACGACAAGGACCGCTACTCGGTCGTCCGCGGATTCCACCGCGACTACGACGAGGTGGCCCCCGGCAAGATCTGCCTGACCTTCGACGACCTGCTCAAGGCCCTGCAGGACGAGGACTACGACCTCTCGAAGCTCGAGCAGTTCCGGCAGGAGAACGTCGACTACGTCGACACCAACTCGGCGGATCGCGTGATCGACTGGCTGGTGCTGGGCGACCCCAAGGACAGCGGCAGTGGCGACGCCGGCCAGCAGGCGTGGCTCGCGCCCGTCTCAGATGACAACGCGGTGGGCGACCAACCGCTCAGCGACCAGTCGGAGGTATGAGCTGTGAATGTGGCGTTGCTTTTCGCCGGCGGTATCGGGTCGCGGATGAACACCCGCGCCCTCCCGAAGCAGTTCCTGGAGATCCACGGCAAGCCGGTGATCATCCACACCCTCGAGCACTTCGAGGCGCACCCGGACATCGACGGCATAGCCATCGCGATCCTCCCCGAGTACCGCGAGCACATGACGAAGCTGCTGAAGCGGTACGAGATCGAGAAGGTCCGCTGGATCGTCGACGGCGGCAGCACCGGTCAGGAGTCCCGGCACAACGGCCTGAAGGCGATCGCCGCGGACTGCCCCGAGGACACCGTCGTGCTGATCCACGACGGAGTGCGACCGCTGATCGACGCGAAGCTGATCAGCGCCAACATCGAGATGGTCCAGGAGCGCGGCTCCGCCATCACGTGCACCAAGTTCAACGAGACCGTGGTCTCGAGTGAGCAGGAGCACATCGACGACGTGATCCCGCGCGACCACATCTACGCCGCCCAGGCCCCGCAGAGCTTCCGGATCGGCGAGATCCTCTCGCTGTACGACCGGGCGGTCGCCGATGGTGAGCACGACAGCATCGACTCGTGCTCCCTCATGCACCGGTACGGTCACAAGATCTACCGGGTGGTCGGTCCCCGCTCGAACATCAAGATCACGACGTCCGAGGACTTCTACCTGTGCCGGACGTTCTTCGAGATCATCGAGAACCAGCAGATCGTGGGTACGTGACTTCAGTGAGCACCATCTTCAGTTCGGTCGTGGCGCACGACCTTGACGAGATCCTCGACCGCGACCTCCCGTGGAACGAGCTCGCCGGCAGCACCGTGCTGGTCACCGGTGCCAGCGGCATGCTGCCGTCGTACGTCGTCCACACCCTGCTCGCCCTGAACGACCGGCACGGGATGGGCATCACCGTCCACGGTCTGGTGCGGAACAGGGAGAAGGCCACGCAGCTGCTCGCGGACCTGCTGGACCGTCCGGACTTCCACCTGATCGTCCAGGACGTGTCGGATCCGCTCGAGCTGCCCGGTCCTGTGGACTACGTGATCCACGGGGCGAGCGCGGCGCGGCCCGCCCTGCACGGCAGCCAGCCGGTCCTGACGATCAAGGCGAACCTGCTCGGCACCTTCAACCTGCTCGACCTGTGCGTGGCGAAGGCCAGCCGCGGGTTCGTGCTGATGTCCTCGGCGGAGGTCTACGGCGCCCAGCCGCCGGAGACCGAGCTCATCGGCGAGCAGAGCTACGGCGGCTTCGACATCCTCAACCCGCGGGCCTGCTACGCCGAGGGCAAGCGCGCCGCGGAGACGATCTGCGCGACCTATCAGGCGCAGTACGGCATCGCGAGCCGCGTCGTCCGGTTCGGTCATGTCTACGGGCCGGGGATGGCCCTCGACGACGGCCGTGTGCAGGCCGACTTCGCGGCGAACGTGGTGGTCGGCAAGGACATCGTGCTCAACAGCGACGGTTCCGGCGTGCGGACCTACACCTACGTGGCCGACGCCATCGCCGGACTCTTCTATGCGCTGCTGCGCGGCGACGAGACGGCCTACAACGTGGCGGACCCGGCCGGTCTGGTCTCGATCCGGCGCTTGGCGGAGCTGTTCACCGAGGTGCGCCCGGAGCGCGGCCTCCAGCTGCGGTTCACCAACGAGTCCGACGCGCGCTCGTACAGCCTGACCAAGAAGCAGGGTCTGGACAGCGCGCGGCTGACAGCCCTCGGCTGGCGCCCGGTCGTCGATCTGCCGGACGGGCTCAACCGCATGGTGACCCACCTGGAGTCGTCCACCCAGGCGTCCTAGCGGGCCCGGCGGACCCCGCCGCCTGCCGCGCGCACTCTGAGCCGCAGCGGGCTGCGGCGGGCCGCGGCCGGTGAGCCGTCCGGGGACGGACGGACGGCCGGCGGGGCCCGCCCCCGCGACGCGACCGACGGAAAGAGGCCGGAGCCCTGGGGCTCCGGCCTCTTTCGTTCACGGCCGCGGGTGGTGGGGGGGGGGGGGGGGGGGGGGGAGG
>NZ_CBDRBL010000103.1:0-20698 GCF_965342175.1 Actinacidiphila sp. bgisy167
TCGAGCGGATAGGCCGGGCCGAAGCGCTTTCCCGCCTTCGTCGAGAACCGGCCGAGCGCTCCGCCCGGCGCCAGCTTGGCCGCGACCACCGCGGCCTTGTAGCGGGGGTCCGGCACGCTCAGCAAACGTCCGCGGGCCAGGTCGCGCAGGGCCGCGGCGACCACCTTGTCGGCGTCCAGCCACGCCCACGAGGGAATGCCGCTCGTCTCCATCCCGGCCCGCTGGTGGAACTCGGTGCGGACGAAGCCCGGGCAGAGCGCCATCAGCCGCACGCCGGTCCCCGCCAGCTCCCGGGCCACCCCCTGGGTGAAGTGGACGACCCACGCCTTGCTCGCCCCGTAGGTGCCGCGCGGCACGAAGGCCGCCACCGAGGCGACGTTGATCACGAATCCGCGTCCGCGCTCCCGCATGGCCTCGGTCGCGGCGCCGGTCAGCCGGAGCACCGCCTCGCAGTGCACCTTGAGCATGGTCAGCTCATCGCTCATCGGCACGTCGCCGAAGCCGCCGCGGTTGCCGAAGCCCGCGTTGTTGACCAGCACGTCGACCGGCCGCTCGCGGTCGCGCAGCCGCGCCTCGACCGTCTCGATGCCCTTGCCCGCCGACAGGTCGGCGGGCAGCACCTCGACGCTCACCCCGTACGCGCGCCGCAGCTGCTCCGCGCGCTCCTCCAGCCGCTGCTCGTCGCGGGCGACCAGGACGAGGGCGTGGCCGTCCTCCGCCAGCCGGCGCGCGAAGGCCGAGCCGATTCCCGCGGTCGCTCCCGTGATCAGTGAAGTCGTCATGTCCGCAGGCTAGTCAGCCCCCGTGCGCCTGCGGGCCGCGGCGCGCACATCTCGCGGGAGCGCGTCCGCCGCCAGCAGCCGGGGGAGCAGCTCGGGCTCGAGGGTGACCGCCCGGAAGGTCAGCGCGACGGTGACCTCGTGGTCCGGGCGGTGGACGATCTCGACCGGGTCGCCGGCCCGCACTTGCCCGGCTTCGGCGACCCGCAGGTAGGCGCCGGGCAGCGCGGCCCGCGTGAACGTCCTGACCCAGCCCCCCTGTTCCAGCCAGCCCTGGAAGGTGGCGCAGGGGATCCGCGGGCAGGACACCTCCAGGACGGCGCCGCCGGGCCCGCCGATGCGCCAGCGCTCGCCGATCAGCGCCCCGTTGACGTCGACGCCCGAGGTGGTCAGGTTCTCCCCGAACATCCCGCCCCGCAGCGGCAGGTCGAGCCGGCGCTCCCAGGTGTCGAGGTCCTCGCGGGCGTAGGCGTACACCGCCTGGTCGGCGCCGCCGTGGTGGGCCACGTCGTACACCCGGTCGCCGGCGAGGCCGACCGCGCCGGTGCCCTTGGGGCCTGGCGCGGTCACCGCCACGGGGCCCGCGACCGGGTGCTTGTCGATGCCGGTCGTCCCGCTCGCCTTCCAGGGGTTGGGACGGGGCCGGCCCACGTTCACCGAGAGCAGTCTCATCCCGCGACCGTACGGTGCCCGTCCGGCACACGGCGAGGCGTTTTCCGGCGGCCCGACCCTCACGCCGCGAGCACCCGCAGCAGCCGGTCGACGTCCGCCTCGGTGTTGTACAGGTGGAAGGCCGCCCGCAGGTTCCCCGCGCGGGCCGACACGCGGATGCCGGCGGCGGCCAGCCGCTCCGCCGCGTCGCCGAGGCCCGGGACGGCCACGATCGCCGAGGGCCGCGCGCCGGACGGCACCGCCTTGTGGCCGAGCCGCAGCAGGCCCGCGCGGAAGCGCTCGGCCAGCGCGGTGTCATGGGCGCCGACGGCCTCGACCCCCAGCTCCTCGACCAGGCCCAGCGAGACCGCCCCGGCCAGGTACGGCAGCAGCGGCGGCAGCACGTCGAACCGCCGGGCCGACCGCGCGAGGCGCGTGACCGGTCCGTAGCAGTCGTCCCACGGGTCCTCGGCCGCGTACCAGCCGGCGAACTGCGCGGACACCCCGTCCTCGGCGCCCTCGCGCACGGTCAGGAAGGACACCCCGCGGGGGGCGAGCAGCCACTTGTAGCCGCCGCACACCACGTAGTCGAGGCCGTCCGCGCTCAGCGGCAGCCAGCCGGCCGCCTGGGTGGCGTCGACGAGCACACGCGCCCCGTGCCGGGACGCTGCCTCGCGGACCGCCGCCAGGTCGGCGACCCTGCCGTCCGCGGACTGCACGGCGCTGACGGCGACGAGGGCGGTGGCGGGGCGCACGGCGTCGGCGATGCCTTCCAGGGGCACGGTGCGCACCGTGACGTCGGCCCGCGAGGCGAAGGGGTTGACCAGGGAGCTGAAGTCGCCGTCGGCCAGCACGACTTCGGCCCCCGCGGGGAGGGCGGTGGCGATCATGCCGACGTGGGTGGAGACGGAGGAGCCGAGAGCGACGCGCTCGGCGGCGACCCCGGTGATGCGGGCATAGGCGGCGCGGGCGGCGGACAGGGCGCGTTCATGGCGCAGCCAGTCGTCGGTGCCGCCGGACCAGGAGGCCGCGGCGGTGCGCAGCGCCTCGGCGGCGCGGAGCGGGCCGATGCCCGAGGAGGCGGTGTTGAGGTAGGTGATCCCGGCGTCCAGCGCGAATTCCCCGGCGATGTCCATGACTCCTCAGCCTGCCCCCGGAACGGCCCGAAGTCCATCGGTCACCGAGGGTGACTCCGGGAGGAGACGTGTGCGCGAAGGGTCGGGCGTGGCCCGCGGCGGGGTCGGGGGAGGCGGTGCCGGGCGCCGGAAAGGGCGGGTGGGCTTCGTCGGAGTCCGCCCCTCGGGGGCATGGATCGCGTCCGTCGACGCGGCGACGCGCGACTTTCCGGTCCGGCGGACGGGGGACGGGCACGGCGCGGGCCGGGAAGCCCGGCTGCCGCCCGGCGACGGCGCCCGGCCGGTGGCCGCGGACGGAGCTGCCGCGAGCCGTGCGGGACCCGCGTCCTGCCGACGCGCGCCGCGACGTCGGGCCGGCACCGCCCGAGAGGCTCGGGCCCGGTGTCGGCAGAGGCGCTGGGGGTGGCTCGCGGCTTCGCGCGAGCCCCGACGGGTCCGGCTCCGCGGCACCTCCGTCGCTTGTGATGAAACGTTTCCTCGTCGTCTGCGATGTCGGTGAGTCAGTGACTTCCGGTGGCGTGCGAGCTCATGAGCCGGTTGCGGGACCGGCCCATCATCTCCTCGCGCTCGTCCTCGGTGAGTCCGCCCCAGACCCCGTAGGGTTCGCGGACCGTCAGAGCGTGCGTCGCGCACTCGGCGCGGACGGGGCAGCGCATGCACACCTCTTTCGCCGCCGCCTCACGCGCGCTCCGGGCGGCACCGCGCTCTCCCTCGGGGTGGAAGAAGAGGGAGCTGTCGACACCGCGGCAGGCGGCGACCAGCTGCCAGTCCCAGAGGTCGGCGTTGGGGCCCGGGAGGCGGGAGAAGTCTGCCATTGCTCATCTCCTCGAGAGGTGGGCTGCAGGGACACCGTCCAGGCGGGTAGCCCAGGGAGGTGCTCTCGACGTTACATCTACTGTCGAAGTAGATGTAAATATGATTCATCACAAAATCGCCAACGAACTCCCGCCATGCGGGTAAAAAGCCGCCAAACAGGCAAAATCTGACATTGCCCCCCGGTCGGCGGTCGGCGTGTGCTGCAAGCGGGCTCGCGCCAAGCAGCCTTTTGTGATCCGCCGAACCCCCGCCGACCTGCGACGTTGCTGTTCCGTGTCGGTCCGCGCACGGAGAGTGCGCGAGTTGCCCGCCAAACTCCGTAACTCTTTCGAGTGAGGGTCGTTGAAGGTGCGGAAGTGGTTGGCGGTCGAACTAATCGGGCAGGCGCCCGAGGCCGTCATCCTCGCCGGTGAACGATTCGTACAGCCTGGAGGCTCAACGTGACGCGGATCAGCTGCGGAGGACGGTCATGACTTCCGTTCTCGTCTGCGACGACTCCCCGCTTGCCCGAGAGGCCCTGCGCCGCGCGGTTGCGACCGTGCCCGGCGTGGAGCGTGTGACGACCGCGGCCAATGGCGAGGAAGTCCTCCGCCGCTGGGGCGCCGACCGCTCGGACCTCATCCTGATGGACGTCCGGATGCCCGGCCTCGGCGGGGTGGAGACCGTGCGGCGGCTGCTGTCCGCCGACCCCGGAGCCCGCATCATCATGCTCACGGTCGCCGAGGACCTGGACGGGGTAGCCCTCGCCGTCGCCGCCGGTGCCCGCGGATACCTGCACAAGGACGCCTCGCGCGCCGAGTTGCGGGCCACGGTCACCCAGGCGCTGGCCGACCCGACCTGGCGGCTCGCCCCGCGCCGGCTGCGCTCGGCCGAGATGGGCGCCGCCCCGACCCTGACCGCCCGCGAGATCCAGGTGCTGGAGGGCATGAGCCACGGCCGTTCCAACGCCGAGATCGGCCGCGAGCTCTTCCTCTCCGAGGACACCGTCAAGACGCACGCGCGACGCCTCTTCAAGAAGCTCGGCGCCTCGGACCGGGCCCACGCGGTGGCGCTCGGCTTCCGCTGGGGCCTGGTGCGCTGAGGCAGCGGCTTTGAGGGCTGAGGGGCCGATGAGCCGTGGGGCGGCTGTGCGGCTGCCCCGCTCGTACCGGTTTCCGCGCCGAGGGCGCATGCTTGAGGCATGGACTCTCGGGGACACGGTCGGGCGGGGCGGCGGGTGCATGACATGACTACGGCCGGTGCGGTCCCTCGCAACGCTCCACACGACGCGTCGCATAACGCTTCGGAGCACAACCTCGGGTCCGAGCGCACGGAGCGGCCCTCGGGGATGCACTATGGACGGATGCGCGACGAGGCCACCGGCAATGAGACAGCCATAGGGGCACTCGTACGTCGGGCGGTGGACGGCGACGAGCAGGCGACGCACGACCTGCTCGCCCATGTGCACCCGCTCGCCGAGCGCTACTGCCGCACCAGGCTGTCGCGGCTCCCGGGCGACGCCCGCCACTTCGTGGACGACCTCGCCCAGGAGGTCTGCCTCGCGGTGCTCTGCGCCCTGCCCCGCTACCGGGACCAGGGTCGGCCCTTCGAGGCCTTCGTCTTCGGCATCGCCGCGCACAAGGTCGCCGACCTGCAACGGGCCGCCATGCGCGGGCCGGGCTCGACGGCCGTGCCCTCCGACGAGATGCCCGAGCAGCCGGACGACTCCCTCGGTCCGGAGGAGCGGGCGCTGCTCAGCAGCGACGCGGAGTGGGCGCGGAAGCTGCTCGCCAACCTCCCGGAGCACCAGCGGGAGCTGGTGCTGCTCCGGGTCGCCGTGGGCCTCACCGCGGAGGAGACCGGTCAGGTGCTCGGCATGTCGCCGGGCGCCGTCCGGGTGGCCCAGCACCGGGCGCTGTCCCGGCTGCGCGCGCTGGCGGAGGAAGCCGCCACGGGCGCCCCGGGGTTGAGCGCCTAGTCCACCGGTACCGGCGCGGTCCCGGTGCCGTTGCGGCGTCGGCGTCGGCGTCGGCGTCGGCGTCGGCATCGGTGTCGGCGTCGTTCCGGTGCCGTTCGGGCGGCGGGACGGGTTGCCCGTGGGAGCCATTAGCATTGAACATCTCGCCGGGCAAGACCATGGGGAAGGTGTCATGACGCTGAACGCCGACGGAGTAGCCGACAAGTTCGGGTTGCTCGGACTCACCTACGACGACGTGTTGCTGCTCCCGGGTGCGTCGGACGTCGTGCCGAACCAGGTCGACACCCGCTCGAGGGTCTCCCGGAACGTCACCGTGAACATCCCGCTGCTCTCCGCGGCGATGGACAAGGTCACCGAGGCGCGGATGGCCATCGCGATGGCCCGCCAGGGCGGTGTGGGCGTGCTCCACCGCAACCTGTCCATCGAGGACCAGGTCAACCAGGTGGACCTGGTGAAGCGGTCCGAGTCCGGCATGGTGACCGACCCGATCACCGTCCACCCGGAGGCCACCCTCGCCGAGGCGGACGCCCTGTGCGGCAAGTTCCGCATCAGCGGCGTCCCGGTCACCGACCCCTCCGGCAAGCTGCTGGGTATCGTGACCAACCGCGACATGGCGTTCGAGAGCGACCGCTCCCGGCAGGTCCGCGAGGTCATGACGCCGATGCCGCTGGTCACGGGGAAGGTCGGCATCTCGGGCGTCGAGGCGATGGAGCTGCTGCGCAAGCACAAGATCGAGAAGCTGCCGCTCGTCGACGACGAGGGCCGCCTCAAGGGCCTGATCACGGTCAAGGACTTCGTGAAGGCCGAGAAGTACCCCAACGCCGCCAAGGACGCCGAGGGCCGGCTGCTCGTCGGCGCCGCCGTGGGCGTCGGCGACGAGGCCTTCCTGCGCGCCCAGCGACTGGTCGAGGCCGGCGCCGACTTCCTGGTCATCGACAGCGCCCACGGGCACAGCCGCGGCATCCTCGACATGGTCGCGAAGGTCAAGGCCAACATCAAGATCGACGTGGTGGCCGGCAACGTCGCCACCCGCGACGGCGCCCAGGCGCTGATCGACGCGGGCGCCGACGGCATCAAGGTCGGCGTCGGCCCCGGCTCCATCTGCACCACCCGCGTCGTCGCCGGCGTCGGCGCCCCGCAGGTGACGGCGATCTACGAGGCATCCCTCGCGGCCGGCCCGGCCGGCGTCCCGCTGATCGGCGACGGCGGCCTGCAGTACTCCGGCGACATCGCCAAGGCCATCGCGGCCGGCGCGGACACCGTGATGCTGGGCAGCCTCCTCGCGGGCTGCGAGGAGTCGCCCGGGGAGCTGCTCTTCATCAACGGCAAGCAGTTCAAGTCGTACCGCGGCATGGGCTCGCTCGGGGCGATGCAGTCGCGCGGGCAGGCCCAGTCCTACTCCAAGGACCGCTACTTCCAGGACAACGTGCTCTCCGAGGACAAGCTCGTCCCCGAGGGCATCGAGGGCCAGGTGCCCTACCGCGGCCCGCTCTCCGCGGTGGCCCACCAGCTCATCGGCGGCCTGCGCTCCTCCATGGGCTACGTCGGCTCCGCCACGATCCCCGAGCTCAAGGAGAAGGGCCGCTTCGTGCGGATCACCGCGGCCGGCCTCAAGGAGAGCCACCCGCACGACATCCAGATGACCACCGAGGCGCCGAACTACCACACGCGCTGACGGTACGAGCGGACGATCCGGAGCCCGCGGCCCGCACGGCCGCGGGCTTCCGGCTGCCCTGCCTGGGATACTGGACAGGGCAGGCCACGAAGGAAAGGCATAGCGACAGTGACTGAGATCGAGATCGGGCGGGGCAAGCGCGGCCGCAGGGCATACGCATTCGACGACATCGCCGTCGTCCCGAGCCGCCGTACGCGGGACCCCAAGGAGGTCTCGATCGCGTGGCAGATCGACGCCTACCGCTTCGACCTGCCCTTCCTCGCGGCACCGATGGACTCGGTGGTCTCCCCGGAGACCGCGATCCGCATCGGCAACCTCGGCGGCCTGGGCGTGCTCAACCTCGAGGGCTTGTGGACCCGCTACGAGGACCCCGAGCCGCTGCTCGCCGAGATCGCCGAGCTGGACGACGCCTCCGTCACCCGGCGCCTGCAGGAGATCTACGCGGAGCCGATCAAGGAGGAGCTGATCGGGCAGCGCATCAAGGAGGTGCGCGACGCCGGTGTGGTCACGGCCGCCGCGCTCTCCCCGCAGCGCACCGCGCAGTTCTCCAAGGCCGTGGTCGACGCGGGCGTGGACATCTTCGTCATCCGCGGCACGACCGTCTCCGCCGAGCACGTGTCGGGCTCCCACGAGCCGCTCAACCTCAAGCAGTTCATCTACGAACTCGACGTCCCCGTCATCGTGGGCGGCTGCGCCACCTACACCGCCGCGCTGCACCTGATGCGCACCGGCGCCGCGGGTGTCCTCGTCGGCTTCGGCGGCGGCGCCGCCCACACCACCCGCAACGTCCTCGGCATCCAGGTGCCGATGGCGACCGCGGTCGCCGACGTGGCCGCCGCCCGCCGCGACTACATGGACGAGTCCGGCGGCCGCTACGTGCACGTCATCGCGGACGGCGGCTTCGGCTCCAGCGGCGACCTGCCCAAGGCGATCGCCTGCGGCGCTGACTCGGTGATGATGGGTTCCCCGCTGGCCCGCGCCACCGACGCGCCCGGCCGCGGCTACCACTGGGGCATGGAGGCCACCCACGAGGAGCTTCCGCGGGGCAAGCGTATGAACCTGGGCACCGCCGGCACGACCGAGCAGATCCTGCTCGGCCCCTCCCACGCGCCCGACGGCTCCATGAACTTCTTCGGCGCGCTGCGCCGCGCGATGGCCACCACCGGCTACTCCGAGCTGAAGGAGTTCCAGCGGGTCGAGGTGACGGTCTCGCCGGCGCAGCACCGCTGACCGGGCGGCGCCCCCGCAGTCGCCGTACGTCGTCGCGCCGCTCGCGCTCGTCGAGGTGATCGTCGTGCCGGGGCGGACCATCGGAGCTCACAGCCGGGCCGCCGCCCCGGCCGGGGTGGCCCCGCGGGTGTCCAGCAGCAGCTGGGCCTTCACGGCCAGGCCCTGAAGGTCATAGGTGCGGTGGTGCTGCAGCAGGACCGTCAGATCGGCGTCCGCCGCGGCCTCCCACAGCGAGTCGGCGCGCGGGACCGGGCGGTCCAGCACCCGCCACCGCGGCACATACGGGTCGTGGTAGCTGAGCTGCGCCCCCAGTTCGAGCAGGCGGGCGGCGATCTCCATGGCCGGTGAGCGCTCCTGGTCCGGCAGGTCCGGCTGGTACGTCACGCCCAGCAGCAGCACGCGCGCCCCGCGCAGCGACTTGCCGTGCTCGTTCAGCAGCGCCGCGGCCCGCTGCACCACGTAGCGCGGCATACGGGCGTTGACCACCTGTGCGTGCTCCACCAGACGCAGCGGATGCCCGGGTACCCGCTCCTGGTACGGCTGGCGCCCCGGGTCGAGCGGCATGGTGTGGCCGCCCACCCCGGGGCCGGGGCGGAAGGCCTGGAAGCCATGGGGATGGGTCTCGGCGCAGCGGATGACGTCCCAGACGTCCACGCCGATGTCGTGGCAGAACACGGCCATCTCGTTGGCCAGCGCGATGCTGACGTGGCGGTAGTTGGTCTCCAGCAGGTGCACGCTCTCCGCCTCGCGCACCCCCCGCGCCCGGACGATGCGCTCGGTGAACCGGCCGTAGAAGACGGCCGCGGCCTCCGTGCAGGCGGGGGTGAGCCCGCCGATCACCTTGGGCGTGCCGGGGCGCCGCGCCGGGGCGTAGGCCAGGTGGAAGCCGTGGCCGGCCCGCAGGCCGGACCCCTCCTCCAGCAGCGGACGCAGGAAGTCCTCCGTCGTGCCCGGGTACACCGGCGACTCCAGGACCACCGTGCTGTGCGGGCGCAGCTGCCCGGCCAGCGCGTGGGCGGCCGCCTCCAGCGCCGTCAGATCCGGCCGCCCGTCCGCCCCGAGCGGGGTGGGCGCGCACAGTACGGCCGCCCGGACCCGGCCCAGGGCGGCCGCGTCCGCGGTCGCCCGGAAACCGCCCGCGAGCATCCGCCGCACGTCCGCGGCGGCCAGCGCCCCGCAGGGCACCCGGCTGCCGGCGTTGATCGCGTCCACCACGTGCTCGTCCGGTTCGTACCCGATCACCCCGAGGCCGGCGGCGCTGGCCGCCTGCGCGAGGGGCAGGCCGGCGTGGCCGAGTCCGATGACTGCGAGGTCTACGGGCATGGGGGTCCTCTCCAGCGACGGGGGCGTCCTCAAGGGGACGGGGGGCGCCCTGCTACCCGAATGGCGCGAAATCAGGCTAACCAGACAGATAGCTGATATGACTGCACGCCACGCGGTCCAGGTTCCCCATCACGCCCGATCGCCCCTGCCGCTGTCGACAGCATCAGCGTCGACCCGGAGACCGAACACGGCGAAGGACAGGCGGGCACCCCGCGGAGCCCGACGTGCCGGCCGCGACGACACGGGTAACGATCGTGGGGACGGGGAATGCGCTCAGGCGCGACCCCGCGTCACGACGGGAGGCCAGGATGCTGACGGCGACACTGGGACCGGCGGAGCGTGCCTCCGCGCTCGCCCGGATGGCGGAACAGGAACTCGACGTACTCGTGGTGGGCGCGGGCGTCGTCGGCGCCGGGACGGCGCTGGACGCCGCGACGCGCGGGCTGGCCACCGGCATCGTGGAGGCCCGCGACTGGGCGTCGGGGACGTCGAGCCGGTCGAGCAAGCTGATCCACGGCGGGCTGCGCTACCTGGAGATGCTGGACTTCGCCCTGGTCCGGGAGGCCCTCAAGGAGCGCGGTCTGCTGCTTCAGCGCCTGGCGCCGCACCTGGTGAAGCCCGTGCCGTTCCTCTACCCGCTGCAGCACCGTGTCTGGGAGCGCCTTTACGCGGGGGCGGGTGTGACGCTGTACGACACGATGGCGCTGTCCTCCGGGAACGGCCGGGGCCTGCCGCACCACCGTCACCTCAGCCGCCGGAGCGCGCTGCGTGTGGCGCCGTGCCTGCGCAAGGACGCCCTGGTCGGGGCGCTGCAGTACTACGACGCGCAGATGGACGACGCCCGGTACACGATGACGCTGGTCAGGACGGCCTCCGCCTACGGTGCGATGGCCGCGAACCGGGCCCGGGTGATCGGCTTCCTGCGCGAGGGCGAGCGCGTGGTGGGCGCCCGGGTCGAGGACGTGGAGGGCGGAGGCGTCTACGAGGTGCGCGCCCGGCAGGTCGTGAACGCCACCGGGGTGTGGACGGACGACACGCAGGCCCTGATCGGGGAGCGCGGCCAGTTCCACGTGCGAGCGTCCAAGGGCATACACCTGGTCGTGCCGAAGGACCGGATCCATTCGTCGACGGGTTTGATCCTGCGGACCGAGAAGAGCGTGCTCTTCGTGATCCCTTGGGGCCGCCACTGGGTCGTCGGGACGACGGACACCGACTGGAGCCTGGACAAGTCCCACCCGGCGGCCTCCAGCGCCGACATCGACTATCTGCTGGAGCACGTCAACTCGGTGCTCGCCGTGCCGCTGACCCGCGACGACGTGGAGGGCGTGTACGCGGGACTGCGCCCGCTGCTGGCGGGGGAGTCGGAGGCCACCAGCCAGCTGTCGCGCGAGCACACCGTGGCGCACCCGGTGCCGGGCCTGGTGGTCGTGGCGGGCGGCAAGTACACGACGTACCGGGTGATGGCCAAGGACGCGGTGGACGCGGCCGTGCACGGCCTGGCGCACCGGGTCGCCGAGTGCGTCACCGAGGACATCCCGCTGGCCGGCGCGGAGGGCTACCACGCGCTGTGGAACGCGCGGGCCAGGATCGCGGCGCGCACCGGTCTGCACGTGGCGCGGATCGAGCACCTGCTCAACCGCTACGGCTCGCTCTGCGAGGAACTGCTGCGGCTGATCGAGAACGACCCGTCGCTGGGCCGCCCGCTGGGCGGGGCCGACGACTACCTGCGCGCCGAGGTCGTCTACGCCGCCTCGCACGAGGGGGCGCGGCACCTGGACGACGTGCTCACCCGGCGGACCCGGATCTCCATCGAGACCTTCGACCGCGGCACGCTAGGCGCCCGGGAGGCCGCCGAGCTGATGGCGCCAGTCCTCGGCTGGGACAAGGCGCAGGTGGAGAAGGAGGTCGAGCACTACGAGAAGCGGGTCGAGGCCGAGCGGGAGTCCCAGCGCCAGCCCGACGACCAGACCGCGGACGCGGCCCGCCTGGGAGCCCCGGACATCGTCCCGCTGTAATGGGAGCAGCACGCCGGGTGAAGCCGGGGCCATGGCCTTGCGGGGTCCGCCCGCTCCGCCGGATATCGTTCCTTCTGGTACGGCAGGAAGGGGCGCGCGATGTCCGACCTCGGACGCCTGGTCGCCGGGAGGTACCGGCTGATCGAGCAGGTGGGCCGCGGCGGCATGGGCACCGTCTGGCGGGCCGAGGACGAGCTGCTGGGGCGTGCGGTGGCCGTCAAGCGGCTGCACGCCCCGCAGCAGCACCTGCAGGACGACGAGCTGGAGACGCTGTTCGAGCGGACCCGGCGGGAGGCGCGCAGCGCGGCGCGTATCAGCCACCCCCATGTGATCGTCGTCCACGACGTGGTCGACGACGAGGGCGCCCCTGCCATCGTCATGGAGTACGTGCCGTCCGTCACCCTGGGCGAGCTGCTGAAGGAGCGGGGCCCGGTGGCGCCGGGGGAGGCCGCCCGGATCGGGCGGGCCATGGTCGCCGCGCTGCGCGCCGCGCACACGGCGGGGGTGCTGCACCGGGACGTGAAGCCGGGCAACGTGCTGCTGTCGGAGTCGGGCCGGGTGGTGCTGACGGACTTCGGGATCGCGCAGGCCTCGGGGACGTCCACGCTGACGCGGACCGGAGAGCTGATCGGTTCGGTCGACTTCCTCGCGCCGGAACGGCTGACCGGGGGCGCGCCGGGGCCGGAGGCGGACCTGTGGGCCCTCGGGGCGACGCTGTTCCAGGCGGTGGAGGGGCGTGCGCCGTTCCGCCGGGACACGCCCATCGAGACGGCGTACGCGATCGCGACGGGCGAGGTGCCGGTGGCACGGAACGCGGGACCGCTGGGGCCGGTGATCGCCGGGCTGCTGGTGCGCGAGCCGGGGGACCGTCTTTCGGCGGCGGAGGCGGAACGGATGCTGCGGGCGAGCGCCGCCGAGACCGAGACCGCGCGCGTCCCCCGCGAGAGCCTCCTGCTGCCGCCCACCGAGCCGACCGCCGTCGTGCGGCCCGCGGCCCCTGATCCGCGGCCCGCGCCGCCGCGGGCCCCGTCGGCCCCCGATGCCCCGGTGGCCCCGCGGGCCCCAGCCCCGCAGGCCACGCAGCGCCGGCGTCGCATGGGCGCGTGGGCGCTGGTCGCCGCGGTGATGGCCGCCGTCCTCGCCGGCGGCGGCTTCTACGCCGCACAGCACTTCGGCGCCCCCGCCGGCACCCGGGGTGCGGGGACGGCACCTCCGGGCCACCCGGCAGCGTCCGCGCCGCCGTCCTCCCCAGCCGCCGCCCCCTCCACTCCCGGCCCGTCGCCCGTGCCGGCCGGATACCACCTCGCCGAAGAGCCGGGCAAGGGCTTCTCGGTCCCGGTGCCCGACGGGTGGACCCGTCAGGAGAAGGGCGACGAGGTCATCTACGTCGACCCGAGCGGACTGGCCGGCCTGCGGATCAGCACGCTGGACTACGCGGCGAGCGACCCGCTGGAACATTTCGAGGAGGAGGAGCGGCAGACCATCCCCAAGGTGGCGGGCTACGAGCGGCTGCGGATGCAGAGCACCCGGTGGCGTGACCGCCCGGCCGCCGTCTGGGAGTTCGCCTTCCGGGGCCGGGCCCGCGACTTCCGGGCCATCGACCTCGGCTTCGGGGAGCCCGGCGGGCGGGAGTTCGCCGTCTACCTCTCCGCGCCGACCGCCCAATGGGGCGATTTCAGGACGGCCTTCGACAACGCGGTGGCCGGGCTCGTCGTCCACGAGTAGCACCAAGGCCGAGCCCGAGACCCCGCCCCCCGACCGCCGGCGGCCGCAGCGCGGGTCGTCGGTTTCCGGTCGGGAGTGCGGTGGATCCGGGTTCACTGCGGGCAGATCTCTATGAGCTCATCACCTTGTTCCCCGATGGAGACCTTGACCCTGTGGTCGAGTTTGTTGGCGACCTGTTGGGCGATCATCATCCACACGACGAGCCCTTCTGCGGGAGCGGTCAGCAGGATGTCCGTGTTCTCCATACCCCAGCCGGGTGTGTGAGCGATCGTCTGCGCGATCACTCTTTTGGCCTGCTCGGTCGCGGTGGCCACAGCCGCTTCCAGGGCCGGGCCGTCCGCCGTGGTCCGGAGGTGTTCGGCATGGACCGCTTCCAAGCCGGTGATCTCCTCTGCGGTGAACCGGGCCGGATGACGGATCACGTCCAGCGGTAGCCCCACCCCCGGCCTGCCCGTCGCCACCGGCACCGTCTCCTCGGCGAAGGACACGACCGGTTTCCACTCATATCGCTGGGGTTCCGTTCGTCTGTACGTGTCCCCGGTCTGCGCCTGATCTCGGTGCTCGACCTGTTCGCCCCTGCCCTGGGCCGGGTCGGATTCGCGGACGAGATCCTCGGTGGCCGCGTCGGACCGGTGGAGCGAGGAACTCGCGTGGAGATTCGCGTCGGGGAGTCGCGGGGCTTCTTCGCGGGACAGGGGCATGCCGTCACGGACCGGGGTGGGCGGGGCCTGCCCCATTACGGGCGCCTCGTCGAGGTCGTCCTCGAACGGGCCGAACTCCGCCGAATCCGACGAATGTGTGGATGCGACGTCGTCCTCCGGTTTCCAGGAGGACACCCCTCTCGAAGTCCAGTAATCGATCAACCGCTCGTTGGCCGCAACTGCGACAGGGGCGAGGTCCCAGTCGCCCTGATTCATTCCCCATCGCGCCCGACCGAACTTGGCCAGGCCCTTCGTGTAGGCCTGCGGAACGAATCTACGGGAAAACTCACTCAGTTGATTGTGCCGCAAGGCGGCTTCATGGGTGAGCAGCCTTTCACCGATCACCGCCCGAGCAGCTGTTGCACCCGAAAGAATATTATTCTGCGCCTGGTCCGCGAGCTGCTGGAACTCCTGGCTCTTGTCTTTGGAAAATCCTCTGAGCATAATAGAAATGCGAGTGGCGGCGTAGTCGAACGCGCCGTCCGAGAGATTGTCCTCGAGCGCGTTCAGCCTGTGTTGCAGGGTGCGCTTTTTCATGGTCCGCATCCCGGTATCTATGAAGTTGTCGATTGCGACTATCTCCCTTCGGTCTGCGTCGTAGAGGAAGTTCCCCCAGTTGAAGTATCCGTTATCGCGGTAGAATCTGTCGGGGTATTCAATGAAAGAGTCGACGGCGATCAGGGCGCCGAGTTGTCGCACACTCCTCTCGTCCTCGAGGAATGCCTTGATTTCATGGGGCGACATCTCCTTCACGGATTTACCTGTGACAAATTCGGTGACCGAAAAATGTTCCGCCCTGGCTGATATGAGGCTATCGGAATCAGAGCGTGCCATCAAGGCCCGCAGCACTCCGGCCTCCTCGGAACCTCGCGAGTAGAACCGAGAGTCAGGAGTTCTAATGCCGCCGACCAGTCGAATGAATTCGTCGGCATATTTCACCGCAGGGCCGGACTCCTGCGCCTTCACCACGACCTTTCTTCCTTGGCTGTCGGAGACGAAGAATACGCCGACCGTACCTACCGAGGACCTTTGAACGGTCAAATCGTCGAGGTTCCAGGAGGCAGGATTCCCTCTGGGGAAACCGATCATCTCGGGCGAGAAGAATGCGTCCTGCCGGCGAGCATGTTCCGTCTGCGGGGACTGGTTCCGCGTCGTGTCCAGCGCCTCGTTCGGGGTCGTCTGCGCCCGTAGGCTTTCGTAGGCCGTTCGCTGTTCGTCGCTCATTGCGCCGGTGAAGGTGCTCAGCTGCTGGAGCAGGACTGTCCGACCCTTCACCGACAGGGTGCCGTCCTGAAGTGCCGACAGCAGACCGTTTACGGATGAGTCGTCGGTCACTGCCGGGCGGAGAATCGGGCCCCGATTCAATTCCGCGCGTGCCAGGGCCGAGGGCTCGTCCTTTCTCAACCCGCCCGGGCGGCGTTGCCCTGCGGCAGGGGGAATCGGCTCGGGTCTGACACTCGGAGGGGCGGTGGCGGCGGATCTGGGTTCCTCGAGGAAGGATCGCTGAACCATGCCTGTCGCAGGAACCGTTGCGGGCCGTACCCCGCTGGGCGGGGCCTGGTGTGCGCCGTCCGGTACCTTGCTGGCAATACCGTCGGCGACGTGGTTGGCCAGTTGCGTCAGGGGAAGGTGACGCTGGAATTCGGGAAGCCGCTGCCAGGCCCTGACGATGCCATCGACAGTGACAGCGCGGGAGGCACCCTGCCGTCGCAGGGCCGATTCCACCTGGCTCGTGAGATCCCTCTGGAACGTACCGGGCCCGGTGATCTCCTGGTACCGGACCGCGTCCCGGGTTTCCGGGGTCAGGCCGACACTGTCCCAGTACTGCTCGGCCAACTCCTGGGCGCGCTCCTCCATCGCGGCCTGCGCCTGAGGGCTGGCAACGACTTCACGCCCTGTATCCGCAGACTTGGCCACCCTGTCGACGGACATGCCCGCCTGCGCAACCGCCTCCACATCCCGCCAGTACGCATCGAGTTCCCCAGGGCTCTCGATGCCCAGTGGTGCCGGCCGGATGCTCTGGTACACGTCACGAGCAAGCGACTTCCACCCCGTCGGTTGGCTGCTCAGGGTGGAAGAGTCACCTCCAGCGGTCCGCAGCGGGCCGCTTCCCTCGGACTCCGGTACACGCGAGGGGGCGACGACCGGCTCTGCCGGTTCCTGGTCGAACTCGGCTTGGTTCGCCACTCCGGCTGCACCGCCGAGCGTCCGGGTATGCCAGACATCCTCCCCCTGTCGCCGGCCGGTGCCGGGCACCTGGGGAAAAGGCCGCCGTTTGGTGGCCTGCGGGTGAGCCGGGCTCTTCTCTTTCCGCCTTTCCTCTTCCTCCCTCAGCCTCATCTCTTCCTCATGCTGAGGGAGTTGGGCATTCCAGGCCTTAGCAATTCGGTCTTCTTTGTGCCCGTAAACGCGGGCATTCCTTCTATCCGCCTTCACCGCATCGGGCCGGGCGGGCGCAGCAACATCGAGTGCCCGCACGCTCTCGTCCCTGTGCACGGGCGCTTCCTGGTTCCGCCTCGGTCCTTCGAAGTTCGCCGGGGGGACCTGCCGCGCCGTCGGCTGCGGCAGCGGACGGGGTCGGCTCGGGGCGTCTGTCGTGATGCGGGAATCCTTTGATCGGGCAGGACCAGGTGACTGTACGGCCGTGCTCTCCGGCAGCGGCGGAGGAACCTCGCGTTGACGGACTGCGCCGGCGCCTGTGTGCTCCGGCCCCTTCACCGAACCGCTTCCTGTTGCGACCTGCCGCGTCGGATCGGGCAGTGACCGGAAAGGGCGCGTCGGAACATGCACAGACGTTGCTGGCGCGCTGGGGGCCATATACGACCGCCCGGCCTTCAGCGCCTCGCGCGCGTGCTCCATGTTCCAGCCCTCCCAGGTGGGCCGGGCAGGCGTCCAGTGCTGTTCGCCGTCGTGACGGACCAGATGGAGTTCCCTTGTGCCCTCCCCGATCCGCACGATGTACGGGTCCCTGTTGGTGCCGACGGTCAGCACGATCAGTGAAACGTTATAAAGGCGTGCGAAGAGGTTGGGCACGAGGTCGCCGCCGGCATTGCTGTAGCTGCTCATTTCGCGGAGCTGAGTCGAAAGCGCAGAGAGCACCTCGAAGCGGCCGTCTTCCCCTCTGGAAAGCAAATCCTCCACGACCTGATCCGAATCCCGGTCAGGGTGTTCCGAGGCGTACATGTAGGCCAGGGCATATTCGTTCTGATCCCAGTACTCACCATCCGACTCCAGATAGTCGGCCAACTGGTTACGCAGTCCCTGAACTGCTTGATCCAGTTCTCGCTGCCCGCCTTGAACCGGAGCCAGGATCGAGAGCACCGAATAGAAGAAGCAGTTCCCGTCAGGGCGAACATCCCACGAGGCCAGACCCGCTCGTTGCGCCAGACTGTGCATAGCTCTTATACCCGATGCCAGGGGTCCTTCAGGATTCAATCCGGCAAGTGGATCGAGAGCAACGGGAGTCACTGCGTTTTCGCTGTCGCGCTGGTCGGGGATCCGGGCGGCGGCGTGACCCTGCGATGTTCTCCCTGGCGGGCTGTTGACGGGCCGTCGGTGGTCCTGGACAGATCCTTGGGGCGATGCGGCAGAAATCAGCCGCGACCCGCCCGCCTCATTCAAAGCACCCGGCACGCCCGCGGTCCCGGAAGGCGGAAGCATTGTCACGGCTTCGGACTGATCACCGGCCCACCAGCCTTCATGATCGCCGACGGGAGGCCGGTGCCGCCCTTCAGTAAAGAGGGCCTCAGCTGCGGGAGGCAGTGCGATGCGCTGTAGTTCGGTCTGCCTCCTGTTGCGTGTGAGTGTTGTGCGTGTGATTCCGGTGACCCGCGACCTCAGGTCCTCCCTGGAGGAAATGTAGCCAAGGGCCGCCTGCCAGACCAGATCCGGATCAGGGTGCCGGGTGACCGCTCGGTTCACGCGAACGAGGTCCAGGTCACCCGGCCTGTTGGCCAGCAGGCCACGGAGCAGGGTGTGAACGACGCGTGCAGTGAATTCGACGGTCTCAGGGCGCGTGTACGAACGTTTCGGTACGGCGGTCGCAGGAACGACCCAGCTGCCGGTGTATCCGACTTCCAGCCCCTCGATAGCGGGCATATCCTGCATGTATCTCAAACCCAGAAGGTCCGTCAGCTCCCTGTAGGAATCAGGCCCTGAACGGCGCATCACCGAATTTCGCACAACCATGCCACGGGGCTCGGCGAACCACTCTTTGGGGCGCTCTCGAAATTCCGGCGGGTAAAGATTCTTCTGTGATTTCGAATAATGTCCCTTGAGGAAATTTCTTTGCAGGTCGAAGAGCGGATGCCCCTTGTGGGCCGCAAAGGCGGCGTTGCCGACTCCGGCCTCGCCGTGTCCGATGGCGTACCCGGCAGTGCTATGAGTGACCTGCCAGAGCCCGGCCAGCGACGATATGACATTGTCTCCGTCGCTGTACATCCCCCCCATCGACATGACTTCCAGGCGTAGGATGTCGCTTGCCGCAGCCCATCCCGGACCGCTCTGTTTTGCCATTTCCGTCATGAACTCATAATGCAGCTGCATCGGCCGCGCCTCGTTGAACACCTCGTGCACATTGACAAGCGCGATGTTGTGGGACAAGGCCCATTCAGTCATCTTGTGCAGGCGGGCCTCCCACTCGTTCTGCGGGCCCGACGCCCTCACCCGGTCCAGGTCCGCTCGTGATATGTCGGTCCACAGGACGAAAAGGGCCTCGTCGCCGAGTCGGCGGGCCGCGTCCCCGTAGTTGTCCCAGAAACTGGCCGTATAACCGTCCCGTACCAGAGGGTCACCGAACCAGATAGCCTGGACGAGAGCCGGAGTTTCCACGTCGCGGGAAGCCAGTCGAGGAACGTTGGGTGCATCACTCCAGACCAGATCTTCACGGTGATAGGAATAAATTTTTTCGTTGAAGCTCGGCCACTTCCGCGGGTTCATTATCGCGGGATCGGCCTTGAGCCCCGTCATGTCCATGCTCTCGAGGAGAAAAACCCACTGACCAGCGGTGATGCGGGAGTAATCGTAGGCGATGTCGGTTTCCGGATTGATCAGCATATCCGGCACGGGAGCAGGGTGAAGAATGCCGAAATGGTCGACTCCGAGTGATCCCGGAACGGAGAGCTGGGTTTCGGCAGAGTTCTCCATGTTCCGCAGGTCCTGTATGAGCTGCACCGCCCGAGTTGGCAAGGGCGGCCTCGCACTTGGCTTGGGGGCTCCTCCAATCAGGCCTTCGGTGGGGCGGGTGTTGAACGCCTTGCTGAGTTGTTCGGAGATCTTGTAGGCGGGGTGGTTTTCATCGGTGGGCGTTCCGGGGTTGTTCCGGACGGCTTCGGCGACGACGTTGGCCATGTCGTCGTGCAGGCGCATGTACTGTGCTTCGGTGGAGCCGGGGTCCAGATTGTCCCGGATGGTGGGCCGCGGTTGGTGGTGGATGTCCATGACGGCGGCCACGCTCGGCCAGAGTCGCTCCGCTTCCCCATCGTTCATGTTCTCGAGGCGGTCGCGCGCTTCATCGAAGGGTTGCTGCCAGTTGGCGCGCGTCTCGGGGTCTATCTCCGGGTACCGAACGGCGGTGGGCCGTCCGGCTGCGCCGCTTTCGCGCTGTTTTCCTGGGGCTTCCGACTGGGGCTGGTTCCCATCCGCGGAAATGACGGGGTGGACGCGGTCGTCCTCCAAGGTGGCATTGTTCGGATACGGCCCGGCTTCGGCTGGTACGTGCGTGTCCCCGGTCCGCCCGCGATCTCCGTGCTCGACCCGTTCGCCGGTCTCCTGGGCCGGATCGGATACGGTGCCGGGTGTGGTGGTGCCCGGGTGAGTGAGCAGATCCTGGGCGCTTACGTGGTCTGGGGCGTTGTCGACCTGGTTCGCTTGATCTGTCAGGGCGCCTGAACGCACTGCGGCAGCGGACATGGGTCCGTCGAGGAAGGGCCGCGGAGCCGTACCGGTCGCAGGAATCGTGGTGGGCCCGGTCGGAACCGTGTGCGTCAGGCTTTCGGCTGGTTCGTGCCGAGAGTGGCTGGTGTGGGCCGGAACGACGGTGTCGTGTCCGGTCGTCGCGGTGAGGGCTTCCCTGAGTACGCCCGAGTACGCCTCGGCCAGCAGCTGTCTGGCCCTTTCCACCGCCGCCTGGAACGCCGCAGGAGTCGACTTCTCGCCCAGCAGCCGCTTCATGTCCTCCGCGACGGGGAAACACTGTTGGTCGCCACTCGCGCCAACCGTTGACGAACTCACCGCTTCCACTCCATTCTTTGAACCTCAAATTCAGGCCACGCTGACGAATTGATGTCACCCGACAGAAAGATTGCCCCTCACCTGCGTGGTCTGGATTGCCCAGATCAGAGTCTTCGCAGGAAAGGGGCATCAACCGACCAGGATACCGAAGGGCGACGCTGGCCCCAGGGCCCAGGGCTTAGGGCTTGGGCGAGTTCCGGAGTCGGGTGGTTGGGTGAGCCGTGACCGTTTGGGGTGCACAGCAGGGCAGGCACGGGCTTCGTGATCATTGGTGGTGTCGAAGCTCAACGATCACGAGATGGCCCGTGCCTGCCGCTATGTCTTCTCCCATCCCCGCCGTGCTGGTGAAGCTGAGTCCCCCGGGCCTCGGACGAGTTGCCGACCTGCAACCTTTCCTGGACCTGGTGCCCGACCCGCGTGCACGGCGGAGCCGCTGGTACTCGCTGGTCGCCGTCCTCC
>NZ_CBDRBL010000104.1:0-20187 GCF_965342175.1 Actinacidiphila sp. bgisy167
CGCCCTCTTTCGTTCACGGCCACGGGCGGTGCGGGTGCGTCTGCGCCCGCACCCGTCCGGTGGTCGTCAGCCCCGCAGGCGGCGCACGATCTTCCGGGCCAGCTGCCGCGGACCCTTGACGGGCAGCGGCCGCACCACCGGGCTCTTCGGGCTCCCCGAGTCATCGGTGAGGTTCCAGTACTGCGGGGACTTCTCACCCTTGCGCGGGTACTTCTCGTTCGGCTTGCGCGGCACGACCTCGGGGCGCTCCCAGGCGATGTCGCGCCGCACCACGCGCGCCGGTGCGCCGACCGCGACGCAGTTGTTCGGGATCTTCGAGGTGACGATGCTGCGGAAGCCGATGACCGAGCCGTTGCCGATGGTGACGCCGCCCATGACGACCGCGTGCTTGGCGATCCAGACGTGCTCGCCCACGACGATCGACTGGGACGGGTTCACGCGCTTCTCGGTGCGCACGTCGAAGATCGGGTGGGTGTCGTCGCCGCGCACCTCGATGTTCTTGGCGAACATGACGTCGGCGCCGATCGTCACCGACACGCCCTCGACGGCGGATATGAAGGCGCGGCCGGCGCATCCGACGTTCTCGCCGATCCAGATCCGGGACTCGTGCCCGCAGCGCAGCTCGAAGCGGAGACCCGCACGCTTCTTCGTGGTGGCCCCGATCTCTATCAGGCCGTTGTCTCCCGAGAACGTGACGAGCAGGTCCTTGATGTCCGCCTTCGGGTCGATGACGAGTTTGTTGTTCGACCCCTTGAACCGGATGTCGATCTTCGTCTCGATGGGCTCGCCGTCGAAGACGATCTCGTTTCCCTGGTCGTCCTTGTAACGCTCGAGTTTGTGGAGTTGCAGCATCCTGTGTAAGGGGTGTGCCCCCGACCGGGTCAGGGCCTGACCAACCCCTTGTACCTCCGTTCGACATGCGTGGTGCGCTTAAGGTATCCGATGACTCCGCGCGACGAACGGCGCGTCATCAGCGGGAATTGGGCGCCGTACGGCGGCGGGCAGGAGCCGCGGAAACCGCCGCGGGCAACAGTGCGCTCGACGCTGCGGCGGACGGGTCAGCATACCTGAGCGTAGCCGGGGCGCAGCGGGCCGACCTCCCTGGCGCCGCCCGGGAGAAATCACGGGGTGGCGGGGCGCCGTATGGCGCGGCGCCGTGGCGCGGTCCACTGTGGGGGACCCGCGTTCCGGAAATGCGGGCCGGGCCGGAGGGAATGAGGTTCCGCACCCCTTGCCGGGATGGTCGCCGGCCACTGCGCAATTGCGCCTGCCGGTCCTGTGCCGAATTTCCGGTTTCGGTATTTCCCGAGGCGCGAACGGGATGCCTGAACGCGCGCGACGCGTCGGCACGGCGGACGAGAGGTGCGTCACGGCGGCCGGGCGCGGGAAGCGCCGTCCCGCCGTCCCGCCGTCCCGCCGTCCCGCCGTCCCGCCGTCCCGCCGGGACGGACCGGCGCGGCCCGGCCGGCGGCCGCGTCCGCCCGGGACACCGCGGAAGCGGCCGCCGACGGCGGCTGGCGGGGAGCGGGATATATTCGCGCGGCCGTTCGTCGTGTCCGCCTGTCCCTCCAGGAGCCTTCCGTGCAGCCCCCGCTGTCTCCCCCGTACGCCCTCCAGCCAAAGTCGCCGCCCGCGGCTCGGCGCGCGCCCCTGAACGGGTTCGCCGTGGCCGCGCTGGTGACCGGGCTGCTGTGCATGCTGCCGGTGGTCGGAACGGTGCTGGGAGCGATCGCGCTGGTGCAGATCAAGCGAACGGGCGCGCGCGGCAAGCGCATGGCCGTGAGCGGGCTGGTGCTGTCGGCCGTCGGCACGATGCTGTACGCACTCGTGCCGGCCGGCGCCGGCCCCGGCTTCGTCGAGGGCTTCAAGAAGATCGTCGCGGAGGGCGCGCGGGACGGCGGCGCCTTCTCACTGCGCCGGGGCGACTGCTTCGACATCCCCGGCGGCGGCCTGGACGGCGCGGACGACGACGTGGACACCGTGCCCTGCGCCCAGCGGCACACCGGAGAGGTGGCCGGGGTGTTCCGGCTGCCCGTGCGCGGGGGCTACCCGGGCGAGGCGGCGCTCAGGGCGCGGGTGGAGGAGCGCTGCGAGCGGCTTGCCGACGGCTACGCCATGGACGGCTGGGCGGTGCCGGCGGGCGTCACGGTGTACTTCTACGCCCCGGGCCGTGATGCCTGGAAGCTGGGACGCCGTGAGGCGATCTGCGTCCTCGGCAAGGAGCAGGGCACGCTTCAGGGTTCGCTGCGGCAGGACGCGAGCACGCTCGACGAGCACCAGGTCGCCTACCTCGAGGCCGCCGACGTCATCAACGAGGCCATGTCCGGGGAGCCCGCGGCGGAGTATGTCGAGGACGACCTCGAGGGCTACCGGCAGTGGGCCGGCGAGGTCACGGTGGCCCTCGCCGCGGAGGCCAGGGCACTTGAGGCCCACCACTGGCCGGAAGGCGCCGGGAAACCGGTGGCCGCGCTCGTGGCGGAGGCCGGGAAGGCCCGTGCGCAGTGGGCCGTGGCCGCTGCCGCGAAGGACGCGGACGCCTACTACGAGCACCTCGAGGCGGCGGCCGCGCACAGCGGCCACGAGGAGGCGGTCAGGGCACGCGCGGCGCTGGGTCTGGCCACGACGGTAGCGGCGGCGGACCGTTCGGCGTGATCCGCCCGGACTCCCCGACGGCGGCGGGTCGGGGGCGGAGCGGGCGCCCGCGCGCGGCCGGGAGCAGGGGCGGCGACCGCGGTGCCGAGGAGCGGGTGGTGTTCACCATCCTTTGCACCGCCCCAGGTTGACAGCCCATTGACAGAGCCACGACGATGCGTGGTGCCACTGCGGCCGACGAGCCCGGTGTGCACTTCGACCACTCGCCCGGTGACGCCTCGGCCTGCTCACGTACGGGGAGAGCCGCCGTCAGCCGCGAACGCCGGGCCACGCAACGCCAGATTGGGTTCTGCATGTCCATATCCCGACGTGTCACCGTCGGACGACTGCTGGGCGTGAGCGCCGCGGCCGTCGCCCTGACCGCCGTGGGCGCCACCTCCGCCTGGGCCGGCGACTGCCCGGGCGGCAAGGGCTGGGACCACGGTGGCCACCACGGCTACACGCCCGGCCACGGCGGGGGCGTCAAGACCTCCACCGACCTCTGCGAGTTCTCGCTCGACGGCACGACGTGGTACTCGTCGGTCAAGGTCGACGACGTCAACCTCAAGCCCGGCGAGGACGGCAAGGTCCACGTCAAGGTCCGGGTCGCGCGCGGCTCCTCGTCCTGCACCGTGTCCCTCGCCACCTACCGCACGCACGGTCCCACCTTCCAGACCTCCGGCAAGCAGGTGTTCCACGACTGGGACACCGTGAAGATCGACAAGGGCACCGACACCCTCGACGTGGCCGTGCCGGACGCCACCTGCTTCGCGCAGGTCGACCTCTACTACGGCAACAAGAAGTACGACGGCGTCCTGGACGCAGGCGACGGCTACGAGCACGGCCCCCTGCCCGAGGGCCCGAACCACGCCGTCATCGGCGACAAGAAGATCGCCTGGTGGAACGGCGGCACGAAGGACTGCACCACGCAGGTCGTCCCGTCGGCCCCCGCCTCCTCCACCCCGACCGCCCCCGCGGGCGAGGAGACCACCCCCGCCGGCGGTGAGACCACCCCGACCGCCCCCGCGGGCGAGGAGACCACCCCCGCCGCGACCGAGACCCCCTCGGCCACCGCCTCGGCGCCGGCCTCGGCGTCGGCTTCGGCGTCGGCTCCGGTCTCCGCGTCCGCGTCGGCCTCCACCGCGCCGTCCGAGTCCGTCGAGGCCGCGACCTCGCAGTCCCCGGGCGGCGGCTCGGGCGACCTCGCCGAGACCGGTAGCAGCAACGTGGGCATGCTCGCGGCCGCCGCGGCCGTGCTGCTGGCCGCAGGTGGCGGCGTGGTCGTCGCCACGCGTCGCCGCAAGGCCGTCGCCCGGCACTGACACGCGCCGACCGCAGGAGGGGTACGGCCGCACCGGCGGCCGTACCCCTCCGTCATGCCGGGCCGGACAGCCGCCCCGCCGCGTGCCGGGTCCCCGCACCCGCCGACGTCCCCCTAGGCGACGGGGCCGTATGACGACGGGCGTATGACGAAAGGGCCATATGGGGCCTAGCCCAAGCTCCGCGCGGATTGGAACAATTCCCACCTGACCGTAGGGAGCGACGCGGGGGGCCGCATGACATCTCCTGGGGACACCGCCGTCGGCGAGCGCTACCCGACCGTGGACGAGGTCGCCGCGGCGGCCAGGGCCCTGGCGCTCCGGCGGCCCGAGGTCTGCCGGCTGCGGACGGTGGGCCTGTCCCGGGCGGGGGAGCCGCTGCTGCTGCTCTCGGTCGGGCACGGCTCGCGCAATGTCCTGGTGGTGGCCGGCCCGCACGCCAACGAGATGGTCGGCGGCGCCACCGCGCTGCTGCTGGCCCGGCGGATCGCCGCGGACCCGGTGCTGCGCGACGCCGCCGACGCCGCCTGGCACTTCCTGCTCTGCGCGGACCCGGACGGCGCCCGGCTCAACGAGGCCGTTCCCGAGGGCCGGTTCACGATGCTGGGCCACTACCGGCACTTCTTCCGCCCGCGCGCCGCGGAGCAGCCCGAGTGGCTGCCGGACGACGGGACGCTGGACGGGGCGCTGCCCGAGACCCGCGCGCTGATCGGGGTCATCGACGAACTGCGGCCGGTGCTGCAGTGCTCGCTGCACGGCGTCGACGTGGGCGGCACCTTCGTCCAGGTCACCCGGGACATCCCGCGGCTCGCGGAGCGGATCGCCAAGTCCGCCGCCGAGCTCGACATCCCCCTGGAGGCCGGCGCCTCCGACGCCTTCCACTGGCCGAGCCCCGGCCCCGGGGTGTACGTCCTGCCGCCACCCGGCGGGCCGCGCGAGGACGCCTCGCACTCCACCTGGACGTACGCCCACCGGTACGGCGGGACGACGGCGATCGCCGAGGTGCCGATGTGGGCCTGCGACCGCGCAGCCGACACCTCGCCCCACCCGGGCGCGGACGCCGCGCTGCGTGCGGCGGGGGAGAGGCTGCGCCGCGCCAGCCTGCTGGTCGGCGGGCTCATCGGGGAGGTGCGGCCGTATCTGCCGGGCGACGACGGGCCGCTGCTGCGCGCCGCGCGGGAGATCGTCGCGGTCGCCCCGGCGCTCGCCGCGGACTGGGATCCGGCGCTGCGCACGGCGGCCGCGCCGCCCCTGCCCGCGATGACCAGGGCCCGGGTCGGCAGCGTCGAGATCTACGCGCAGCGACTGCCGCTGCGCGCCGCCGCGATGCTGCTCCGGGCGGTGCGCGGAGTACAGGCCCCGCCCGTCCGGCTCGCGGGGCCGCGGGACGTGCTGGAGCGGCTGGTCGCGGACTGGTGCGAGGCGTACGAGACGGCGCACCGGGCCCGCTGGATACCGGTGCGGCACCAGGTGGAGCAGCACGCCGGAGCGGTGCTCGCGGCGTTCGATCTGCTACCCGGGTGACGCGACGGGTAAAGCCTTGCGGAAGGCTTGCGGGTGGCAACCCTGAGTTGTCAAGCTGTTGCACACAGTCAACCAGAGGGAGGGGCACGTGCCTTTCGGTGAGCAGCCCGCGTACCTGCGCGTCGCCGAGGATCTCCGCAGGAAGATCCTGGACGGCAGCCTCCCTCCGCACACCCGCCTGCCCTCGCAGGCCCGCATCCGCGCCGAGTACGGGGTCTCGGACACCGTCGCCCTCGAGGCCCGCAAGGTGCTGATGGCCGAGGGCTTCGTCGAAGGCCGGTCCGGCTCCGGAACGTATGTGCGCGAGCGCCCCGACCCGCGGATGGTCGTACGTACGGGCTACCGGCCGGGCAGCGGCCAGGCGACGCCCTTCCGGCAGGAGCAGGCGGACGAGAGCTTCAAGGGCACCTGGGAGTCGAACAGCTTCCAGGACACGGCGACCGCGCCTGTCGCCGAGCGCCTCGGCATCAAGCCCGGCGACCGCGTGATGCGCACGCGCTACCTCTACCGGACGGAGGGCGAGCCGATGATGCTCGCCACCTCCTGGGAGCCGCTGTCGGTGACCGGCCGCTCGCCCGTGCTGCTGCCGGAGGAGGGCCCGCTGGCGGGCCAGGGAGTGGTGGAGCGCATGGCCGCCCTCGACATCGTCGTCGACAACGTGGCCGAGGACGTCGGCGCGCGGCCGGGGCTGGCGGAGGAGACGGCGGTGCTGGGCGGGGTGCCCGGGCATGTCGTCATCGAGATCCGGCGTACGTACTACGCGTCAGGGCTGCCCGTCGAGACCGCGGACATCGTCATCCCGGCCGACCGCTACCGGGTCTCGTACCGGATGCCCGTGAAGTGACGTCTCCCGGAGGCCCGGCGGCGTCTTCGGGGCGGGCCGGCTGAGCCGCACGCCGGGTCCGGGCGGCGCCCCTCGCGCGCCGGGGTCGGCCGGTCGGCCGGATGCCGCCGGCGCACGGAGGGCGCGCGGGCGGCCGGGGCGGTGCCGCGGCGCACACCGTTGCGCCAGGGGCGCGGACAAGCGCCCCGTATGGGTCAACTCGGAATCGAACATGGCTCGATCGAGTCGAATACTTCCCGAACGTGTCCGGCGCGTCACGTTACGGCGTAGGCTCCGGCATATGCGCATCGCCGTTTCCTCGGACATGGACGAGCCGGTTGCGCGGCTGGTCGTCGACGAACTGCGTCGCCGCGGCCACACCGTGACCGCCTACGGCGCCCTGCGCGCCGGCGACCGCAAGGACTGGGCCTGGAGTGCGGAGAACGCCGCCCGGGACCTCGCGGAGGGCCGCGCCGACCAGGCCGTCGTGTGCTGCTGGACGGGCACGGGGGCCTCCATCGCCGCCAACAAGGTGCCCGGCGTCCGCGCCGCGCTCTGCGTCGACGCGTACTCCGCGGACGGCGCCCGCAAGTGGAACGACGCCAACGCCCTCGCCCTGAGCCTGCGTCTGACCAGTGAGCCCCTGCTCCGGGAGATCCTCGACGCCTGGTTCGCCGGCGCCCCGAGCGGTGAGGACGACGACCGGGCCAACGTGGCACACCTGGAGGAGATCCGATGAGCGAACTGGTCTGGGTGGTCATACGCCAGGACGACAACGGCAACCGCTACCGGGTCGGCCGCTACGCCACCCGGCAGGAGGCCGAACGCGTCGCCGACACCCTCGACGCCCGCGGCCACCGGCAGCTCTACCTCGTCGAGCGGATCGACCGGCGCGTGTCGTAGCCATCCGCCCCGGATAGGGTGCCGCCCATGACGACGCACGACGTGACGGTGGTGGTCGGCGCGGCCGTGATCGACCGGGGCCGGCTGCTCGCGGCCCGGCGCAGCGCGCCGCCGGAGCTGGCGGGGCGTTGGGAGCTGCCCGGCGGGAAGCTCGAGCCCGGGGAGACGGCGCCGCAGGCGCTGACCCGTGAGCTCCACGAGGAACTGGGAGTCGAGGCCGAGGCGCTGGAGCGGGTCCCCGGCGAATGGCCGCTGGGGCGCGGCTATGTGCTGCAGGTGTGGACCGCCCGCATCCTCTCCGGGGAGCCGCGGCCGCTGCAGGATCATGACGAGCTGCGCTGGCTCACCGCGGACCGGGTCGAGGAGGTCGACTGGCTGGACCAGGACCGTCCCGCGGTGGCCTGGGCGGCGGCTCGGGCGGCGGAGGGTTCCGCGTCGGCCTGACGGCCTGACGGCCTGACGGCCTGTCGGCCCCCGCGGGTCCTGCCCCCGGGGCGACCCGCCCCGCCGTCACCGTGACGCCGGTCGGATCCCGGGCGGGAAGTGGGGCCAGTCCCGGACGGCACGCGCCACGTCCGGGTCGAGGTTTTCCAGCAGGTCCACCACCTGTCCGAAGTCCACGGCGGGGCCGAGCAGTGCGCTGACGACGTTCCGGAAGGCCGCGGCGCCCGCGGTCTGCCACAGGCGCTTGGCGAGGACCTGCAGACCGAACTCGAACCAGACGTAGTTCGACCCGTCGCCCTCCAGCGAATCCGCCATGCGCGCCAGGTCGGTCACCGGCCAGTGGCTGTGCGGCGCCGCCGCCCAGGTGATGTCGAAGATGGTCTCCAGCCGCGCCGCCTCCGCCGGCTCGACCTCGCTGACGTAGCCCTGCAGCCCGAGGTTTGCGGCGAGTTCCCGCAGCCAGAAGGTCACGGGTCCCTCGGGCCCGTCGTCGACGCCGTGGGCGAGGTGACTGAGCTCGTGTGACACCAGGAGGTCGGCGAAGCCGCCCAGATCGAGCGGATCCCCGTACACCGCGTGCAGCCGCTCGAGGCCCTGGGGGCCCACAAGAGGGGTGAACGCGTCGGTCACGGCGTCCCAGAAGGGCGCGGGCTGCTGACCGACGACGACACGTTCACTGCTCACGTGGGGCATGCCGTACAGGGGGATGCTCGCCACCTTGTCCCAGTCGTCGGGACCGACCACGAACAGGGGCGGGGTCTCGGGCATGCTGACGTGGCGGCCGAGCCATTCGACCGTCCGCGCGGCGCGCTCGGCGACCTGGCGCCCGCGCGCGGCGCCCCCGGGACTCACGGAAACCGGGAACGGGAAGCCTGCGAGAGATTCCAGTCCCCATGGGTTGATTGCACTGCTCACCCCGTGACCTTATGTGTGCCCCATCGGTGGCGCACCGGCGCAGACGGCCACCGATCGCGGGGGGCGTGTGCCGCGGCGTCGTCCACCGGACGCCGCGGGCCGGGCGGACGCCGTCCGCCGCTCCCACCGGCTCCGCGGAGGCGCCCGGTTGACCGGCCATGTGTGGTTCGACGGGTCGGAGCAGGGTAGTTGAAGTGGGGCGACGGCAGAATCCGTGCGCCTCGAGATGATGCTGTGATCGACAAGTGCATGTGCGGAGCGGGGGTAATGCTGGATACTCGGCACCAGCCGGTCCGTATGTGTGAGCTGGAGGGGTCGGGCGTGAGCGATGAGCCGTCGGGGGTTTCCGGGCCCCGGAGCGCTGGGGCCATGACACCGAGCACCTGGCAGTCCAGCCCGCCCGGCTCCCTCTACGACTACATCCGGGTGGCCTCGTTCTCCCTCGGCCCCGACGGCCGGATCGAGCAGTGGAGCGAGCGCGCCGAGGAGTTCTTCGGCGTCCCCGCGTCCGAGGCGCTCGGCCAGGACCCGATCACCGCCTTCGTCCCCGAGGACCGGCGCACCCGGGCGCACGAGCGGATCGCGCAGATCCTCGACGGCCGCGAGTGGATCGGCACCGTCCCGTACCGCGACAAGGCCGGACAGGAGGGCCTGGCCGAGGTCTACGTCATGCCCTCGCGGACCGAGAGCGGAGCACGCGGGGCGCAGTGCATCGCCGTGGACGCCGGCGTCCTGCGCCAGATCGAGACCGATCTGGCCTCCTCGCAGGCTGTGTTCGGCCAGTCGCCGATGGGCTTCGTCCTCTTCGACACCAACCTCAAGCTGCTCCGCGTCAACCAGCGGTTCGTCACCGTCTTCGGCCGCGGCACCGGCGACCACCGGGGCCGCACCGCCTACGACTTCCTCTCCCGCGTCGAGGCCGACCGGCTCACCGCCGCGCTCAAGCAGGTGCTGGACAGCGGCGATCCCGTCCTGGACATGACGATCGTCGGCACCGTCCCCTCGGGTTCCGGCACCAACAACCGCAGGCGCTGGGCGATCTCCCTGTACCGGCTGCACAGCGGCAGCGGACGCCCCATCGGCGTCGCCGGCCTCGCGCAGGACGTCACCGGGCGCCAGCGCGCGGAGCGGGAGGCGGCCCACACCCGCCGCAACCTCGCCCTGCTCAACGAGGCCAGCCGGCGTATCGGCAGCTCCCTGGATCTGGAGACCACCGCCCGCGAACTGCTCGACGTCGCCGTGCCCCACTTCTGCGACCTGGCCTCGGTCGACCTCTACCAGGCGCTCCTGGTCGGCGAGGAGGGCCCGGTCGGGACGGCCGACGGCAGCGGCGAGGTCCGCCGGGTCGCCTTCGCCAGCGCTGTCTCGGACGCGCCCGTCGCCCTGCTGGACGGCGGACAGGCGGACGGTCCCGTCTCGGTGGGCGCCGTCCACCGCTACCCCTTCAACTCGCCCTGGGCGAGCGCTCTACGCACCGCCCAGACCCAGGTGATAGGCGCCGACGGAGGCGACCCGGATGCGGAGGTCGGGGAACTCGGCGGCAGCCTGGTGCAGTCCACCCTCGCCGTGCCCGTCGTCGCGCGCGACACCGTGCTGGGCCTGGTCCAGTTCGCCCGGGCCAAGGGCAGCGAGCCGTTCTCCGAGCGCGACCGGATGCTCGCCGAGGAACTCGCCGCACGCGCCGCGGTCTTCATCGACAACGCCCGGCTCTACCGGCGCGAGCACGAACGCGCCCTCATCCTGCAGCGCAGCCTGCTCCCGCCCGGCAACCCCGAGGCGGCCGGACTCGACATCGCCTGCCGCTACCTGCCGGGCAACATGGAGACCGAGGTCGGCGGCGACTGGTTCGACGTCATCGAACTCCCCGGCCACCGCACCGCGCTCGTCGTCGGCGACGTCATGGGCCGCGGTCTGCGTGCCGCCGTCGCCATGGGCGAACTGCGCACCGCGGTGCGCACCCTGGCGCTGCTGGACATCGAGCCGGCCGACGTGCTCTCCGCCCTCGACGAGGTCGCTCGCGGCCTCGGCGGCAGCGGCGACGAGCGCGGCAGCCGGCGCGGCAAGGAGGCTGACGGGTCGGACCTGTCCGAGGTCTACCTCGCCACCTGTGTGTACGCCGTCTACGACGCCATCACCCGGCGGGTGACCATCGCCAACGCCGGCCACCTGCCGCCGGTCCTCGTCGAGCCCGGCGAACAGGCCATGATGCTGGAGGTGCCGACGGGGATGCCGCTGGGCGTCGGCGGCGAGCCCTTCGAGGAGGTCGAGGTCGACCTGCCGGACGGCGCCCTGCTCGCCCTCTACACCGACGGCCTCGTCGAGTCCCGCAACCATTCGCTCGACGATGGCCTGCGCGCCTTCCGGGCCGCACTCGACGAACCCCAGCGGCCGCTGGAGGACGTCTGCGACCACATACTCGCCCGGCTCGACACCGCCCACGGCGAGGACGACATCGCCCTGCTCATGGCCCGCGTCCACGGCCTGCCCGCCGACTCCGTCGGGGACTGGACGCTGGAGCCCAACCCCCGCTCGGTGGCCCTCGCCCGCGAACTGGCCCGCGACTGCCTGCTCTCCTGGGATCTGGCGGCGCTGGTCGACACCACCGAACTGCTCGTGAGCGAACTGGTCACCAATGCCCTGCGGCACGGCCAGGGCGACATCCGGCTGCGCCTGCTGCGCGACCGCACCCTGGTCTGCGAGGTCTGGGACGACGCCCTCGTCCAGCCGCGCCGCCGCCGCGCCCGCGCCACCGACGAGGGCGGCCGCGGGCTCCAACTCGTCTCCCTGCTCAGCACCCGCTGGGGGTCCCGCCGCACCCACCGCGGCAAGACCGTCTGGTTCGAACTGGACCTGCCCTCGGAAGGCGGGGGCGGCGCGGGCGAGGACATGGTGGAGGCGCTGCTCAGCCTCTTCTGACGCGGCGAGCCCTCCGGGCAGCGCCTCCACCGGTGAGGAGCACGCGGGGGGAGCGTGCGCCGGGTCAGCGCCTGCGCCGGATCCTGCTGCCGAGCCAGACCAGCGGGTCGTACGCGCGGTCCACCACGCGTTCCTTGAGCGGGATGAGCGCGTTGTCGGTGATCTTGATGTGCTCGGGGCACACCTCGGTGCAGCACTTGGTGATGTTGCAGTAGCCGAGGCCGTGCTCGTCCTGGGCCGCCCGCTTGCGGTCCAGGCCCTGCTCCTGCGCCGCGTCCAGCGGATGCATGTCCAGCTCCGCCACACGCATCAGGAAGCGCGGACCGGCGAAGGCCTTCTTGTTCTCCTCGTGGTCGCGGACGACGTGGCAGGTGTCCTGGCACAGGAAGCACTCGATGCACTTGCGGAACTCCTGCGAGCGCTCCACGTCCTCCTGGAACATCCGGTACTCGCCCGGCGCCACGCCCTCGGGCGGCACGAAGGACGGCACCTCCCGCGCCTTCTCGTAGTTGAAGGACACGTCCGTCACCAGGTCCCGCACCACGGGGAAGGTCCGCATCGGCGTGACCGTGACGGTCTCGTCCCGGTCGAAGACCGACATGCGGGTCATGCACATCAGCCGCGGCCTGCCGTTGACCTCGGCGCTGCACGAACCGCACTTGCCGGCCTTGCAGTTCCACCTCACGGCCAGGTCGCCCGCCTGGGTGGCCTGCAGCCGGTGGATGATGTCGAGGACGACCTCACCGTCGTTGACCTCGACCCGGTAGTCCTGGAGCCCGCCGCCGTCCGCGTCGCCGCGCCAGACCCTGAAGTGCGCCGTGTACGTGCTCACCGGTCCAGCTCCTCGTCCGTCAGGTACTTCAGCAACTCGTCCTTCTCGAACAGCGCGAGCAGGTCGGGCCGGATCGGCTGCGTCTCCCGCCGGGCGACCGACACCTCGCCGAACGCGTCCGCCGGGTCGGAGAGCCGGCAGACCAGGTTGAGCTTGCGCCAGCGGCGGTCCATCTCCGGGTAGTCCTCCCGGGTGTGGCCGCCCCGCGACTCCGTGCGCTCCAGCGCCGCCCGGGCCACGCACTCGCTCACCAGCAGCATGTTGCGCAGGTCGAGGGCCAGATGCCAGCCCGGGTTGAACTGCCGGTGGCCCTCGACCCCGGCCCGCCGGGCCCGTAGCCGCAGCGCGTCCAGCCGGGTCAGCGCCTCCTCCATCTCGCTCTGCCGGCGGATGATGCCGACCAGGTCGTTCATCGTCTGCTGCAGCTCCTGATGGAGCGTGTAGGGGTTCTCCGCAGCCCCGTCCGGCACGGCCCCGGCCTCCGCGCTGAACGGCCGCAGCGCCTCCGCGGCGGCAGCGTCGACCTGGGACTGCGCGACGGCCGGGCGCGTGCCGCCGAGCGCGGCGGCGTACTCGGCCGCGTACAGTCCCGCCCGGCGCCCGAAGACCAGCAGGTCGGAGAGCGAGTTGCCGCCCAGGCGGTTGGAGCCGTGCATGCCGCCGGCCACCTCGCCCGCCGCGAATAGCCCGGGGACCCCGGTCGCCGCGGCCGTGTCCGGGTCGACGTCGACACCGCCCATCACGTAGTGGCAGGTGGGGCCGACCTCCATGGCCTCGGCGGTGATGTCGACGTCCGCCAGCTCCTTGAACTGGTGGTGCATCGACGGCAGTTTGCGCCGGATGACCTCGGCGGGCAGCCTGCTCGACACATCGAGGAACACCCCGCCGTGGGGGGAGCCGCGGCCGGCCTTCACCTCGGAGTTGATCGCGCGGGCCACCTCGTCGCGGGGGAGCAGCTCCGGCGGCCGGCGGTTGTTGTCCGGGTCCTCGTACCAGCGGTCGCCCTCGTCCTCGCTCTGCGCGTACTTCTCCTTGAAGACGTCCGGGACGTAGTCGAACATGAACCGCTTGCCCTCGGAGTTGCGCAGCACCCCGCCGTCGCCGCGGACCGACTCGGTGACCAGGATGCCCTTCACCGACGGCGGCCAGACCATGCCCGTCGGGTGGAACTGCACGAACTCCATGTTGACCAGCGGCGCCCCGGCCAGCAGCGCCAGCGCGTGCCCGTCGCCGGTGTACTCCCAGGAGTTCGACGTCACCTTGAAGGACTTGCCGATGCCACCGGTCGCCAGCACCACGGCCGGCGCCTCGATGACGAAGAAGCGCCCCGACTCGCGGACGTAGCCGAAGACGCCGCAGACCTTCCCCCCGGACCCCGGGCCGGAGGGCGATCCCGCCTCGCCGCCCGCGTCCTCCTGCGTGAGCACCCGGGTGACCGTGCACTCCTGGAAGACCTTCAGCCGGGCCTCGTGGTCCCCGTACTCGCGGTGGTCCTCCTGCTGCAGCGAGACGATCTTCTGCTGGAGGGTGCGGATCAGCTCCAGGCCCGTGCGGTCGCCGACGTGCGCCAGGCGCGGGTACTCATGGCCGCCGAAGTTGCGCTGGGAGATCCTCCCGTCCTTCGTGCGGTCGAAGAGCGCGCCCCAGGTCTCCAGCTCCCAGACCCGCTCCGGCGCCTCCCGGGCGTGCAACTCGGCCATCCGCCACTGGTTGAGGAACTTCCCGCCGCGCATGGTGTCGCGGAAGTGGACCTGCCAGTTGTCGTGCGGATTGACGTTGGCCATGCTCGCGGCGATGCCGCCCTCGGCCATCACGGTGTGCGCCTTGCCGAAGAGCGACTTGCAGATCACGGCGGTACGCATGTCCTGCTCGCGCGCCGCGACGGCGGCGCGCAGCCCCGCCCCGCCCGCGCCGACCACGACGACGTCGTACGCGTGCCGTTCGACTTGTGCCATCAGAAGAACCTCGGATCGTCGAACGCCCCACTGGCGACCAGGTAGACATAGAGATCGGCGAGCGCGACGCTCGCCAGCGACAGCCAGGCCAGCAGCATGTGGTGGGCGTTGAGCTTCCCCACCCAGGTCCACATGCGGTACCGCACCGGGTGCCGGGAGAAGTGCCGCAGCCGCCCGCCGACGACGTGCCGGCAGGAGTGGCAGGAGACGGTGTACGCCCAGATCAAGGCGATGTTCACCACCAGCACCAGCGTGCCCAGTCCCATGTGGCCCCAGGCCCCCTGCTCGTCCCGGAAGGCGAGCACCACGTCGTAGGTCAGGATCGCCGCGACCGGGATGGCGAAGTAGAAGAAGTACCGGTGGATGTTCTGCAGGACCAGCGGGAACCGCGTCTCACCGGTGTACTTCTCGTGCGGCTCGGCCACCGCGCAGGCGGGCGGCGAGGCCCAGAAGCCGCGGTAGTACGCCTTGCGGTAGTAGTAGCAGGTCAGCCGGAATCCCAGCGGGAAGACCAGCACCAGCAGGGCGGGGGACAGGCCCCACCAGTCGCCGAAGAGCGGCCAGCGGGCGCCGAGCGGCATGTCCACGCACGTAGAGCCCAGGCAGGGCGAGTAGAACGGCGAGACGTACGGCTCGGCGAAGTAGTACGCGTTCGAGAAGGCCCGCCAGGTCGAGTAGACGACGAAGGCGCCGAGGCCCAGCGCGGTCAGCAGGGGCTGCAGCCACCAGCGGTCGGTGCGCAGGTGCCGTGCCGCGATGGCGGCGCGTCCGGCGGAACGCACCCCGCGGCGCGCCGCCGGCGCGGGTGGGGTCGGTGGAGCGGGGGGTTGTGTGTCGGTGGCCAAGGACTACTCCCTAGGGCGCTCGGCGGTCCGGCGCCCCCAGCCCTTCGTCCTCCGCGCCGGACCAGAGACTGGGGTCGTACGGCGTATCGGGGATCGTCACCGTCTCGGGGCGCGACGGCTGCCCGAGAGGGGAGGTGGCGACGCTGTCGCGCAGCAGCGCGAGGTCGTCGCTGAGGTGCTTGGTGTCGGCGCGCACCCGCCTCATGTCCAGGCTGTCGCCGACGCGCTGCTCCAGCCTGGCCACGGCCCGGCCCAGTTCGTCGAGGCGGCGCTGTACCGATGCAAGGTCGTCCTGCAGGGACATGGCTGTCCTCACCTCCGCCACGTTGCGGGTGCATGACGCTGGCGCCAAGCGAGTGTCGCGCGTCACAGTCGCGCTTGGGAAGGGATCTGCACGGATTCTCCCACCTGCGGGTGAAGCGCGCCCGGCGCGGACGCGCCGTGGCGCGTGAATCCCCCGAAGGCCGCGCGCCCGTGCGAGGACGGCGCCCCGGCGTCCGGGGCGGGAGCCCGCGGAGGCGTTGCGCCGGGTGGGTGGGAGGGCGGCGGCCGCGCGACGTGTCGAGGGCCCGCGGCTCGCGGAATGGCTTTCAGTAGGTGCGATAAGCGGCAAATAGACCGCCCCGTGATCATGGCCCCCCTCGCGGAGGTACGCACGCATGGCCCGCAGCGCCACCTTGATCCGCTCCGCGACCGCCGTGGCACTCGCCGCCGTGGTCGCCTCCTCCGCCGGGTGCACCGCCGGCAAGGACGACCCGCTCGCCGGGACCGACCTCGCCTCGGCGCCCCGGGAGGCGGTACGCGACGGAGGCACCCTGCGCTGGGCCGTGGACGCGGCCCCTGCCACCCTGAACGCGTTCCAGGCCGGGGCGAACGAGGCCACCACCCTGGTCGCCGGGGCCGCGCTGCCGGCCGCCTTCCGGCTCGACGGCAAGGGCCGTCCCCACCTGGACACCGATCTGCTGCGGTCGGCGAAGGTGGTGCGCACCGAGCCGCAGCAGGTCGTGTCCTACCGGCTCAACCCCAAGGCGGTCTGGAGCGACGGCCGCCCGATCGGCGCCGCCGACTTCACCGCCCAGTGGAAGGCGCTGCGCGGCACCGACGACGCCTACTGGAGCGCGCGCAACGCCGGGTACGACCGGATCTCCTCCGTGACGAAGGGCAAGGACGCCCACGAGGTGAAGGTCACCTTCGCGAAGCGGTACGCGGACTGGCAGTCGCTGTTCACCCCGCTCTACCCCAAGGACGTCACCGGCACCGCCAAGTCCTTCAACGAGGGGGCGCGCAGCACGCTGCCGGTGTCCGGGGGGCCGTTCGCGGTACGCAGCGCGAGCGGCAAGACCGTCAGGCTGGTCCGCAACGCCAAGTGGTGGGGCGACCGAGCCAAGCTGTCCGAGCTGCTGCTGACCGCCACGCCCCCGCAGCAGCGGGCCGCCGACCTGGCCTCCGGCGCGCTGGACGTGGCCGAGGTCGACCGGGACGTGACCGGCAGGCATGTGGCCGTCTACCGCACGCGCGCCGCCTCCTACACCCAGCTCGCGCTCAACGGCTCCACCGGGCCGCTGGCCGAGGACGAGGTGCGGCACGCCGTGGCCCGCGCGGTGGACCGCCAGGCCATCGCCAAGGCGGTGCTGGGGCCGCTCGGCCTGCCCGACGAGCCGCTCGGCAACCACCTGCTGCTGCTCACCCAGGCCGGCTACGCCGACCACAGCTCGGCCCTCGGCACGGCCGACACGAAGGCCGCCCGCGCCCTGCTCGCCGCAGCGGGCTGGCGACGCACGGCCCCGGACCCCGGGCCGGAGAAGGCCGCCGCCAAGCGTGCCGGGGCCGCGGCGCCCAACCAGGCGGCGCCCGCGCACAAGGTCGAGGTCAGCGTCGTCGAACCGGCCAGGACGGTGCTGCGCAAGGACGGCAAGGCACTGACGCTGCGCTTCGTCCTCCCCAAGTCCTCGGCGACGCTGAACACGGTCGGCGACCGCATCGCGACCATGCTCTCCGGCATCGGCGTGCGCACCGAGATGAAGCGGGTCGCCGACGACAGCTTCTTCCGCGACCACGTCGCCGCCGGGGACTTCGACCTCGCCCTCTACGGCTGGCCCGGCACGCCCTTCCCGGCGACCGACACCCGTCCGATCTTCGCCAAGCCCGAGCCGGGGCCCGACGGCTCCCTGGTCGTCGAGCAGAACTATCCTCGGGTCGGCACGGACCTCATCGACCAGCTCTTCGACCAGGCCGCCGGCGAACTCGACCCGGACAAGGCCCGCGACCTGACCGACCGCGCCGACGCCCGCCTCTGGGCGGCCGCCGGCTCCATCCCCCTCTACCAGCGCCCCGAGCTGATCGCGTTGCGCAAGGACGTGCGCAACGCGGGGGCCTTCGGCTTCGCGACGCCGCGCTTCCAGGACATCGGCTTCAAGAAGTGACCTCCCCCTCCGGGTGAGCGACCGCTCGGCCCCTCCTCCAGAGGGCCACCCCCGAGCCACGGCGCCGGCGCCGTGGCTCGGGGGTGGTCGCGCGTTCCGATGAGGAGGGCCACGCCCCGGGCGGCGAGGGGGAAGGTCGAGATCCACCCCGAGACCACCCACCCCACCCCGTCACCGTTCCTCGGCCCGCCAGGTCACCCCGGGCGCCCTGGGTCCGGCTCTGTCGACGGCTGCACATCACGCTCGCCGGGGCACGCCGCACGCGCTCTGCGCGGCGGCAGACGGCGAACGGCAGGGCCTTGGAGGCCGCGCGGACAGGCGGGCCGGCGTCGCGGGTCGATGGCTCTCGCCTGGCGGCGTTGTCGTCGGTCGCCGCAGCTCCGCTGCGTCTCTCTTCTCCGCCTTGCCCGGCTCGGCCCTCGACCCGCTCCTTTCTCCACCCCGCCTATCCGCGCGACCTCTTATCCAGGCCGCCGCGACCCGCTCCGAGGAGCGGGTCGCCGCAGCGACGCCGCCCGTGCTCGAGCGCCTGGCGCAGGCGCTCGGCCTCGACCTCCGGGCGGAACCGGTTCCGCACACGCCCCCCGCGTGAGCGGGGCGAGAACGGAACCGATCATGCCCGGGCGGTCGCTGCCGCCCGCGCCCCGTACCATGGGGTGAGGCCGTGGCTCGACTCGCCCGGCGGCAGGTGTGCCGACGAGGGTATGCCGCCACACCCACCAACCCGGGAGAAGCGCCGCAGTATGCCCACGCGCAACGACATTCGTAATGTCGCCATCGTCGCCCACGTCGACCACGGGAAGACGACGTTGGTCGACGCCATGCTCAAGCAGGCCGGAGCCTTCGCGGCCCACCAGCACGTGGACGACCGCGTGATGGACTCCAACGACCTGGAGCGCGAGAAGGGCATCACCATTCTCGCCAAGAACACCGCGGTGAAGTACCACCCCAAGGACGGCGGCGAGCCGATCACGATCAACATCATCGACACCCCCGGCCACGCCGACTTCGGTGGCGAGGTCGAGCGCGGTCTGTCGATGGTCGACGCGGTCGTGCTGCTCGTGGACGCCTCCGAGGGCCCGCTGCCGCAGACCCGCTTCGTGCTGCGCAAGGCGCTGGCCGCGAAGCTGCCGGTCATCCTCTGCATCAACAAGACCGACCGCCCGGACTCCCGGATCGACGAGGTCGTCAACGAGGCCTACGACCTCTTCCTGGACCTGGACGCCACCGAGGAGCAGATCGAGTTCCCGATCGTCTACGCCTGCGCGCGTGACGGCGTGGCCTCGCTCACCAAGCCGGAGGACGGCACCGTCCCGGCCGACAGCGACAACCTCGAGCCCTTCTTCTCCACGCTGCTGGAGCACGTCCCGGCCCCGTCGTACGACGAGAGCGCGCCGCTGCAGGCGCACGTGACCAACCTCGACGCCGACAACTTCCTCGGCCGCATCGCGCTGCTCCGCGTCGAGCAGGGCGAGCTCAAGAAGGGCCAGACCGTCGCGTGGATGAAGCGCGACGGTTCGGTCCAGAACGTCCGCATCACCGAGCTGATGATGACCGAGGCGCTCACCCGGAAGCCCGCGGAGAAGGCCGGCCCGGGCGACATCTGCGCCGTCGCCGGCATCGCCGACATCACCATCGGCGAGACGCTGGCCGACCCGGAGAACCCGATCGCGCTGCCGCTGATCACGGTGGACGAGCCGGCGATCTCCATGACCATCGGTGCGAACACCTCGCCGCTGGTGGGCCGTGGCCCCGGCGGCAAGGGCGCCGACAAGTCGGCGGTCAAGGACCGCAAGGTCACCGCCCGCCTGGTCAAGGACCGCCTGGAGCGCGAGCTGATCGGCAACGTCAGCCTCCGCGTGCTGCCGACCGAGCGCCCCGACACCTGGGAGGTGCAGGGCCGCGGTGAGCTGGCGCTGGCCATCCTGGTCGAGACGATGCGCCGGGAGGGCTTCGAGCTGACCGTCGGCAAGCCGCAGGTGGTCACCCGCGAGGTCGACGGCAAGGTCCACGAGCCGGTCGAGCGCATCACCATCGACGTGCCCGAGGAGCACATGGGCGCCGTGACGCAGCTCATGGGCACCCGCAAGGGCCGGATGGACAACATGTCCAACCACGGCTCCGGCTGGGTCCGCATGGAGTTCATCGTGCCGTCCCGCGGTCTGATCGGCTTCCGTACCGAGTTCCTGACCGGCACCCGCGGCACGGGCATCGCCCACTCCATCCACGAGGGCCACGAGCCGTGGTTCGGCCCCTTGGTGACCCGCAACAACGGCTCCCTGGTCGCCGACCGTGCCGGTGCCGTGACGGCCTTCGCGATGACGAACCTGCAGGAGCGGGGCGTGCTCTTCGTGGAGCCGGGCACCGAGGTGTACGAGGGCATGATCGTCGGCGAGAACTCGCGCGCCGACGACATGGACGTCAACATCACCAAGGAGAAGAAGCTCACGAACATGCGGTCCTCGTCGGCCGACTCGTTCGAGGCGATCGTCCCGCCGCGCAAGCTCTCCCTGGAGCAGTCCCTGGAGTTCTGCCGCGACGACGAGTGCGTCGAGGTGACCCCGGAGACCGTCCGCATCCGCAAGGTCGTCCTGGACCAGAAGGAGCGCGGCCGCGCCGCGTCCCGCGCCAAGCGCTGAGGCAGGTCACGACGACGG
>NZ_CBDRBL010000105.1:0-19856 GCF_965342175.1 Actinacidiphila sp. bgisy167
GCGGACGGCGGCGATTGCGCGGCTGTCGCCGGCATCAGTGTGCGATTCTCCCGGGAGGGCGCGCGGAACGCAGTCGCCAGGTACTCCCGAACGTCCCGCTGGTGAGGGTTGATCAGGTCGATCGCCTTCTTCGGCCGCTCTCCGCGCAGCACACCGGGATCCAGATTGGACGCGGCGAGGAAGCCGAGGGTCTTCCGGAGCGACTGGGCGACCTGTCCCTTGCTCATCCACCCGGTCGCCCGAGCCTCGGGCAGGCCGATCCCCGCCGTCCCGTCGCCCCACCGTTCCGCGGGCGACCCCCGGAACGGCTGCTCCAGGGTCGGACGCCGGGCTGCCACCTGCGTCGGCGGCGCTTGATCCGGACGTTGCGACTCCACGGCGAGCGGTACGTTCTCGCCGCCCCCGCCGCCGAACCATCCCGTCACGCGCCCGGGATCCAGCGCCGCGAGCAGCAGGGCGACCGCGACCAGCAGACCGATCGCGTACCAGCCCTTGCCTCTCCGCCTCCGGGCCGGTGAGTGGCTTCGCCATGGTTCCGGGGGGCCGGGCTGCTCCCGCAGCCGCCGCGCCACCATCCGGGCCCGCGCCGACGGCTCCTTGGGCGCATCCTTGATCCCGGCCCCGGCTTCACGGAGGAAGCGCTCCCACTCCTCGTCCGGTATGGGCTCCTCACCCTTGCCCACGCTGCGCCCCGCCCCTTCTCACGTACTCACCGGTCCCTCCCCAGGACCGGTCGTCTTCCGTGCATCCTCACACAGGTGTCTGACAGCCACGAGCGTGCTCGACGTGCCGTCGGGCGCTTCCTGTCCCCGCGCCTTGGCGGAGGAACACGGCATCGTCTGTCGTCGTTGGCTGCTCTCGCACGGTCCGCAGACGGCCCGAGCACTTCACGGATCGTTTCGTCCGAGAAGGTGGCTGCGCTCTTGATGCTCAGCGGACGCTTCAGGCCCCTGGACGGCCCAGTCGTCCACCACCCTTGGCCCCTGGTTCTGGTTCCGATGCGGACCAGTGGCCTTCGCGTACCCCGGAAACCTCTGGACTTCCTCAACTGTGCTTTCGGCCGCCGGAGGCGAGGGCATCACCGTCGCACAACGAAAAGCGCGTAATACGGGGGTGGCACGATGGAGGCACTGATCATTCTGCTGGTCTTCTGCGCGATAGCGGCACTCGCCCTGGCGGCGCGGAACGCCGGCCGCAGAGGCCGGCCGCGGCGCTCGCGGGGCTCCGCCGGGGCCGGAGGGGGCGGCGGGGAGAGCTGGTGGGTGGGCGACGCGGGCACGTCCGACGGCGGAGGTGGGGGCCATCACGGGGGCAGCCACCACTCCTGCGGAGGCGGGAGTTCGTGCGGCGGAGGCGGGAGTTCGTGTGGCGGGGGTGGCGGCTGCGGCGGAAGCTGACGACGCGAATGTGCTTTCCGCCCGTGCCGAATCGCATATGCGCTTGGCGGGTTGTTCACCCGCCGGGCGCATTTGCTGTGGACACCTGCGCTCCTCCCGGCCTTTGAGGAAGTAAAGCGGGTGGAAACAAGTAAAAACGTTGAAGGTGGCGCGCCATTCGTGATTGCGTATTCACGCCCCCTTGCGGGCCATGAGCCGACGGTCGCCCTCCCCACAGGCGCGGGTCGGCGCGTCCTCCCGATCCCATGCCCGTGACCTCCCGCGCTTGCTCGCGATGTGCCTGCGGAGCCCACTCCATGCTCACCACGCTTCAGACCGCCTACACCGACACCCGCGCCGGCGACCTGGCCTGGTGCCTGGGGAAGGACGAACTGCCGGCGCTCGCGGTGCTCGACCGCGAACTGCCGGGCACCGCGGAGGGCGCCACGCCCGCGGCGCCCTCCGCGCAGGTCCAGTTGCGGCTGCTCGGCGCCTCCCACCAGGTCCTTCTGGACTCGCCGCGCGGGCGCTGCTCGGAGACGGTCGCCTGCATGCCGGGAAGCAGCGCGCAGCTGCCGGTGGGCGTGGCGCGGCGGATCGCCGGCTGGGACTACGCGTTCGCGGCACGGATCGAGACGCTCAGCCGGGGGTCCTTCGCGGGGCGGGCGCAGGAGCTGCTCGCCCTGGTGGCCGACCACCCCAACGGCCTGGCGGGGACCTTCCCGGGCGACCCGCTCGCCTTCACCGCGATGCTGGTGCAGTACCGCGGCGGCAGCGTCCTGTGGCGCACCTGGCACGCCTACCCCCAGGAAGGACGTCTGGTGGCGACCCGTTCGGCCCTCGTCGCGCAGCCGTGAGCGCGCGGGCACCGGCCCCCGCGCCCGCCGCCGCGGCCCCCGCGCCCGCCGCCGCGCCCTGGCGCGCGGCGGCGGGTGCCGGTGCGGGACCTGCCGGTGCCGACGCCGACGCAACCGCGTCGAGCTGACGCGTCCGCGCTTCGGGTGAGGGCGAACGGCGGTGATGGGGCGCCGCGGAGGCGCCGGGCGGATTAGGCTCGCGGCATGGAGCCGCATGAGGTGTTCGTTCCGTTTCCGGCCGAGACCATCCGCCGGTCCCTCGCCGACCTGGAGCGCGTGGCCCGGTGTGTGCCCGGCCTCCAGCGTGACGCCGGCGCCGAGGAGGGGCTGGCGGGCCGGCTGAGGCTGCGGATCGGCGGCTCCACGATCACCTACCGCGGCACACTGCGGCTGGTCCCGCGCGGCGGTGGGCTCGCCGTCGAGGGGGAGGCGGTGGAGGCGCGCGGTGCGGGCACGGTCAAGGTGGCGCTGGAGCTCGGCGTGGACACCGTGTCGGGCGGCGCCCTGCTGACCTTCACCGGCGCCGTCCAGGTCGACGGGCGGCTCGCCGAGCACGAGGAAGCGGCGGTCACCGCCGCGGGCCTGCGCCTGCTGGACCGCTTCGTCGCCGCGCTCACCTCCGACCTGGCGCAGACCGCCCCCGCCGCGGCGCCCGAGCCGTCCGCGGAGGACGCCGGCGCCGACGACCTCAAGGACGACGTGCCCGCGCAGCCCGACGAGTTCACCGGGCGCGAGACCCCGGAACCGCGGGAGGCGCCGGAGCTCCCCCCACCGCACGACGCGGACGACGACGCCGCCGGCGAGGTGCCGCCCGGCCAGGACACGGCGGCCGCCGTCCCCGCGGAACCGGCCGCGGTCGACCTGCCCGCCGAGGCCGCGCACGCCCGCCGCACCCTGATCGGCCGCAGCGCCGAGGAGGTCGACCACGCCCCGCCGCGCGGCCGCTACGCCCCGGTGCCCGCGCCGCAGAGCGGCGCCGCGACGGCCTCGCTGCGCCGCTACGCGCCGGCCGCGGCCGCGTTGCTGCTGTCGGCCGTGGTCGCGGGCCGGGTGCTGCGGCGGCGCAGGCGCTCGTTCCCGTAGGGTCTCTTCCGTGGCCACGCAAGAAACCCCTGACGGGCGAGAAGACGAGCACGCTGTCCATCTCCGCGCCGGAGCCGCGCGGCTGACGGTCCTTCCGGATCTCGGCTGCCGGGTCGGCTCACTGACCGTCGGCGGTGTCGAGCTGCTGCGGCAGGGCCCCACCTTCGGGTCCTTCCCGATGGTCCCCTGGTGCGGCCGCACCAGGGACGGGCAGTTCCGCAACGGCGGGGTGCTGCACCAGATGCCGCGTGACGCGGGCCCGCACGCCATCCACGGCACCGGCCGGCACGTCGCCTGGCAGGCGGCGCCCGGCGCCACCGGCAGCAGCGCCTGCTTCTACTACGACCTGGCCGAGCCGTGGCCGTACCAGGGCCGGGTCAGCCAGCGCTTCGAACTCTCCGAGGACCGCCTCGACCTCACGATGAGCGTGGAGACCACGGGCGACTCCTTCCCGGCCCAGGCCGGCTGGCACCCCTGGTTCCTGCGCAACCTCGGCCGTGGCGGGCAGGACGCCCTGATCGACTTCACCCCCGGGTGGATGGAGGAGCGCGGCGACGACCATCTGCCCACCGGCCGCCGGACGGAGCCCGGGCCCCGGCCCTGGGACGACTGCTTCGGTATGCCGGACGGGGTGGACGTCACCTTGACCTGGCCGGACGAGCTGCGGTTGCGGATCACCAGCCCCGCGCAGTGGGTGGTCGTCTACGACGAACAGCCCCCCGCCATCTGTGTGGAGCCGCAGTCGGGCCCGCCGAACGGGCTGAACACCGCGCCGCGCCTGGTCACCCCTATCGATCCGCTGGAGATCCGCGCGACCTGGGCCTGGGAGCCGCTGGGCTAGGCTCGTGGCCATGAGTGACGCGCGTGATGCCCTGCTGCAGCAGATCAAGGACAAGGCCGTGGTGCACGGCAAGGTGACCCTCTCGTCGGGGATCGAGGCGGACTACTACATCGACCTGCGCCGGATCACGCTGGATGCCGAGGCGGCCCCGCTGGTGGGACAGGTCATGCTCGACGTCACCGCCGACCTCGACTACGACGCCGTCGGCGGGCTCACCCTGGGCGCCGACCCGGTGGCCACCTCGATGCTGCACGCCGCCGCCGCCCGCGGCCGCAAGCTGGACGCCTTCGTGGTGCGCAAGGCGCAGAAGGCGCACGGCATGCAGCGCCGCATCGAGGGCCCGGACATCAAGGGCCGGCGGGTGCTGGTCGTCGAGGACACCTCGACCACGGGCGGCTCGCCGCTGACCGCGGTGGAGGCCGCGCGCGAGGCCGGTGCCGAGGTCGTGGCCGTCGCCGTGATCGTCGAGCGGGGCGCCGCTCCGGCCATCGCGCAGGCGGGTCTCCCGTACGTCCGCGCCTTCGGTCTGGACGACCTCGGCCTGGCCTGATCACCGGTTCGACCTGCGCCTTCCCCCAGGGGTGAAGGGTTTCACGTGAAACCCTTCACCCCTGGGGCATGTCCGTGGTGCGCAGTGTGTGGAGCTTCCGCGCAAGTCTGCCAAGATGGGGTCGACGATGACGTCGATCCCAGGTCAGGGTCACGCACCGAACAACCCGCACATCACAAGGAGCGGACAGATGCCCATCGCAACTCCCGAGATCTACAACGAGATGCTCGACCGGGCGAAGGCCGGCAAGTTCGCCTACCCGGCCATCAACGTGACCTCGACGCAGACCCTGCACGCCGCGCTGCGCGGTTTCGCGGAGGCGGAGAGCGACGGCATCGTCCAGATCTCCACGGGCGGGGCCGAGTTCCTCGGTGGCCAGTACAGCAAGGACATGGTCACCGGTGCGGTGGGCCTGGCCGAGTTCGCGCACGTCGTCGCCGAGAAGTACCCCGTCAACATCGCGCTGCACACCGACCACTGCCCGAAGGACAAGCTGGACGGCTATGTGCGCCCGCTGCTGGCGATCTCCCAGGAGCGCGTGGCGGCCGGCCGCAACCCGCTGTTCCAGTCGCACATGTGGGACGGCTCCGCCGAGACCCTCGACCACAACCTCGCCATCGCCCAGGAGCTGCTGGCCGCGGCCGCCAAGGCGAAGATCATCCTCGAGGTGGAGATCACTCCCACCGGCGGTGAGGAGGACGGCGTCACCCACGAGATCAACGACGAGCTCTACACCACGGTCGAGGACGCCATCCGCACCGCCGAGGCGCTGGGTCTGGGCGAGAAGGGCCGCTACCTGCTCGCCGCCTCCTTCGGCAACGTCCACGGCGTCTACAAGCCGGGCAACGTCGTGCTCCGCCCCGAGCTGCTGAAGGAGCTCGCGGAGGGCGTCGCCGCCAAGTTCGGCAAGCAGGACCCCTTCAACTTCGTCTTCCACGGCGGCTCCGGCTCCACCAAGGAGGAGATCGCCACCGCGCTGGAGAATGGCGTGGTCAAGATGAACCTCGACACCGACACGCAGTACGCCTTCACCCGCCCGGTCGCGGACCACATGTTCCGCAACTACGACGGCGTGCTGAAGGTCGACGGCGAGGTCGGCGACAAGAAGACCTACGACCCGCGCAGCTGGGGCAAGCTGGCCGAGGGCGGCATGGCCGCCCGCGTCGTCGAGGCATGCCAGGACCTCCGCTCCGCCGGCACCAAGATCAAGTAACCGCCCCGCAGGGCGGTACGCACCCCACCGCCCCGCACGGCGGTACGCACCGGGCCCGGCCCTTCCCCATGGAGGAGCCGGGCCCCGGCCATACTGGAACCCATGGCCATTCACGAGAACCTGCTCGGGGGACCGCCCCCGACGAACCTGCCCGACGACCCCGAGCCGCGCGAGCTGCTCGCCTCGGGGGCGGCCCCTGCCGAGGTCGCCGCCAAGTACCCGGCGTCCTCCCTGGCCTGGGCGCAACTCGCGGACGACGCCTTCGGGGCCGGCCGGGTCGTCGAGTCGTACGCGTACGCCCGCACCGGATACCACCGCGGCCTGGACGCGCTGCGCCGGAGCGGCTGGAAGGGCCACGGCCCGGTGCCCTGGGAACACGAGCCCAACCGCGGCTTCCTGCGGGCGCTGCACGCCCTGGCGCGGGCCGCCCAGGCGATCGGCGAGCAGGAGGAGTACGAGCGCTGCAGCACCTTCCTGCGGGACTCCTCCCCGACCGCCGCCGAGACCCTCGGCTGATCCCGCCGCCCATACACCGGCGACCACCCCGACCTGTCCGGCGCGCGCGCCGGGCAGGTCTTGCCGTACGGTGCTCTGACCACGCATGATGCCCGCTGGGCCCGACGCCGTCAGAGGCGGGCCCGAGGGGACCGGGGTCCCGCGGCAACGACGCGCGGGGCAGACCGCTACCCGGTAGCTCAGATCCACGGAGACACCAATGTCCCAACGCCCCGACGTTTCCCAGGACGCCCCCGAGGCGCCGACCCTGGACTTCGAAGGGACCACCCCGTACGAGGACTACGTCCAGGCCGACGTCCTCACCCATCTGCAGCATCCGCGCTCCGACGACCCGGGCGAGATGGTCTTCCTGGTGACCACCCAGGTCATGGAGTTGTGGTTCACCGTCATCGTGCACGAATGGGAGACCGCCTCCCGCGCGCTGGCGGCCGACGACCTGCCCACGGCGCTGGCCGCGCTCAAGCGCAGCACGTACGAGCTGCAGTCGCTCAACGCCTCCTGGGAGCCGATCGCCCACCTCACCCCGGCGCAGTTCAACGCCTACCGCGCGGCCCTCGGCGAGGGCTCGGGCTTCCAGTCGGCGATGTACCGGCGCATGGAGTTCCTGCTGGGCGAGAAGTCCGCGTCGATGCTGGTCCCGCACCGCGGCACGCCGCGCGTCCACGACGAACTGCAGAAGGCGCTGCACGAGCCCAGCCTCTACGACGAGGTGCTGCGGCTGCTGGCGCGCCGCGGCCACGACATCCCGCAGCGCGACGACCTCTCCCGGCGCTACGAGGCGGACCCGGCGGTGGAGCGTGCCTGGCAGGCCGTCTACTCCGGTGACCAGGAGAGCGAACTCGTCCGACTGGGCGAGGCACTGACCGAGGTGGCCGAGCTGGTGTGGCGCTGGCGCAACGACCACCTTGTGGCGACCCGACGCGCGATGGGCGCCAAGACCGGCACAGGAGGCTCCGCGGGAGTCTCCTGGCTGGAGAAGCGCGCGAGCAAGAACGTTTTCCCCGAACTCTGGACGGCCCGCAGTCATGTCTGACCCCACGAACCCCACTGAGTCCCCCGCGGCCAAGGCCGCCCGCCTCGACGCCTCCGACGAACTGGCCAAGGTCAGGGACCGCTTCGTCCTGGACGACGCCGAGCACACCGTCTACCTGGACGGCAACTCCCTCGGGGCGCTGCCCGCGGGCGTGGCGGACCGCATGGACGACGTCGTGCGCCGGGAGTGGGGGCAGCTGCGCATCCGCTCCTGGACCGAGAGCGGCTGGTGGACGGCGCCGGAACGGATCGGTGACCGCATCGGCGCGCTGGTCGGCGCCGCCCCCGGCCAGGTCGTGGTCGGCGACTCCACCAGCGTCAATGTCTTCAAGGCCGTGGTCGGCGCCGTCCGGATGGCCCAGCAGGAGGACCCGGCGCGCACCGAGGTGCTGGTTGACGCCGCCACCTTTCCCACGGACGGGTACATAGCCGAGTCCGCGGCCCGGATGACCGGATGCGCGATCCGCGCCGTCGACGCCGCGGATCTCGCCGCGGCGGCGGGCCCGCGGACCGCCGTCGCCCTGGTCAACCACGTGGACTACCGCACCGGCCGGCTGCACGACCTGCCGGGCGTCACCGCCGCCGTGCACGCGGCCGGCGGCCTGGTGGTCTGGGACCTGTGCCACACGGCCGGGGCCCTGCCGGTCGGCCTGGACGAGCACGGCGTGGACCTCGCCGTCGGCTGCACGTACAAGTACCTCAACGGCGGCCCCGGAGCGCCGGCGTACCTGTACGTCCGCCGCGACCTCCAGCCGCGCTTCGACTCCCCGCTGCCCGGCTGGAACTCGCACCGCGACCCGTTCGCGATGGAGGCCGCCTACCGGCCCGCCGACGGCAGCGTCCGCGGCCGGGTCGGCACCCCGGAGATCCTGTCGCTGCTGGCGCTGGACACGGCCCTCGACGTCTGGGACGGCGTGTCCCTGGACGCCGTGCGGGCCAAGAGCCTCGCGCTGACCGACTTCTTCCTGGAGTGCGTCGCGGCGTATGTGTCGGACGGCGCCGTACGGTCGGTCACTCCGGCCGCGCACGCCGAGCGGGGCAGCCAGGTCGCGCTGCGCTGCGCCGACGCGGGCGCGGTGATGCGGGAGCTGATCGCCGAGGGCGTCGTCGGCGACTTCCGCGAGCCGGATATCCTCCGCTTCGGATTCACCCCGCTGTACACCCGCTTCGCGGACGCGGAGCGGGCGGCGCGGGTGCTGGCCCAGGTCCTGGAAGGAACGCGGTAACGCATGTCCGACCCCACCTCGTCGAGCGGCAGCACCGCCGGCAGCACTGAGGCAGGCGCCGACGGCCGCGCCGACGCGGTGGAGCCGGCCTCCGCTCCGCGGCAGCCTGCTCCGCGGGATGCCGCGGAGCGGGCTGCCGCCGAGGAGGCGTCAGCGTTCTCGCACGCCCCCGTCCCGCCGGACGCCACCGCCGCCTACGGCGAGCACCCGGACCAGGTCGTGGACTTCTACCGGCCGCGGCCCGGGGCGGACGGGCCCCGGCCGGGGCCGCTGGTCGTGCTGCTGCACGGCGGCGCCTGGCGCGCGGCGTACGACAGGACGCACATCTCGCCGCTCGCCGGCCTGCTCGCCGACCGCGGCTTCGCGGTGGCCTCGGTGGAGTACCGCAGGGGCAACGGCGGTACGGCGGCGGGCCGCTGGCCGGACACCTTCGACGACGTGGCGGCCGCCACCGACGCCGTCGCGGCACTGGCGTTGACCGCCCTCGGCACGGACGCCGTGGACGTGCGGCGGACCGTGCTCACCGGACACTCGGCGGGCGGGCACCTCGCCCTGTGGGCGGCCGCCCGGCACGTGCTGCCGGCCGCGTCGCGCTGGCACCGGCCGGCCGCGCCCGCGCTGCGCGGGGTGGTGGCGCTCGCGCCGATCGCCGACTTCCGGTCCGCCGTCGAGCTGCACGTGTGCTCCGGAGCGGTCACCGAGCTCCTCGGCGGAGCGGAACTGCTGGGCGAGCGCGGGGCGGAGACCGATCCGGCCGCGCTGCTGCCCACCGGCATCCCGGCGACGATCGTGCAGGGCGACTGCGACGAGGTGGTCCCGCCGCAGGTCGCGGAGGCCTTCGCGGCGGCCTCGGCGACGGCGGGGGAGGAGGTCCAACTGACCCTGCTGGAGGGCGTGGGCCACTTCCCGGTGATCGACCCCGCCGCGGACGCGGCGGCCGTGGTCGTCGAGGAGATCGCCCAGCTCGCCTGGTGAGGCTCCTCCCTGCGGGGCCCGCGCGCGCCACGTCCTCCTTGAGGATGACGCCGCTACATCGTCTTCCCAGGTGACGACGGCGACCCGCGCGGTCCCTACCGTGAGAGCGTGACCGAGACAAGCCAGACCTCGCTGCGGACCGAGCTCCGCATGGCCCGCGGCGCCCTCAGCGGACTGCGGCACGACCTGATCACCGACGCCTTCGCCTTCCGGCCGATGGCACCCCTGCGGGAGGGGCACCCGCTGCTCGCCGCGGTGCCGCGCGGGCTCCGCCGCTACGCGCGCTGGCTGCCGCACGCGGCGCTGACCTGCTTCGCGGTCCTCCTGATGTACGTCTCCCTGCAGGGGCCGGGCGGTCTCGCGCCGGCGCTGCCGGCCGCGGTGCCCGTGGTCATGACGATGTTCCGGCCGATCGGGGCGTGGTGGCTGTCCGTGGGGGCGGCGGTGCTCACCGGCCTGTTCACCAGCGGCTCGTGGTCGTCCTCCTATCCGTGGACGGACGTCGGCTTCGCCTCGCACCTGGCGGTGCTGGCCCTGGTGGCGGCGCGTACCCGGGCCCGGGTCGCCGCCGAGATGTGGCTGCTCACCGCGGCGGTGGCGCTGTTCTTCCAGCCGTTCTCCTACGGGAACGGCTCGGACCCGGCCGTCATGATCTTCTTCTCCGGCGTGGTGCTGTCCGTCGCGTCGGCGGTGCGCGGGGTGCGCCAGTCCCGGCGGGAGGTCGCCGCGCAGATCGCCGTGACCGAGGTCGAGCGCTCCCGGCGCACGCTGCTGGAGGAGCGCACCACGATCGCCCGCGAGCTGCACGACGTCGTCGCCCACCACATGTCGGTGATCGCGATCCAGGCGGAGGCCGCGCCGTACCGGGTGGAGAACCCGCCGGAGGAGCTGACCAGGAGCTTCTCGATCATCCGCGAGAACGCGGTCATCGCGCTGACCGAGTTGCGCCGGGTCCTCGGGGTGGTGCGCGCCGAGGACTACGAGGCCCCCGACGCCCCCCAGCCGACCCTCGCCGACCTCGACCGGCTGGTCGCCAATGTGCGCGAGGCGGGTCTGGAGGTGGAGCGGGTGGTGACCGGCGCGGTGCGCGAACTCCCCCAGGGGGTCGAGCTGTCGGCGTACCGCATCGTCCAGGAGGCGCTGAGCAATACGCTGCGGCACGCGCCCGGCGCCGCCGCCCGGGTCGAGATCGGCTATGTCCTCGGCGGACTCGGGCTGCGCGTGGTCAACGGCCCGCCGCGCGGCCTGGTGAAACCCTCCCCGGGCGCCGGGCACGGGATCGCCGGCATGCGGGAGCGGGTGACCATGCTGAGCGGCGAGATGACCGACGGGCCCACCGACGACGGCGGCTACGAGGTCGCGGTGTTCGTCCCGGTCCCCGGGGGGCGGGCATGAGCGGGGACACCATCCGGGTGCTGATCGCGGACGACCAGATGATGGTGCGCGAGGGCTTCTCGGTGCTGCTGAACGCCCAGCCGGACATCGAGGTCGTCGGCGAGGCCGTCGACGGGCGCCAGGCCGTCGAGCAGGTGGCGGCGCTGCGGCCGGACGTCGTGCTGATGGACATTCGCATGCCCGAGCTCAACGGCTTGGAGGCGACCCGGGAGATCGTCGCCGCGGACGCCGAGGCGAAGGTGCTGGTGCTGACCACCTTCGACCTGGACGAGTACGTCTACCAGGCGCTGCGCGCGGGCGCGTCCGGCTTCCTGCTCAAGGACGCCTCGGCCCGCCAGCTCGCCGACGGCGTGCGGATCGTGGCGGCCGGCGACGCGCTGCTCGCCCCCGCGATCACCAAGCGCCTGATCACCGAGTTCAACCGGCTGGGAACGCCGCGGCCGCCCGCCCAGGACCGGGTCGGCGAGCTCACCGAGCGGGAGACGGAGGTGCTGGTGCTGGTCGCGCAGGGGATGTCCAACGCGGAGATCGCCGACCATCTGGTGGTCGCCGAGTCGACGGTCAAGACCCATGTGAGCCGGGTCCTGGTGAAGCTGGGGCTGCGCGACCGGACCCAGGCGGCGGTCTTCGCGTACGAGGCGCGGCTGGTCACCCCGGGCGGCTGACCGGGCGGGAGGTAGTCTCCGCACATGAGCAGTACTGCCACCGTCTTCGATCCCTGGTCGCCGCGGTTCGTCGCCGACCCCTACCCGGCTTACGCCCGGCTGCGCGAGCAGGGGCGCGCGCACTGGTTCGAGCCGAGCGGGCAGTGGCTCATCCCGCACTTCGAGGACGTCAGCGCGCTGCTGCGGGACCGGCGGCTCGGGCGGACGTATCTGCACCGCTTCACCCACGAGGAGTTCGGCCGTACCGCGGCGCCGCCGGAGCACGAGCCCTTCACCACGCTCAACGGCAACGGCCTGCTCGACCTCGAGGCACCCGACCACACCCGTATCCGGCGGCTGGTCTCCAAGGCGTTCACCCCGCGCACGGTCGAGCGGCTCACGCCGACCGTGCAGCGGCTCGCCGGGGAGCTGGTGGAGCGGCTGGTCGCCGAGGGCGGCGGCGACCTCATCGCCGCGGTGGCGGAGCCGCTGCCGGTGGCCGTCATCGCCGAGATGCTGGGGATACCGGCCGCGGACCGGCGCTTGCTGCGGCCCTGGTCGGCCGACATCGTCGGGATGTTCGAGCTCAACCCCTCCGAGGAGGCCGCGCGCAAGGCGGTCCGCGCCAGCGAGGAGTTCTCCGCCTATCTGCGCGAGCTGATCGCCGAACGACGCAAGGCGCCCGGCGAGGATCTGATCAGCGCCCTCATCGCGGCGCACGACGAGGGCGACCGGCTCAGCGAGCAGGAGATGGTCTCCACCTGCGTGCTGCTGCTCAACGCGGGCCACGAGGCGACCGTCAACACCACCGGCAACGGCTGGTGGACGCTCTTCCGCCACCCCGGGCAGCTGGCGGAGCTGCGCGCGGCGCCGCAGGAGCTGCTGCCCACGGCGATCGAGGAGCTGCTGCGCTTCGACACCCCGCTGCAGATGTTCGAGCGCTGGGTGCTGGACGACATCGAGGTGGGCGGCACGGTGATCCCGCGCGGCAGCGAGGTGGCGCTGCTCTTCGGCTCCGCCAACCGCGACCCGGAGCGCTTCGCCGACCCCGACCGGCTGGATCTCTCGCGCGCCGACAACCCCCACATCACCTTCGGGGCCGGCATCCACTACTGCCTCGGCGCGCCGCTGGCCCGCATCGAACTCGCCGCCTCCTTCACGGCGCTGCTGCGCCGCGCCCCGCGGCTGGAGCTCGCGGCGGAGCCCGTCTGGAACGAGGGCTACGTCATCCGCGGGCTGCGTGAGCTGCGGGTCAGCTGCTGACTGTGCCCGTCGCTCTGCGACTGCGGGACCGGCGCCATGGCCGGGCCCCTCGGTCGCGCTCGCGGAGCCTGGTCAGGCCGTGATGTCGCGGCGGCGCAGCACCAGCAGGCCCGAAGCGGCGAGTGCCAGCGCCAGTACGGTGAGGACCGCCAGCGGGGCGACCGTGATGTCCGCCGACGGCGCCTTCGGCAGGTGCGTGAAGACGGACAGGTCCAGCACCCAGGGCGAGAGCCCCAGCGCCGGCCCGTACAGCCCGATGGCGAGCGTCAGCGACGCCACTCCCCAGCCCGCCCGCGCCAGCCGGGGCGCCGCGCCGTACAGCAGGAGCGCCACCGCCGCCACACACCAGACCGCGGGCAGCTGCACGAGGCCGGCCCCCGCCAGCCGCCACGTCTGGCCGCCCGGGTCGCCGACCGTCGCCCCGTAGCCCAGCCCCATGGCCAGGCCGGAGACGGCCATGAGGAGCACCGAACCGGCGAACGCGACCAGCGTGTGGCCCGCGGCCCAGCGCACCCGTCCCACGGCGGTGGCGAGCACGGGCTCGGCGCGGCCGGAGCTCTCCTCGCCCTGGAGCCGGAGGACCGCTTGGACGGCGTAGATCGCGGCGATCATGCCCATCACCCCGGTCATGGAGGCGAGGTAGGAGTCGACCAGCCCGGAGGCTCCGCCCATGTCGCGCATGACCTCGGCGAGTTGCTCGTTGTCCCGGACGAGGTCGGCCGCCCCGTTGGCGAGGCCGCCGAGCGCGCCGCCGCCCGCGGCGAAACCGGCTGTCCACCCCCACAGCGAGCCGCGCTGGAGCCGCCAGGCCAGCCCCTGGGCGGAACGCAGGCGGGAACCGGCGGCGGCCGGGCCGGGGCGAGGCGGCAGCAGGGCGGCTTCGATGTCGCGTCGGGCCACCAGGGCACACGCGACGCCCACGAGCGCGGCGGCCCAGGCCGTGAACAGCGCGGCCACCCACCAGCGTTCGTCCGCGTAGGGGCGTATGTTCTCGGCCCAGCCGAGCGGCGAGAGCCAGGTCAGGGTGCCGGAGCCGGCGTCGCCGACGGCACGCAGCAAGAAGGCGAGACCGAGGACGGCACCCGCGATGCCCCGGGCGGCGCGGGCGCTCTCCGTCAGCTGCGCGGCGACCGCCGCGACCGCGGCGAAGGCGCATCCTGCGCCCGCGAAGGCGATCCCGAAGGCGACCGCGCCACGCGCCCCCTGCCCGAGCATCGCCAGGGTGACGAGCAGTCCCAGGAGCAGCGAGGCCCCGAAGCCGGTGACCAGGGCGGCGGCCAGCGGCGCCCGGCGCCCGACCGCGCCCGCGGCGACCAGTTCCAGCCGTCCGGCCTCCTCTTCCTCCCGGGTGTGGCGGACGACCAGCAGCATCGCCATCAGCCCGGCGAGCGCGGCACCGAAGGCCATCATGCGCCAGGCCGTCAGGCCGCCGATGCTTGTGGCGAACACCGGCCCGTACAGGGCGCGCAGCGAGCCGCTCCCCGCCGAGCTCGCCGCGACCCCGGCGCGTTCCGCCGGGCTGTCGTAGAGGCCGCCGAAGGCCGAGGCGGTTGAGGCGACCAGCAGGGCGATCGGCACGACCCACGCCGGGATCGTGATCCGGTCCCTGCGCAGCGCGAGCCGGGTGAGGGTGCCGGTCCCGGTGAGCGCGCTCACGGCCGTGCCTCCGCGTCCGCGGGGGCGGCACCGCAGGCGTCGTCCTCGTAGTGCCGCAGAAACAGCTCCTCCAGGGTCGGTGGTGTGCTCGTGAGGCTGCGCACGCCCGTCTCGCTCAACTGCCGGAGCACGGCCCCGAGCTTGTCGGTGTCGACCTGGAGCCGGACATGGCTGCCGCGCACGTCGAGATCGTGCACACCGGGCAGCCCGCCGAGGCCGTTCGGCGGGCCGGCCAGCTCCGCGGTGACCGAGGTGCGGGTGAGATGCCGCAGCTCGGTCAGGCTCCCGGTCTCCACCGTGCGCCCGCCCCGGATGATGCTGACCCGGTCGCACAGGGCCTCGACCTCGCTGAGGATGTGACTGGACAGCAGCACCGTGCGGCCGCGGTCGTGTTCCTCGCGGACGCAGTCGCGGAAGACCTCCTCCATCAGCGGGTCGAGCCCGGAAGTGGGCTCGTCGAGTATCAGCAGGTCCACGTCTGAGGCGAACGCGGCGACGAGCGCGACCTTCTGCCGGTTGCCCTTGGAGTACGCGCGGCCCTTCTTGGCCGGGTCCAGCTCGAACCGCTCCAGCAACCGCCGTCTGCGCGTCTCGTCCAGACCGCCGCGCAGCCGTCCCAGCAAGTCGATGACCTCGCCGCCGCTGAGGTTGCGCCAGAGCGTGACGTCGCCAGGGACGTACGCCAGCCGCCGGTGCAGCGCGACGGCGTCGTGCCACGGATCGCCGCCGAGCAACCGGGCGGCCCCGCGGTCGGCGCGCAGCAGCCCGAGCAGGATGCGGATGGTGGTGGACTTACCGGCGCCGTTCGGCCCCAGGAAGCCGTGCACCTCGCCCTCTTCGACGGCCAGGTCGAGGCCGTCCAGTGCGTGCGTGCGGCCGAAGGACTTGTGCAGTCCGGCCACACTGATTGCCTTCGTCATGATTCTGAACGTACAGTAGATTCACAAATTTGTGAAGCTAAGGAAGTGTATAAACTCGGGTCGGGAGGTGATCGCGGTGGCTGGGGAGTCCTTGGAACCGATGACGTTCGTCGAGCGCTTCGCGGCGGAGCTCGTCGAGGCGGGCATGCAGCGCATGGCGGCGCGGGTGTTCGCCGCGCTCCTCGCCTCGGAGACCGGCGCGTTGAGCGCCGCCGAGCTGTCCGAACGGCTCCAGGCCAGCCCCGCCGCGGTCTCCGGCGCGGTCCGCTACCTGGCGCAGGTCGGCTTGCTCACCCGCGAGCGCGAGCCGGGCTCACGACGCGAGCGGTACCGGGTGCACAGCGACCAGTGGTACGAGACCTTCACCCGTCGCGACCAGATCCTCACCCGCTGGGAGAACACCCTGCGGTTCGGTATCGACGCGCTCGGCCCCGACAGCGCTGCGGGTCACCGGATCGCGGAGACCGCGGCCTTCTTCGACTTCCTGCAGAAGGAACTCGTCGACATGATGGACCGCTGGCGCGAGCGCAAGGCGGAACTGCGCGAGCAAGGCGTGCTCTGACGGCCCTCCGAGCGCCCGGGGGCTTTCCCTGGATCCGGCGACTGGGCCGCAGAGGCGCGGCGGACACCGGCGGGCGACCGCGGGCCCGCCCGTGTACCGCGACCCCGGCCGGACCCGCCCTTCAGCAGGCGGATCGCGGCACGGTAAGCCGCATGCCGCGGGGCACCACCGTCCAGGTGCGGCGCCGGACCGGCTGGATCTCTCCCGAGGCGACAACCCCCGGATCACCTTCGGCGGCGGCATCCTCTACTGCCTCGGCGCGGCGCCGGCCCGCATCGAACGCGCCGCGTCCCTCACGGCGCCGCTGCGCCGCGCCCCGCGGATGGAGCTCGCGGCGGAGCCCGCCTGGAACGAGTGCTACGGCATCCCCGGGCTGCGGGGACTGCGCGTCGCCTGTTGGCACGGCCCGAACGCCGGGGGCCGCGCCGCCCATGCCCGTCGCGGCCGCCGTCCGCCCCTGCCTCAGCGCTGCCTGTGCTCGCGTTCCGCCGGCCCGCCCGGCGCCCTCGCGGCCGTCACCCGTTGCCCGCGGGCTCCGGCAGGCGCGCTCAGTCCCGCCGGGCCCGTGCGGCGAGCCAGTCCAGTGCGTCCGTGGCGGAGGCGAGGACCGAGACGTGCCCCTCGCCGGGCCTCAGCCACAGTTCCGCGTCCGGGCACCGACGGGACAGCCACACGCCGTGCGCGGCGGGCACCATGCGGTCGGCGCCGCCGTGCAGGACCAGGACGGGTGCCGCTACCGCCGCCGGGTCGAAGCCCCACGGCGCCACATAGGCGAGGTCGTCGTCGACCATGCCCGCCGGGCCGCCTTCGAGCGCCTGGCCCGCGACGTCGCCCAGCCACCCCCACGGGCCCGCCAGGGCGGCGTGGTCAGCGGGGGTGAAGAGCTCCGGGTCGAAGTCGTCGGAGGCGAGCCGCTCCTCGAGCGCCGCCCGCCCCTGGACCGCCGCGCCCAGCTCCGCCGCTCCCGAGGGTCCCATCCCGGCGAACCAGTCGAGTCCCTCCGCGCCGTACGGCGCCAGACCGGATGCGCCGACCGCCGCCACGACGCGGTCCGGCAGCAGGGCCGCGCAGGCCAGTGCGTGCGGGCCGCCGCCGGAGTGGCCCATGACCGCGAAGCGTCCGATGCCCAGCGCGTCGGCGACGGCCGCCGCGTCACCGGCCGCCGAGGCGACGTCCCGACCGGGACGGGGCGTCGAACCGCCGTAGGCGGGACGGTCGTAGCCCACCCAGCGGATGCCGCGCTCGGCGGCGGCCGCGAAGAGCGGCTCGGGGGGTGTGCCGATGTTGGGCGTGCCGTGGTGCCACAGGACGACGAGCTCCGCACCGCCCTCCCCGGCGACCGGCCCGGTGTCGTACACGTGCAGCAGCCGCCCGTCGGCGAGTGGGACATCCGTCTCCGTCATCATCCGGCCGAGTCTAGGTACGGGCACCGACAGTCCGCCGTCCTCCGACACCGCCCCGGCTGTCCCCGTCCTCGGCCGCCCCGCCCCTCCTACCCGGCGGCGCGCCGCGCGGCGGCGGACCGCGGTACCGTGAGCCGCCAGGCCGCGGGCGCCACCGTCCAGGTGCGGCGCCGGACCGGGCCGGCCGGCGCGGTGTCCGCCGTGTAGCGGAAGTCCCGCCCGGAGACGGTGACACTCCGGGCCCGCACCGGCAGCGCGGGCGTCACGCCCTCCCTGCGGACCAGCACCTCGGCCAGGCCGGACACCGCGGTGGAGACCGACACCTCCTCGACGCAGTCGTCCAGGTCGGCCAGCACCACCCCGTCCGCCTCGACGCGCAGTCGGTGGCCGCCGCGCAGACCCAGCCCGAGATGCGGGGAGTGGCCGTTCAGGCTCAGCGTGCGGGCCAGCGAGCGGGCGCGGCGCTCCACGGGCGTCCACCAGGCGGGCATGGCGGAGCCGATGCGCAGCGCACCGAGCACGATGCCGCCGCTGTCGTCGAGCAGCAGGTCCAGCTCGCGCTCCGCGCCGTCCAGCACCGCGCGCGCCGCGTTCACCGCCCCGCCCGGCACACCGAGCGCCCGGGCCAGACCGGTCCGCCGCCCGACCGGCACCAGGCCGACGACGGCCTCGCCCAGTCCCCGGGCCGAGTGCAGCGCCCGTACCGTGCGCAGCAGCGCCGCGTCGTCGCCCACCACCACAGGGCGCCGCCGGCCCCGGTGCTCCAGCACCCGGACGGCCTCCTCCTCGGACTGCGGGAGCGCGATCTTCACGGAGGGGGCTCCCCCGCACAGCACGTCCTTGGCGATGCGTACGGATTCGCCGTCCATGTCGCGGGCGGCGGGGTCGATGACCACGAGCAGGGGCTGCCCGGACGGTCGCTGAGCCGACACCTTGGTCCTTCCTCAGGTAACATCTCGGTGCAAGAGCCCCTTGCGCTGCCTTGCGCCAGGGGCTTCGTCTATTTCCGGGGCACCGGTCCGACGGCTCTGTCCGCCATGAGGAGCCACGTTGGACATGCCCCGCCCGGAAGGGGTGTACGCCTGTGCCCGCACTTGTGCTGCTCGGTGCTCAGTGGGGTGACGAGGGCAAGGGAAAGGCCACCGACCTGCTCGGTGGCTCCGTGGACTACGTGGTGCGCTACCAGGGCGGCAACAACGCCGGCCACACGGTCGTCGTCGGCGACCAGAAGTACGCGCTGCACCTCCTGCCTTCCGGGATCCTGTCACCGGGGTGCACCCCGGTCATCGGCAACGGAGTCGTCGTCGACCCGGCGGTCCTGCTCTCCGAGCTGAGCGGGCTGAACGAGCGCGGCGTCGACACGTCCAAGCTCCTCATCAGCGGTAACGCGCACCTGATCACGCCGTACCACCAGACGATCGACAAGGTGACGGAACGCTTCCTCGGCAAGCGCAAGATCGGCACCACCGGCCGCGGCATCGGCCCCGCCTACGCCGACAAGATCAACCGCGTGGGCATCCGGGTACAGGACCTCTTCGACGAGTCGATCCTCCGCCAGAAGGTCGAGGCGGCCCTCCACGACAAGAACCAGATCCTGGTCAAGATCTTCAACCGTCGTGCCATCAGCACCGACCAGGTGGTCGAGGAGTACCTGGGCTACGCGGAGCAGATCAAGGACTACGTCGCCGACACGGCGCTGGTCCTCAACACCGCCCTCGACGAGGGCAAGGTCGTCCTCCTCGAGGGCGGCCAGGGCACCCTGCTGGACGTCGACCACGGCACGTACCCCTTCGTGACCTCGTCCAACCCGACAGCCGGCGGCGCCTGCACCGGCTCGGGCATCGGCCCCACCAAGATCAACCGGGTGATCGGCATCCTCAAGGCCTACACCACCCGGGTCGGCGCCGGCCCGTTCCCGACCGAGCTGTTCGACGCGGACGGCGACGCGCTGCGCCGCATCGGCGGCGAGCGGGGCGTCACCACCGGCCGCGACCGCCGCTGCGGCTGGTTCGACGCGGTGATCGCCCGCTACGCCACCCGGGTCAACGGCCTCACGGACTTCTTCCTCACCAAGCTCGACGTGCTCACCGGCTGGGAGCGGATCCCGGTCTGCGTCGCCTACGAGATCGACGGCAAGCGCGTCGAGGAGCTCCCGTACAGCCAGACGGACTTCCACCACGCCAAGCCCGTCTACGAGACCCTGCCCGGCTGGAGCGAGGACATCAGCAAGGCGAAGACCTTCTCCGACCTGCCGAAGAACGCCCAGGCGTACGTCAAGGCGCTGGAGGAGATGTCCGGCGCCCCGATCTCGGCCATCGGCGTCGGCCCCGGCCGCACCGAGACC
>NZ_CBDRBL010000106.1:0-18089 GCF_965342175.1 Actinacidiphila sp. bgisy167
CCGTGTCATCTCCCCAACCCCCGCGCTCGCGATGCCCCTGTGTCGTAGGGCAACTGCTGCGGAGATCATGGAGCATTTCGTAAACTGAGTCAACAGATACTCTGTCGGTCGGTGTTGTCGAAGGGTGGGGAACATGCCGCAGATCGCGATCACCAACACGTTCTGGGAGGGCGTCGACCGGCTCGACAAGCCGGCCCGTGCCCGCGTCCACAAGGCGATGGCCAAGTTCCAGCAGCTGACGGTCCCGCAACTCCATGCGGACAAAGGGCTTCACCTGGAGTCTGTGGTGAGCTCGCGTGACCCTCGGATGCGGACCATCCGCGTCGATGACGGGCTGCGGATCGTGCTGCTCGCGCCCGACGACGGCAGCGACCTCTTCGTCTTCGTCCACGTCGTCCCCCATGACAAGGCCTACTCGTGGGCTCGCCGACGGCTCTACACGGTCAACGCCGTAACCCGCTGCCTCGAAGTGCGCGACCTCACCGCCATGGAGCAGATAACCCCGCTCTTCGCGCAGGAAGCCGCCGCGGCCCCCCAGCTCCTGTTCGCCCCCTGGTCGGACACCGTCCTGCGGCACCTCGGCGTGGACGACGTCACCCTGCGCGCCGCCCGCACCGTCACCGGCAAGGCGCAGCTGGAGGCGTTCGGGTCGCTGATGCCGGAGGACCAGTACGAGGCGCTGTGGCTGCTCGCCGAGGGCCTCGATCCCGACGACATCTACCGAGACCTCGTCGCCGTACGCCAGAAGACGACCGCCACCCAGGGCTCGGCGGCGGGGCAGACCACCGCCGAGGACGACCTGGCCGCCGCCGTCACTCGCACCCGCAGCCGCATCGCGCTTGTCACCGGTCCCGACGAACTCGCCGACATCCTGACCAAGCCCTTCGCCGCCTGGCGGATCTTCCTTCACCCTACCCAGCGGCGCATCGCCTACCGGCCCGGCTACGCCGGACCCGCCCAGATCACCGGCGGCCCCGGCACGGGAAAGACGGTCGTCGCCCTGCACCGGGTCAAGCACCTGCTGGACCGGGCGCCCGACACGCGTGTACTTCTCACCACCTACACCGGAGCCCTGGCCCGCTCCCTGCAGAGCAGCCTCGCCCTGCTGCTCGACCACGACCCGGCGCTGCTCGCCCGTGTCGACGTCACCACTGTCGACGCCGTCGCCCACCGAGTCGTGCGGCAGTTGCGTGGCAACCCGGGGGCCGCGCTCAGCGACCGGGACGAGCGGACCCGCTGGCAGCGCGTGGCCCGCCGCCTCGAACTGCCCTGGAACGAGGCGTTCCTGTCCCAGGAGTACCGGCACGTGGTCCTAGCCCAGGACCTGCGGAGCGAGGAGGAATACCTGGCGTGCGAGCGGCGTGGACGCGGCAGCGCGCTCGGGCAGGCCCAGCGGCGGCGCGTGTGGCAGGCCGTGACCCTCTTCGAGGACGGTCTGGCCCGTGACCGGGCGCACACCTGGCTGCAGGTCTGTGCCGAGGCTGCCCGGCTGCTGCACGACAAGCCGGGCGCGGAACCGTCTTACGACCATGTCGTCGTGGACGAGGCGCAGGACCTGCACCCGGCGCAGTGGCGGCTGCTGCGCGCCCTGACCCCGGAGGGTCCCGACGACCTGTTCGTCACCGGCGACCCGCATCAGAGGATCTACGATGCCCGGGTCTCGCTGCGCTCCCTCGGCATTTCCGTCGCGGGACGTAGCGGGCGACTGCGCGTCAACTACCGCTCCACCGAGGAGATCCTGCGCTGGGCCCGTGGCCTGCTCGGCGGTGAGCCTGTCGCCGATCTGACCGGCGACGCCCACGACACCCTCGCCGGATACCGTTCGCTGCTGCACGGAGTACAGCCTGTGTGCGAGGGGCACGGGAGTGAGAACGAGGAGGCCGACGCCGTCGTGCGCAGAGTTCGGGACTGGATGGACGCCGGGGTCGCGCCGTCGGACATTGCTGTCTGCGCTCGTTTCAACACCCTGACGGGCAAGCTGGGTGACCGTCTCGCCGCGGCCGGCATCCCCGTGGTGCGGGTGCGGGACGGGGAGCCAGAGAGCGCGGTGGGAGTGCGGGTGTCGACGCTGCACAGCATGAAGGGGCTGGAGTACCGGTGCGTCGCCGTTGCCGGCGTTACCCGGTCCGCCTTCCCGTTCGCGCCGGCCGTCACCCCGGCCGAGGTGGACCGCATCCAGCACACCACCGACCTGGCTGCCGAGCGGTGCCTGCTGTTCGTTGCCTGCACTCGGGCGCGGGAGGCGCTGTACGTGTCGTACAGCGGGCAACCCAGCGAGATTCTTGCCCTGTGATGCCGTGCTCCGGTTCCGGTGGTACCTCAGTCCGGGAGCCGTAGATGCGATGACGCCGGGGGACGGCCCCGAGTCGGCGTCTCTCGTAGTGCACCCGGAACCACTCGTCCGCCAGCGCGAGCAGCGGTCGTGTCCCCCGACGTGGTGCGGGGGATCAAGCGCTACGCGCTTCGGTACGAGGCCCAGGGCGATCTCCGTAGACGCGGTAACGCACGAAGCCTGCTGGGGGGTGAGGTGGGTTGAATCCCAGACTGGGCGGAGCCCCGTCCATGGCCTGCGGATTCCGGCGCCTTGATCCCCTACACCACTTGGCGGGACGCCATCCGAGCGGCGCAGGCGCTCTCCCTCTCCGGCGGCAGAGTAGGCTGCGGCGCGGTAGACGATTTTGCCGTCGTATTCGTTGAAGCCGAGGGTCAGAGGGGCGCGAAGGCCAAGGGCTCCAATGGAGTCGTGTGCGCCGGCGCTGAGGGCGGCGATGTTCTCGAGGGTGCGGATGCTGTGGTGGCGTTCGGTGCGAGCGGTCCAGGCGATGTATACGCGTTCGGTCTCGGTCCTGGGCACTGCGACATGCTCCCGGAGCTGCGCCGGAATGCAGCTGGGACCTCTATCGTGCTGATGAGTTGACGATTCCGGAGGGCTTCGTATGCCGAAGACGACGCAGTTGCGGACCTACACCGTCCGGGAGGGGTTGCTGGACGAGTGGGCGGATCGGTGGCGGGAAGAGATCGTGCCGCTCCGGTTGGCCTTGGGATTCGCGATCGGTGGGGCGTGGGTGGACCGGGAGCGTAACCAGTTCGTGTGGCTGATCTCGTATGACGGGCCGGAGTCGTTCGCGGAGCGGAACGCCGTGTACTGGGCGTCGCCGGAGCGCAAGGCGATGGGTCTAGATCCGGATGACTACCTGGTGAGTACGGAGGAACGGACGGTGGAGCCGGTCGAACTAGGGTCCTGAGTTAGGGCGTTTGGGGGAGCATGTGGTGGCGTCGTTCGTCCTCGGTGAGGACGCGGAAGACGCGGGTGCGGGCGTGGGCTTCGAGGCGGGTGAGGTCATGGTCGGCGGTCCAGATGCGGGCGGTGCCGTCGTGGGAGGCGGTGAGCAGGCGGGTACTGTCGCGGGTCCAGGCGACGGAGGCAATCTTGTCTTGATGGACGCCGGCGATGGTGGTCTCTTCGTAGGTGGTGGCTGACCAGATGCGCAGGGTGCGGTCGTCGGAGCCGGTGGCGATGTGGCGTCCGTCGGGGGACCAGGCGATGGCGCGCAGCCGGCCTTGGTGGCCCGTGAGGGTGTCGATGCGGCGGCCGGTGGCGGTGTCCCAGACGGCTGCGGTCCAGTCGCCGGAAGCGGTGGCGACGCGGGTTTCATCGGGTGACCAGGTGACGTCGTCGACGTAGTTGTCGTGCCCGCGCAGGACGGTGAGTTGCCGGGCTTCGGCGATGTCCCACAGGCGGCAGGTGCGGTCATCGGAAGCGCTGGCCAGATGGCGGCCGGTGGGGGACCAGGCGATGCGGCTGACCCAGTCCTGGTGCCCGGTCAGGGCGGTAAGACGGGTGCCGTCGTGAGCGGACCAGATGGTGATGGTGCCGTCGTGGTCGCCCGTGGCGATGCGGGTGGCGTCGGGGGACCAAGCGATGGATTCGATGACGGGTCCGCGGTGTTCGGCGATTGTCCTGCCGTCGGGGTGGAAGATACGGAACGTGCCGTCGTTGGTGCTGATGGCCAGGCGGTCGTCGTGCGGTGACCAGGCGGTGCTCCACACGCGGTCGGCGTGCTCGAGGACGTGGGCGGTGGCGCCGGTGGTGGCGTCGAAGATGCGGACGGTGTGGTCGTCGCAGGCGGTGGCGATGCGCGTGTGGTCGTGGTTCCAGGCGGCCTGGTTGACCGGTCCGCGGTGCCAGTCGAGGAGGAGGGTTTCGGCGCCTCGGGGGCGCAGGTCCCAGATGCGGGCGGTGCCGTCGGTGGAGCTGGTGGCGATTCGGCGACCGGTGGGGGACCAGGTCACGCCCCAGACGGTGTCGGAGTGGCCACGCAGGACGGCGACGACCTTGGCGTCGTGGGCGTCGACGATCCGGACGGTGTGGTCCGAGGATGCCGAGGCGAGGAGCCGCCCGTCGGGGGACCAGGCGGTGTTCCACACGTAGTCGGTGTGACCGCGGACCAGGAGCAGTCGGGCGCCGGTGGTGGCGTCGAAGATGCGGACGGTGTGGTCACCGGAGCCGGTGGCGATGCGCGTGCCGTCCGGGGACCAGACGATGCCCTCGACGAAGTCGGCATGTCCGGACAGCACGACTGCCGTGGTGCCGCTCTCCAGGACCCAGACGCGGGCGGTCTGATCGTGGGACGCGGAGGCCAGGCGGGTGCTGTCCGGGGACCATGCCACGCCCCACACGTCACCTTGGTGGCCGCGCAGCTCATGGGCGAGGCGGCCGCTGGCGGCGTCCCACACACGGACCGTCTGGTCGCGGGAACTGGCCGCCACCCACCTCCCGTCTGGGGACCAGGCGACCTGCCTCCCGATATCGCCGGCACCGGTCAGCAGACGCACGGGTTCGCCGGTGGCGGCGTCCCAGATCCTCACCACGTGCTCGCGACCCACCGTCGCGACCCGGGCGGCATCCGGTGACCAGGTCACACCTTCGACCATGGCGCCTTGGGACGGTAGCACCCGCGTACAGCGTCCCGAAGCGGCGTCGAAGATCCGCGCGGTGCCGTCCCGAGATGCCGTCGCGACCCAGCACCCGTCGGGGGACCAGGCGACGTGCCGGACGGTATCGGTGTGCCCGTCAAGCAGCAGCCGGCCATGGCTGAACGCCAACGCCGTCAGCAGTCCCCGTTGGGCCGCCGGCGTCGGCGTGCACTCACCCAGCGCCGCCAGCGACAGCAGCAACGACCGCTCCGGGTCCCGCTCCACCGCCCCCAGCACGTACTGTCCGATCGCGTCCGCCACCCGCCGCAAGAACGCCAGATCACGCCGCTGCGACGACTCCACCAATGCCTGCGCCCCTGGCGTCGCCTGCCCGCTGTCCCGCAACGCCAGCAGCCACCGCTGCGCCAGGCCCAGTCGCTCACCTGTCAGCAGGTAGTCGTCGCTGCGTCCGGAGTGCTCCCAGTCTTCGGCCCAACGCTCGAGTTCGGCGCGCTGACGCAGTTGCTCAGTGTGGGCTTCGACTTCCTGCCGTAGGGGCGCCCACTGGCGGAAGAGGGCCTCGTGGGTGACCTGGGCGTAGGGTTCATGGCCGGGCTCGGCGCCGGTGGTGAGCAGGCGGGCATCGGTGAAGGCGTCCACCACGCGCCGTTCCCGGTCGGTCAGTTCGGCCAGCACGACGCGACGACGGGCCACCTCCTGGCCTTGGACGGTGACGAACCTCAGCAGGACGCGCAGGACCTCGTCGATAGCGACGCAATCGGTGCCGGCGCCGAGTTCGGCCACGGCGTGGTCGGCCTGCCGGGCCAGCGCCCCTGCGACCCCGCCGAGCCTGCGGTAGAGCTCCTCGGTCACGGTCTCGCCCGGACCGGACGCGAGGTACAGCTCCTGCAGCAGGTACGCCAGCAGCGGCAGCGCGTCGTCGGAACCGGTGTCCTCGACGATGGCGTCCACGACGCCGGGAGCGAACGACAAGCCCACCAATGCGCCGGGCCGCTTCACCACTTCGGCCAGTTGGCTCCGGTCAAGGGCGCCGATGGCCACCGGGTGCTGGAACATTTCGGCGTGGCCGGTGGCCAGCAGCGGCCTGAGGAAGTCCACCCGCAGCGTCGCCAGCACCCGCACCCGCGCATCCCTGGCCAGGCAGGTGTGCAGGGCATCGAGGAACTGCGACCGCTCCCGTTCGCCGGCGAGCGTGACGAGCTCCTCGAACTGGTCCACGACCAGCAGCACACTCCGGAACCTGCCCGCACGCAGCCGCGCCAACTCTGCGACAAGCGCCGCCGGATCCTCCCGCAGACGTCGCAGCACCGTAGCCACTGACTCCCGGCCGCCGCCGGCCGCAGCGATGACCGCCGCCAGCGCCGCCAGCGGATTCGGCCCGGGCGAGAACGCCGGAAGGACCGTCCACCGCCGGCCGCGCAACCGCGGCATCAACCCCGCGCGCACCAGCGACGACTTCCCACTCCCCGAGGCCCCGACCAGCAGCAGGAATCTGTCGGCGGGACGGCTTTGCGGCTGGTGGAGACGCCGAGTCAGCTCATCGGACTGCGCCGGCCGCCCGAAGAAAACCGGAGCCTCGTCCTCGGTGAAAGCGTCCAGCCCTGGGTAGGGGACCCGGTCACGGGGCCAGACCGACCGCGGCGTCCCAGGATTCTCCAGCCGGTGGACGACCACCTGCAAGGCCACGGTCGCCACGATCAGCAGCCCGATCGCCGGTATGGCCACCCGCTGCAGCAACTGCAGCAGCAAGGGGACGTCGTTCTCATTGGTGGCGTAGTTCGTGACGATCCCCAGCAGGCTTCCGACCAGGACCAGCGTGACCTGAAGCAGTAGCTGCAGGCGGCCCCTCACGGCGCCGCATTCCCCGCGCTGCCGCGTCGCTGCATCCACGCCCCCCGGCTTCGCCGCTACCGATCGCCAACGGCAATCATCGGCCGCGGGCTGCAATATCTCAAGAGTGCCCGAGCAGCGAGCGACGGTGGCGTCGCACTCGGTGAGTTGCCGGCCTCGACAGTGAAGGCTCGAATCCGCGGCTGCGCGTTCTTCTGCTGCGAGCAGCGGGCAGGCAGGATCATGGCCATGAGGATTCTGGTTCTGGGCGGGACGTGGTTTCTGGGCCGATGGATTGCCGAGGGGGCGATGGCCCGCGGGTGGTCCGTGACGACGTTCAACCGTGGGCGCTCTGGGCGCGACGTCGACGGGGTGCAGGCCGTACGAGGGGACCGGACGGAGGCCGGCGATGTGGCGCGGCTGGCGGAGCGCGGGCCGTGGGATGCGGTGATCGACACCTCCAGCTCGGAGTTGGCGCCGCGCGATGTGCTGCTTGTTGCGTCTGCCCTGAGCAAGATGGCGGCACGGTGGGTGCACGTTTCCACGGTTTCCGTGTACGCGGGCTGGCCGCATTCGCATCTGACCGACCGCTCTGCGCTCTTGGAGAGCCCGGCCGATGCTGACGAGTCGTTCGGCTACACCGGCGAGGACGGGAGCCCGACCAAGTACGGGTTTCAGAAGGCCGGCGGGGAGCGGGCGGTGGGGGAGGCGTTCGGGGAGCGGGCGGTGTTTCTGCGGCCGGGGGTGATCCTGGGGCCGGGAGAGTATGTCGGGCGGTTGCCGTGGTGGCTGGAGCGGGCGGCTCGGGGCGGGCGGATTCTGGCGCCGGCCCCGGCCGACCGGAGGATTCAGCCCGTCGACGTCCGGGATGTGGCGGCCTTCGCGCTGGACCAGGCTGCGGGCACGGGTAGCGGGAGCTTCAACGTCTCCCATCCGGAGGGGATGACCTTCCGCGACTTCATTGGCGCGTGCCTGGAGGTGACGGGTGGCGCGGGGGCGCCCGTCTGGGTGGAGCCGGAGGTCCTGGCGGCGCAAGGGGTCGCGCAGTGGACGGAGTTGCCGCTGTGGCGTACGCACGCCGGGGTGTGGTCGGTCGACTCCGGGCGCGCGCTGGCTGCGGGTCTGCGCTGCCGGCCGTTGGCGGAGACGATCCGGGACACTTGGGCGTGGCTGTCGGCGGGTGGAAGCCTTGTTGACCATCCCCGGCGGGCGCTGCACGGGATCGCCGTCGAGAAGGAAGCGAAGATCCTTGCCTCACTGTGAACGTGTCGGTCAGGCTTCGAGGGCCAGCAGCCCTGTGTGCGGGCCGAGCCGGTACGGCGGGGACAGGCGCGTGTAGTCCTCGATGCGTTCGCGTAGTTGCCGGGGGAGCGGCGCCCCGTGGTAGGCGGGTTGCGCCAGGTGGCGACGGACCCGGGCCATGCGGACCACGATGCCCGTCATGCGGTGGTCCTCTGGAATGCTCCACACGGGTTCCAGCGCTTCGGCTGCGCCGTCGACGTCGCCGGACATGAGGCGGGCCAGGGCGAGGTCGGCCGCCGCGCCTCCGCGCACGTGCGCAGACTGTGTGTTCTGTGGTTTTTGCGCGAGTAGCACGAGGGCGCGCCGGGCGGAGGTCTCGGCTTGGGCGCCGTCTCCGATGACGAGCGCGGTGGTGCTGTTGGACATGGCCAACCGCTCGGCGGGGAAGCCGAACTCCCCGCCCACCGTGTCGTGTAGCTCGTCCCTTCGGCCGTGATCGGCCTCCTCGGAGCGCCTGATCGCGGCCTGGGCGGAGCTCACGTCGCCCAGGTGCGCGTACGCGCGGGCCTGGATGGCGTACAGGCGGCGGTACGCGACGTCGCCTACGGCGCCGTGTGACAGTGCGCGCTCGGCTTTCGCCGCGGCTTCGGTGGCTTCGCCGGAGTGGTAGGCGATATACGCCAATGCGCCGTCGGCGAAGGCGCGCAGCGGGGCGAACCGTGAGGTCTCGCCGTACAGCGCGGCCGTACGGGCGAAGCTCCTCGCGCTGGAGAGGTAGCCGAGATTGAAGGCGGCCGCAGACAGCAGGGCCGAGACTTGGCCGTTGAGGACCATCAGTTCCTGTTGCTGGGCGGGGATCTGCGTTCGGTCGCGCTGCCTCTCGACCTCCAGACGCAGGACGTCGGCGTCCTCGAACGCCTTCTGCGGTGGGACGGCGTGGTACTGCCGGGCGAGGCTGATCACCTGGTCGCGGATCTCGTCGATGCTGGTGTCGGAGATGGCCGCCGTGGCGGTCGCGTCGGCGCTGTCATGAGCTTCACGTGCAGTCATGCGAACTCGTTCTTCCAGGTCGCGGGGGATGGCGGGGAGATCGTCCGCTGCGGGCGGCGGCCCGAAGAGCTGCTCCACGGTGTGACCGGGGAACATGGTTTCGAGGATCCGGCAGGCTTCGGCGCCGGGCAGGCCGATGAGCTTGCCGGCCGTCCAGCGCCGGAACTGGCTCTCGCCGCAGGTGGGGTTGTTCGGACTCCTGCCGAAGAGCAGACCTCCGGTCTCGGTGAACTTCTGGTCGAACCTGCGGTACGGCATCCGGTCCCGGTCGACCAGCCACTTCAGCAGCGTCTTCGGCCCGTCGCCCATTCCGCCCCACTCTCCGAGTGTCCCGCACGCTGCGGCGCGCCTTGTGGATCGATCCCTTGACTGGAAGGGGACACCGTCGCCCCGCGAGGACGCAACAAGGCTGCAGCAGAGGCTATGTGAAAGCCACTCGGAAGCGCGGCACGTCACTCGGACGGTATCTGAAGGCCACCCGTGGAGGCATGGCGGAGCCATCCGGGCCGACAGAACCCTGTTCACCACGTTCGCTGAGCCGAGCGGTCGCTGCAGGTTCCCGTTACGGGGCGGGTCACGGCCGTGGAGTCGCGAACGACGCGTCATCCCCACACACCGGAGGAGTTGGTATGAGCCCGAACATCACGCTGAGCACGCAGGCCGCGCAGCAGCAGGCCGTCGCGTCGGACAGCGGTTTCGACCTGGACGTCACGCTGCTGGAGGTGGCGGACCCGGCCGGCCTGGTCAACGTCACCGACGACGGCTGCGGCAGCACGTGCGGCGCCTGCACGACCGGCGTCGCCTGACGCTCTCGTGCCCGATGCCGGTGCCGTCGTACGGCGTCCGCCCGGTGGCGGCACCGGTCGTCTCTTCCCCTTTCCCACTGCCCTTGAGGAGGTTGGTATGGCCTCACCCGCCCGCGTGTTCCGGTCCGGCTCCATCGCGCTCGTGCGCGCTGCGGCACACCCGCGGTTGCACGTTCCGCCGTGGCCCGATCTGATCGATTCGAGTCTGCAGGGCGTATCGGCACAGGTCGCCTGGCTGCGGGCGGTGTGGGATACGGCCGATGTCACCGACGCTGTGCGGCATGCCAGCCCGGCGCTGGCGCAGGAGATCCAGACACTGTGCATGGCAGAGCGGCCCGCCGGACGGGATGTACGGCGCGCGGTGCTGTCGGTGGCGCGTTACCTGCTACGTGCCGAGGGCCGCGCCACGCCGTTCGGGCTGTTCGCCGGGGTGACCACTGCCGCCCTCGGCACGAGGGCACGAGCCGAGTGGGGCACCGAGCACCGGACGGTGGTCCGTGCCGGCGCCGAATGGCTCGCGGCCGTGATCGGACGACTGGAAGCCTGCCCCGTGTTGCTGGCACGGCTGCCGGTGGTCGCCAACAGCGCGCTGATGGTCCGCGGCGACCGGGTGGTCGTGCCGTACCAGCCGGACGGGCGGGTGCGCGGCACGGGTGCCGTCGAGGTGGCGCTGCGACACTCCGAGCCGGTACGCGCCGCCTTGGCGGCAGCCCGTACCCCCGCCCCCGTGGTCGAGGTGAGGGAGAAGGTTTTGGCGAACTTCCCGGACGCCGGGCAGGAAACGGTCACGGAGTTGCTGGCGGAGCTCGTCAAGCGACGGGTGCTGATCACCTCGCTGCACGCACCCGGCACCGCGACCGACGCCTTCGGGCATCTGCTGGCGCAGCTCGACGCCGTCGGCGCCGACGGGATCACCCAGGTTTCCGAGCTGGTCCGTGAACTACGTGATATCGATGTCGCTTTGGAAGCCTGCGACGGGCGGCCCGTGCGCGAGAGCCGTGCCGGGCGGGAGCGTGCCGCCGAGCTGATGGGCGCGCTGGCCCCGGTCCGGCGGCATCCGCTCGCTGTGGACCTACGTCTGGACGCCTCCGTGACTCTGCCCGCGGTGGTGGCCCGTGAGGTGGAGAAGGCGGCGCTGGTGCTCGCCCGCGTGAGCTCCGCGCCGTACGGCACGGCGGCATGGAAGGCGTACCACCAGCGGTTCTACGAGCGGTTCGGGATCGGGTCGATGGTGCCCGTCCTGGACGCCGTCGCCGACAGCGGCATCGGGTTCCCCGACGGATACCCGGGAACCGCCGTCCCGGAGCGTCGCCCGCCGGTGTCGAGCCGGGACGAGGTGCTGGTGCGGCTGGCCCAGCAGGCTGTGCTCGACGGCCGCGAGGAGGTCGTCGTGGACGAGGCCCTGCTGGCGGCCCTGGACCTCGGACCCGAGCACCCCCGGCTCCCACCGCACGTGGAGATAGGGGTGCGGGTACACGCCGACAGCACCGCCAGCATGGAGCGCGGCGACTTCCGCCTGGAGGTCCTGAGTGTCTCCCGCGGCGCGGGCGTCGGCACCGGCCGGTTCCTTCCCGTCCTGGACCAGCAGGGGCGTACCGCGCTGGCCGGCGAACTGTCCGACCTGCCGGGAGGCGACGGCACCACCGCGGTGGCCCAGCTGTCGTTCCCGCCGCTGGTGCCGCAGACGGCGCACGTCACCCGAGCGCCCCGGGTCCTGCCGACCGTGATCAGCCTGGAGGAGCACCAGAGCCCGGACGCATCGGTCCTGACGGTCGAGGACCTGGCGGTGGGCTGCGACGGGCGCCGCATGTACCTGGCGGCGCCGGCGTACAGGCGGCGCGTCGAGGCCGTCGCGATGCACGCCCTGAACCTGCGCACCCACACCTCTCCGCTGGCCCGCTTCCTGATCGAGCTGAGCCGAGCCCAGTGCGCCGCGGTGACGCTGTTCGACTGGGGAGCAGCACAGGCCATGCCGTTCCTGCCGCGTCTGTGCCACGGACGCACGGTGATCTCACCGGCCCGGTGGCGGTTGACCGCGGACGAGCTCCCCGACCGCATCTCGCCCTGGAGCACGTGGGACGACGCCTTTACGGGGCTGCGCAGCCGACGCCGCCTTCCCCGGCATGTGCACCTCGCCGAAGGCGACCGGCGCCTCACCCTGGATCTCGACCACACGGGCCACCGGGTACTGCTGCGCGACCACCTGCACCGGTCCGGGCAGGCCGTCCTCGTCGAGGCACCGGGCAGGGCCGGCTGGTGTGGCGGCCGGGCCCACGAGATCGTCATCCCGCTCCGGGCCGTCGGACCCTCGCCGTGGCCGCGTCTCCCGGCTCCAACGCGGGACCGGATCATCGGCCGCGACCAAGGCCAGAGCCCGGCCGCGTCGCCCGTACTCCTGGCCGCCCTGTACGGCGACATCCGCCGGCAGGACACCGTCGTCGCCGAACACCTGCCCGCGCTGCTGGAGCGACTCGGCCAACCGCCCTGGTGGTACGTGCGCTTCCGCGACCCCGACCAGCACCTGCGGCTGCGGATCGCCCTGAACGACCCCGCCGACTTCGGGCCCGTCGCCGCAGAGGTCAGCGCATGGACGAACGAACTCCACGCCGCAGGCCTGCTGCGCGAGGTCCGCTACCCCACCTCCTACCCCGAGACCGGCCGCTGGGGCTCCGGACAAGCGTGGCAGGCGGCCGAAGAGGTGTTCCGTACCGACTCCCGCGCCCTGCTCACCCAACTTCGCCAGCGCGACCGGCCCGAACGGCGCGCCTTGGTCGCCGCGCACACCGTCGCCATCGCCTCCGCCTTCCTCGGCAGCACGGCGGCCGGAATGCGCTGGCTGATCGACCACATCCCCGCGACCGCCCCGCAGCCGGTGCCGCGCCCGCAGTTCACCGAAGCCGTCCGCCTCGCCGACCCCCGCCACGACTGGTCGGCACTGCGTTCGCTCCCGGGCGGCCCGCAGACCGTCGCCGCCTGGGCAGACCGGGATACGGCCCTGGCCGCCTACCGCAGCCACCTGCCCGGGCCGGACACCCACGGCATCAACGCCGACGACGTCCTGAACTCCCTCCTGCACGTGCACTTCGTCCGCCACGTGGCCGTCGACTTCCCCGAAGAGGCCCTCTGCCTGTATCTCGCGCGGGCCGCCGCCCTCACCTGGACTGCCCGCACCACCGGAAGGCCCGCATGAGCATCCATCCCTGCCACGACCTCGCCCGAGCCGTCAGCGACCGCCTCGCCCACCCCGACACCACCCCGCCCACCATCTATAGCCAGCAGGTGTGGCGGCGGTCCCTCGCCCACGGCATCCCCGGCATCGCCCTACTGCACATCGAACGCGCCGCCCAAGGCCTCGGACCCTGGCAGCGCGCCCGCGACTGGCTCACCGCCGCCGCCCGCACCCCCCTCACCGCCGGACCCGACAGCCACCCCTACCACGGCGCCCCAGCGCTCGCGCACGCATTGGCTTGCGCCGCCGAGCAGCGTCCCGGCACCTGCCGCAAAGCCCTGGACGCGCTGGACCGGCAGATCACCGTCGACACCCGACGCCGGCTGGACGCAGCACACCGCCGCCTCGACGCCCGACACCTCCCCGCCCTCGCAGAGTTCGACGCCATCCGCGGCCTCACCGGCTACGGTGCCTACCTGCTGCGCCGCGACCCCGACAGCCCCCTCGTCCACGCAGTCCTGGACTACCTCGTCCGCCTCACCAAGCCGATCCCCTTCAACGGTGTGGTGCTGCCCGGATGGTGGACCGCAACGGGCCCCGCTGGCACACCGCACAGCCGCTTCGCGGGCGGGCACGCCAACAACGGCCTCGCCCACGGCATCGGCGGAGTTCTGTCGCTGCTCGCCCTGGCCGCCCTGCGAGGCATCACCGTCCCCGGGCACCTCCACGCGCTGCGCACCATCTGCGCCTGGCTGGACCGCTGGCGCACCGACACCGACCACGGTCCGACCTGGCCGTACTGGATCACCCGCCCCGAACTGCGAACCGACCGGCCCGGCCCCGCCGGCCCGCGCCGCCCGTCCTGGTGCTACGGCACCGCAGGACTCGCGCGAGCACAACAACTCGCCGGCCGCGCCCTCGCCGACACCAGCCGCCAACTCGCAGCAGAAATCGCACTCATCGACGCCCTCACCGACACCGCACACCTCGCCACCGTGACGGACCCGTCCCTGTGCCACGGATACGCCGGCCTCGCCCACACCGCCGCACGCATGGCCCAAGACGCGCTACCCGCAACTCGCACCCGCCTCCACGCCCTCATCCCCGGTCTGCTCTCCGCCGTCCACCCCCCGGACGTAGACCCGGACACCGCGGCCACCACGCTCATCGACAGCAGCGCCTCCGGCACCGGACTGCTCGAAGGCGCCGCAGGCGTCGCCCTGGCCGTCCTCGCACCCAGCACCACCACACCCACCGCCTCCGCCTGGGACACCTGCCTGCTCCTGGCCTGAGCCCCGCCGTCACGAAGAGAGCCCTGATGCCCCGCGAGCACTGGCACCAGCACAACCTCACCTTCCCCGACCGCGACACCGCCCGGACCGCCGCAACCGGCGTCCTCGGCCCCGCCCTCACCGCCGCCCAGACCGACGGACTCCTCACCACCTGGTGGTATATGAACAAGCAGCCCTGGCCGCTGCGCTACTGCTGCCGCGGGCCCGCACCCGCCGCCATCCGGGACCTCCTCGACAAGCTCGCGGCCGACGGCCGGATCACCGCGTGGACGAGCAGCGTGTACGAACCGGAAACCGTCGCCTTCGGCGGCGAGCAGGCCATGGCGACGGCACACGACCTCTTCCACCACGACAGCCGCCATCTGCTCACCTGCGCCCAGCACCTCGGCGCCCGCGAGACCGCCGTCCTGCTGTGCAGCACCATGCTGCGCGCCGCGGGCCTGGACTGGTACGAGCAAGGCGACGTCTGGGCGAAGGCCGCCGCCCTGCGCCCGCCCGACCACGGCCACCTGCCCGAACAGGCCGCCGCGCACCTCCCGGCGCTGCGCCGACTGATGACCGCCGACACGCATACCCAGACGGGCCCCGGTGGACCTCTGGCCGGACACGATGTATGGATCGCGGCATTCGAACGAGCCGGGCGCGACCTCGCCCGCCTGGCCCGCACCGGTCAGTTGTCCCGAGGCCTGAGGGCCGTCCTCGCCCACCACGTCATCTTCCACGCCAACCGCGCCGCTCTCCCCCTGGAAGACCAGCGCACCCTGTACCAGCTCGCACGAGAGGTAGTCATGACCACCAGCGACCACACGGCACCCGCACAACCGCACACTACCGACGCCAACGCCGAACGGCTCCGCCACGCCCTGGTGGACCGGGTCGTCGCCGACGGCCGGGTGCGCACGCCCCGCATCGAGACGACACTGCGCAGCGTCCCCCGCCACGTTTTCGTGCCCCACGTCTCGCTCGACGTCGCCTACGCCGACACGACGGTCGACATCAAACGCGACGAGGACGGCACGTCCATCAGCTGCGCCTCACAGCCGGGGGTCGTCGGCCTCATGCTGGAGCAACTGCAGCCCCAGCCCGGGGACGCCGTCCTCGAACTCGGCGCCGGAAGCGGCTACAACGCCGCCCTTCTCGCCCACCTGGTCAGCGGCACCGGACACGTCACCACCGTCGACGTCGACGACGACCTCGTCAGCGGTGCCCGCGCCCGCCTTGCGGAGGCGGGCATCGGCAACGTCACCGTCGTCCTCGGCGACGGCGCCCTCGGCCACCCCGACGGCGCCCCCTACCAGCGGATCATCGCTACCGTCGGTGCCCACGGCGTGCCCCGCGCCTGGACTTACCAGCTTGCGCCTGGCGGTCGACTGGTCGTCCCCCAGCGGCTGCGCGGCAGCGTCTCCCGCTCCATCGCCTACGAGAACCACGACGGCCGCTGGTTGTCCGTCGGGAGCGAGATGAACACGTTCATGCCCCTGCGGTGCGGCATCGCCGACGACGAGCGCCGCATCATCCCCCTCACCCCGGACGGGACGGTACGGCTCCAGACCCACCTCGAGCAGGCGGCCGACGTCGAAGCCCTGGCCGACGTCCTCGACCAGCCGCGCACCGTCGAGTGGTCCGGCGTGCTCTACCGCGCCATGGAATCGCCGGAGTGGATGGAACTCTGGCTGACCTGCACCACACCCAGCGGCCTGACCCGGATGCTCTTCCCCCGCTCGGCGGCCGGCACCGTTCTCACCGACGACCCCTACCCGTCCGCCACCGCCGCCTTCGACAAGGGTGCGCTCACCTACCTCACCCGCCGCCTGTCCGAGCAGCGCACCCCGGACGGCGGCAAGCTGTGGGAGTTCGGCGTCGTCGGACACGGTCCCGGTGCAGACGAACTCGCCGCCCGCATCACCGACTCCATGCGCACCTGGGACCGCGACCACCGCGGCAGCGAAGCCCGCTTCGAACTGCTGCCCCTCGACGCCGCGGCGCCCGTCGAGACGGCCCCGGGCCGTTTCACCGTGGACACCCCCCTCAACCGCATCGTCATCGACTGGCAGTGACACGGCCCACCGGCCAGGCCGCTCGACCGCCTGGCCGGCTCCGTCCCCACCTCCGGAAGGAACCTGTGAACCCCCTGGACCCGCACGGGCCGACAGCCAAGCGGTTTCCCCTTGTCGCTCGCGTCCGCCCTGCCTGCCTCCCGCTGCCCGAACGCGTGGCGCAACTCGTCGAACTCGCCGACACCAGCCGACGGAACACTGACCAGGGACTGGCCTCCACCGTCTACAACCAGTCCGCGCTCCTCGCCTCCGACCTCGGACTCCCCGACCTCGCCCGCACGCTGTGCCACCAGCACGCCGCCGCCTACCTCCACGCGTGCCCCCTGCCCGCGATGAGCGCCATCCGAGCACTGGAACCCCTGGTCAACCTCGCACGCCTGCACATCCGCGCCGACCGCAACGACGACGGACACCACCACCTCCTCACCCTCCACGCGGCCGTCGACACCGCGACAGGCACCGTCCTGGACGGTGTAGCCGTACCCTCCGACCTGGCCGAAAGCCCACAGCAACGCCAGGAGGTACGCGCCTGGTTGTGGCGGGTCCTCCTCGCCGACGGCACCCGCGCACTCACCACTACAGGTCGCTGGCAGCAAGCCCTCACCCACATCGAACAGCACCACGGCATCGGCACCCGCATGCTCGACGGCCGCCAGGTCGCCGTCATCGCAGCCCTCACCGCTCGCGACACCGCCACCGCAGCCGAACTCCTCGATCACACGGCCCCCGGCGAGCCATGGGAGCAGGCCGTAACCGCCTGCCTCACCGCACTGTGCCAGCGCAGCACCGGCCAACCGGTCGACGGCCACATCGACCACCTGCTCGACGCCTTTCCCCAGCGACTTCCGGAACCCGGTCTCACCGTCTTCGACACCCGACTCGGTCTCACCGTCCTTGATGTCATCGCCGCTGCCGAGCACCCCGCAGCCCGCACGATCGCCGACATCCTCGCCCACCGGGCCCTGGACGCACGTGACGGATACGCCGCCCGCGAGATCCTTTCCCACGCGCTGACCACCGCCCTCATCACCGACCGGCAAGCCGAGCAGTGTCACGACCTCGTGAACGCCTGCGCCTTGGGCACCCGCACCCTCCCAGCACCCTTGCGCGACGACCTCGCCGCCGCACGCCACACCAGCGACGAGGTGATCCGCACCAGCCTCGGCCACGCAGCCTCCGAGCGCTGACCCCCGCCGGGAGAACGACGCGGACGAGCCGGCATCCAGCGCCGGAAAGTCTTTGAAAGACCTGGTGAGAGCAGACTTCCGCTCTTCGCGCACCCACGGTGTCGTGGTCGCGTCCCGTCCGCGATCACTGGGAGGCCATTGCCATGGCTGCGCTCCTCTTCACCGTCGCGCTGTTGCTGCCCTTCGCCCCGACTGCCGGCCCGTTCGCCCTCACCGAAGCCCGCGACTGCGTACGCCCCGGACACGGCCGCCATCGACGCGTCGTACGCGCTCGCCACGCGGCCCGAGGAGGCCGGCGATGACCACCCACCCCGACCCGACCGCCAGCGCCGACATCCTTTGGCGCTGGACCAGCTGCACCCCCAACGCCCCCGCCCAGGCCCGCACCGCCCTACGCTGCGCCCTCGACCAGCTCGGCTACGGCGGTGAGGTCATCAGCGACGCCGTGTTGGCAGTCTCCGAGCTGGTGGCCAACGCCACCGAGCACGCGGTCGGCCCCTACGAACTGCGGCTGCGTC
>NZ_CBDRBL010000107.1:0-17515 GCF_965342175.1 Actinacidiphila sp. bgisy167
CCCCCCCCCCCCCCCCCCCCCCCCCCCCCCCCCCGCCCCCCCCACCCCCCCCCCCCCCCCCCCCCCCCCCCCCCCCCCCCCCCCCCCCCCCCCCCCCCCCCCCCCCCCCGCCCGGTGGCGGTCGGTGGGTCGGCGGTGGGCGCCGCCGGCAGCGCGAGCGCGGCGCCGGCGGCCGGCGCGGAGGTCTCCACCGGCGTGGGCGGCTGGGGCGGCTGCGGGACGGGGACGGCCGAGGCCGCCGGGGACGGCGCCTGCGGTACGGCGGCGGGCGCCGTCCCGCGCACCGGCTCGGCCGGCACCGGCATGACGGTCGTCTCCGACTCGCGCCGGGGCTCCTTGGCCGGCGTCTTCGCCGCGCCCGTGCCGACGGGCACCTCCATCACGTACGCGCTGCCCTGCCCGGGCACCTCATGGGTCTGGAGCACACCGCCGTGCTTCTCGACGATGCCGCGCGCGACCGGCACGTGCACCGGGTTGTCGCCCGCGTGCGGACCGCGCACCTCGATGCGCACGGAGTCACCGCGCTGCGCCGCCGCCACGACGATGGTGGAGTCGACGCCGCCGACCACGACGGGAACGTTGCCGACCGCGTCGACACCCGCCACGTCCACGATCAGGTGGGACAGCGCCTGCGCCATCCGCTCGGCGTCCACGGTCGCCTCGATCGGCGGCGCGTGCACCGCGTACTGGGCCCGCCCGGGCCCGATCAGCTCGCTGGCCGCCTCGACGCCCGCCGCCACGATCTTGTCCATCGAGGTCGTCTCGCGCCGCAGCTTCTCCTCGCCCCGGTCGAGCCGCTGGAAGGACAGGACGCTGTCGATGAGCGTGGTGATCCGCGCGTAGCCCGCGGTGAGGTGGTGCAGGATCTGGTTGGCCTCCGGCCACAGCTGCCCGGCCGGGTCGTTGGCCAGCCCGGCGAGCTCGGCCCGCAGTTCGTCCAACGGCCCGCGCAGGGCGTCGCCGAGCAGCGACTGCAGTTGCGCGTTGCGCGCGGCGAGCGCGTCGAAGCGCGTGCGGTCGGTGAAGGTCATCACCGCGCCGACCAGCTGGTCGCCCTCCCGCACCGGCGCCGTGATCAGGTCGACCGAGACCGAGCGCCCGTCCTTGCGCCAGAGCACCTGGCCGCGGACCCGGTGCTTCAGCCCGGAGCGCAGCGTCTGGGAGAGCGGCGTCTCCTCGGCCGGGAGCGGGCTGCCGTCCGGCCGGGAGTGGTGCACCAGCGGGTGCAGTTCCTGCCCGCCGAGGTCGGTGGCCCGGAAGCCCAGGATCTGCGCGGCCGAGGGGTTGACCAAGACGATCTTGCCATCGGTGTCGACGCCGATCACGCCCTCGCTGGCGGCGCGCAGGATCATCTCGGTCTGGCGCTGCTGGCGGGCGAGTTCGGCCTCGGTGTCCAGCGTCCCGGTGAGGTCCCGGACGACCAGCATCAGCAACTCGTCGCCGGTGTAGCTGTAGGTCTCGGCGAAGGGCGTGCGGGCGTCGTCGAGGTTCGCGCTCGTGACCTCGACCGGGATCTCACTGCCGTCGGTCCGCCGGGCGACCATCCGGGTCGGCTTGGTGCGGCCCGCGTCGTCGTCGGGGCGGCGCATCGAACCGGGGATGCGGCGCGCGTCGAACGTCGGCAGGAGGTCGAGCAGGCCGCGTCCCACGAGGGCGGTGCCGGGCGACTCGAAGGTCTCCAGGGCGATGGAATTGGCGTTGACGACCGTCCCGTTGGCGTTCACCAGAAGCAGGGCGTCGGGGAGCGCGTCGAGTATTGCCGCGAGGCGAGCAGCGCCTCGGGATGGCCTGCTGCTCACGAGACGCGTCCTCCCTGAAAACCGCACTTGCCGCCGCGCCACCACCCGCGAAGGGGGCATCCACCGGTGGTGGCCCATCTTGCCGCCGACCGGGGGGCATGTCACTAGAGCGAGTGTACGGGCAGCGGTTGGCCGTGAGGCTCCGGATACCCATGTCCCGTACGCGTGAGTAGTGTTCGTGGCCGAGCCGTGCGGATGTGGTGTCGGTCACCCCTTCGGTCACACGCCCCGGCCGGCGGGCCCGTCGTGCGCCGGGGGCACCGGGAGCACCGGGGCCATCCGCCGCCAGCGGGCCGTCTCGCAGCCGTTGCTGCGGTCGTAGCGGGCGTCCACGGGCCGGCCTCGCCAGTTCCCGTGGACCGTCGCCCGCTGCGGGCCGCTGTAGATCATCGTGCACATCGTGCCCTCGGGCGAGGGCCCCACCGGACCGTCCAGCCGCTCCAGGCGGGCGCACGCCTCCGACGCGTCGGGGTGGGTCCCGCCGACGGGGGCGCAGCGCAGGTCGTACTCCGACACGTGGCCCGCCCCGTCGTCCACGACCACCCGCAGCACGTCGGGCGGCCCCCCGGGGCCGGAAGGGCAGGCCAGGGCCGGCACGGCCACCGTCAGCGGCAGGCCGAGCGCGAGCGCGGCGGTCATGGGCACACGAGCCAATCGCATGCTCCGTCCCTACCTGACCGCCGCCACCCGCGCCCGCCAACCCACCCGATCGTGGGCGCGCCGCCCCGGCGTCCGCCGCAACGCCTTTGCCCTGGCCGCACACGGCCTAGTAATCTGGTCAGCGATTGGTCCCAGCCCACCGGGCTGTGCCATCATCTGCACACACCCGCTCACGCGGGCACACCAGGAGGCGTCGCCTAGTCCGGTCTATGGCGCCGCACTGCTAATGCGGTTTGGGCTTTACCGTCCATCGAGGGTTCAAATCCCTCCGCCTCCGCTCCACAGAAGCCCCGGCCCCCGGCCGGGGCTTCTGCCGTTCCCGGGACCCCTGCTGAGCCACCCTTCCAGCATTTCCGCAGGTCAGAGGGGGTGCGGCTAATGGATTTCACGTCACGGCGCGGGTCATGTAATGTTGTTCCCGCAAAGCCGACCGGCAAGAAAAAAGCCGGGAAGCCAAGCACTCGTAGCTCAACGGATAGAGCATCTGACTACGGATCAGAAGGTTGCAGGTTCGAATCCTGCCGAGTGCACAGCAGACCAGAGGCCCCGGAGTGATCCGGGGCCTCTGGCGTTGGGTACCCCGGGGTGGCACGTCGCTCACTTCCCGGTCCCCGGGACCAGGGGTGTGGCGAGGGCGGGTGCGGCTCCGGGGCTGGTGGTGTTCGGCGGGCCCGCGGAGGTGGTCGGCCCATCGGGCGGGGCAGGCCAGGCACGCTGCCGCGCACGTCGGCCCGGCCGCTGCCATGGAGATCGAGGCTGATACTCCAGCCGTAGTTCGTGATCTTCATGTCTGGTTCGCGGCTTGTCGGCGGTAATGGCTGGCCTTGGCTCGGGCCTGATGTCGGCGTCGCCAGGCGGACCAGCTGAGCCGGTGGGGCGCATCGCGCACGGGTTGGACGACGAGCGTCGTGAACAGTCGCTGGATCTCGTTGCAGGTGAGCGGGATGAGCCCATTCGGGGCGGGATGGCAGGCGTGTTCGTCGGCGCGGATGACGGCGAGCATGGCCACGGTCACCCAGCGGGACCACGAGGTGAAGCGGCGGACCTGGTGCTCGTCCAGTCCGGCCAGGCCCTTTCCGGCCTGGAAGGTCTCCTCCACCCGCCATCTTGATCCGGCAACCCGCACCAGCGCAGCCAGGGGCACCGGGGCGGGCGACCAGCGGCGGTAGTAGGCGAGTTCACCGGTGGTGCGGTTGCGGCGGATCAGCAGCCGGTGGCTGCCGGGTCGGGGTTCGGCCAGGTCGATGACGGCCCAGTCGTAGAAGCGGTGCCCTTTGGCGGCCCCCGCCGACAAGCTCTGCCAGGCTCGCTTCGGCACTTTCGCTGCCAGGGCGTCCGCGCGGAACCTCCCCGCCCCGGTGTGACTTCAGCCGAGCAGGCGACGGCGAGCACGTAGCCGACCCCGCGCTCTTCCAGTGTGGACCGCAGTTTCGGGTTGCCGCCGTAGACCTAATACTGCAACCGCATGTGGCGTGACGGAGTGCCGTGTTGGTCGTTGGGCTGACTGTGTGATGAATCGCTGACGGTCGCGCAGATCGAGGACTGGTCCGAGGGGATAGCCGGTCTTCACGCCCGGTTTGCGGGCCGTTTTGGCAGGTCGGAGCCGCGTGAGAGGTGTGGCGTCTGCCTGTTCGCCTTGGGGGAAGTGAATATGCCTTTGGCAATTCCGGTGAGCGGCGTAGGTGCAGTGGACCCGGTGTGGACCACAGCCCCCGTGAGTCGTTCGGTGCCAGCACGCTTGACCCGCTCCTGGTGTGCTGTGGCCGAGGTGGGGTGCCCGAGCGGCCGAAGGGAACGGTCTTGAAAACGGTCGTGGCAGGCGACGCCAACCCTCAGGGCTGACGGCAACGACGGCACACAGGGGCTATTGATCACGACGCTCGGCGATCAGCCGGGCGGGCGGCGGAGCCCTCGCCCAACAGCCCGCCTGAGCCTGCGGATCAGAAGGTTGCAGGTTCGAATCCTGGCGAGTGCACAGCAGATCAGAGGCCCCCGGGATCACCCGGGGGCCTCTGTCGTTGGGTACCCCGGGGCGGCGCGCCGCACAGTGGCCGTCCTCGGGGCCAGGGGTGCGGCGAGGGCGGGTTGCGGCGCTGGGGCTGGTGGTGTTCGGCGGGCCCGCGGAGGTGGTCGGCCCATCGGGCGGGGCAGGCCGGGCCCGCTGCGCCGCACGTCGGCCCGGCCGCTGCCGTGGAGATCGCGGCGGCTAGGGTGTGCGCTGTCAGGACCGGGTTACAACAAGGAGGGGTGTCAGGATGGCGGACATCGAGGCGGCCAAGAAGGCGTTCGCGCGGTTTGACGCCGACGGGGACGGACTCATCACGGCGAGCGAGTACGCGAGCGCGATGGCGCAGCTCGGGGACTTCAACGTGACCGCCAGCATGGCGCAGAGCCTCATCGCGGCCGTGGACGGCAACGGCGACGGCAAGATCTCGTGGGACGAGTTCTGGACTGCCCAGCAGTCCTGACGACGGGCTCCAAGCCCTCGTCCGCGCAGCGGAGCCGCAGGGCGCGTGGGGGACGTCGTCGGCTGCCCGCGGACTGCCGCGGGCAGCGGAGGGTGACGCGGGCCGCGGGCCGCGGGGCGCCGTGACGGCGGACGGGCGGCCGGTGCGCGGGCGTTGCCCGGCGCCCGGCCCCCGTGGTGGGTCGGGCGCCTCGCGCGGCGGCGTCGCGCTGGCGCCCGCGGCTGTCTACGGTCGGTCGCCCCGGGCGGACGCTCAGGGGCCGGTGAGCTCGAGCACCGCGGCCAGCCGGCGCCATTCCTCGCGCGGCAGTCCGGACCGGTCCTCACCCGAGGGCAGTACCTGGACGGCGACGTGGTCGGCGCCCGCGTCGAGGTAGGCGTCGATCCGCTGCCGCACCCGCTCCTCGTCGCCCCAGCCGAAGAGCGCGTCGACCAAGCGGTCGCTGCCCCCGCCGGCGAGGTCGTCCTCGCCGAAGCCCAGACGCAGCCAGTTGTCGGTGTAGTTCGACAACTGCAGGTAGAACGACAGCATCTCCCGGGCGGTCTCGCGGGCCCGGTCCGGATCGCGCTCCAGCACGACCGTGAACTCCGGGGCCAGCAGGGGTCCCTCGCCCAGCGTGGCGCGTGCCTGTGCGGTGTGCTCGACGGTGACCAGATACGGATGCGCGCCCGCGGAGCGGTCCCGCGAGAGTTCCAGCATCTTCGGGCCGAGCGCGGCCAGCACCCGGTTCCCGGCCGGCGACCCGGCGGCGTCCAGCGCGTCGAGGTAGTGGGTCATCGCGGTGTAGGGGCGCTGGTACTGCTCGATGAAACGCGCGTGGCTGACGCCCAGGCCCAGGAGGAAGCGCCCGGGGTGGGCGGCCTCGAGCGCGGCCTGGCGGGCGGCGGTGTCCTCGGGCCCGTACTGCCAGATGTTGAGGATGCCGGTGGCGACGCTGATCGAGGAGGTGGCCGCGATCAGCGGGGCCGCGTGCTCGACGCCGCTGCTGCCGCCGATCCACAGTGCCCCGTACCCGAGCTCCTCCAGTTCGGCCGCGGTCTCGGCGAGTTCGGCCGCATGCGCGGGGTCAGGGTCCTGCAGCCCGGCGTTCCACAGGCCGTAGCGTCCGATCGCTGGCGTCTGGCTGTCGCTCATGGGTGTTCTCCCGTCACGAAGTATGGTGGAAATACGACTGGTTCGGTCCTGTGCCAAAGCCCCATCCTTGGCACCCGCATTCCCCGCGCGGTGGCGCGTCAGCGGTGTCCGCCGCGACGCGGCGGGCGGTGCGAAGAGCGACTGCCCGGCGGCCGCCGCTCCCTCCTCGCGCGGTACGGCTACTCCTTCGGGGCCAGTCGCGCCGGGAAGCCGCCCGTGGCGATCGGGCCCCAGCGCTCGGGGGTCACCCGCACCAGGGACTTGCCCTGCCTGAGCATGGCGGCGCGGTACTCGTCCCAGTCCGGGTGCTCGCCCGCGATGTTGCGGTAGTACTCCACCAGCGGCTCGACCGCGTCGGGGGAGTCGATGACCTCGGCGGTGCCGTCGATCTGCACCCAGGGGCCGTCCCACTCGTCGGACAGGACGATCAGCGAGGCCCTCGGATCACGGCGGGCGTTGCGGACCTTGGCCCGCTCGGGGTAGGTCGAGACGACCAGGCGCCCCGCGTCGTCGACCCCGCAGGTGACGGGGGAGCCCTGGGGGCGGCCGTCGGCGCGGGTGGTCAGCAGCAGGGCGCGGTGGCGCGGTCGTACGAATTCCAGCAGCTGGTCGAGGTGGACGCTGGTGTTGGTCGCGATGTTGGCAGCCATGGACGGCAGCCTATGCGCCCCGCGGCTACCCGGTGGGGAGGGCCTCCCCCTGGGCGGCCTGGATGTCGAGGGTGATCCTCAGGGTCGTCCCCATGGTGGCGATGCCGGCCCGGACGACCTGGTTCCAGTTCATCGCGAACTCTTCGCGGCGCAGTTCGGCCGTCGCGCGGAAGGCGGCGCGCACGCCGCCCCAGGGGTCCGGCCCGGTGCCCAGGTAGGCCAGGTCCAGGTCGACGGGACGGGTGACGCCGCGCATCGTCAGTTCCCCGTGCACGGTCCACCGGTCGCCGGCGGCCTGCTCCAGTGCGGTGCTGCGGTAGGTGACGGTCGGGTGCTCCGCGACGTCGAGGAAGTCGGCGGAGCGCAGGTGCTCGTCGCGGGTGCCGTTGCCCGTGTCGATCGAGGCGGCGTCGATCACCGCCTCGACGGACGAGGCCAGGGGCTGCCGCGCGACGTCGATCCGGCCGGCGAAGCTCGTGAAGCGGCCGTGCACGCTGGACAGGCCCAGGTGCTGGGCGACCGCGCCGACCTCGGAGTGCGCCGGGTCGATCGTCCACGGCCCGGGCGGCGGCAGTTCGAGGCCGCCCGCGCGGGCCAGCAGCAGGGTGCCCAGGTCCGCCGAACCGGAGGCGGTCACCAGCGCCGTCGCGGCGGCCGGGCGGTATCCCACGGCGGTCACGATCACGGTGTACGCCCCGGGGGCAGCGTCGCGGTGCGCACGGCGCCCTCGGTGTCCGCGGGCTCCCGCGCGATCTGCTGCCCGGTCATGTCGGTGACGGTGACCACGGCGTGCGGCACCGCCCAGCCGTCCTTCGTCCGGATCCGCCCGCGCAGCCCTGCTCCTGCCGTCGTGTCCATGTCCCTCGCTGTCCCTCGCTCGCCTGCGGTGCGTTCGCGTTCGCGCCGACCCCGGTAGGCCGGTCGGTCGGTCCGGTCCGGACGGCCCCGGCCGTCCCCAGCCCCGGCGTCCGGAGCGGATCCGCCTTCTCCCGGCTGCCGGCCCCCGCCTCCTCGGGGCGCGGGGACCGGCCGCCGGCTCACCCCTCGGGGTGGTGCAGCTCGACGTCGAAGCCGCTCTCGTGGCCGGCCGCGGCGCCGTTGCCGACGGTCACCTGGGTGGCCACCGGCGGATAGCCGCTGGCGACCAGCGAGTACTCGCCGGCGTCGAGGTCGCCGAAGGCGTACGCCCCGTCGGCACCCGTGGTGGCGGTCGCCACCACGTTCCCGGCGGCGTCGATCAGGGTGACTCGGGCCTCCGTCAGCGGCGTCCGCGCCATCCCGCCGAGCACGGTGCCGTGCAGCCGCGCTCCCGGGCGGAGCGGGACCTCGACGTGGGTGGGGCCGTTGCCCGCGACCTCGACCGGCAGCGCGGCAGGCCGGTAGCCGTTGGCGTTGACGGCCAGGGTGAAGTCGCCGGCCGGCAGGTCCGCGAAGCCGAAGGCGCCGTCGGCGCCGGTGCCGGCGGTGGCCAGGACCTCACCGCGGACGTCGGTCACCACGACCATGGCCTCCGCGACGGGGATGCCGGTGGCCTCGGCGACCACCGTGCCGGTGAGGCCGCTGGTGCCGGCCAGGACGACGTCGTACGGGACGGGCTCCGCGCCGACCACCACGGTGGACGCCTGCGGCTGGTGCCCGTCGGCGGCGGCGATGAGCACGTACGAGCCGGCGCCGGGCGCGGGCAGCTCGTAGCCGCCGTCCGCGCCGGTGGAGGCGCGGCCGAGCTGCCGGCCGGTGAGGGATATCAGGGTGAGCGTGGCCCGCTCGACGCCCGCGCCGTCCACGTCGCGCACCTGACCGCGGAGCGCGGGGCCCGCGGCGGGCAGGGGAACCGCCTGCGCGGCGGTGGCGACCGCCTCGGCGGTCGTGGCGGTCTCGGCGGCGGTTTCGTCCGCGGGGCCCGCCTGGGCCGGTATGACCGCCTGCTGCGGGGGCTGCGAGGCGTTGCCGGGGACACCGGCCGCCTGCTGCAGGCCGCTCGCGGTCCTCAGCGGCACTTCCTTGATGAAGAGCACCAGCAGCAGCGCGACGAACGCCACCGGGGCGGCGGCCAGGAAGACGTCGCCGGCGCCGTGGCCGTATGCCTGCTCCACGACGTGCCGGATCGGCGCGGGCAGAGTGCCCAGGTCCGGGATGGAGCCGTCGGACTCACCGGTGGACGTCAGGCCCAGGACGGTCAGACCGTCGCTGACGTAGTGCGTCACGCGGTTGCCGAGCACCGCGCCGAGCGCGGAGACGCCGATCGCGCCACCGAGGGTGCGGAAGAAGGTGACGACGGAGCTGGCGGCGCCGAGGTCGGCGGCGCCGACCTGGTTCTGCACCGCGAGCACCAGGTTCTGCAGCGTCATGCCGACGCCGAGGCCCAGCAGCGCCATGTAGATCGCCAGGTGCCAGTACGGGGTGTCGGAGCGCATCGAGCCCAGCGTGGCGAGGCCGCCGGTGAGCAGCACGCCGCCGGAGACCAGGAACGCCTTCCAGCGGCCGGTGCGGGTGATGACCTGGCCGGAGACGGTGGAGGCGAGGAACAGCCCGCCGATCATCGGGATGGTCATGACGCCGGACGACGTCGGCGTCTCGCCGCGCGCCAGCTGGAAGTACTGGCTGAGGAAGACCGTGCCGGCGAACATCCCGGTGCCGACGAACATCGAGGCGGCCGAGGTCAGGCTGATGGTCTTGTTGCGGAACAGCCGCAGCGGCATGATCGGCTCGCTCGCCCGGGACTCGACCAGGACGAAGAGCAGGACGAGCAGCAGCGCGCCCGCGGTCATGACGTAGGTCTGCCAGGAGAGCCAGGCGTACTTGTCGCCGGCGAAGGTGACCCAGACCAGCAGCAGGCTGACGGCGGCGGTGACGAAGAAGGCACCCGCCCAGTCGACCTTGACCTGGCGCTTGACGACCGGCAGGTGCAGGGTCTTCTGCAGCACGATCAGGGCGATGATCGCGAAGGGCACGCCGACGTAGAAGCACCAGCGCCAGCCGAGCCAGTCGGTGTCGACGATGACGCCGCCGAGCAGGGGGCCGCCGACGGTGCCGAGGGCGAAGGCCGCGCCGAGGTAGCCGCTGTAGCGGCCCCGCTCGCGCGGGGAGATCATCGCGGCCATGATGACCTGGGTCAGCGCGCTGAGACCGCCGGCGCCGACGCCCTGGACGATGCGGCAGACGATGAGCATCCCGGCGTTCTGCGACAGGCCGGCGACCAGCGAGCCCACCACGTAGATCACCAGAGCCAGCTGGACCAGCAGCTTCTTGCTGAACAGGTCGGAGAGCTTGCCCCACACCGGGGTCGTGGCGGTGGTGGTGAGCAGGGCGGCGGTCACGACCCAGGTGTAGGCGCTCTGCCCGCCGTGCAGATCGGTGATGATCCTCGGCAGGGCGTTGGAGACGATCGTGGACGACAGGATCGCCACGAACAGGCCGAGGATCAGCCCGGTGAGGGCCTCCATGATCTGCCGGTGCGACATGGGGGCCGCGTGTCCTGTGTGGGCATCGCTCCCCCGCACACCGGTGGGTGGTGCGGTTGTTGCCATGGTCGTCCTCTTCATGTCGTGGAAGGTGTACGGGGGCCGCAGTCGGCGGCGAAGTCGCTGCGCAGCCGGTCCATCAGCCGGGAGAACTCGGCGACGTCCTCGTCCGGCCAGTCCCTCAGCCGGTGGGCCAGCGCCTCGGCGACCCGTACCTGTGCGGCGCGCAGCATGTCCGCGCCGCCGGGGGTCAGGCGCAGCAGCCGCGACCGCTTGTCGTAGGGGTCGGGCAGCCGGTCGATCCAGCCGAGCTCGGCGAGGTGGGCCACATGCCTGCTGGTGACGGACATGTCGACCTCCAGCAGCTCGGCCAGCCGGCTCATCCGCAGCTCGCCGAGGCGGCTGATCACCGAGAGCACGCCGAGGGATGCCGGCGGGCACTGCGGCGGGCAGGCGCGGCTGAGTTCCCGGATGACCACCGGGATCACGCGCAGCCGGCTCGCGAGCTCCGCGAACTCCTCCTGCGTCGCCATGGCGCCTCGCTTTCCGAGCTTGTTGGTTGCCTCAAGCAACCATAAAAATGTTTGGTTGTTGCAGGCAAGTTATTAGGGTAAAAACCTGCACAAGGAACGACCCGCCTCCGGTCAAGGGAGGCGGGTCGCCGGGGAGAGTCGCAGCTCAGGCAGACGCGGCCGTCAGCAGCTCGAGCTCCGCCGCGGTGAGTTCCAGGGTCACGGAGGCCAGCAGCGCGGACAGCTGCTGCGGCGTGCGGGCGCTGGCGATCGGTGCGGCGACGGTCGGCCGGGACCGCAGCCAGGCCAGCGCGACGCTCGCCGGCTCGACGCCGTGCGCTCCGGCGACCTCGTCCAGGGCGGCCAGGACCCGCGGTCCGCGCTCGGACTCCAGGTAGACCCTCGCGCCCTCCGCCCGGGCGCTGTCCACCGCGACGCCGGGCCGGTACTTGCCGGTGAGGAAGCCCCGTGCCAGGCCGAAGTACGGCACGGAGGCGAGGCCGTGCGCCTGGACGACCTCGCGCAGCGGGCCCTCGTACTGCTCCCGCTCCACCAGGTTGTAGTGCTGCTGCAGCGCCACGTACGCCGCCAGCCCCTCGCGCTCGGCGAACTCCAGGGAGGCCGCCAGCCGCTCGGGGCTGATGTTGGAGGCCGCGACGTGGCGGACCTTGCCCTCGCGCACCAGCTCGTCCAGGGCGGTGACGATCTCCTCGACCGGGGTCTCGAGGTCGTCGAAGTGCGTGTAGTAGAGGTCGATCCGGTCGGTGCCCAGCCGGCGCAGCGACTCCTCCGCGGCGGCCTTGATCGTCGCTGCCTTCAGGCCCTTGAACGCGGGGTGCGAGCCGACCTTGGTCGCGATGACGATGTCGTCGCGGCGGCCGCGCTTGGCGAGCCAGGAACCGATCACGGTCTCGGACTCGCCCCCGGTGTGGCCGGGTACCCAGGCCGAGTACACGTCCGCGGTGTCGACGAAGTTGCCGCCGGCCTCCCTATAGGCGTCGAGCACGTCGAAGGAGGTCGCCTCGTCCGCGGTCCAGCCGAAGACATTGCCGCCGAGGCAGAGCGGGAATACGTCGAGAGTAGAGTTTCCGATGAGTGCCATGCGGTCTTGGACACGGGCCAGACGGGGGGTATTCCCTGTTTGCTCACCTTTTACGGGGCGGACCGCATCCGGGGGACGGGCTGGGGGTGACCCGCGCGACCTGACTTCGCTAGGGTCCTGCACCATGACTACCCCTGACAACAACTACGACCCGGCCGGCAGCACCCAGATGTTCCGCGCCTTCGTCGACGAGGAGCCCGCCCAGGCCCAGGCCGCGGGCGGCAACAAGACCGGCCTGATCGTCGGCGTCATCGCGGCCGTCGTCGTGATCGCCGCCGTGGTCTGGTTCGCGGTCGCCTGACCGGCGCGCCCCGTCCATCGACACCGGGCGCCGGCTGTCGCCGGTCCGCGGCGGCCGCCGCGCACCCGTCCTCGGCGGTCGGCCTCGGTGGTCCGGCTACACAGGTCCGGACCTCACGGCGGTCAGCGCGTACCGGCCCGAGGCGGGCCCGGGAAGCGGAAAGCCGACGGCCGCCGAGGCGGCGGCGAAGGCGCGCCCCGGCGGCCGGTGAACGCACCGTCAGGCCCGTGAACTGACGAACGACCAGGAAGAACCGTCCGGTCCGGCCGGGGCCGGACCCCGTGCCTACTGCTCGGCCGTCAGACCCTCGCGCAGCTGGGCCAGGGTCCGGGTCAGCAGCCGGGAGACGTGCATCTGGGAGATGCCGACCTCCTCGCCGATCTGCGACTGCGTCATGTTGGCGAAGAAGCGGAGCATGATGATTTGCCGCTCCCGCGCGGGCAGCTGGGCCAGCAGCGGCTTGAGCGACTCGCGGTACTCCACGCCCTCCAGCGCGGTGTCCTCGTAGCCCAGCCGGTCGGCCAGCGAGCCCTCGCCGCCGTCGTCCTCCGGGGGCGGGGAGTCCAGCGAGCTGGCGGTGTACGCGTTCCCGACCGCGAGGCCGTCGACCACGTCCTCCTCGGAGACGCCGAGCGCCGCCGCGAGTTCGGAGACGGTGGGCGAGCGGTCCAGCCGCTGGGCGAGCTCGTCACTGGTCTTGGTCAGCGCCAGTCGCAGCTCCTGCAGCCGTCGCGGCACCCGCACCGACCACGAGGTGTCGCGGAAGAAGCGCTTCACCTCGCCGACGATGGTCGGCATCGCGAAGGTGGGGAACTCCACGCCGCGGTTGCAGTCGAAGCGGTCGATCGCCTTGATCAGCCCGATCGTGCCGACCTGGACGATGTCCTCCATCGGCTCGTTGCGGCTGCGGAAGCGGGCCGCGGCGTAGCGCACGAGCGGCAGGTTGAGCTCGATGAGAGTGTCCCGCACATACGCGCGCTCCGGGCTGTCGTCCGGCAGCTCGGCGAGCCGCAGGAACAGCGAGCGGGAGAGCGTGCGGGTGTCGACGCTCGTGTCGATGGCCTCGATCGTGCTGTCGACGGCGGCGCTGTCGACGGCGGTGCCGACGGTGTCGATGGCCTTGCCGTCAGGAGCATCGTGCGGCGCGTCGGTGTTCAGCACCTTCGGACTGCCCACTTCTACGGACATGCCACCCCCTTGAGGTCGCGGACGGGTGTCGCGGGCGACGGTTCGTTCCTCCACTGGAATACCGGAGGCCGGACCACGACAAACGCGGTTCCCGCAGAATGTCACATGTCGGCAACGCGCTGTAGCGCCATGTCGACTTATTTCTCAGGGGGTGGGTACTCCGCAAGGGTTACGATTCGAGCTGGTTTGCGGATCGGAGTCGGGCGAAGCTGCGCGAGAGCAGTCGCGACACATGCATCTGCGAAACCCCGAGTTCCGCACTGATCTGCGATTGCGTCAGATTCCCGAAGTAGCGGAGCAGCAGGATCCGCCGCTCCCGCTCGGGCAGCTGGACCAGCAGGTGCCGCACCAGGTCCCGGTGCTCCACGCCGGTCAGGGCCGGGTCCTCGTAGCCGAGCCGGTCCAGCAGCCCGGGCGCACCGTCGCCGCCCTCCTGCGCCGCCTCCAGGGATGTGGCGTGGTAGGCCCGGCCGGCCTCGAGGCAGGCCAGCACCTCGTCCTCGGAGAGCTTCAGCCGGTCGGCGATCTCCGGCGTGGTGGGGGTGCGCCCATGGGCCACCGTCAGGTCCTCGATGGCGCCGCTGACCTGGACCCACAGCTCGTGCAGCCGGCGCGGGACGTGGACGGTGCGGACGTTGTCCCTGAAGTAACGTTTGATCTCCCCCACGACGGTCGGCATCGCGAACGTCGGGAACTGCACCCCGCGTTCCGGATCGAAGCGGTCGATGGCGTTGATCAGCCCGATCGTGCCGACCTGGACGACGTCCTCCATCGGCTCGTTGCGGCTGCGGAAGCGGGCGGCCGCGTAGCGCACCAGCGGCAGGTTGACCTCGATGAGGGCGGCCCGGACCCGGGTGTGCTCCGGGGTGCCCGGCTCCAGCCCCGACAACTGCTCGAACAGCACCTGCGTCAGTGCCCGCGCCTCCACCGCGTTGCTGTTGGTGCTTCTCTCGCGGTTGCCGCCGCCCGTCGCCGTACCGGTCCCGCTGCCGTCTGTGGAGGTCGATGGTGGCGCGGGTCGGGCCGACACGGACATGCCACTCCTCATCGGTCCACTCATCCGGCAAAAGCGGTCATAGCATCACAATTCATGTGGACTGTGTGCAAGCGAGGCGCGGCCCTCAGACAAAAAGCCCTCCGCCCGGCGGGCGAAGGGCTGTGGGGCGGCAGCGGGCCCGGAGGGCCGCCGCGAGAGATCACTCGAACACGTAGTCGGCGACCACCCAGGTGGAGAACTCGCGCCACAGTGCCACCCCAGCCTGGTGTGCGGGGTGCTCCAGGTACGCCGTGAGCGCCTCGGCGTCCGCGACCGAGGAGTTGATGGCGAAGTCGTAGGCGATCGGACGCTCCGAGATGTTCCAGCCCAGTTCCCAGGAGGCCAGCTCCGGGATCTGCTCGCCGAGACGCTCGAAGGCCTCGACGCCCGCCGCGACCCGGGGGTCGTCGCGCTCGACGCCCTCGTCGAGCCTGAAAAGGACCAGGTGGCGTATCACGGTGCTGTGCTCCTCGCCGGCTTCGGCCGGTCAGTTGACCAGCGCGGTCATGAACTCCCCGACGCCCTTTGCGGCGTCCGATATGCCCTGGAAGCCTATCTGCACGAGATCGGCTGCGCGGGACGGCGACGTCACGATCGTGTAGAGCACGAAAGCCACGATGACGTACGTGGTGATCTTCTTCGCCTGCGCCATGGCTGGAGTGTATCCACCGGATGGCCCCGTCAGACCGGGTCGGGCAAGCCCTCCTTGAGGCTCTTCGCCGGCACTGCGCCGACCCGTGTGTGACGCTCGCCACAGCGCTCCCGAAAGGCCGGAAAAGCCGAAGCGCCCGGTCGGTGAGAACCGGGCGCTTCGGCTTTGTCGTGCGCAGCGGTAGCGGTGGGATTTGAACCCACGGAGGAGTTGCCCCCTCACACGCTTTCGAGGCGTGCTCCTTAGGCCGCTCGGACACGCTACCGAGAGAGAGCTTAGCGGACGTCCGGGGGTGCTCCGAAATCCTTTGACCGGAAGAAGCGGGTGATCAGCTCACCGCACTCGTCGGCGAGCACCCCGTGGATCACTTCCGGGCGGTGGTTGAGCCGGCGGTCGCGGACGAGGTCCCACAGGGAGCCCGCCGCACCGGCCTTCTCGTCGACCGCGCCGTAGACGACGCGGTCGAGGCGGGAGGCGACGACGGCCCCCGCGCACATCGTGCAGGGCTCCAGCGTGACCACCAGCGTGCAGCCGGTCAGCCGCCACTCCCCGAGCGCCTTCGCGGCCGCGCGCACGGCGAGCACCTCCGCGTGGGCGGTCGGGTCGCCGACCGCCTCGCGTTCGTTGCGGCCCCGGCCGATGACCGTGCCCTGCGGGGACAGCACGACCGCGCCCACCGGCACGTCGCCGGTGCGGGGGGCGAGCCGGGCCTCCTCGAGGGCGAGCCGCATCGCGGGGAGCCACGGGTCGCGCAGCGGGTCCGTCCCGGTCAGCGGACCGCCTCCAGCACGTCGGCGCAGCCCAGCGAGTCGGCGATCTCCCCGAGGGCCTCCCCGGTCAGCGCGCCGTCGCCGCTGAGGGCCAGCAGCTCCTTGTCGCTCATGCCGAGGTCCGCGAGGAGCTCGCAGTCCCCGAGCGGGCCCACGGGCACCTGCACCTCCGTGGGGCCGGGCACCACGTCGTCGTCGAGGTCGTCGGGATCACCCTCCTCGGTGCCGTCGAGGTCGACGATGTCGTCCAGGTCCTCCGGGTCCCGGCCCAGCAGCTCGTCGGTGAGCAGGATCTCCCCGTACGAGCTCCGTGCCGCCGCGGCGGCGTCGGAGACGTAGATCCGCGGGTCCTCCTCACCGTCGACGCGGACGACGCCGAACCAGGCGTCCTCCTGTTCGATGAAGACCAGGACCGTATCCTCCCCGGCTGAAGCCGCCCGGGCCAAGTCGGTCAGGTCGCCGAGGGTTTCCACATCGTCGAGATCGGTCTCGCGCGCTTCCCAACCGTCCTCGGTGCGCGCGAGCAGTGCGGCGAAGTACACCGTGACTCTCCCACAGGTCTCAGGCCGTCCGGACTTACGGGCGGGGAGCCGGATGATCCGGCGCAGGTCCCGCCCACACTCGGCATCGTGGCAGAAACCTCGGCTTTGCGAAGGGTCTTCCGCGCGTGCCGCGTGCCAGGCCTTCCGGCTTTTTTCCGCGCGCGGCCTGCGCGGACCCCGCGGGCGCCCGCCGGGCGGGGCGTTGTGCCGACCAGGGGACTACCAGCGGAACGTCCGCATCCGCAGCTGCCGGCGCGCGCGTTCCGCGCGTGCCCGGCGCGGCTGGACGCGGTCGCGAAGTTTCCTGGCCTCGTCCAGCTCGCGCAGGAACACCGCGCGCCGCAGTCCGCGGTCGGCGTCCTGCTCCGCCCGCGCACGGGCGTCGCCCGCGCCGTCCCCGCCGCCGGTTCCGTCTGCTCCGTCTGCGCCGTTCGCGCCGTCGCCGCCGCGCTCCGCCATGGGGCACCACCCCCCGAAGGTCCGTACGCCCAGCCGGGGCGGACCCGGGCGTACGGGCACGCATTCCCCCTCCCGGGTGGTTCGAAGCCTGACCGGTCGCACCGGCCGGACGGCCCGGGGCGGCGGGCCGAAGGCTAGAGTCGTGGACATGCGGATCCACGTCGTCGACCACCCCCTGGTGGCCCACAAACTCACCACCCTGCGCGACGAGCGCACCGACTCGCCGACCTTCCGTCGGCTGGCCGACGAGCTAGTCACCCTGCTCGCCTACGAGGCGACCCGTGACGTGCGCACCGAGCAGGTGGACATCAGCACGCCCGTCGCGGACACCACGGGTGTGCGCCTGTCCCACCCGCGTCCGCTGGTCGTGCCGATCCTGCGGGCCGGCCTCGGGATGCTGGAGGGCCTGGTGCGCCTGCTGCCGACCGCGGAGGTCGGCTTCCTCGGCATGATCCGCGACGAGGAGACCCTGGAGGCCAAGACCTACGCCACGCGCATGCCGGACGACCTGTCCGGGCGGCAGGTGTACGTCCTGGACCCGATGCTGGCCACCGGCGGCACACTGATCGCGGCGATCGACCTGCTGATCGAGCGGGGCGCCGACGACGTGACGGCCGTGGTGCTGCTCGCCTCCCCGGAGGGCGTCGAGGCGATGGAGCGCGCGCTGGCGGGCAAGCCGGTCACCGTGGTGACCGCGGCGGTCGACGACCACCTCAACGAGCAGGGCTACATCGTCCCCGGCCTCGGCGACGCGGGCGACCGCCTCTACGGCACGGCCGGC
>NZ_CBDRBL010000108.1:0-17444 GCF_965342175.1 Actinacidiphila sp. bgisy167
CCCGCCGGCGTCCGGGCGGCGACCTCCATCGCAGGCACTGCGAGCCCAGGTGCCGGGCACTGCCGAGGTGGAGCTGTTCTCCTCAGATCTGCAGCGCACCCGGCGGACGGCCGAGGAGATCGCCGAGCTGTTCGACGTGGAACCGATCCTGGATCGCAGACTGCGAGAGAAGTCTTACGGAGAGGCGGGGGGAAGGCCGCAGGAGTGGCTGGACCGGCGGTTCATCCCGCCGCCGGCTGTCGGAGAGCGACTGGAACACGACGAGGGCGTGGAGGGTGCTGAGACCAAGGGGGCGTGGGCGCAGCGCATCTATGCGGCCATGGACGAGATCCTGCAGCGCCCATGCGAACACCAGATCGTCGTGACGCACGGTGGCTCCTTGACGTTCGTCGTGGCGTCCTGGACCAGGATGCCGATCGAGGCTGTCGGCTATGCCAGCTTCCGGGCGCCCTTCGGCAGCATCACCACGCTGCACGAGGACGACTTCTTCCACAACCGCCAAGTCGTCAGCCTCGGTGACACTCATCATCTCGCCTCCACCACAGCGGGCTGACCTCTACCGGACCGCCTCGACGGCCCGCAGCCCCTCATGGGCGGCGGGCCGTCCCATGCGCTGACGTCATGTCTCGTGAACATTCTCGATGCCTCTCCTCGCCGGGACGCCTCCCGAACCCGCAGACAGTGGCTGCCGATGGAAGTGAACGCAGCCACGAGGAGGAGCACACCGCTCCAGCTCATCGCGGCGAGGTTCAGCGGCCCGTGCCGACTCCACGCCCACCGGCGGTCGTCGCCGCGCATCGTCATGCCGTCCCCGGACTCTCGGGACGACGATGAAACGGCGACGTCCACCCGGCCGCACCCCGCGGTCCGGTGCGGCGGCGGGGTCGGATCAAGATGGGGTGCGCAGTGTGTCGACCGGTTCCATGCGGGCGGCGCGCAGGGACGGGCAGAGGCCGGCGAGCAGTCCGACGAGGGCGCCGACGGACGCCACGGGCACGGGCGCTCATCTCCGCGTACCGGCGGCTGACGCGAGGGCCGCGCGCGGGCGGCCGCTCGTACGAAACGGAAGGCCGGGCCGTGCACATCAGGTCATGTTCCGGTACCTCCCGTACAACCAAAGCCTTGCCCGACATGTCGTACAGATCAGGGGAAGCAAGAACCGCGATGCAAGGGGGATGGGATTCATGCGTGCGAAACGATACGGGGCGGTGCTGGCCGTCCTGGTGATGGCGGGCACGGGGGTGGCCGCCGCGGCGCCCGCGGTCGCGGCGGCGCCGGCGGCGGTGTGCCCGACGGGCTGGGGGAGCCTTCCCAAGTCGGCGGCGGACGCGGACCTCGGGTCGCTGTCGGGCATCAGGACGGGTACCCACGAATGCTACGACCGCATCGTGCTCGTCGTGCCCAAGGCCGGCACGGCCGCGATCGGTTACACCGTGAGTTACGTCGACACGCTCCACCAGGACGGTTCCGGCGAGGTCATACCCGTCTCCGGCGGAGCGATCATCGAGATCCGGGTGGCCGCGCCCTCGTACGACCCGGAGACCGGCGCCGTGACGTACCCGGGCCGGGCGGGGCAGCCGCTCCCGCACGTCGACCTGACCGGCTACCCGACCTTCCGGGACGCGAGGTTCGCCTCGAGCTTCGAGGGGGACACGCAACTGGGCCTGGGGGTCCGGGCGCGGTTGCCGTTCCGGGTGTTCCAGCTGCCCGACCGCCTGGTGGTCGACGTGGCGCACACCTGGTGAGGCGCTGAAGCCGACCCGGCCGGGCCCGGTGGCGCTTGCCACCGGGCCCGGCCTCAGGCAGCCGCGGCGCCCCGCGGCCTGCACTGTCCGAGCCCTGCCTCAGGCAGCCGCGGCGCCCCACGGCCTGCACTGTCCGGGCCCGGTCGTGGCCGGCCGCGGACCCGTGGAAGCACGATCGCCAGGCGCGTGATGGGCACGTGATGGGACACGGCAGCCGCCGTGTCCCGCCCGCCTCGGAAGGCCCTGCGGCGCTGCGACGGGGCGGCCGACGGGGCGGCCGAGGGGCCGCCGACGGTGCGGTCACGCCCGGCGCAGCGCGGAGCGGCCCGCGTAGCGCGCCGCGTCCCCCAGCTCCTCCTCGATCCGGATCAGCTGGTTGTACTTCGCCGTGCGGTCGGAGCGGGAGAGCGAGCCGGTCTTGATCTGACCGCAGCCGGTCGCCACCGCCAGGTCCGCGATGGTGGTGTCCTCCGTCTCGCCCGAGCGGTGCGACATGACAGCCGTCCAGCCGGCCTCGTGGGCCGCGGCCACCGTGGCCAGCGCCTCGGTCAGGGTCCCGACCTGATTGACCTTGACCAGCACCGAGTTGCCGACACCGGTGCGGATTCCCTCGCGCAGCAGCGTTTCGTCGGTGCAGAAGACGTCGTCGCCGGTGAGCTGGCAGCGATCGCCGACACGGGCGGTCAGCTCGCGCCAGCCGTCCAGGTCGTTCTCCGCCATCGGGTCCTCGATGGACACGACCGGGTAGGCGTCGATGAGTTTGCCCAGGTAGTCGATGTGCTCGGAGGGGGTGCGGCGCACCCCCTCGCCCGCGTAGTCGTACACCCCGTCGCGGAAGAACTCCGACGACGCCGGGTCCATGACCAGGCCGATGTCCGTGCCGGGGCGGTATCCGGTGCGCTCGACGGCGGCCATCACGAAGTCGAGCGCCTCCTCGGCGGTACGCAGCGCGGGCGCGAAACCGCCCTCGTCCCCGACGCCCGTGGAGTGCCCTGCGGCCAGCAGATCGCGACGCAGGGTGTGGAAGACCTCGCTACCCATGCGGACGGCCTCGGCGAAGGTGGCCGCGCCCACGGGCACGATCATGAACTCCTGGAAGTCCAGCGGATTGTCGGCATGGGCGCCGCCGTTGACGATGTTCATCATCGGCAGCGGCAGGAGGTGGGCGTCGGCGCCGCCGAGGTGGCGGTAGAGGGGTCGGCGGTGGGCGGCGGCGGCGGCCTTGGCGGCGGCGAGGGAGACGCCGAGGACCGCGTTGGCGCCGAGTCGGGACTTCGTGGCGGTGCCGTCGAGTGCGACGAGCAGGCCGTCGATTGCCGCCTGGTCCGCCGCGTCCCGGCCGCGCACGGACGCCGCGATCTCGCCGTTCACGTGCGCCACCGCGCGGTCCACGCCCTTGCCGTGCCACCGCGCGGGGTCCTCGTCGCGCAGTTCGACGGCCTCGCGGGAGCCGGTCGAGGCGCCGGAGGGGACGGCGGCGCGCCCCAAGGACCCGTCGGCCAGGAGGACGTCGACCTCGACCGTGGGATTGCCCCGGCTGTCGATGATCCGGCGGGCGGTGACGGTTTCGATGGCGGTGTCGATGGTTCCGACTGCCCTCGCGGTCATGGTCGTTCCTTCCGTTGCGGCGTGCCGTGGCCCCGGCTGCGACGACGTCGGCGCTGAGCCCGGCTCCCAAACTCTACAGCAAAGCTGTTCAGTTCAGCTGTTCAGTCTTGCTGCATATCGAGGGGTCCGGCGTCCCCGGACACCGGGGTAAAGTGCCCTATGCCCACTTCGGAAGCCGCCGCCATCGCCGCCGAACTGCGCACCGCGATGGGGAAACTCAGCCGACGCGTCAAGCACGAGGACCGCATCCCGCAGGGCCAGGTCGCCGTGCTGGGCGCACTCGACCGCAACGGCGCCATGACCACCAGCGACCTCGCCGCCGATCAGCGGGTGCGCCCCCAGTCGATGGCGCGGGCGGTGGCGCTGCTCATGGAGCAGGACCTGATCACGCGCCGGGCGCACCCCACGGACGGACGCAAGTCGCTGGTCGAGTTGTCGGACGCGGGCCGGTCCGCGCTCGAAGCGGAGCGCGGCCGCAGGGCCGGTTGGCTCGCCCAGGCCATCGAGGCGGAACTCACGGACGACGAGCGGGTGTTGCTGGCACGGAGCGCCGCGTTGCTGGAGCGGCTGGCCAGCCGCTAGTGGCAGCCCCGGTGCCCGGACGCGTGTGCCCCGAGTCCGGTGCGGCGTACACGACGAGGACGCTGTCGTACCCGCCCTTGGCCCGGTCGTAGGCCCCGGTGCAGGTGACCAGGGCCAGGCGGTGCGGGCCCTTGCGACTGAAGAGTGCGGCCGGCAGGCTCTGCTGGGCGTAGGTGCGGCGGGCGATGACCACGTAGTGATGGACGTGGCCGCTGGCGGCGGTCACGTCGATGCGGGCGCCGGGTTCGAGCGGGAGCAGCGCGGCGAAGACGCCGACTCCCTCCCGCCGTGTGTCGACATGGCCGGCGATCAGTGTCGTGCCTTCGGCGGCACCCGTGGCCGCGCCCAGCGCCCACCAGCCGCCCACCCGCCCACTGGCCGGCAGTTTCAGGGCGCCGTCGGGTGCTGCCGCCACGGGCACCAAGGGGGCGTGCAGGCCTCCGGGACCGCGGATCTCGACAGGAGGGGACGGTGTCAGACCGTCGGACGTGGCAGCCCTAGGCGCTTGCCGCAGGCTGCCGACGTCCCCGACGGGAGCGGGCCCCGGCAGCAGGGTCCATCCCGTCACCATGGCGGCCACGCCCGCTCCCGTGCCGAGAACGGCCAGGGCGGTCGCGGCGCCGGGAGCGGAGACTCGGATCAACGGCCGGGGGCGGTCCGTCGCCGGATCCGCAGGAGCCAGCCGGTGCCGAGACCCGCCAGGAGTGCGCCACCGGCCAGGGTCACGAGCGCGGCGGTGCCGTCGGAGCGTCCGGCGGCGGCGAGCTGTCCGCCGTCGCCGGCGTGAACGGTACCGGCGGCCATGCCCGCGTGGCAGGTACCGCCCCTGACCATCTCCAGGTGCATCGCCACGACCGGCCGGGCTGCTCGAGCCGCGGCCACGACCTCGGCGTTGGTACCGGTCTTCACTTCCCGGTCGATCAGCGAGAGCGTCTGGGCGTGGCCGGCCTCCGCGATCTTCAGCCACGCGGCGTCGTACGCCGACGAGCCGGCCTTCTCGCGGAGGGAGGCGAGCTCCTGGTTCTGCGTGGCGCTGGGGCCGGTGGGCAGGGCGATGCCCAGCTTCCCCGCCAGTGCCTTCGCGTCCGCGTCCAGTGTGGTGTGGTCGCGGACGAGCACGTCACCGACCTCCTTCACGCAAGCCGTCGTCGCATGCGCCTGCGCGTCCTGCCCGGCCGCGATCTCCGTGAGGTTGCCCTGGTGGACGGTCCGCACAAAAGCAGTGTCCTCGTCACTGACCGACGCGGCCGAGGCCTGCGGTACCGCCATCGTGCTCGTCGCCAGCGCGGCAGCGGCTGTCAGGACCGTGCGTAGACGTATCACTGCGTACTCCCTTCGCCCCAGTCGGAGGGACTGAGGGGGAAATGGAAAGGGAAGGCTGTTTGGCCCTCGCTCCACCATTGAGCGCATACGTCACCCGAGGTCGCACGGGGGCGGCCGCGTTTTCACCGTCTTGGCCCTGGTCGGCCTCGTGGTCTGCGCGCGGTGGGACAGGGCTTGATCGAGTTCCTCGAGTGCCGGGAACCGCACCGGGAAGTCCACGTGCAACCTGACCTGGTACGTGAAGCTGAAGAGCATCGGGAAGAAGTGCGGCGCTCTGAGGTTCGTGTACACCATCGTCCTTCCGCTGTACTACGCCGAGAGGAATCGGAGCTGCGGCCACCTGGAGCCGGGCACCTACGTCTTCCACGGCTCCCGGGGTGTCCCGAACAGGAGGGGAAGACCGGAGTCGGACCGGGGGAAGTGCAGGGCCCTGGGCCAGACCTCACCTGAGACCATACGGGTTGATCACCGCCGGGGGAGAAGTGGGCAACCACTTCTCCTCCGGCTTTCATTGCCATCGGAAGGCAGCGAGGATGTCGAATGTCTCGGACTGGCAGGACCGGATGCTGCGAGCGGTCTGGCGGCACGGGGAGCAGCTTCCCGAGGAGGTACTGACGTGGATGGCCGAGCTGTGCAGCGAGCGTGGGGAAGTTCCGGAATCGGAGTTCTGTGAATCGTGGACCGCGCGGACCTTCTCCATGGCGAGATCGGCCTTCGAGACGGTCGCCAGGTCGGCGGAGCAGGACACCGGGAAAGCGGCCACCGGCGACGACTTCTGCTACATCGACTATGTGCGCGACCCGGACCTGGGACCGGTCGGCGTCGTCCACATCAAGTCGGCGGAGGTCTCCACACCCGATTCGGCAGAGGTTCTGGGTGCTGTGGCGGAAGGAGTGCAGGAATTCGTCATGAGCCACCATCGCGTGCCCTGGCCCGTCTGCGGCGAGCACGACCGCGGTCTGCATGTGGATTACGTCCATGAGACCGCGGTCTGGTCATGCACGGGAGGGACCGCAGAGGGCCACGTGGCAAGAGCGATCGATCCTGCCGTTCAGCTGTAAATCGCGGCGGGGCGACGAGGGCGCCCCGCAAAACCGCGTCACATCACTTGGTGGAGGAGGGCCCGGCCGGGCTTGGGCGAACCTGCGGCATCGCGGACGAGCTCGGCGGGATCGCCTTCCCCTACGCCTGCCTGGCCATCCGCGTCCATCGTCGCCGCCGGCAGACAGGCCGACGCGCGAGAGTCAAGGAGGGCCGCGGCTGAACTGATGAACGGCGGCCGCCTCACCCGCGTTCCGTGACGCCCGGTCCACGGGAGGACGCCGTGTGCACCGGCGTCACCCCACCCGGCGTTGCAGCCCGAGGCCCAGCGGCCCACCCGTGACGCGCCCGGGCTCGGTACGCAGGAATTCCCGTACGCCATTGCGGTGCGGGGATTTCCTCACGTACAGTGAGTGTTTCTGTGTGCGCACAGAAATAGCCCCTCGATGGGGGCTATGAGGAAAAGCATATCCGACAGGGAGCGAATGTGTCAACTCGCGAAAGCGTCGAGCTGCAGAATGAGCAGGAGTACATCGACCGGCTTTACGAGCGGGTCGACACCCTGCGCGGAGTCGTCGCCCAGCGCGTGGACGACGCGCTGGCCCCGGTGGGCACCGGCATGCAGGCTCGCCTGGAACGCGACGTCCTCGTCGCCGAGCGGTCCGGCCTGCTGGCGGCCCTCAACGCCGTGGACGGCTCACTGTGCTTCGGCCGGATCGACCTCCAGGATGGTGCCGCGCACCATATCGGCCGCATCGGCATCCGCGCCGACGACACCGACCACACCCCTGTTCTGATCGACTGGCGCGCACCCGTCGCCCGGCCGTTCTACCTCGCCACCGGACACACCCCCATGGGGCTGCGCCGCCGCCGGCACATCACCACCGAGGGCCGCCGGGTCACCGAACTGCACGACGAGATCCTCGACATCGAGGACGACGACCGCAGCGGCTTCGAGGACCGCACCGGCGACGCCGTGCTGCTGGCCGCCCTCAACTCGGCCCGCACCGGCCGCATGGCCGACATCGTGCGGACCATCCAGGCCGACCAGGACCGCATCATCCGTGCCCCGCACCGCGGCGTCCTCGTCGTCGAGGGCGGCCCCGGCACGGGGAAGACCGCGGTCGCGCTGCACCGGGCGGCCTTCCTGCTGTACGAGCACCGCGAGGTGCTGGCCAAGCGCGCGGTCCTGATCGTCGGTCCCAACCCGGCCTTCCTGCGCTACATCGGCGAGGTGCTGCCCGCCCTCGGCGAGACCGGCGTCCTGCTCGCCACGCAGGCCGAACTCTTCCCCGGCGTCCACGCCCGCGGCACCGACACCCCCCGCGCGGCGGCCGTCAAGGGGGCCGCGGAGATGGCCGAGACGCTCGCCCTCGCCGTCCAAGGCCGCCAGGCGCTGCCCGAGCCCGGCGCGCCGATCGTCATCCCGCACGACGACGGAGACCTCGTCCTGGACTGGGAGATCGCCTACCAGGCGCGCGAGGCCGCCCGCGAGACGCGCCTGCCGCACAACCTCGCCCGGCCGTACTTCGCGTTCCACGTCATCGACGCTCTCACCCGGCAACTCGCGGACCGCATCGGCGCGGACCCGTACGGCGGCCCCAACTTCCTCGGCCCGGACGACCTCGCGCAGCTCGGCAAGGGCGTGGCCGCCAGCGAGGACGTGCGGGCGGCCGTCGCGGAGCTGTGGCCGCTGCTCAGCCCGCAGCAGTTCCTCGCCGACTACCTGGCCGACCCTGTGTACCTGCCCGACGCGGACGCCGAGGCGATCCGCCGGGCTCCCGGCAGCGGCGAGTGGACCCCGGCGGACGTGCCGCTGCTCGACGAGGCGGCCGAACTGCTCGGATACGACGACAGCGCCGCCCGGGCCGCCGCCGAGGCCGAGCGCCAGGAGCAGATCGCCTACGCGCAGGGCGTCCTGGAGGTGTCCCGCGGTTCGGAGTCCTTCGAGTTCGAGGACGCCGAGTCCGAGGTCCTGGCCGCCCACGACATCATCGACGCCGAGCGGATGGCCGACCGGCAGGAGGAGGCCGACCACCGCAGCGCTGCCGAGCGGGCCGCCGCCGACCGGACCTGGGCGTTCGGGCACATCATCGTCGACGAGGCGCAGGAGCTGTCGCCGATGGCCTGGCGCCTGCTGATGCGCCGCTCCCCGACCCGCTCGCTGACCCTGGTCGGCGATCCGGCGCAGACCTCCGAGGAGGCGGGCGTCGGATCCTGGGAGAGGATCCTCGAGCCGTATGTGGGGGACCGCTTCGAGCATGTGCGGCTGGGCGTCAACTACCGGACCCCGGCGGAGATCATGGACCTGGCCGCACGGGTCGTGCGGGCCGAGGACCCTGCCTTTGAGCCGCCCCGCTCGGTGCGCTCCACGGGCGAGAAGCCGTGGGCGCGGCACGCCGGCGCGGATCTGGCGGGGGAGGTGGCGCGGGCCGTCGCGGAGCTGACCCCCGAGGAGGGGCGTCTGGCGGTGATCGCGCCGCGCGCCCTGCACGAGGAGATCGCCGCCCTGCTGGACGGTGTCACGGCCGGTGCCGAGCCCGACCTCACCCGGCCCGTCGTGCTGCTCGGTCCGCGTGAGGCCAAGGGGCTCGAGTTCGACCACGTCCTGGTCGTGGAGCCCGCGGCGTTCGGGAGCAGCGACCTGTACGTGGCGCTGACCCGCGCCACCCAGCGCCTGGGCATCGTCCACCGCGAGGATCTGCCCGAGTCGTTGCGCTGACCGCACCCGCACCCGCCGCCCGCCCCCGGCCCGTGCGGGCCGGGGTGAGACGGTTAGTAGTAGTGCTTGGCCTGCCAGAAGGACCAGGCCCCGCAGGGGCTGCCGTAGCGGCCGTTCATGTACTTCAGGCCCCACTTGATCTGGGTGCCGGGGTTGGTGCGCCAGTCGGCTCCGACGGAGGCCATCTTGGAACCCGGCAGGGCCTGGACGAGGCCGTAGGCGCCGGAGGAGGGGTTCGCCGCGGTGAAGTTCCAGCCGCTCTCACGGGCGACGATGCCGGCGAAGCACTGGTATTGCGATGCGTCACCGATGATGGCCTGCGCCATGGCCTGGATCTCCGCGACGGAGTACGAGGCCTTCACGATGAGTGCGGCGCGGGCGGCTTCCTCGGCCTTGCGATCGGCCTCGGCCTTGGCCTGCGCTTCCTTGCGGGCGGTGGCGTCCCTGGCGGCCTGCTTCCGCGCGGCCTGCTCGGCGGCCTTCCGGGCGCCCGCGTCGGCCGCGTCGGTCTGCGCGCGCACCTGCTCGGTCAGGGAGGCCTGCTGGACGCGCTGGCCCTCGGGCAGGTCCGCCAGCACGGTGGTCGAGTCGGCGGCGGGCTGCGCGCTCGCCTGACTGCTCGAGGCGACACCGACGACGGCGCCCACGGAGGTGACCGCCGTGGCCGAGGCCACCGCGATCCCCCGGACCGAGATCCGGCTCACATGCTTCCTTCCAGCGTGGCCCGTTCGGTCATCTCCCGGACCCGACCGATCCCTGCCCCTGGGTGGGGACGCCGCCAGTGAACACCGCCGACTCCCGTTCCCGCGAGCCCCTATGTGCCGGTGTGCCGAGGGCAGGCCTGACTGGAGCGACAGCCTGCCCGAGGGAAGGGCCCAAGGCAACTCCCCCGACACGTTTCCCGCACGCGCAGCACCGGCCCCCGTGGCCTCGCCGTACCGGCGCTGACAGCCGGCGGCCGTCAGTGGCCCGCGAGTTCGCCGGTGAGCCTGCCGTGGAGGACGGCGCTGGGCTGGTTGAGGCCGGTGATCTCGACCGTCTTCCCGCGCTGGGCGTACTTCGTCTCGACGGCGTCCAGCGCGGCCACGGAGGACGCGTCCCAGATGTGCGCGGCGGACAGGTCGATGACGACCCTGTCCGGGTCGGTGGCGTAGTGGAACCGGCCGACCAGGTCGTTCGAGGAGGCGAAGAAGAGCTCACCGGTCACGGAGTAGACGACGGTCGTGCCGTCGGGGTCGACGACGGCGGTGACGTCCGCGAGGTGGGCCACCCGCCGGGCGAAGACGACCATGGCGGTCAGCGAGCCGACGACGACGCCGATCGCCAGGTTGGAGGTGGCGACCACCACCGCGACCGTGACGGCCATGACGGCGATCTCCCCGGCGGGCATCCGCCGCAGCGTCCTCGGCGCCACGGAGTGCCAGTCGAAGGTCGCGAAGGAGACCATCACCATCACCGCCACCAGAGCCGCCATGGGGATGTCGGAGACGACCGGGCCGAAGACGATGCACAGCACCATCAGGAACGCGCCGGCGAGGAAGGTGGACAGCCGGGTGCGGGCGCCGGAGACCTTCACGTTGATCATCGTTTGGCCGATCATGGCGCAGCCGCCCATGCCGCCGAAGAAGCCCGTGATGATGTTGGCGATGCCCTGGCCGACGGACTCGCGGGTCTTGGAGGAGCGGGTGTCGGTGATGTCGTCCACGAGCTTGGCCGTCATCAGCGACTCCATCAGGCCGACCAGCGCCATCGCCAGCGCGTAGGGGGCGATGGTGGTGAGGGTGTCCATGGTGAAGGGCACGTCGGGCAGACCGGGGACCGGCAGCGAGGACGGCAGGGCGCCCTTGTCGCCCACGGTCGGCACGGCGATCCCGGCGGCGACCGTGACGACGGTGAGGACCACGATGGAGACCAGCGGGGCCGGGACGACCTTGGTGACCTTCGGGAAGAACACCATGAGGGCGAGGCCCGCCGCGATGAGCGGGTAGACCGCCCACGGCACGTCGTGCATCTCCGGGACCTGGGCCATGAAGATCAGGATGGCGAGTGCGTTGACGAAGCCGACCATCACCGAGCGCGGCACGAAGCGCATGAGCTTCGCGACCCCGAGCGCGCCCAGCACGATCTGGAAGACGCCGGCGAGGATGACGGCGGCACAGAGGTAGCCCAGCCCGTGCTCGCGGTTGAGCGGACCGATGACCAGGGCCACGGCCCCGGTCGCGGCCGAGATCATGGCGCGGCGTCCCCCGACGACGGAGATGGTCACCGCCATGGTGAAGCAGGCGAACAGGCCGATCGCCGGGTCGACGCCGGCGATGATCGAGAACGAGATGGCCTCGGGGATCAGCGCGAGGGCGACCACCAGCCCGGCCAGCACCTCGGTGCGCCACACCTTCGGATCGGAGAGCCAGTCAGGACGCAGGGCGCGCAGCCGTGCGGCGGCGGAGGGCGCGGCGGAGGTGTCGGCGGAATCGGCGGAATCGGCGGAAGGGCGCAAGGGAAGCGGAACCTGTCGTGCTCGGGCACGCCCCGTGGACGGCGGGGGAGTGCGGTGACGGGGTGGGGGACCGGGTCGGCGCCCGTGCGGGCGGCCGGGAGGGCGTACGACTTCACGCGGTGCGCCGGGCCCGCGTCACCGGACCGTCCAGGCCGACGGCCGGCGGCGGCGCTCGCACTGCGGTGGGAATCGCCGGCGGGGGCGTCCTCGGGCCCGACACGGCAGTGTGCGGACCCATCTGGCTCGCCCCGGGGAACTCTACCCTAACGTTAGGGTAAGGATCGGTGCGGGGCGCAAGGGGCGCGGCGCCGGCGGGACGGACAAGGGGCGGGGCGACGGACGTGGACGACGGCAGGCACATGCAGATCGGCGAGGTCGCCGCGCGCACCGAGCTGTCCCTGCGCACCATCCGGCACTACGAGGAGACCGGCCTGGTCGTGCCGTCGGCCCGCTCCCGCGGTGGGTTCCGCCTCTACACCGAGGCCGACGTCGCCCGGCTGATGGTGATCCGCCGCATGAAGCCGCTCGGCTTCACCCTGGACCAGATGCGCGACCTGCTCCAGGCGATCGACCGCCTCGACGCCGCGGACCCGCCCGGCGGTGAGGAGCGCGAGGCGCTGCTGGACCGGGTGCGCGCCTATGAGCAGGAGGCGGTGCGCAAGATCGCGGAGCTGCGCGTGCAGTTGTCCCGCGCCGAGGACTTCGCCAGCACCCTCCGCGCCCGCCTGGACCCCGGCCGGCCCTGAGTTCGGGGAAAACGGCTCCGGCAGGCTTCGACCACCCCCGGCGATGGGCACCTACCCGCCAGGGAAGTCGGGGGGAGGCGCCATGGACGACCGGGCGGCGGTACGGCTGGAACCGCACGAGATCGCGATGCTGCGCGGCGGCCCGAGAGCCGCGGTGACGGTCGCCGTGGTGGCACTGCACCTGCGCGGCGCCGTGGACTCCGGCAGGCCGGGCACCCTGCGCCGGGAGCCCCGCCCGGAGCAGGGGGACGTGCCGCCCCACCGCCATCCGCTGGAGAAGGCGGTACGCGTCGGGCTGTACCGCCCGGCGGGGATCAGGGAACTGCTCGGCCGCGCGGTCGTGCGCAGGGCTTTGTCCCGGATGAGGGCCGAACTGGCCGGTGCGGGGCTGCTGCGCCTGGTGCGCGTCAGTCCCACCCGGGCTGCCCGCCGGTACCTCGCGGACCTGCGGCGGACCACGCCGATGCCGCGGGACCGCGCCGGGCTCGCCGAGCGGGAGATCCTGCTCGCCGTGGCCCTCTACGGCGCCCCCGCGTTGACCGTGCTCGTCCCGGCCTTCACCGGGGAGGCGGGTCTGGCCGGCCGTGGAGGGGTGGCGGACGAAGGCCTGTTCCCCTTCGGCCGCCAGGACTTCGGGCGCCGTCGCGCCGACCACCCCCACGACGGCACGGACCACGCAGAGCATGCCGGTGACGGCTTCGGTGGCTTCGGCGGCAGCTTCGACTTCGGCGGCGGTGGCGGCGGGGGCTCGGACTGACGGCGCCGACGTGCCGTCCGGCCGGCGGGGCGGCGCACGGCAAGGGCCGTGTCCCGCGTCGGTGCGTGCTGGCAGGCCGTCGCACGAAAGTCACCGGTCCAACAAGTGACGAATGGTAGGTCACCCTTTAGACTGGTGATGTGGACCATGCCTTTCCCTGCGGGACACTCGCCCTCGACTTCGTGGGCACGCTGCACGGACGACGCGACGCGGCGCCCGAGGAAACGCTCACCTCGCCCGGGTTTCTCGACTCCTGGTTCGTCGAGTCCCGCATGCTCGACCGTGCGCCCGGCGCCGGCGCGTCGGACCTCACGGCCGCCCGGGAACTGCGGGAGGCGATCCACGCCCTGGTCCAGGCGCGGCTCGATGGCGCGCCGCTGCCCGCCGACGCCGTCGCACGGCTGAACGGCCACGCGGCACAGGCCACCGTCGTGACGCAGCTCGCCGAGGGCGGCAGGAGCAGCCGGTCCGGTTCGGTGGCACAGGGGCTCGCCGCCCTCGCCCGCGAGGCAGTCGAGATCGTCGGCGGCGACGAGGCGGTCCTGCTGCGCGAGTGCGCCCGCCCCGGGTGCACCCAGGTCTACCTCGACCGCTCCCGCGGCCGCCGGCGCGAATGGTGCGCGATGCGGACCTGCGGCAACCGCGTCAAGGCCGCCGCCTTCCGCGCCCGCCGCCGCACCGCGGGCGCCTGAGGCCGCGTCTCTGCGGCATGAGGCCGTACCAGGTCCCGGGGGCGCCACACCGGACGGGCGTCCGCCTCAGAAGCCGACGAGCAGGTGACGCGGCCCGCGCAGCATGGCGTTGCGGCGGTAGGGCGGCGGGTCCTGCACCAGGGCCGCCGTGCCGAGGCCGGAAAGCAGCGCGCCGAGTGCCGTCTGCGCCTCGATGCGGGCGAGCGGCGCGCCATAGCAGAGGTGGACGCCGCTGCCGAAGCCGAGGTGCGCGTTGTCCTTGCGGGCGGGGTCGAACCGATCGGGGTCCTGGAACCGCGCGGGGTCCCGGTTGCCCGAGGCGAGCGCCAGGATCACGGAGGTCCCTTCCGGGACGACCGTGCCCGCGATCTCCACGTCGGCGAGGGGGACGCGCTCACGCAGGTGCACCGGCGGCTCGTAGCGCAGCAGTTCCTCCACCGTCTGCGGCAGCAGTCCCGGTTCGCGCCGCAGCCGTTCCAGCTCGCCGGGGTGGCGCAGCAGGGTGAGGACGCCGTTGGCGATGAGGTTGACCGTGGTCTCGTGGCCCGCGACGAGGAGCAGCACCGCGGTCACCGCCAGTTCCTCGCCGGTCAGCCGCAGCTGCGGGTCCGGTTCGTTGACGAAGTCCGAGAGCAGGTCGCCGGTGGGCCGGCCGCGTCGCCGCTCCGCCAGATCGAGCAGGTAAGCCCCCATCTCCTGCTGGGCCGCGCGGCCCGTCTCGACGCGCTCGGCGCTGTCCTCGCCGGGGCTGATGTCGGCGGAGGCGATGAGCAGGTCGGTCCAGGCCCGGAACCGGGGCTCGTCCTCGCCCGGGACACCCAGCAGCCGGCAGATGACCGTGACCGGCAGCGGATAGGCCAGGTCGTCGACGATGTCGACGTGGTCGCGGCCCCGGAGCCCCTCCACCAGTTCCCCGGTGATCCGGGTGATCTCGCCCCTCATGGCGTCGACCCGGTGGGGACTGTGGGGAGGGCCGAAGGGCCGCATGGCGAGTGTGCGCAGCCTGTCGTGCTCGGGGTCGTCCAGCCGCAGGAACGGCAGGTGCCGCGTCTCCGGCAGGGGCGGGGGAGGCGGAATCGTGCGGTTGCGCGGGTCCGCGCTGAACCGCGGATCGTGGAGCACGCCCACGATCTCGTGGTACGTGCCGACCAGGTAGCTCCCGTCCGCCTGCCGCACCACGGGCCCGGCATCCCGGAGCTCCGCGTACAGGGGGTACGGGTCGGGGCGGCTGGCGTAGTCGGTGATCCGTTCCAGCAGGGTCTCGGCGGTCATGCGCGGTGGCTCCTCGTGGATGGGCGGGGCGGGTCACCCGGCGGGGCTCGCCAGGACCGGGCGCCGGTCCGGCAGGCACCCGGTGAGCGCGGCGGTGGGACCGCTCGAGAGCCTGCCCGGTTCCGGCACGACGGAGGGGATCGGGAGCTCGGCTGCCGCATGCCGGTCCGCCGCCCCCGCCGGGGCGGGAGGGGCGGCGGGCGTCATGTGCCCCTCGTACCGGGTGACAGGCGGCGGTCTCGATGAGGCGCTCGGCGTACTCGGACGACGTGGCCATGGCGACCGCGAACCGCTGCGCTCCCCGGCCGCGGCACCGTGGACCGTCACCGGACGGCGTTCCTCCAGCGCGCCCTCTCGTGGACCTGTGGTGTCCCTCCATTGGTAAGCCCCGCGCGGGCGGGGCGCTCGCCCGGCTACTCCGCCAGGATGCGGCCCGGCCGCGGCGGGGCCAGGCTGAACCGGTGCCATGTCGAGTGATCGTCTACCCGCCGTCGGGCAGCGGCGGCCGCCGTGTGCGGTGCGACGGCAGGATCCTCGGTCTCGCCCACGGCCCCCGCGACGTCCTCGCGCTCGTCCGCCGCGCCGGGCTCCGGATCCGCCTGGGCGACCTGTACGACAGCGACCTCGTGGAGTGGCGCGGGGCCGGGCCGACGACCTGGTGACGTACGAGTTCGTGCGGCGGCGTGGGGCATGCGGGGGACGGGGCGCGGGCGCCATGACGCCCACGACCAAGGCCTGCTCCGCCGAGGCGATCGCGCGTTCCGGCACGCACCACTCGTCCGGCCGCCCGGCGAGGCGGGTCGCCGGGTGGCGCCTCGGCCGAGCCGACGGGCAGCGGCGCACCGGCCCAGGCAGGCCACCGCAGCGCCTCGGCCGCCGGGATCTCCACCGTGATCCGCACCGTGATCCGTACCGAGCGGTCGCTCGGGGGCCCGGGCGGCGAACCCGTGCTAGGAGCGGCCGTCAGGCGCGCGGTCCCCGCGCTCTCCGGTGTGTCGGCCACTCCGGGCAGGTCGCCCTGATCTCCCGCCCGCCAGGATCAGCGGTCACTGCGCGGGCCGCGTGCAAGGGAGGGGCAGCGTGCGACGACCTGCCGGCGGGTCACCGCCCCGGCTCCCATCGGGATGTGACGGCCGGTCGGTGGTGACCGGCGGAGCGGCGAGGCGGCTGTTACCGCTTGGTCATGCGTTGGGCCAGGGCCCATGACGCGGGGGCGGCATGGTGATCACCGACGTGCCGCACTGTGCGAGGCGTCGCGTGATGTTCGCGTTCGAAGGGCACGATATGTTCGCTCTGGTCTTCGGAGGGCACATGGTGTACCTCCTCTTCGTCACGCTTGTCTCGGCGGCCGTGCTGGGAGTCGTCTCCGCCGTCCTGCGCGGACGCTCCGACCGGCCCTGGGCCTACGCGGCCTGGGCGGCCACGACGACGGCCGCCCTGTTCCTGACGCTCTGGCTGAGACCGACCGGCACGGGCGGGGTGAGGTGCACGGTGAGCAAGGACGTACTGGAGGCGTTCGGGACGACCCAGGGCCTGATGAACGTCGCCCTGTTCGTGCCGATCGGCTATTTCGGCGTCCGCGCGGCCCGGCGGCCGCTGCCGCCGCTGCTGCTGTCCGTCCTGCTGGCGAGCGGGATCGAGACCGTCCAGGCCTGCCTTCCCGTCATCGGCCGCTACTGCGACACCAGCGACTTCGTGACCAACGTCGTGGGCGCCGCCGCGGGCACGGGCCTCGGGCTTCTCTCCCTCCGCCTCGCCGGTGCGCGGCCGGCGCCCTGGCCGGCGCGTCACCGCGGGGTCCTGGCGGTGACCGGGGCGGGATTCCTCGCCGTGGCCTGCGCGCTGGCGGGCGTGGTCGACCTGCGCGTCGTCGACCACGCCGAGCCCAGCAGACCGGCGTCCGCGCAGCAGCGGGCGCTGATCGAGCGGGCCGTGCGTACGGCGCTGGGTGACGACGTCGCCATCACCGACGTGTCGGACAACACGCCGTGCGGCGTGGAGGGCGTGAACGAGGAGGTCTGGGCCACCTTGGAACCACGCGGGGTCGCCTATGTGAACTGGCCCGACGCGGACCGGTTCACCGTCGATGTGTCCTTCGGACCGCCGCAGGCCGCGCCGTCGGCGCTCGGGAGGGCCATTCCCGGGGCCGCGGGGGCCGTCCGCGACGAGGCGGACGCGAAGCGGACGGCCGGCCGGTACGTGTCCGCGCACTATCCCACCGCCGACACGAAGCGGCCCGCGGTGGAGCCCGCCGACGGCCCGGGCGAGACCTGGAGCGTCACATACCCCTACCGTGACGGCAGTCTGCCGGCCGTGACGTCGCTGAGGGTGAGGGTGAACTCCGCAGGGCGCCTCCTCGGCGTCGCTCTCGCCGGGTCGGCCGACGAGGGCCCGAAGGCCGTGGAAACCTGCGCCTGACGACGCTCGTCCGCGTGCGTCGATTCGGAGCAGGGTGAGGT
>NZ_CBDRBL010000109.1:0-17418 GCF_965342175.1 Actinacidiphila sp. bgisy167
ACGGATCCCACACGGTGGACGTGGTGACGTCGCCGTCCCAACCCGCCCGTACCCGCGCACCGCCTTCGGCCGGCCGGTGGTGCCGGACGGCCTCACCGAACCGCTCACCGGTCTCGACGCGTGGTACGGCGCCGGGCTCCCGCCCTTCCGGATCACCGAGAACGGCTGCTCCCGGGCCGGCCTCCCCTCGGATGACGGCGCGATCGGTGACGAGGCCCGCGTCGACTACCTGCGCACCCGCATCGAGGCCGTGCGGAGCGCGCACGCCTGCCGGGTCGACGTCCGCGGCTGCTTCGTCTGGTCGCTGCTGGACAACTTCGCGTGGGCCGTGGGCTACCACCAGCGGTTCGGACTCGTCCACGTCGGCTACGCGACCCAGCGGCGCACGCCGAAGGCCTCGTGCCCTGGTACCGGGACCGCATCGCGCAGGCCCGCCGCAGCGCGTCCTGACGGCACGGATCCCGGCGCGGATCTCGGCAGGGGTCCTCGGCTGGGGTCTTCGGCCGGGCCTTCGATAGAGGTCTTCAATCGAACGATAAGGAGGTGGTCTTGGACACCCCACGCACGGCGGGGCGACGATCGAGGGCGAGATCCCCGTTGTCACGGAAGAGCCGCCGTGGGCCGGATACGGGGATGGTCCCAAGGAGTCCCCATGCTGATTCCGCGCGCCTCGGGGGCCTGTGCCCCGCTCCGTCCCGAGTCCGGTCGTCCGCATGGCGGCTGACGCGTCCGGGGCGACCGATACCGTCGACGCCGCGTCCCGCGAGCCGTCCCGCACCCGCGAGAGGCGCGGCAGACGCCGCCTGGCGCGGCTGCCACCGCGCACGATCGCCTCGGCGGCCGTGACGACCTCGGTCGGCCTGGCCCTGCTGGTGGTCCTGGGCACGCTCACCCACCAGACGGTGCTCGTGCCGCCGCTCGCCGCCACGATGGCCATCGTCACCGCGACCCCCGACTCCCCGCTCGCGCAACCCCGCCACGTCATCGGCGGCCACATGCTCGCCTGCCTCGTCTGCTTCGGTGTGCTCGCCCTCGGCTGGCACGGCCCGTGGGCCGCCGTCGTGGGGTGCGGTATCGCCTGCGGAGTCGTCCTGCTGCTCAGAACGCCTCATCCGCCGGCCATGGCCACCGCGGTCATGATCATGCTCACCACCCCGTCCGCCACCCACTTCGTGCCCCTGCTGGCCGTCGGCGCGGTGCTGCTCCTCGTGGTGCAGACGGTCTCCGCCCGCCTGCGGCGCGAGGTCTACGCCACGACGTGGTGGTGACAGGTGAGCTCGGCCTGCCGGGTCGGTGCGGTGGCGCGGGCACACCGGGGGAGGGTCTTCCCGGAGCCTGTCGGGGGGGGGCACGGTGGTGGCGACGAGGGAGCAGCTGCTGCCGCGGCCCGCGGAACCGCTCAGTGATCGCTCGCCGGCGTGGACGCCGCTGGAGCGAAGTCCTTGACGAGTGCGAGGAGTCGGTAGACGGGGTCGGGGCGGGCCGTGTCCTGCCCGGGGAGCGCGGTCAGGCGTCCGGCGAGGGTCTCCACGTCGCCGTCCTGCAGGGCGAGCGCGGAGGCGAACCCGCCCGCCGCGATCCGGGCGGCGAGATCGCGGGGGGTGCGGCCCTGGCCGTGGCCTGCGAAGCGGGCTTCGGCGGCTGGGCGCAGGCCGTGCGAGGCGGCCTGCCGTAGCACCCGTCCTTCCGCGTCGTGCGCCTCACGGGTGCGGAACGGCGCGAGGAGCGCGTCGACGTCGCTCCCCACGTCGTGCCCCGCGTCCTTGTCGACGGTGGTGACGAACACCCCGCCGGGCCGCAGCACCCGGGCGCACTCGGCGATCACCGCGGGGGCGTCCGGCAGCAGGTGGAGCACCCACACGGCCGTCACCGCGTCGAGCGAAGCGGTCGCGAACGGCAGCCGGCGCACGTCGCCCTGGACGATCCCCGGCCCTACTCGGTCGGCGGCGAGCCGGGCCATGGCCAGGGCGGCGTCGACGCCCAGCACGCGCAGCCCGGCGCGGCCGGTGTAGCGGGCCGTCACCAGCCCGGTGCCGCAGCCGATGTCGAGCACGGTGCCGGCCGTTCTGGGTATCAGCTCGAGCACGGCGGTTGCCGCGGCCTCGGCCCGGGGGACCCCGCCGCGGGTGGCGTCGTAGATCGCTGCCTGCTCCTCGTAGTCCAGCACGCCTGGAGGTTAGCCGCCCGCCATGCACCCGACGGCGGCCAAGTGACCCTTGTCACAAGCCCCGTGCCGCGATGCGCTGTGCCCGGCGTCAGGGGGGCGGTGAAAGACAGCGAGAGCTGCCGCCCGTGCGTTCCTCCGCTCCACGCCTCGTCCGCCGGCTCGGCCGGCCCTGGACCGCGACCGCGATGCCGGGGCCTGACCCCGTCGCAACGACCGTCGTCGCGACTACGCCGCACAGCGCCTCGAGCACAGGCACGGGCACTTGTGCAACGGCCGCGCTCGCTCGACCGCTACCGGGGTCACCGGCGAAATCCGACCGCGTGGGGCGGCGATCCGACCTGCGCCGCCGCTCCCCACGCAGTGCGGGTCAGTTGAAGGAGGACGGATCGGGGCCGAGGCGCCCGCCGTTGTCGAGGGCGTCGATCGCGGCCATGTCCTCGCCGTCGAGCTCGAAGCCGAAGACGTCGAGGTTTTCCCGGATCCGCGACGGCGTCACGGACTTGGGGATCACGACGTTGCCGAGCTGGAGGTGCCAGCGCAGGACGACCTGGGCGGGGGTCCTGCCGTGCTTGGCGGCGACGGCGGCGAGGGCGGGCTCGTCGAGGAGTCCGCGGCCCTGGCCCAGCGGTGACCAGGCCTCGGTGGCGATGCCGTGCGCCGCGTGGAAGGCCCGCAGCTCCGCCTGGGGGAGGTTCGGGTGCAGCTCGATCTGGTTGACGACGGGTACCACGCCGCTCTCGTCGAACAGGTGCTGCAGCTGCGCGACCGGGAAGTTCGACACGCCGATGGTCCTGGCACGTCCGTCGGCGTGGATCTTCTCCAGGGCGCGCCAGGTCTCCAGGTACAGGCCGCGGGCCGGGGTGGGCCAGTGGATCAGGTAGAGGTCCACGTAGTCCAGGCCGAGTTTGCCGAGGGAGGTGTCGAAGGCCCGCAGGGCGTTGTCGTGGCCCTGATCGGTGTTCCACAGCTTGGTGGTGACGAACAGTTCCTCGCGCGGGATGCCGGAGGCGGCGATGGCGCGGCCGGTGCCGCTCTCGTTCTGGTAGAGCGCGGCCGTGTCGATGCTGCGGTAGCCGGCCTCCAGGGCCGTGGCGACCGCCGTGGCGGCCTCGTCGTCCGGGACCTGCCAGACGCCGAAACCGAGCTGCGGCATGGTGACGCCGTTGTTCAGGGTGATGTCGGGAACCTTGCTCACGAGCTGGTCTTCCTCACTGTGTCGGAGTCGGACTCACGGTATGCCTCCGCTAGAGCGATCTTCGCCTGGGCGGCATTCCCCCACGTAGGCCTAGGTATGGTAAAGAGCCTCGATCTCCCGCGCGTACGCCTTCTCTATCGCCCTTCTCTTCAGCTTGAGCGAAGGCGTCAGCAGCCCGCCCTCCTCCGAGAACTGCCCGGCCAGGATGCGGAAGGCGCGGATCGACTCGGCCTGGGAGACGAGCGTGTTGGCGGCGACGACGGCTCGCCGGACCTCCGCCTCCAGGTCGGGGTCGCGGATCAGCCGGTCCACCGGCAGCACCGGCTTGGCCCGCATGGTCTGCCAGTGCCCGATGCCCTCGGGGTCGAGGGTGATCAACGCGGCGACGAAGGGCCGGTCGTCGCCGACCACGACGCACTGCGCGACCAGCGGGTGGGAGCGCACCCGGTCCTCCAGCACCGCGGGCGAGACGGACTTGCCGCCGCTGGTCACCAGGATCTCCTTCTTCCGCCCGGTGATGGTGAGGTAGCCGTCCTCGTCGAGCGCGCCGAGGTCGCCGGTGGCGAGCCAGCCGTCGTGCAGGGCCTCACCGGTGGCGTCGGGGTCGTCGAGATACCCGCTGAAGACCTGTCCGCCGCGCACCAGGATCTCGCCGTCTTCGGCGATGTGCACCGAGGTGCCCGGGACGGGCACGCCCACCGTGCCGAACCGCGTCTGCTCGGGCGGGTTGGCGACCGCGGCGGCCGTGCTCTCGGTGAGCCCGTACCCCTCGAAGATCCGCACGCCCGCGCCGTCGAAGAAGAGCCCCAGCCGCCGGTCCATCGCGGAGCCGCCGGAGAACGCGTGCCGGACCTTGCCGCCGAGGGCCCCCCGCACCTTGCCGTAGACCAGCTTCTCGTACAGCTGGTGCTGCATCCGCAGCGAGGCGCTGGGCCCGGGTCCGGTGCCGAAGGCCCGGGCCTCCATCGCCTCGGCGTGCCGCACCGCCACGTCCACGGCCTTCTCGAAGGGCCCGAGCCTGCCCGCGGCCTCGGCCTTGCGGCGGGCGCCCTGGAAGACCTTCTCGAAGACGTACGGGACGGCCAGCACGAAGGTCGGCTTGAAGGAGGCCATCGCCGGCAGCAGCTCGGCGGCGGCCAGCTCGGGCTGGTGGCCCAGCCGGACCTTCGCGCGGACGGCCGCGACCTCCACCATGCGCCCGAAGACGTGGGCGAGCGGCAGGAAGAGAAGGGTGGACGCCTCGTCGCCGTTCCTGCTGTGGAAGACCGGTTCGTACCGGGCCACGACGTTGTCGCTCTCGACCATGAAGTTGCGGTGGGTGATCACGCACCCTTTGGGGCGGCCGGTGGTGCCCGAGGTGTAGATGATCGTCGCGGCGGCGTCCGGGGTGACCGCCTTGCGGTGCCGGTGCACCAGGTCGTCGTCGACGGCGAAGCCGTGCCGGGCCAGTTCGGACAGCGCGTCGGAGTCCAGCTGCCACAGCCGTGTCAGGTGGGGGAGCCGGTTGACGACCGCGCCGACCGTCATCGCGTGGTCCTCGTGCTCGACCACGCAGGCGACCGCCTTGGAGTCGTGGAGCATCCAGCGGACCTGGTCCGAGGAGGAGGTGGGGTAGATGGGGACGGGCTGGGCGCCGATCGCCCAGAGCGCGAAGTCCAGCACGGTCCACTCGTAGCGGGTGCGGGACATCAGGCCGACGCGGTCGCCGAAGCGGATCCCCTCGGCCAACAGGCCCCTGGCCACCGCGAGGACCTCGTCCCGGAACCGGGCGGCCGTGACGTGCTCCCAGCCCGCCGCGCCGTCCCCGTCACCCGTGCCGTCCGCGCCGCCCCTGCTGCCTGCGCCGCCCGCCGGGGCGCGGCGGCTCAGCACGACCCGGTCCGGTTCCTCGTCGGCATTGGCGAACACGGCGTCCGCCAGACCTCCGGCCTGGGGTGCCGTCACCAGTGCGGGCATGGTGAACTCGCGCAACGTCGCTCCTCGACCACTTGGGCGGCCACGAAACGTACCCGACACCACCTGGGGTGGACAGGGGTGCGCAGATTGCTGTGAAGGCCCGGGCGGGGGCCCGTGCGCACGGGGGACGCCCCCATCGCCTGTTACCGCAAGGAACATCGTGCCCGTGGGCGGCGTCCGGGCGTACCGGGGCCGCCCGGACTCTGCACCAAATCCCCTCGGGGGGCGCACGGCCGCTCTACAGTCCCCGGCGGGAAGCGGTGTTCGTCGCTGCCGCGCCTCCGCCCGGCCGTGCCCACTGGTCGAGCGCGGACAGGACCGGCCGCCGTCGGGGCACCGCGCGGCGAAGCGGGAAGCCGGCCGACGCCGCGGCCGTGGCCGCCGCGCCGGTGGGGCGGTCACGACCGCAGCGATCCCCCGAGGATCGCCGCCGCGAGGGCGTCCGCCGCCTCCTGCGCCGCGGGCCGCCGCCGCCCGTGCAGCAGGACGAAGTCCACGCCGCCGAGCTCCGGCAGCCCCGCCCGGGCCGGAACCCGCACCAGCCCGGGCGGGATCAGCCCCTCGGCGTGCGGCATCACCCCGAGCCCGGCGCGGGTGGCGGCGATCAGCCCGCTGAGCGAGCCGCTGGTGCACGCGATGCGCCACGCACGGCCGTTCCGCTCCATGACCTCCAGGGCCCGCGCCCGGGTGATCGCGGGGGCCGGGTAGAGGATCAGCGGTACGGGCCGCTGGGCCTCGGGGCGGTAGCGTTCGCCGGCGATCCACACCAGCCGGTCGCTCCAGACCAGTTCGCCGTGGGTGTCCCCGGACGCGCGCTTGCCGAGCATCACGTCCAGCCGTCCGGCGGCCAGCTGGCGGTGCAAGGTGGCCGACAGCTCCACCGTCAGTTCCAGGTCGACCTCGGGGTGCTCGCGCCGGAAGCGCTCCAGGATCTCGGGCAGCCGGGTCAGGACGAAGTCCTCCGAGGCGCCCAGGCGCAGCCGGCCGCGCAGCCGGGTGCCCGCGAACCAGCCCGCGGCGCGTTCGTTCGCCTCCAGGATCGTCCGGGCGAAACCCAGCATGGCCTCGCCGTCCTCGGTGAGCTCCACGGTGTGCGTGTCGCGCGTGAAGAACCGCCGCCCGGCGGCCTCCTCCAGCTTGCGCACATGCTGGCTCACCGTCGACTGGCGCAGGCCCAGCCGACGGCCTGCCTGCGTGAAACTCAGCGTCTGGGCCACGGCGACAAAGGTCCGCAGCTGCACCGGATCGAACACGCCGTCCAGCCTATCGCCGCTCATCGCGTTACGTGATGGCAGTGAGTGCGGTCAAAATCATTTACGATCGCCCGGCCAGCGGGCACGCTGGAGAGGGCCCCGTCCAGCACTGATGAGGAAGACCATGCGCCGCCTGCGTTACCCGTCCTGGCTCCCTGTGGACCCGTACATCGCGGCGCTGCTCGGCACCGTGCTCCTCGCGGCCCTGCTGCCCGCCCGGGGCGCGGGCGCCCACCTCGCGGGCGGGGCCTCGACCGGAGCGGTCGGGCTGCTCTTCTTCCTCTACGGCGTGCGCCTGTCCACGCGTGAGGCGATGGACGGACTGCGCCACTGGCGCCTGCACGGCACCGTCCTGGCCGCCACCTTCCTCGTCTTCCCGCTGCTCGGCCTGGCCTCCGGCGCACTCGTGCCGTACCTGCTGACGCCCGAGCTGCGCACCGGGCTGCTCTTCCTGTGCCTGGTGCCCTCGACCATCCAGTCCTCCATCGCCTTCACCTCCGTCGCCCGCGGCAACGTGGCCGCCGCCATCTGCGCCGGCTCCTTCTCCAGCCTCGCCGGGCTCGTCCTCACGCCGCTGCTGGCCGCGGTGCTGCTCGGCGGGAGCGGTGGGAACCTCACGGTGGACGCGGTGTTCGGCATCGTGCTGCAGCTGCTGGCGCCCTTCGTGGCGGGGCAGCTGCTGCGGCGCTGGATCGGCGGTTTCGTCACCCGCCACAAGAAGGTGCTCGGCCTGGTCGACCGGGGCTCGATCCTGCTGGTCGTCTACACCGCGTTCAGCGAGGGCGTGGTGCGCGGCATCTGGCACCAGGTCACCCCGCTGCGCCTGCTGGGGCTGCTGGTGGCGGAGGCCCTGCTGCTGGCCGCGATGCTCTTCCTCACCTCGTACGGCTCGCGCAGGCTCGGCTTCCCCCGCGCGGACCGGATCACCATCGTCTTCGCCGGTTCGAAGAAGAGCCTGGCGGCCGGACTGCCCATGGCGTCGGTGCTGTTCGGCGCCCAGGCCGGACTGATGGTGCTGCCGCTGATGCTCTTCCACCAGATGCAGCTGATGGTGTGCGCGGTGCTCGCCAAGCGGTGGGCCAGGCAGGCGGAGGCGGTCGCGTCCACGGCCGCCACGGCCACCGCGGCCGTCGCAACCACCGCCGCCCCGGCCGGCGTACCGTCCCGGGAAATCATGGCCGACCGCGGGTGAGTCCCGCCCGGCCGCTCGGCGGCGGGCCCGCTCAACGCACCGCGTCGACCACGAGGACCGCCAGCGCCATCGCCAGGAACAGCGCGTACGCGAAGAGGGCGCGCCCCCGGTCGCCGTGACGCAGCTGGCACAGCAGCACCCAGGCGAAGATCCCAGCCTCCAGCGCGGCCCCTGCGACGCCGACGGTAGGGTGCCGCAGTCCGGCGAGCACGACGACGGCGCCCAGCGTGTGCAGCGTGCCGAGAAGGGTCAGCACCCACAGGCGCCGTCCTTCCAGGACGCCCAGCCGGGTCAGCTCGTCGAGCCGCTCCCGGCCGGCCCGCGCACGGGTGAGCTGGGCGACCGCGGAGGGGACGACTTCCAGCAGCAGCAGGACGGTCAGCGCGACGGCGAGTGCGAACACCCGCACAGTCTGCCGTACGTTCGAAAGCGCTCAGTCCGTGCGGCAGATGACGAAGCCCGGGTAGGGGTGGCGTCCCGGCCGGTCGCCGATCTCCTCGACCGCCCGCCGGATCTCGCGGAGCTGCTCCACGGCCATCTCCAGTGGCGGCTCGTCGGGCTGGTAGGTGGTGCGGACGGGGTAGTCCACACCCGGTTCGCGGGTCATCTCGATGTGGCAGCCCAGCACATGGGTGACGGGGCGCTGCTCGGCGAAGGCGACCAGCCGGTCCAGGGTGCGCCGGAAGGCGGCCCAGTCCTCGACGTAGAGCCGGCCCGGGTAGACGGTGTCGCCGGTGAGGAGGAAGCCCGTCGCGGAGTCGAAGTAGGTGACGGCCGCGGCGTGGTGGCCGGGGGTCGCGAGGCATTCCAGCATCCGCCCCCCGAGGTCCAGGCGCGCCACGCGCTCGGGGTCCTCGGCGAGGCCGAGGAAGCTCCATGCGCTGTCGCGGTCCGCCGGCACCACGACGGTGTCGGGGCGGTCGGCGAACTGAGCGTCGCCCGCGACATGGTCGGAGTGGGCGTGGGTGTGCAGCACCAGCAGTTCGTACCCGGGCCGCTGCAGGGCGGGCGGCCTGAGTTCGAACAGCTCGTCCACGACCTCCCGCAGCGGGAAGAACTCCTCCTCCGGGGTGGCCCCGGTGTCCAGGAGCACGGCGCGGTCGTCGCCGAAGAGCAGGAAGAGGAAGGGGGCCTCGTAGTGGACCGCCTTGTTCTGCCGCAGGATGAAGGTGCGTTCGTCGTACTCGAACACCTGGATGTCGGGGTCGGTGTTGTGCTTCGCCGACGGCGACCCGTGGATCCAGCGCACGTCGAGCGGCTCCGGCGCCGGAGGGGTGGCTGCGTTCATGGGGACTCCTTCGTGGATACCCCGGTGCGCGGGCCGGGGCGGAGACGATGCTCCTGCGGAGTGGGGAGGGCAGGGCCGGCGTCCGACGGGGCGGCGGTGGACGCCGGTGGAGACGGTGTGGGACCTGGGCGGGAGTCCTCCGGGACGGGGCGAACTGCGTGCGGCGGGGCCCCACGGGCGACCGGCGGCCTCGCCGCCCTGGGCGGGGGAGGACGTCAAGACCTCACTTTCCGCGGGCAGTCGTCGCGTCGGCCGGACCTGCCCGGCGGGTCCGCTCCGCCGGGTGGCGCGGGGCGCCGTTTTGTGCGTCCCACCGGTCGGGAGGGACACTGTCCATGTGACCTCTGAGGCAACGGTGGCGACGTCCACCCACCATATCGGCGTTTTCGCCTCGGACCACGACGCCGACCGGACACGGCGCCGTCCGGCACGCCGTGACACCCCGGCGTACAAGACCCGGCACCGGCCGGGGCACTTCGCGTACCGCGCCCGCCGCGCTTACCGTGCTTTCGTCAGTGAACCCGACGGCAACGACACCGCGGCCGTCCTCAAGGAGGTAGCCCCCTGATGGCTCCGCGTCTCGTGCTCGTCCGACACGGCCAGACCGAGTGGTCCGAGAGCGGCCGGCACACCGGCTGGACCGACATCCCGCTCACCGAGGAGGGCCGGGAGGGCGCCCGCCTGTTGGGCAAGCGCCTCGCCCGCGCCCCCTGGCACGGCTTCCCGGGCGCTCGGGTCCGCACCAGCCCCCTCCAGCGTGCCCGCGAAACCTGCGAGATCGCCGGTTTCGGCGACCGGGCGCAGACCTGGGACGTCCTGCGGGAATGGGACTACGGCGCCTATGAGGGCCGTACGACCTCGCAGATCCACGAGGAACGCCCGGGCTGGGTCATCTGGCGCGACGGCGTCGTCGACGGCGAGACCCTTCGGCAGGTCGCCGACCGGGCGGACGAGGTGGTGGCCTGGGCTCAGGCGGAGGACAGCGACGCGGTCGTCTTCGCCCACGGCCACTTCCTGCGCACCCTGGCCGCCCGCTGGCTCCGGCTAAACCCGGAGCGCGGCATGGTGCTGAGCCTGGCGCCGGCCTCGCTGTCGATCCTCGGCTGGGCGTACGGCGACCCCGCGATCACCCTCTGGAACGACACCGCCCACCTCCAGTGAGGCGCTGACCCGGGTGCGCAGCGACTTCAGCGCGCCCAGGGCGGGCTGATCCGCGACCCGTCGGGGAACACCGCCTCCAGACCGATCCCGGTGGTCACCCAGACGGAGGCGGGGCCGTTCCCCGGATTTCCCATGGCCAGCAGGGAACCCGCCGGCACCATGGCCACGTCGCCGGGTGACAGGTCGTGCGCCTCGCCGTCGATGGTCAGACGCGGGGTACCGGAAAGGACGAGGAAGACCTCCTCGCGGCTGATGGTGTGGCCGGGACCGGCGGTCCCGGCCGGCACCTCGAGCCGCCACGCGCACAGTTCGGTGCTGCCGGTGGCGGTGCATGCGTACGAGACGAAGCGGACGTCGTGCAGGTCGTGGACTTCGGCGTCGGCTGAGCGGACGACGGGCATGGGAACCCCTGTTCCTTGATAGGCAAGTAACTTGAGCAAGTTGGTTGCCTATATATTCAAGCCGCTTGCGCACTGTGTCAAGGTGGGCGGCATGAAGGACGAAGCGGCCCCGGCCATGGCCCTGGGCGTCAACCTGCTCGCCGCCGCCGGCGCCCTCACCGCCGCGATCCACGACGGTGTCGTCGCCCGCGGTTTCGACGACTTGCGCCCCGCCCATGGCTTCGCCTTCACCCGCATGGCAGCCGGTGGCGCCACCGTCACCGAACTCGCCGCGCACCTCGGGGTGACCCGCCAGGCGGCCGGGCAACTCGTCGACGAACTCGAGGCCAAGGGCTACGCCGAACGCCGTCCCCACCCGGACGACGCCCGGGCCCGGCGCGTCGTTCTCACCGACCGCGGCCGGGCCTGCACCCGCGCCGCCGAGCAGGCCGCCGCAGACGCCGTGCGCTCCTGGGCCGACGTGCTCGGCGAGGACCGGCTGCGCGCCCTGTCCGCCGACCTGGCGCGCCTCGCGCCCGGCGGCCCCGTCCGGCCCGCCTGGTAGGCGGCCCCCGGCGACGGACTCCACTGGAGACTCCGAGCCCCACCTCACGGCTCCGGAACGCGGCCCGGGGCGAGAAGCCGCGGTGGCCGCGGGGGCAGTCCCGGCTCGACCGGTGGCTGCATCCGAGGGCGGTTAGCATGCCAGGAGGATGCGATTCGCGGTTGAGGAGGCGGGTCCACCATGGCCGACGACGTCACGATCCCCGGCATCGATCCCACGTCAGAGCCCAGCGGTGACGGCTGCGCCGACTGCGGCGCCGGCCAGGGGCCCGGCTGGTGGCTCCACCTGCGCCGCTGCGCTCAGTGCGGGCACATCGGCTGCTGCGACTCCTCGCCGTCCCAGCACGCCACGCGGCACGCCCGGGAGGCGGGCCACCCGTTCATGACCAGCTATGAGCCCGGTGAGGACTGGTTCTGGAACGTCGAGACCGAGGAGTTCTACGACGGTCCCGCACTGCCTCCGCCGCACTCGCGCCCAGCAGGCCAGCCCTCGCCGGGTCCCGCGGGCAGGGTCCCCGCGGACTGGCAGGCGCAGCTGCACTGAGGACGCACCGCGCGGGCGGGCCGGCGTACCGGCGCCGCCCACGGCCGGGGACGGGACCCCGGCGAGCGGTGAGGACCGTGGCGGGACCAGCCGGCGCAGGGGGCGCAACCTCGCCGGCCGGTCCCGCGCGCGTGTACGCGCGCTGGACGGGTCAGACCCGCCCGGCCGCAGGCGCGGGCAGGGCGATCCGCTCTTCGCCCGCGTACACGTTCATGGAGGCGCCCCGCAGGAAGCCCACGAGGGTGAGCCCGGACTCGGCGGCGAGGTCGACGGCCAGGGAGGACGGGGCCGACACGGCGGCGAGGACCGGGATGCCGGCCATCACGGCCTTCTGGGCGAGTTCGAAGGAGGCCCGACCGGAGACCATGAGGATCTTCCCGGCGAGCGGCAGCAGGTCCTGCTGGAGGGCCCGGCCGACGATCTTGTCCACGGCGTTGTGGCGGCCGACGTCCTCGCGCAGGTCGAGCAGTTCGCCGTCGGCGGTGAAGAGGGCGGCCGCGTGCAGACCGCCGGTCCGGTCGAAGACGCGCTGCGCGGCGCGCAGCCGGTCGGGGAGCGCGGACAGCAGCGCGGGCTCGAGGCGCAGCGGCGCGGGGTCGGCGATGGGCCAACGGGCCGTGGTGCGGACGGCGTCGAGGCTGGCCTTGCCGCACAGACCGCAGGAGGACGTCGTGTAGACGTTGCGCTCCAGCGTGATGTCGGGGACGGCGACCCCGGGGGCGAGGCGCACGTCGACGACGTTGTAGGTGTTGGACCCGTCGACGGTCGCGCCGGCGCAGTACACGATGTTCGCCAGCTCGTCAGCGCCGCCGAGCACACCCTCGCTGACCAGGAAGCCCGCCGCGAGCGCGAAGTCGTCGCCGGGGGTGCGCATCGTGATCGCGAGCGGCTTGCCGTTGAGCCGGATCTCCAGTGGTTCCTCGGCGACCAGGGTGTCCGCGCGATGGTCGACGGCTTCGTCCCTGATCCTCAGTACCCGACGTCGTTCGGTGACCCGTCCCATGTCGATCAGTCCCGGTTCTGTACGTGCTGGAAGCCGCTTGGGCCCTTGATACAGAGGTTGCCACGGGTGATCGCGCCGTACCCGGGCGCGGGCCCGGGAACGGGTCCGGCCCGGAGTGTTCGACCCCGGACGAATACTGTGTACAGTATTCGCCTGGCAGGGGTCAAGGGGGCGTAAAGGTGCTTCCCGGCGGGCCGCGGGCCGAGGAGGGTGCGCGTGCAAGCGGCCTTCCGGCCGGTTACCGCTGCCGCCCCGCCGCCTGGCATGATCGCTTCCATGGCCGGCCCGCCGTCGGCGCGGTCGCCGACTTCCCGCAAGAGCAGTGCCGGAAGTGTGAAGAGCATCACGCTCGGGTGCGGTGTCCGTGCCCGGCCCTGGCGCACGTAGACTGTAGACGAAAGCCAATCATCCCCGGGAAAGATTGGGGGCCCCGATGCTGTCCAGCGGGCTGTCGCAGGGATCCGTGCCCAAGCTCCAGCGCCCCGGGCCCTTGCGTGACCAGGTGTACGAAGCGCTGCTCGAGCTGATCATCACCCGCTCGCTCACCCCCGGCCAGCACCTGGTGGAGACCGAACTCGCCGGCCACCTCGGGGTGTCCCGCCAGCCCGTGCGCGAGGCCCTGCAGCGGCTCAACACCGAGGGATGGGTGGATCTGCGCCCGGCCCAGGGGGCCTTCGTCCACGAGCCCACCGACGAGGAGGCCGACCAGCTCCTCGTGGTCCGCGCCCTGCTGGAGACGGAGGCGGCCCGCCTCGCCGCCGCCAACGCCACCTCCGCGGGCCTGGCGCGGCTCGAGGAGCTGTGCGAGGCGGGCGAGGCAGCCGTCGCCGCCGACGACGTCGACGCGGTCGTCGCCGCCAACGCCGCCCTCCACGCCTGCGTGATGGAACTGGCCGGGAACGCGGTGCTCGCCGAACTCGCCCGGCAGGTCGAGCGGCGCGTGCGCTGGTACTACACCCCGGTCGCCCGGCAGCGCGGTCAGCAGTCCTGGGTCGAGCACCGTGAGCTGATCGCGGCCATCGCCGGACGCGACGGCGAGCGGGCCCAGCAGATCATGCGCGCGCACACCGAGCACACCAGGACCTCCTACCACCAGCGGGCGCATGAGGACTGACCCCGGCACGCCCGCCGGCCCGCAGGCTCCGCCGGGCTGTCCGCCCCGGCCGGGCCGCTCAGAGCAGCGGCTTGCCGTCGAAGTGCCCGAGCCGCTCCCGGTACAACTCCACGTTGATCCCGTTGGGGTCGCGGAGGTAGAGGCTGTCCTCCACGCCCCGGTCGGGCCCGAGATAGTCGATCCCGGCCTCGTCCAGCACGCGCTTGGCCTCGGCGAACTGCTCGGCCGTCACCGACAGCGCCAGGTGCTGCAGGCCGCCGATCGTCTCGTGGTGCTCGGGGTGCTCGTGGCCGGGGAAGTCGAAGAAGCCCAGCAGGTTGCCGTGGCCGATGTCGAAGAAGAAGTGGCTGGAGCCCGCGTAGTCCCGGTTCTCCACCAGCTCCACCAGCGGGAAGCCCAGGAACTGCTGGTAGAAGCGGATGGTCTCCTCGACGTCCCGGCAGATGAACGCGACGTGGTGCACCCCCGCCGCCGTGGTCGCCGGCCGCGCCGCGGGCTCGCGCAGATACCTCGCGCGCAGCTCCTCCCGCCGGGCCCGTACCGCCTCCAGCTCTGCGCCCTGCGGCTCGCTCATGATCGGTTCCGCCTCCCTCGTGCCCGCGCTTGTCGACGTCCCAGCATGACGGCACCCGCGGCCGGATGAACAGACGACAACGCCGTCGGCCACCTCATCGGCCGCCGACGCCCGAAACGACCGTTTAATACGGTGCGGCCGGAATACCCGCCCGGCTAGCCTCCGGCCATGATGTCCTTCGACCGACTGGCGGCCTTCGCCCTGGTGTCCCTGGTGCTCGTGGTGATCCCCGGCCCCAGCGTCCTCTTCGTCATCGGCCGCGCGCTCGCCCACGGGCGCCGCGTCGCGCTGACCTCCGTCGCCGGCAACACGCTCGGCTCGTACGTCCTGGTGGTCGCCGTCGCCCTCGGCGTCGGCCCGGTCGTGGAGCGCTCGGCGCTGCTGTTCGCGGCCCTCAAGCTGGCGGGCGCCGCCTACCTGGTGTACCTGGGCGTCAAGGCGGTGCGGCAGCGGAGGGGGCTCGCCATGGCGCCCGGGGACGCGGGGGACGCGCGCGGCGCACTGCGCACGCTCGGCGAGGGCTTCGTGGTCGGCGTCTCGAACCCCAAGACCATGGTGTTCTACGCCGCGGTGCTGCCGCAGTTCGTCGACCGTCCGGCCGGGCACGTCACCGTGCAGATGCTGCTGCTCGGCCTGGTCTTCAACGTGATCGCCCTCGTCTCGGACAGCGCCATGGGCCTCGCGGCGGCGGCGGCCCGATCGTGGTTCGCCCGTTCCCCGCGCCGTCTGTCGCTGGTCGGCGGTGCGGGCGGCCTCGCGATGATCGGTCTCGGGGTGACCGCCGCCGCCACGGGACGTACCGACTGAACGGCGTCGCGCTGGTTAGGCTGGTCGGATGGACGACGGACACGTGGACGACACGGCCGCCCTGCAGCGGCTGCGCCACCTGCGCGGCAGCATCGACAACCTGGACGCGGCCCTGGTGCACCTGCTGGCGGAACGCTTCAAGGCCACCCAGCAGGTGGGGGAGCTGAAGGCGGCCCACAACATGCCGCCCGCCGATCCGCGGCGCGAGGCGGAGCAGATCGCCCGGCTGCGGCAGATGGCCGAGGAGGCGCACCTCGACCCGGCCTTCGCGGAGAAGTTCCTGAAGTTCATCGTCGAAGAGGTCATCCACCACCACAAGGCGATCGCCGCCGACCGCAAGGGCTGAGACACCGCGTGGGCCTCAGCCGTGGCGTTCCACGACTGAGGCCCACGTCATGCCGGCACGGTCCCCCGGTGACACGGGGGTGGTCCGGGGTTATCGCGGTGGTCGGGAGGGACACCCGGTCTCCTGGCACGAGGTTCCGTGCCGAAGCCCGGGCGCTTCCCGGCGGTCACGTCAGCCCACGGGCTGCGGGCTGCGCTGGACGTCCTTCTTCTTCGGACGGCCCGGTGGGGTGAGGAAGAGCGCCACGAAGCCGGCGAACAGCGAGATCGAGCCCGCGAGGGTGAACGCCCCGCTGTGGCCCCAGTGCGACACCACGTAGGCGCCCATACCCGAGCCGAGCAGACCCGAGACGAGCTTGGAGCTGTAGACCAGGCCGTAGTTGGACGCGTTGTTGTTCTCGCCGAAGTAGTCGGCCGTCATCGCCGCGAACATCGGGAAGATCGCGCCGCCGCCGAATCCGGAGATGGACGAGAAGATGAGGAACAGCGGCAGGTTCCCGATGTCGGCCGACCACAGGATGCCGTACTGCGACAGGCCGAGCACGATGCAGACGAAGATGAGGCACTGCTTGCGGCCGTAGCGGTCGGACAGCCAGCCGATGACGCCGCGGCCCGTGCCGTTGACGATCGCCTTCAGGGACATGGCCGTGGCCACGATCCCGCCGGCGAAGCCCGCCTCCTTGCCGATGTCGACCTGGAAGGCGATGCCGAAGATGTTCACGCCCGAGGTGCACAGCAGGCAGAACCACATCAGCGCCACCCGGCCGGTGCGCCAGGCCTCCGCGGGGGTGTACTGGCGGACGGCGGGCGGGTTCTTCTCCAGGGCGCGGCGGGTGCGCGGGTCGTCGGGCACCTTCAGCGGGTCGATGTCGGCCGGCCACCAGTTCTTCGGCGGGTCCTTGAAGAAGTGGCCGGACACCGCGACGACCGCCGCGAGGAAGACGCCGACCGAGACCAGCACCCAGCGGAAGTTGGTCAGGTCCATGTAGCCGGTGAAGAGGAAGACGAACGGCACCGAGCCGTAGGCGAAACCGCCGTTGACGAAGCCGGTCTTGCCGCCCTTCCGCTCGGGGTACCACTTGCCGACCATGTTCACGCAGGTCGCGTACACCATGCCGGCGCCCATGCCGCTGAACATGCCGAAGCCGAGGTACGCGAAGACGACGTGCGGTGCGTACGCCAGCGACAGGTAGCCCAGGAAGGTGCCCAGGGCGCCGAGCATCATCGCCCAGCGCGCCGGCAGCCTCCCGGACTCGCGGAGCTTGCCCGCCGGGAAGGCCACCGCGGCCTGGAAGAACACCCAGACGCCGAGCATCCAGAAGATGTGCAGGCTGCTCCACGCGTGTGCGGTGTGGAGCGTCTCCTCGGCGGACGCGAACGCGTACTCCGCCGAGCTGATGCCCATCATGCCCACCCACGGCAGGATGACCATCCACTTGCGCTTACGCCCCATGATGTCCACATCGGTCTCGCCGATGCGGTACACCCGGCCGTTGCGGTCGGTCACCTCTCGGTAGGTGACGGGTGTTTGGGACGTCGATGTCGTTGACGCCATTGTCATGATTCCCCTGCCTCGAAAGAGTCTGGCCAGCGCCCCCTGGACCTGGGGCCGGCACGGGTCGGTCCCGTGGGAGACCGACCCGTGCCGGCCCCCGTGCTCTTTTCGTGCTGCGCGGCGGGCCCGGTCCGCGCGGTCCACGCGGCCCGGTCTCGTCACGGTGGTGCGTCGGTCAGGGCGGCCCTGCTGCCCCGGCCCACCGGTGGACGGTGCCCGGCACCGCCACCGGTCGCTCTGTGGTGTGTGACCGCGTGTCCTCGCGGCCCCTGGTGTCCGCCATCGGTCAGATCACCCCCTCGGTTCGCAGCGCGCTCAAC
>NZ_CBDRBL010000110.1:0-17195 GCF_965342175.1 Actinacidiphila sp. bgisy167
ACCCCCCCCCCCACCCCCCCCCCCCCCCCCCCCCCGGTCCCGTCGTACGCGCGCCGCAGGGCGCCTAGCAGGTCCCGGCGCTGGGAGCCGCGCTCGGGCGGGCCAGGGCGGCGAGGGCCTTCTCCACCGCCTTGTCGCCGGAGAGCTTGGTGAAGCCGTTGCCGAGCATCACGTCCACCGTGCCGGTGGGGCGCCCGGAGCCGGCAGCGGCCGGCTTCAGGGTGCTCGTGCCCTTGATCTGGGCGCTGACCAGCTTCATCGCGGCCTCGGCCTTCGGCCCGTGGCCGCCGATCAGCAGCGCGGCCGTCTTCACCTTGCGGTCGTACTCGGGGTCGGCGTTGCCGAAGGTGCCCACCTTGAAGCCGCGCGCGGCGAACTCGTCGGCGGTGTCCTTGGCCAGGCCGCTCTTGGCGGTGGCGTTGTAGACGTTGACGGTGAGCTCCCCGGGTTCCGGGAAGGTGATGGGGGCGCTCGAGGCGGAACCGGGGACGGCCGCGGCCTTGCAGGCGCGTTCCTTCGCGGGGCTCGTGGCCTTGGCCGCCGTGGTCTTCGCCGGCGTGGACGTGCCCCCGAAGACGTCGACGAGCTGGAGCGTGCCCCAGCCGGCCAGACCGACCACGGCGACGGTCGTCAGGACCACCGCCGCGACGCGCACCTTGCTGCGGGAGCGGCGCATCCGCGGGTACTGGTTCCCGGTGACCCGGTACTTTCCGCCCATGCCCGGGGGCGTCAGCATGCTCATGTGCGCAGCGTAGTGCGATCAGGCAGCCGGGCCTACTAAATGATCAACCAATCGGGGGTCGCCGGGAGCGACGGGAACCTGAAAGGGCGAGGGGGCCCCGAGCGGACGAGGGCCCGCGAAGCCGCCCCGCTCAGTCCATCTCCAGCACCCGGGCGTGCAGCACCTGACGCTGCTGCAGCGCCGCGCGCACGGCCCGGTGGAGCCCGTCCTCCAGGTAGAGGTCGCCCCGCCACTTCACGACGTGTGCGAACAGGTCGCCGTAGAAGGTCGAGTCCTCGGCGAGGAGGGTCTCCAGGTCCAGTTGGCCCTTTGTGGTGACCAACTGGTCGAGGCGTACCGGGCGTGGGGCGACGTCCGCCCATTCACGGGTGCTTTTCCGGCCGTGGTCGGGGTACGGCCGCCCGTTTCCGATGCGCTTGAAGATCACACGGAAAGCCTACCGGGCAAGCGTGTACGGGCGCAGCAACGGCGCAGGAGTGCGATGGTGGGCGAACACGGTGAAAGCGGGAGCAGCCCATGACGACGCCGAGTCTTCCCCACGCCGCCCGGACCATCGCCGAGGGGTATGTCTTCACCGGACCGGCCCTCGAACTCGGCGCCCTGCTGTGGGAGGACCGGGCCCTGCCGCAGGCCCCCGTACGCCTGCCCCTGTCGATGCTCAACCGGCACGGCCTCGTCGCGGGCGCCACTGGCACCGGCAAGACCAAGACGCTGCAACTCGTCGCTGAGCAGCTGTCCGCGCAGGGCGTTCCTGTCTTCCTGGCCGACGTCAAGGGCGACCTCTCCGGCATCTCGGCGCCGGGCGTCCCCGGCGACCGCGTCGCCGCGCGGGCCGCCGAGGTGGGGCAGGAATGGAGCCCGGCGGGCTGCCCCACCGAGTTCCTCGCCCTGGGCGGCACGGGCCGGGGCGTCCCGCTGCGGGCCACCGTGACCGGCTTCGGTCCCGTGCTGCTGTCGAAGGTGCTGGAGCTCAACACCACGCAGGAGCAGTCGCTGGGCCTGATCTTCCACTACGCCGACACCAAGGGCCTGGAGCTGCTGGATCTGAAGGACCTGCGGGCCGTGGTCACCTTCCTCACCTCCGACGAGGGCAAGCAGGAACTGAAGGGGATCGGCGGGGTCTCGCCGGCGACGGCCGGGGTGATCCTGCGCTCGCTGACGGCCTTCGAGGCCCAGGGGGCGGGGGTCTTCTTCGGCGAGCCGGAGTTCGACAGCGCCGAACTGCTGCGGACGGACGCGGAGGGGCGCGGCGTCGTCTCCGTCCTGGAGCTCCCCGAGGTGCAGGACCGGCCGCGGCTCTTCTCCACCTTCCTGATGTGGCTGCTGGCCGACCTCTTCGAGGACCTGCCGGAGGCCGGCGACCTCGACAAGCCCAAGCTGGTGTTCTTCTTCGACGAGGCGCACCTGCTGTTCTCCGGGGCGAGCAAGGCATTCCTGGAGGCCGTCACGCAGACCGTGCGGCTGATCCGCTCCAAGGGTGTGGGCGTCTTCTTCGTGACCCAGAGCCCCGGCGACGTGCCCTCCGCGGTGCTCGGCCAGCTCGGCAACCGGGTGCAGCACGCGCAGCGCGCCTTCACCCCGGAGGACGCAAAGGCGCTCAAGGCGACGGTACGCACCTTCCCCACCTCGCCGTACGACCTGGAGGAGCTGCTCACCGGGCTCGGCACCGGCGAGGCCGTGGTCACCGTGCTCGACGAGGACGGCGCCCCCACCCCCGTGGCGGCGGTGCGGCTGCGGGCGCCGCGCTCGCTGATGGGGCCCGCCGATCCGGCGGCGATGGACGCGGCGATCGCGGACTCCGCGCTGTACGCGCGCTACGCGCGGGCGGTGGACCGGGAGTCGGCGTACGAGCGCCTGGCCGGCCGGCAGGCGCCGGCCCCGGCGCGGCCGCCCGCGCCGGGTCCCGCAGGCCGCGGGGAGCGGGAGCGGCCGAAGGAGGAGGAGACGGGTGTCGTCGCACAGGTGGTGGGCAGCGGCGTGTTGCAGTCGCTGGCCCGCTCCGTCGGCACCCAGATCGGGCGCGAGATCACCCGTTCGCTCTTCGGCACGTCCAAGCGCCGCCGCCGTTGGTTAGAGGCCACAGGGAGAGGCGGGCCGGCGTCGCGGGTCGACGGCTCTCGCGTGGCGGCGTTGTCGTCGGTCGCCGCAGCTCCGCTGCGTCTCCCTTCTCCGCCTTGCCGGACTCGGCCCGCTCCTTTCTCCACCCCGCCTCTCCGCGCGACCTCTCAGAGGCCGGGACGAAGACGCGTCCGGACGGGGACGATCACTCCTCGCCGGCCAGCGTCAGGGACCGGATCCGCTGCCCGGCGTAGACCGTCGCGGCCGCAGTGACGCCCACCAGCAGCACCACCGCCAGGGGCAGCCCCACGTCAGAGGTCACCATGCCCTCCCCGGCGATCTTCTGGGCCAGCGCGAGGGCCCACTGCTGGACGCTCAGCGTGCGCGCCCCCGGCACCAGGCTGCCGATCAGCGACTCCCAGACCAGCGCGTAGACCAGGCCGAATACCACCGCCTGCCGGGTCACCACGCCCAGCAGCAGGAAGACGGCCGCATAGGTGACGGAGGCGACCGCCGCCGCGGCGGTGAACGCGACCGCGATGCCCTGGCTGTTGCCGTTGAGGATGAACCCGGCGATCAGAGTGGGCACGGCCGAGAAGACCACCGACACCGCGATGGCGACCAGCAGCTTCGTGACGATGATCGTCGGCCGCCGCACCGGCTTGGCCAGCAGGTAGATGATCGAGCCGTCGTCGATCTCCGGACCGATGGCGCCCGTGCCGGCGATCACGCCGACCAGCGGCACCATCGTCGCCAGCGCGAAACCGCCCAGCACGGAACTCGCGGTGGAGTCGTCGGCGCCGGCCAGCGCGCGCACCGCCACGGAGATGAGGATCAGCAGCGCGGGCAGGGCGAACAGGACCAGGGCCCGGCGGCGGCCCAGCAGCCCCCGGTAGGTCAGCCTGGCCACGGTGGGGTTGTACATCGAAGCTCCTTACAGCCGGGTGCCTACGCCGTGACCAGGTAGGAGAAGACGCTTTCCAGGGACTCGTCGGACGGCGAGACCGTGTAGAGCCGGATGCCCCGCTCCCGCGCGACGCGCGGCAGCAGCTCGGTGAAGCCGGCGAAGTCGATCGCCTGGACCCGCAGCGCACGCTCCTTCCAGTCCAGCTCGATGGCGGCCGTGGACCCGTCCGCGATCAGCGCGGCGGCGAGCGCCCGGTCGTCGCTGGAGCGCACCAGATAGCGGTGCGGCCGGTCCGTCATCAGCCGGCGGATCTTGCGGAAGTCGCCCGAGGCCGCGTGCCGGCCGGCGACGACCACCTCGATGTGGCTCGCCAGCTGCTCGACCTCCTCCAGGATGTGCGAGGAGAACAGCACCGTGCGGCCCTCGGCGCCCATCCGCCGCAGCAGGTCCATCAACTGCAGCCGCTGCCGGGGGTCCATGCCGTTGAAGGGCTCGTCCAGCAGCAGCACCGACGGGTCGTGCACCAGCGCGGAGGCCATCTTGGCGCGCTGCCGCATACCCTTGCTGTACGTGGAGACCGGGCGGTCCTGGGCGAACTCCATCTCGACCGTGGCCAGGGCGCGCTGCGCCGCCGCCCCCGGATCCGCCAGCCCGTGCAGCTCCGCGTTGGCGACCACGAACTCGCGGGCCGTCAGGAAGTCGTACATCGCCTCGCGCTCGGGGACGATGCCGATGTGCCGGTACGTCTGCTCGTTGCGCCAGACCGCGGCGCCGTCGAGGGTCACGGTGCCGGCCGAGGGGGCCAGGAAGCCGCCCATCATGTTGATCAGGGTGGACTTGCCCGCGCCGTTGGGGCCGAGCAGTCCGGTGACGCCGGGGCCGATCGTCATCGTCACGTCGTTCACGGCGACGACGTTGCCGAACCAGCGGGACACATGGTCGATGGACAGGGTGGTCACGACAGGACGGCCTTTCGGTAGCGGCGCATCAGCAGGCCGAAGCAGCCGGCGATCACGGCGAGCAGGACGAGGAGGTAGACGGTGCCGACGACCGCGTCCTTCGGACCCGCGCCCTCGGGGAAGCTGGAGGTCGCGCCCAGCCACCAGGTCTGCGCGCCGTCGATCAGGGTGATCGGCGAGAGCAGGCCGAGCCAGGCGATCACATCGTGGTTGCCGTTGATCGAGGCGACGCCCTGCACACTGGTCACCGCGCCGTACGAGAGGGTGAACACCGCGATGACCGCGGCCACCCCGAAGCCCCGGCGCGGCGTCAGCGCCGCGATGACCAGACCGATGCCCGAGAACAGCATCGACAGCAGCAGCGCGGCCAGCATCGCCTTGGCGAAGCCCGCGCTCTGGTCGCCGACGTCGAACTTGGCCAGCAGCGCCCCGATGTACATGACCAGCAGCGGCGTCCCGGTGAGGATGAACAGCGCCGTGGTCAGCGCCGCGAACTTCGACGCCACGTAGTCGACCGCCTCGATGGGCCGGGAGAAGTACAGCGGGGTCGTCTTGAACCGCAGGTCGAGCGAGACGGACTGCGGGGCCTGCGCCGCCAGGTAGAGGCCGATGACGGCCTGCATGATGATCGCGTACTGGGTGTACTCGATCGGCAGCCTGGTCGCCTTGGTGCCGATGGCCACCGCGACCATGATGGCGGCCGGGCCGCACATCGCGGCCAGCAGGATCATCGGCAGCACCTTGGACTTGGCCGACCGGCCGAGCCCGTACGCGCCGCGCAGGCTGTGGACGTACAGCGACATGCGCGCGTAGCCCCGCCCCAGACGCGGGCCGTCGTAGTGCCGGTAGCCGATGTCGTGGATGACGTCCGCGGCGGGCGGCCTGCCCTCAAGCTGCGTCATGCTCGTCCCCTCCCCGGAAGATCTCGGCGATGCGGTGCCGGTGCTGCTCCATGCGCACCAGTCCCGTGCCGAGTTCCGCGACCGCGTCGCGGACCGCGTCGTACGTCTCGTCCCCGTCGATGTCGACCATGACCAGCCGGCCGTCGCAGTGCGCGTTGAGCCCGGCCGCGGCCAGCTTCGCCACCAGGTCGTCCTCGTGCTCGGTGACCTCGACGGTGAGCGAGGCGGTCGCCTGGGTGAAGTCGCTGGTCGAGGAGGAGCGCAGGAGGGAGCCGCCGTCGATGACGACGATGTGGTCGCTGGTGCGCTCCAGTTCACCGAGCAGGTGGGAGGTGACCAGCACGGAGATGCCGAACTCGGTGTGGACGCGCCGGATCAGCCCGAGCATGTCGTCGCGGCCGACGGGGTCCAGCCCGTTCGTCGGCTCGTCGAGCAGCACCAGCCGGGGGTCGTGGACCAGCGCCTGGGCCAGTTTCACCCGCTGCTTCATGCCCGTGGAGTACCCGCCCATGGGGCGGTACCGCTCCTCGTACAGGCCGACGTGGCGGAGCGTGTCCGCGGTGCGCTCGCGCGCGGCGGACGGCGGCAGCCCCGCGATGCGGGCCATGTGGACGACGAACTCCGTCGCCGACACGTCCGGGGGCAGGCAGTCGTGCTCCGGCATGTAGCCCACATGGGCGCGGATCGTCGCGCCCTCGGTCGCCACGTCCATGCCCAGGACGGCGGCCCGGCCTTCCGTGGCCGGCGCCAGACCCAGGAGGATCTTGATCAGGGTCGATTTGCCGGCTCCGTTGGCACCGACCAACCCGGTCACTCCGGGTGCGATGTCGACGGTGAGCCGGTCCAGAGCGGTCACCCTCGGGTACCGCTTCGTCAGGCTTTCGGTAGCGATCACAGTCACGCCACGAACCTAGTGGCGCGGGCCATACCCCGTCGTCACTCTGAGGGGCGGTTGTGCGTAGTCCTTGGGGGTGACGTTCCCGTAGGGGAGGCGGTGTCCTCTGTCCGTGGTGCCGTGATTTTCCTGCGGGTCGCGCGGTTCAGCCGTGGCGGGGCCTCGTCGTCCGGGAGCACGGTCGGCTCCGGCGGTCGGCCGCAGCGGTCGGCCTCAGCGGTCGGCTCCGGCGGTCGGCTCCGGCAGTCGGCTTCAGTGGTCGCTCTCAGCGGTTGCTCTCAGCGGTCGCCTTCGGCGGGTGGCCGGACCCGGTGGTGCCGCGTGGCGTCACGCCGGGTCGTGGGGTGCGGGCGCGGGGATGTGCGTGCGGCGCGCCGGCGTGGTGGGTGGGGGGTGCGAGGTGCGTGGGTGAGCGCTGGGTGGACTGCGGTGGGCGGGTGAGCAGCGCGTGTGCGTGCGCGGGCGGGGCGGCCCGGCGTGGTGCGAGCGGGCACGGTCCGTGTGCGCGGGGTGCGTCGGCGCGGGGCGCGTGCGTGCGCCCGTACAGGTGCGGGGCCGGGGCATGCGGTGCCTCGGAGTGCCCTGGGGACCAGGGCGCTGCGCACGCGTGTGGCGCGCGCATGGTCCTGCCCCGCCGTCGTCCGCGGGCGACTCGGTGGCCGGGAGGTCTGTGGCCCGGGCGCGAAACGGGTGCGGGCCGGGGGTGACCGTCACAGCCTCGGGGGGGCCGGCCGTCTCGGGTGTCATCGTCCTCGTCCTCGTCCTCGACCTCGACCTTGGCCTTGGCCTCGTGCTGGTGCGTGCTGTCGGGGTCCTGCTCGTGATCTCATCCCCGGTGGTACCCGCAGTGCTGCCGAAGCCGCTGTCGGGCCTGGTGCTCCTTGCCGTGCTCCGGCCGGCGGCCGTCTGTGCGCCCGTCGTCCGGGGGATCGACGAGGTTCCGCCGGGTCGGGCGCCGTGTCCGGCGCCATGGTGCCGCTGCTGTGCTTCGCCTCGGGCGGTCCGCCAAAGGCGGCTGCCGGGGCGCTTCTGGGTCGTGGGAACGGCTTGACGTCGTCCTTGCGACGGGTGCCTCGCGGCGGGTCGCGCCTGCTGGTCACAGGCGTTCGCGGCGGTCATGCGCAGAGCGCCCACTCGCGGCTGCGGGGGGCACGGGCAGGGGCCTCGGTCGCGTCGCTCAGCGCGGGGTTGAGGCCGGCGTCGCCGATCGGACGGGTGCGCACGCGGGCCACCGGCGAGGCGCCGTGGGCCTCGGCGCGGATGCGCTGCTTCATCGTCGGCGGCAGCGACAGCTCACCGGCCCCGGTCGCGGCGGCGCGGCAGAGGGCCGGTTCGAGGCCCAGGGACGGCTCGGGCACGACAGGCAGGTCGCGGTACGAGGGGAGCGATGGCGGAAGGGGCGACGGGACGGATGGGACGGACGAGACGGAAGAGACAGGCGAAGCAGAGAGCGACGGGACGGATGGGACCGGCGGGACGGACGGCCCTGACGGACGTCGGGACGGTCCTCGCGACGACGGGACCTCAGCGATGCGCGCGTCGGGCGCGCCGGGAAGGCCCGGCCCCGAGGCGGCGGCGCCCACGGCCACCGGCCGTGGCGCAGGTTCCGTCCGGGGAGCCGGCGCCCAGTGGCGCACCGCCTCGGCGGTGGGCAGGAACCGGGTCCCGGGGACGGTCTCCGGTCGCGGCGCGACCGGAGCCGTGGTACGCGACGCCGGGACGGCGAGTCCGAAGTACGCGGCCAGCTTGACCAGGAACGTCACGAAGACGTCCCAGAACGTCCTGACATGGGTGTTGGCAGCCATGACCTCTCACTTCCTTCGGTGAGTCGGGAGCGACTAATCCGATGATGCGGAAGTGAGCACGAAATCCTCGGTGCCGCACCTCGAGGCTGCCGATATTCCGATCAACACCACCCGGGTGGCCCAGCCGTCCCCCGCCCGGCCGCTCCCGGCGACGGCCTTTCGCCGCGTGCGCCCCGAGTTGCGGCTCCTCGACCCCGGGGTTAGCGGGCGAGGGCCCGGCCACGGGGCCCTACGGGGCGGTTCCCGGCCCTCTCGAGGCGTACGGGCACCGGTCGGGCGCGGCCGGCTCCCCGGCGGTTTCCACCGGACGGCCGCTGCCGCCCCCTGTCACCCGCCCGACTCAGGCCGGTGACAGGGGCCGATGACAGGGGGAGTCGAGCGGCTCACGCACCTGACCCGATGAGGCCGGAGTTGCCGGAACGCCGGACGTCCACATCATCGAGCTCGGCGACCGGCTCGGGCGTCCGGGCGGCCTCGGCGGCGATGGCCTCGAAGACGGCGGGGTCGACGTCGAAGTCGGAGTCGGCGATGGGCCAGTGGATCACGATCTCGGTGAAGCCCAGTTCGCGGTGGCGGCCGGCGAAGTCGGTGAACGCCTCGACCGACTGCAGCGGGGTGTTGCGGTCCGGGGTGAAGCCGTGGAGCAGGATCTTGTCCAGCTCGCCGACGTCCCGCCCGGTCTCCGCACACGCCGCCCCCAGCCGGTCGATCTGCCCGGCGAGCGCCGCCCGCGACTGCTGCGGTGTGCCGTCCTGGAACAGCTGCGGGTCGCCGGTCGTCACCCACGCCTGCCCGTAGCGGGCGGCCAGCCTCATCCCGCGCGGCCCGGTGGCCGCCACAGCGAACGGCAGCCGGGGCTGCTGCACACACCCGGGGATGTTCCGCGCCTCCTGCGCCGAGTAGAAGGACCCGTGCTGAGAGACCGCTCCCTCGGTCAGCAGCCGGTCCAGCAGCGGCACGAACTCGTCGAAGCGGTCCGCCCGCTCCTTCGGCGTCCACGCCTCCTGGCCGAGCGCGGTGGCGTCGAAGCCGTTGCCGCCCGCGCCGATGCCGAGTGTGATCCGGCCGCCGGAGATGTCGTCGAGCGAGATCAGTTCCTTGGCCAGGGGCACGGGGTGCCTGAAGTTGGGCGACGTCACGAGCGTACCCAAGCGCATACTCTGCGTTACTGACGCTGCCGCCGTCAGCGTCGGGATCGCCCCGAACCACGGACCGTCCCGGAACGACCGCCACGACAGGTGGTCGTAGGTGTACGCGGCATGGAACCCGAGGTCTTCGGCCCGCCGCCAGATGTGCCGACCCTGGCTCCATCGGTGGACGGGAAGGATTACCGTACTCAGTCGCATGCCTGCGACCCTATGCGTCAGTGACTGCAGGCAACAGAGCCCACACTTCCGGTCGGGGCTGCGGCGGTCCCGTGTTGCGCGTGTGCGCTCCGGAGCGGTAGCGGCACCCTTCAGCTCTCGCGGTACCGTGCGAAGACGCGGGCGCGCTCCTGGTCCCAGGTCCATTCCGCGTGCGTCCGGTGGAACGGAGCCCCGTTCGCCAGCTCGAAGAACTGGCCGGCGGGCCTGCCGGTCGCCTTGAGGATCACGATGGCGGAGAGCATGGGATCAGTCCCCTTGCTGTCCCGGCGGCAGGCGTCACCGAGGAGCTGGCTGATGATCGGGCCGCGATAGTGGACGTTGTGCCCCTGGGCCTTCAGCTCTTCACTGAGGGACTTGTACCAGCCGTCGGTACGGCCCTCCCGCGCCCAACGCCGGAGGATTTCCATCGTCTCGTCCAGCGCTGCCAGGTACTCGGTGTCGCCCTGTCGCATCCGAACCTCCCATGTCCTCACTGGACTTCCACCGTATCCGGCAACGGCACGCGCCGGCGCGTGCCGCAGGCCACTGTGCGTCCTCGTCGCTCCGGGGTGAGGCACCAGTGGCATCGTTGCCGCCCGGTGTCACCCTGGGGGCCGCTAGCGTTGCCTCATGGATGGGTGGGACACAGCCAAGCTTGAGGCCATGATCGAAGAGGCCACCGTCGACGCCTACACCGAAGACGAGCAGTTTGACCGGTCTGTTCACGCTGCTTGAAGAGCACCTGGCCCTGCCCTTCACCACCGCCGTTCTCGGCGTCGAGGTGATCGTGCGCGGCATCGACCTCACGCCAGACGGCAGGATCGTCGCCATGTGCACTGGCGGCCGGGTTCGGCAGTCGATCGGAATCCTGGAGCTGCCTTTGCCCAGCCCCGCTCCCGAAGCGCGGAGTGGATCGAGGCGTACCGTCACTGGGCCGGTTGAGGCCGGACACCTCTCACTTCACACGGAACCGGCTCGTACGAAAGGGCTGAACGTGGCTGAGGCCGCACAGGGCGCACGTCAGGGCGCCCATGTACCGTCACTGGCTGATCTCATCGAGCGCAGCACCGAATTGAAGGGGCGGCTGGTCACCTTCGCGCAGAGTGCCCGCTTCGACCGGTGGTTGACACCCATCCTGCTGGAGGCCGCTGGGCCTGAACGGCAGTTGGACGAGGGTGAGGCGATCCGGATCACCGACCACTTCATCCTGCGGTACCGGCTGCCGGACGGTTCGACCGTGGTGGACCGCTTCGTCACCGGCCGGAAGGACTTGACCGCGTCGGACCGGGAGATGCTGCTCGGCTGGCGTGACCCGGTCGAGGGTGTCTTCGAGATCCGGCGCAAGGACGGCGATGCCGTCATCCTGCTGAACCTTGTCGACGACCTTGAGTACCGCACGTACTCGAACGTCGGGCGGGCGGCGTTCCGCGGAGTGTCCAAGGGGGGATTCCTCCACACCTGTCTGGTACCCGTCCACTCGCTCGGCGGGGCGTGGTTGATGTCCGGGGCGATGACGAGCTACCCCAGGTCCAGCGCCACCGAGATCGCCCAAGCAGCCCTGCAACTGGCCACGCACCACCCCGAACTGGTTTTCCGCAACCCCGAGAAGATCGAGCAGGGGTGGAAGCTGATGCGGGAGGACCGGGCAGCGTTCGTCGAGTTCTGCGGTGGCGACGAACTGGTCCTTCCGCCTGCCGAAGCCGAGGACCTCCTCAACGCCTACTACCGCCACCGCCAACAGGCCGCCGTCGCCGCACAGCCCAGCCGCGCCCGACGCGAGCGGCTCCCCGGCCTGGACCTGCCCTTCTTCGAGCTGCCGTCAGAACTGGCGGACTCGGACACCGTCGGCGTCATCTACGACCAGGTCGACGGGCTCAACTTCTATGCCGACTACGGGATGCTGCGCGACCTCTTCGCGGACCCGGCCCTGGCGGGCCGCAAGCGGCACCAGGATCTGCTGCGCACGTACCTGCGCGAGGAGTCGATCACGCCACTGCCGATCGGCCGTCTGGCCGCCGCTCACCGGGAGACCGTAGACGCGGTGTTCCGGAAGCTCCTGCGGAAGCCGGGATTCACTTGGAGCGAGCACGGCGATGCACTGCTGCGCCGGCGCAAGCCCTGGTATTACGAGAGCGACCCGCGCCCCGGGGTGTCCGTGATCGGCGACCGTCTGAGTGAGCTGCTCGGTGCGGGCCAGCGCTGAGCTCGGGTGGAGAAGCCTGACAGATAGCGCGCATACCGCAGTATGCTGACTCCATGGCTGACACGACCCGCATCACGGTCACTCTGCCCACCGAGCAGGTGGCGGAGCTGAAGAGGCTCACGGACAACGTCTCCGGCTATGTTGCGGAGGCGGTTGCCCGCCAGATCAGACACCAGCTGCTCGGTGAGGAACTGCGCCGCTACGAGGAGGAACACGGCGCGTTCACTGACGAGGAGCTGGCTGCGGCCCAGACCAGAATCTTGGGCACGGCCGAGCACGAGGAGTCGGCGAGCGCCGCGTGAACCATCGCATTGAGACCGTCGTGCTGGACTCCCAAGGGTTGTCCGCCTGGATCTCGCAGGACCGGGCCGTGCTCGCGATGATCCGGTCCTTCCATTCGATGGCCGCCGATCTCGTCGTCTGCGCCAACACCATCGTGGAGGTCATGCACGCCCGGGTGAACACCCCCCGACTGAGCTGGATCCTTTCCCAGGTCAAGGTGGAAGCGGTGACCGAGCAGGCGGCCAGAGCCGCCACCGGCCTGCTGAAAGAGGCCGGCCTGCACGGCCACAGGTACGCGATCGATGCCACCGTCGCCGAGCTCGCGCTCCGCCAGCCAGGCCCGGTGGCCATGCTTACGTCGGACGTCGACGACATGGCCAAGCTGTGCGGTAACCGCGTCCGACTCATCGCGATCTGATCTGCTCCGGGCCGGACCAAGACGCCCCTGACGCACGACTTCCCAGGTCAGACCGTGATAGGTGAACAAGGCTTGACTGATGTGACGAGGGCGCCCAGGCGCAGCCGGTGCGTGGCGGCGGCGGTGAGGGTGGGCAGGGCGCCGAACCAAGGACCGTCCCGGAAGCTGCGCCACGACAGGTGGTCGTAGGTGTAGGCGGCGTGGAAGCCGAGTTCCTCGGCACGCTGCCAGGTGGCACGGGCTCCCTCATGCCAGCGGTCGACGGGAAGGATCACGGTGCTCAGGCGCACATTCATGCGATGAGCCTACGTCCGCCCCGGGACGCGGGCGTGCCGCGACCGTGGCCCCCGGCGGCAGCTCAGTTGAGCCGGCGCCGGGCGTTGCTCCGCCACTGGCCGAGCAGCAGGGGCGAGGCCGCGGGCGGCGGCCCCGCGGGACAGACTTCGAAGTGGCTGATCCGGCAGGTGCCGAAGGACACGGAGGCGCGCAGGTTGACCGCCGTGCCGTCCCGCGCGACGCGCCAGCGGCGGCCGGCCGGGACGGCGGCCACCGGCCACTCGCCGGGCTCGACGAGGATCCAGTGCCCGCCGGCCGTGCGGTGGCGGTACGCGGCACAGGCGCACCGGCCGCAGGTCGTGGCGGTGCCGGCCGCCGGGACGGCGCCGGGTATCGCGGCGCGCGCGGCCATGCGGATGCCGTCCACGACGATGGGCAAAGCGTCGGCCAGGAGCACCGGTTCCCGGTCGGGCTGCTCTTCACAACGCACAAGGGCCATGGCGTGATGGTGGCACCCGGCACTGACAACGGCGACGGAGAGTGTGGCGATGATCGCACTGCGCACGCGGCTGCTGTCATATGCAGGCGCATGGGGGACCATGGGTCGGTGACCTCAGCCACCCAGCATCCCCGCATCCCGGACGCCACCCTCGCGACCCCCGTGCCGCGGCTGATCGCCACCGACCTGGACGGCACGCTCCTGCGCGACGACAAGACCGTTTCGGCCCGTACGATCGCCGCGCTGGCGGACGCCGAGGCCGCGGGCATCGAGGTCTTCTTCGTCACCGGGCGCCCTGCGCGGTGGATGGACGTCGTCGCCGGGCACACCGCCGGCCACGGCATGGCGATATGCGCCAACGGCGCCGCCGTCTACGACCTGCACCGCGGCAGGCGGCTGCTGGCGGCCTACCCGCTCGACCCGCGGGACGCCCTCGCGGTCGTCGCCATCCTGCGCACGGCCGTCCCCGGCACGGCCTTCGCCGTCGAACTGACGGGCGGTTTCGCCTACGAGCCGGAGTACCCGCCGTACGCCCCCGCCCCCGACGCAGTCATCGCCCCGGTGGAAGAGCTGCTGGACAGCGCGCGGCAGGGCCAGCCCGTGCTGAAACTGCTGGCCAAGCACCCCTCCATCGACCCGGACGTCTTCCTGGCCACCGCGCGGGCGGTGGCCGGGGAGCACGCCGAGATCACCCGGTCCAGCGCGTCGGCGCTGCTGGAGATCAGCGGCGCGGGGGTCAGCAAGGCGACGACGCTCGCGCGCTGCTGCGCGGACCTCGGCATCTCCGCCGCGGAAGTGGTGGCCTTCGGCGACATGCCCAACGACCTCGCCATGCTGACCTGGGCGGGCACCTCCTACGCCGTCGCCAACGCCCACCCCGACATCCTGGCCGCCACCACGCACCGCACCACGGCGAACGAGCAGGACGGCGTGGCCCGCGTCATCGAGCGCATCCTCGCCGAACGCTGACCTCCGCCGCCCGGCTCACAGGGGCGCCTCCCACGCGAGCGTGGTGCCCCTGCCGTCCGGCCCCGGCCCGAAGGTGGACTCGCCGCCCAGCGACTCCGCGCGGCGGGCGAGGTTGCGCAGCCCGCTGCGCCGGCCGGTCTCGGGGATGCCCACGCCGTCATCGGAGACGATCAGGCGCACTCCCTCCCGGCCGTCGGCGAGCACGGCGGTGGCGTCGAGCACCACTTCCACCCAGGTGGCGTCGGCGTGCCGCTGGACGTTGGACAGCGCCTCGCGCAGCGCCGCCACGACGTTGCGGGCGCTGAGTGCGCCCACCCGGTGGTCGACCGGCCCGACGAAGCGGACGGAGGGCGGGAAGCCGAGGCCCCGCGCGGCGGAACCGGTCTCGCGCAGCACCTGCGCGCGCAGTCCGGAGGGCGCGTCGTCCCCCGGCTCCTGCTGCAGCGCGAAGATCGCCGTACGTACCTCCTGGATGGTGGCGTCCAGCTCCTCGACCGCGTGCGCGATGCTCTTCTCGGCCTCGGGCGGCAGCGCCTTGCGCCGGGCCCCCTGGAGCATCAGACCCGTCGCGAAGAGCCGCTGGATGACGAGGTCGTGCAGGTCGCGGGCGATCCGGTCGCGTTCCTCGTAGACGGCCAGCCGGTTGCGGTCGCGCTGGGCGTCGGCGAGCAGCAGGGCCAGCGCCGCCTGTGCCGCGAACTGGCCGGCGACGAAGCGCTCGTCCTCGGTGAAGCCGGGCTCCCCGTGGACCCGGGGCAGTGCGAGCGCGCCCATCACATGACCGCTGCTCTGCAGCGGCAGCATCATGAAGGCGCCGAAGCGCGGGGCGATGGCCGTGGTCATCCGGTCGTCGGTCCGTGCGTCCGCCACGAACACCGGCTCGCCCGCCATCAGCGGCGCCACGGGCGGGTTGCCCGCCTCGAGCACGGTGCCGACCAGGCCCGCGGGCTGGTCGGCCGAGGCGGCCACCACCTCGAGGCCGCCCTCGACGGTCGGCAGCAGAACCAGGCCCGCGTCGGCCCCCACGAGTGCGCGGGCCTGCTCGGCGACGACGTCGAGCGCGTCGTCGGCCGGTCGTTCGTCCGCCAGCAGCGCGGTGGTGACCGAGTTGACGGCGTCCAGCAGTCTGGCCAGTGGTTCTGCCATACGGCGAGCCTAGGCCGGTGCCGCGTCCCGCGCCGCGACAGGCTCCGGCGTGCCCAGGGCGTCGGCCGCGCGCTCGCGGTCCAGGCCCCGGCGGAACGGGCCGTCGGCCGCGGCCAGCTCACGGTACGTGCCGCGCTGCACCACTCGGCCGCGGTCGAGGACGAGGATCTCGTCGACCTCCTCCAGACCGGTGAGGCGGTGGGTGATCAGCACGGTCGTACGGCCGGTGGTGGCGGCCAGCAGATCGGCGGTCAGGGCGTCGGCGGTGACCAGGTCGAGGTGCTCGGCCGGCTCGTCGAGCACCAGGACGGGGAAGTCGGCGAGCAGTGCGCGGGCCAGTGCCAGCCGCTGGCGCTGGCCGCCGGACAGGCGGGTGCCGTGCTCACCGACCGGCAGGTCGAGGCCGAGGTCGAGGCGGGCCGCGGCGAGCGCCTCGCGCAGTTCCGCGTCGTCCGCGCCGGGGCGGGCCAGGCGGAGGTTCTCCCGGACGGTGCTGTCGAAGGCGTGCGCGTCCTGGGCGCACAGGCCGACCATGCGGCGCACGGCGTCGCCGTCGAGCGCCGTGGCGTCGGTTCCGGCGAGGGTGTAGGCGCCCGCCTCGACGTCGAGGAAGCGGAGCAGCACATGGGCGAGGGTCGTCTTGCCCGATCCGGAGGGCCCGACGACGGCGATCCGGCGACCGGGCGTCAGTTCCAGGCTGACGCCGTCCAGCGCGGGGCCGGGCCGACCCGGGTGGCGGGCGGTGAGCCCGCGCAGCACCAGGGGGTGGGGCCCGGCGGGCGCGGGCGCGGGCCGTGCCGGTTCCCGTACGGGCTCCCTGGTGTCGAGCACCTCGTACACACGCCGCGCCGCCTGGCGGCTGCGCTGCCGGTACTGCGCCGCGAGCGGCATGGCCGCCACCGCCTCGAAGGCGGCGAGCGGGGTGAGCACGACGACCGCGAGCGCCACCGGGGCCAGGCCGCCGCCGGCCACCGCGTTCACGCCCGCCCAGGCGCAGAGGGTGACGGTCAGTCCGCTCACCAGGGCGCCGAGCCCGGACCCGAGCGCCGAGCCGGCCGCCGAGCGGGCCGCGATCCCGGTGAGTACCTGGTCCGCCTCGGCCGCCCTGGCGCGGCGCCCGGGCAGTGCCCCGGCGACGGTCAGTTCGGCGGTGCTGGTGAGCACCTCGACCACCTGGGCCGTCAGTTCTCCGCGGGCGGGGGCGAGCGCGCGTTCGGCGCGCCGGGCCAGCGCCGCGGAGGCGGCGGGCACCGCGACGCCGGCGGTGGCCAGTCCCACCGCCAGGGCCGCCCCCGCGAGAGGCAGCAGCCACCCGGTGAACGCGGCCGCCGCGGCGCCGGTGAGCGCGGCGGCGCCGGCAGGGAGCAGCCAGCGCAGGAAGTAGTCCTGCAGGCCGTCCACATCGGCGACGAGGCGGGAGAGCAGGTCACCGCGCCGGGAGTCCCGCAGCGCGGCGGGCGCGAGCCGCTCCAGCCGGGCGTACACCGTCACCCTCAGACCGGCGAGGGCGCGCAGGACGGCGTCGTGCGAGACCAGGCGCTCGGCGTAGCGGAAGACCGCCCGGCCGATACCGAAGGCCCGGGTCGCGGTGACCGCGACCATCAGATACAGGACGGGCGGCTGCTGGGAGGCCCGGGATATCAGCCAGGCCGAGGTCGCCATCAGGCCGACGGCGCTGAGCAGGGCGAGCACGCCGAGCAGCAGGGCGAGGACGAACCGCGGCCGGAGCGGCGCGGCGATCCGGCGCACCCGGGTCAGCGGGGCGGGGGGGGGGGAGTGGGGGGGGAT
>NZ_CBDRBL010000111.1:0-17133 GCF_965342175.1 Actinacidiphila sp. bgisy167
GGACCCTCGGTCCTGGCCACAGCGCTGGGACCGGGGGTCCTTTTGTTTTTCGCGTGGTGCGCAGTTCGCGGACTGGTACGAGAGACTGGCACTACAGCAGTACAAATGACAGGAGTCACGTCGATGTCCAACTCACCCGAGGAACGGCCGGATCGGCCTGAGCGGCGCACCCCGCGCCAGGGCGGCGATCGGGGTGGGTACCGCAGCGGCGGCCCCCGGCGCGAAGGCGACCGCACCGGCGGCGGTTATCGTCGGCCCGACGACCGTCCGCGGGGGCGGTACGAGGATCGTCCGCGTGATGACCGTCGTGACGATCGTGGGTTCAATCGTGATGACCGTCCGCGGTTCGACCGTCCGCGCGTTGATCGGCCGCGTGATGATCGTCCGCGCTTTGACCGGCCCCGTGACGATCGGCCGCGTGATGATCGTCCGCGCTTTGACCGGCCCCGTGATGATCGTCCGCGTGATGACCGTGGTGGGTTCCGTCGTGATGACCGTCGTGACGAGCGGCCTCGTGGTCCGCGTCGGGACGACGACCGTGGTGGGTTCCGTCGTGACGACCGTCCGCGATTCGACCGGCCGCGCGATGACCGGCCGCGTGATGATCGTCCGCGCTTTGACCGGCCCCGTGACGATCGTCCGCGCGATGACCGTGGTGGGTTCCGTCGTGACGAGCGGCCTCGTGCTCCGCGCCGGGACGACGACCGCGGTGGCTACCGCCGCGACGAGCATCCCCGTGGCCCGCGTCGGGACGAGCGGGACCAGAGCGGGGGCCGACGGCCGTATGTGCAGGGGCGCGGGCGGTTCGAGAACACCCGGGGCCGAGACGAGCGCCGTGAGGAGCGGGAGCCCGTCAAGCGGCTGCCGATCCCGGACGACGTCACGGGTCAGGAGATCGACCCCAGTGTGCGTCAGGAGCTGATGAGCCTGCCCAAGACGCTTGCCGACGACGTGGCACGGAACCTCGTGATGGTGGCCCGGCTGCTGGACGAGGACCCGGATCTGGCCTATGGCTACTCCAGGGTGGCCCTGCGACTCGCGTCCCGCGTCGCCGCTGTGCGTGAGGCGGCCGGGTTCGCCTCGTACGCCACGGAGCGGTACGCCGAGGCGCTTGCAGAGTTCCGCGCGTGCCGACGGATGACGGGCACGGTCGACCTGTGGCCGGTCATGGCGGACTGCGAGCGCGGCTTGGGCCGTCCGGAGCGTGCGCTGGAGATGGCGGGCGCGCCGGAGGTGCACAAGCTGGACCGCGCCGGACAGGTGGAGATGCGCCTGGTGGCCGCGGGTGCGCGGCGCGACATGGGTCAGATCGACGCCGCCGTCGTCACTCTGCAGAGCCCCGAGCTGGCGTCCAACGCCGTGCACCCGTGGACGGCGCGACTGCGCTACGCGTACGCCGACGCTCTGCTTGCCGCTGGGCGCGACGACGAGGCCCGCGAGTGGTTCGCCAAGTCGCTGGAAGCCGACCAGAGTGGCAGCACGGACGCCTCCGACCGGCTGGCACAGCTGGATGGGGTTGCCTTCGTGGACGCCCTGGACGAGTCCGCGGACGTGGAGCCGACGGCGGACGAGGCCGGTGTGGCGGATGCTGAGGACACCGACACCGACACCGACACCGCCGACGCGGACGCCCCACATGCCGAGGCCTCTGACGCGGCCGGCAAGGACGGCGCGAGCAGCGGACGGCAGGACCGCGAGGTCGGTGTCACAGGTGAGCCAGACGTCGACCTGACCGACGAGGCGGACCCGACGGCGTTCCTGGACGACCCGTTCAAGGAGCCCTCCAAGCACACAGAGGGCTGATCGCCGACAGCGAATCGCAGACAGTTGAGGGCGGCATCCGCAGTGCGCGGATGCCGCCCTTCCTGCTGCCCGGGCTCAGGAGGAGGTGCCGTCGAGTTCCAGACTGCGCAGCACCAGGCCGGTCGCCGGCTTGGGGCCGAACGAGGTCGATTTGCGCGGCATCGTCACGCCCTGTTTGGCCAGGTCGTGGACGACGCTCTCGCGCACCGGATGGATGAGCACGGCCGTACCGCCGAACTGCTCGGCGCGCTCGACCGCGGCCACCGTGTCGTGGATGTAGTGGATGTGCTCGGGAGCGTCGGGCACGTGCCAGATCCGGTCCAGGAGCAGGCTGTGCAGCACGGTTGCGTCCAGCTGCCGCCACTGCTGGGGCCGGTCGCGCGGGATGGCCCGGTCGAGAGCATCCGGGTCGGGCCGGTCCAGGAGGTGGAACCGGCCGTCGCCGGTGAGCAGGAACGCGTTGCCCTCGCCCGCGGCGGCCTCCAGGGCGGCGAGGGCCTCCGGCAGGGCCCCCGGCAGCTCGCGCACGCGGAAGACGGCGCGGGCCGCCTCGACCGCGCGGCTGATGGGCAGTTGCGGCAGCACACGGTGGATGGCGCGGACCCGCAGCGGGTAGCGGGCGGTGTCCACCAGCAGCACCAGGCCGTAGTCCCAAGGGCTCGGGGTCTCGTGCTCGGCCTGCAGCAGCAGATAGGTGGCCCAGCGGTGGTGGCCGTCGGCGATGACGGCCTGGTGCCGGGACAGGTCCGCGTCGACCGCCGCGATCGCCTGCGGGTCGGTGATCGCCCACAGCCGGTGCTGGATGCCGTCCTCGGTCGTCGTGGCCAGCAGGGGCGGTTCGGCGACGGTGCGTTCGACGACCTCGGCGGCCTCCCCGTCGTTGCCCCGGTAGGCCAGCAGCAGCGGTTCGAGGTTGGCGGCGGTGGCACGCATGAGGGCCGCGCGGTCGGCCACCGGGCCGGGCATCACGTCCTCGTGCGGCAGCACGATCCGCTCCTCGGGAGGCGTCAGCCGCAGGGCGCCGATGAGGCCGCGCTGGACCCGATCGCCCTCGCGCTGCTCGTACACGTACAGGGCAGGCTTGGGGTCGAGGGCCAGGACGCCTTCCTGCTGCCACTGGAACAGCGCCCAGGCGGCCTTGCGGTGCCGGCCGTCCGGGGGCTCGGCGGTGGGCAGGATGAGCCGCACGACATTGTGCGGGTCGGCTGTCTCCAGGTGCCGCTGGCCCTCGGGCCGGACGACGACGTCGTACGGTGGCGAGGTGACCGCGGCCAGGCTGCCGACCCGCTCGGGGACGTAGCGGAGCGCGCGGAACGGCGCCAGCCGCAAGCCCTGTACAGCGGGTCCGGAATTGCTCATCCGGGCATGCTACGCGGGTCATGTGCGCGAAGTGTGCCGAGTTGTCGACGACATACGAGGAGCGACCGCCCGATGAACCACCGGACCGGCCCGGCCGGCAGCGAAAGGCCTCTTGACCAGGCGTACGACACGGCTCTGCTCGACCTCGACGGAGTGGTCTATGCGGGTGGTGACGCGATCGCGCACGCCGTCGAGTCACTCGGCGTGGCGCGGGCGCACGGTATGCGGCTGGCGTACGTCACCAACAACGCCGCCCGAACCCCGCGGACCGTCGCCGAGCACCTGACGCGGCTCGGCGTGCCGGCCGAGGCCGAGGAGGTCGTCACCTCGGCACAGGCGGTGGCCCGGCTGATCGCGGATCAGGTCCCGGCGGGGGCGCGGGTGCTCGCGGTCGGCGGCGAGGGACTGATGGTGGCGTTGCGGGAGCGAGGGCTCCGTCCCGTCGACTCCGCGGACGACGACCCCGCCGCGGTCGTGCAGGGATACTCGCCCGAGGTGTCCTGGGAGCAGCTCGCCGAGGCCGCCTACGCGGTGGGCCGCGGCGTGCCGTGGTTCGCGTCCAACACCGATCTGACCATCCCGACCGCGCGCGGCACCGCGCCGGGGAACGGGGCGCTCGTCGAGGTCGTCCGGATCGCGACCGGCGGTGTCCCGCAGGTCGCGGGCAAGCCGCTGCCGCCCATGCACCGCGAGACGGTCATCAGGACCGGCGCACGGCGGCCGCTGGTGGTCGGCGACCGGCTCGACACGGACATAGAGGGCGCGCACGCCGGCGGCGTCGACTCGCTGCTGGTGCTCACCGGCGTCACCACCCCCGCGCTGCTGCTCGCCGCTCCGCCCGAGCACCGGCCCAGCTTTGTGGACGCGGACCTGCGCGGGCTGCTGACCCCGCAGCCCGAGGTCACGGCGGCCGGCGGCGGCGCCCACCGCTGCGGGGGCTGGACCGCCTCGGTCGGCGACGCGGCGCTTGTGCTCGACGGGAACGGCGAACCCATGGACGGTCTGCGGGCGCTGTGCGCCGCGGCCTGGACCCGGGCCGGGGACGGCTCCTGCGACCTGGACGCGGGGAAGGCGCTGGACCGGCTGGGGCTCTAGGCGGCGCTGAGAGGGTGCTAAAGGAGCTTGCGCAGCCGCAGCAGGTCGCGCAGGCCTGCCTCCAGCTTGACCCTGCCGCTGCCCCAGGCCTTCGCGAAGTGCAGTCTGCCGTCCACGAGCGCGACGAGGTCGTCGCCGGCCATGGTGAGCCTTATCTCGGCGCGTTCGGCGGGCGGCCCCTGAACGGTGACCACGTCCTGGATCCGGCCGTCCACCAGGCGTCCCACGAAGGTCACGTCGAGATCGGTGATGCGGCAGCTGAGCGAGCGGTCGAGTGCGGCGGCGCTGCGGAGGTCGCCCTCCGTCCTGGCGAGGTTCTCGGACAGCCGCTCGAGCGCGCTGCGGCACTCCTCGATGGTCGCCATGGGTCGTGCGTCTCCCGTTCGGACGTCGGCTGGTGATGCCGGTGGTGGTGCTGGTGTTGAGGTTGTGCAGGCTTGGTCCTGCTGTTGCTGACCGACCGTACCGCAGCGGAACTGCCGGGGAGATGCGACGCCATAGGCGGTAGCGTCGTGACCGACGAAGTCTGGGAACTGGTGACGGCGAGGAGTGAGGACGTATGCGGGACGCGTTGCGGACGTGTCTGCAGATCGCGGGCGGCCTGACCGAGGCCACCCGGCGACGGGCGGTCGGTGCGGCGAAGGAACTGCTCGACCAGACCGGGATAGACGTCGGCGCCGTCCAGCGGAGCATCGGAGAGCGGATCCCGCCCGAGGTGCAGGTGCTCGCGGACGAGCTGATGGCATCGGGACGGGCCAACCGCGACTTGCTCGTGGGGCTGGTCCGGGAGGAGATCGAGAAGGCGATGAGCCGGGTCGGACGGCTCGCGGACGAGGTCACCAAGGTCGGTGTCGTCCTGGAGGCACTGGAGCGGCGCATCCGCAACCTGGAGGAGGGCGACCGCGGGCCGGTTGCGGTCGACCTCGCCGACGAGGCGGAGCCGGGTCCGCACGTGCCGCCGCAGCCGCCGGTGGAGCGTGCGCCGGTCGACGCGCCGGCGGCGTCCTCTGCGGCAGCGCAAGAGGAGAAGCCGGTGGTGACGGACACGGCGGCGGCCACTCCGGTGGGGCGCAAGAACGCCGCGCCCGCGACGGTTCCTGCGGCGCCTGGGGTATCCGGGACGACGGCGCCCGCGGAGTCCGGAGAGGCTGCGCCCGCGGCGGCTGCTGTGCCGGTGGCGCGCAAGAACGCCGTGCCGCCGAAGGCCCCCGCGGCAAAGGAGACGACGGCGGCGAGGAAGACGGCCGCCGCCAAGAAGGCGACCGCCGCGAAGAAGACGGCCGCAGCCAAGAAGACGACCGCCGCGAAGAAGACGGCCTCGGCGGCCGGCACGGCTGCTGCCACGAGGAAGACGACGGCCGCGAACAAGCGAGCGTCGGCAGCCCCGGCCAAGGAGACTGCCAGGACTGCCGAGAAGGCGGCCTCAGCGGCCGGCACGGCTGCTGCCGCGAAGAAGACGACGGCTGCGGCGAAGACGACGGCTGCGGCGAAGACGGCTGCCAGGACGGCCGCGGCCAAGAAGACGGCGGCCCGTACCCAGGAGGCGAAGGGGCGTGACTGAGACCGGGCCCGAGGGCGTGGCACACGCGCCCGGAGCGGAAGCAGGGGCCGAGGGCCCGGCCGAGGCGGCGGCGGGCGCCGCGCCGGGGCCGCGCCCGCTGGGCGTCGTGCTGGACGCCACGGGGAATACGGAGGTGGACGCCGTCCTTGTCCGCCTGCGGGATGCCGATCGGCTTCCCACCGAGGACCACGTCGAGGTGTACGAGGATGTACATCGTGGGCTGCGCGACACGCTCACGAGACTCGACGACGACAACAGGAGCTGAACCTCACGTGGCACGACGCCGACTCGACGCCGAGCTGGTGCGCCGGAACCTCGCCCGCTCGCGGGAGCACGCCGGGCAGCTGATCGCGGCCGGCCGGGTGACCGTGGGCGGGACGACCGCGACGAAGGCCGCCACCCAGGTGGAGACCAGCGCCGCGGTCGTCGTGGCCAAGGACGACTCGGACCCGGACTACGTCTCGCGCGGCGGGCACAAGCTGGCCGGGGCGCTCGCGGCGTTCGTACCGCACGGGCTGCTCGTGGAGGGGCGCCGCGCGCTGGACGCCGGGGCGTCCACGGGCGGCTTCACCGATGTCCTGCTGCGCAACGGCGCGGCGCACGTCGTCGCCGTGGACGTGGGCTACGGGCAGCTCGCGTGGTCGCTGCAGAGCGATGAACGCGTCACCGTGAAGGACCGCACCAACGTCCGCGAGCTGACGCTCGAGCAGATCGACGGCAGGCCGGTGGACCTCGTCGTCGGCGACCTGTCGTTCATCCCGCTCGGGCTCGTCCTGCCCGCCCTTGTACGCTGCGCCGCACCCGACGCGGATCTGGTCCTGATGGTCAAGCCGCAGTTCGAGGTGGGCAAGGAGCGACTGGGCAGCGGCGGTGTCGTCCGCAGCGCCGAGTTGCGCGCCGAGACCGTACGCCAGGTCGCCGGGCAGGCGGCCGCACTCGGACTGGGGGTGCTGGGCGTGACCGCGAGCCCGTTGCCGGGACCGTCGGGGAATGTGGAGTATTTTCTGTGGCTGCGCGCCGGGGCGCCTGAACTGGACCCGGCGGACGTCGACCGCGCTGTGGCGGAGGGCCCCCGTTGAGCGAGACACACGAGACCCATGAGGCGGGCGAGTTCTCCGCGTTGCCCGCGCCCCCTGCGGCTTCCGAGCCTGCCGAGTCCCCCGAGTCCCCCGAGTCCTCCGAGTGCCGCGATCCGGGCGAGACCTCCGGGCGCACCGTCTTCCTGCTCGCCCACACCGGGCGGCCGGCGGCCGTCCGCAGCGCCGAGCGCGTGGTCCAGGGGCTCAAGCGCTGCGGCATCGGGGTGCGGGTGCTGGCCGAAGAGGCCGAAGACCTGACGCTGCCCGGGGACGGCGCGGTGCAGCGGGTGCGGGAGATCGGCCCGCAGACCGTCGCGGACTGCGAGCTGATCGTCGTCCTCGGGGGTGACGGCACGTTGCTGCGCGGCGCGGAGTTCGCCCGGGCCTCCGGGGTGCCGATGCTCGGGGTCAACCTGGGCCGGGTCGGTTTCCTCGCGGAGGCGGAGCGCGACGACCTGGACAAGGTCGTCGACCGGGTGGTCAATCGCGACTACGAGGTCGAGGAGCGCATGACGATCGACGTCCTGGTGCGCAACGACGGCCGGGTCGTCCACACCGACTGGGCGCTGAACGAGGCCTCGGTGGAGAAGCAGGCCCGTGAGCGGCTGCTGGAGGTCGTCACGGAGGTGGACGGCCGTCCGGTCTCCCGCTTCGGCGGCGACGGGGTGGTGATGGCGACTCCGACCGGTTCGACCGCGTACGCCTTCTCCGCCGGCGGGCCGGTGGTATGGCCCGAGGTGGAGGCGCTGCTGATGGTGCCGATCAGCGCGCACGCGCTCTTCGCGAAGCCGCTGGTGACCTCGCCGAGGTCGGTGCTGGCGGTGGAGGTGCAGCCGGAGACCCCGCACGGCGTGCTGTGGTGCGACGGGCGGCGCACGGTGGACCTGCCGGCCGGGGCCCGTGTGGAGGTCCGGCGGGGCGCGGTGCCGGTCCGGCTCGCGCGGCTCCACCACGCCTCTTTCACGGACCGGCTGGTCGCGAAGTTCGCGCTGCCGGTGGCGGGATGGCGGGGCGCGCCGCACTGAGTTTCCCCCCAGGGGTGAGGCCCGTCGCGCGGCGGGCCGCAAACCTCGTATGGTCGTATCCGTGTTGGAGGAAATGCGGATCCGGTCGCTGGGAGTCATCGAGGACGCCGTGGTGGAGTTGTCGCCCGGCTTCACCGCGGTGACGGGTGAGACCGGCGCGGGCAAGACCATGGTCGTCACGAGCCTCGGGCTGCTGCTGGGCGGGCGTGCCGATCCCGGTCTGGTCCGGATCGGGACGAAATCGGCGTCCGTCGAGGGACGGATCTCGCTGGACGCCGACGCGCCCGCCGCTGTGCGGGCCGAGGAGGCCGGCGCCGAGCTGGACGACGGCGCGCTGCTCATCAGCCGCACTGTTTCGGCGGAGGGCCGTTCGCGGGCCTTCGTGGGCGGTCGGTCCGTCCCCGTCGGGCTGCTGGGAGAGCTGGCGGACGAGCTGGTCGCCGTCCACGGCCAGACCGACCAGCAGGGCCTGCTGCGGCCGGCCCGGCAGCGGGAGGCGCTGGACCGGTACGCGGGCGACGCCGTCGCCGTGCCGCTGGCCAAGTACGCGGCCGCCTACCGGAGGCTGCGCGAGGTCGCGGGCGAGCTGGACGCGCTGACCACGCGGGCCCGTGAGCGGGCCCAGGAGGCGGATCTGCTGCGGTTCGGCCTGGGAGAGGTGGCGGCCGCCGAGCCGCTGCCCGGCGAGGACGCCGACCTGGCGGCGGAGGCGGAGCGGCTGGGTCACGCCGAGGCGCTGGCGTCCGCAGCGGCTGTCGCGCACGCCGCGCTCGCCGGGAACCCCGAAGACCCCGAGGGCGCCGACGCGGGCCTGCTCGTCGCGGGTGCGCAGCGCGCGCTGGACGCCGTGCGCTCGCACGATCCTGCGCTGGCCGCGCTCTCGGACCGGATCGGCGAGATCGGCATCCTCCTCGGCGACGTGGCGGGTGAGCTCGCCGGGTACGCCGACAACCTGGACGCCGACCCGCGGCGCCTGGCGGCCGTGGAGGAACGGCGGGCCGTGCTCGCCCACCTGCTGCGCAAGTACGGGGAGACGACCGACGCCGTCCTGGCGTGGGCCGAGCAGGGCGCGGCCCGGTTGGTCGAGCTGGAGGGCGACGACGAGCGGATCGGGGAGCTGGCGGCGGAGCGCGAGGCGCTGCGCACCGAGCTCGGCGACCTCGCGCAGGCGCTCACCGACGCGCGGGCCGAGGCGGCGGACCGCTTCGCCGGGGCCGTCACGGCGGAGCTCGCCCAGCTCGCGATGCCGCACGCCCGCGTCGGCGTCGCCCTCCGGCAGGTCGAGGACGAGGAGGGCATCGAGGTCGGCGGCCGCCGGGTCGCCTTCGGCCCGACGGGCGCGGACGAGGTCGAGCTGCAGCTCGCGCCGCATCCGGGCGCCCCGGCCAGGCCGATCGCCAAGGGGGCGTCGGGCGGCGAGCTGTCCCGCGTGATGCTCGCCGTCGAGGTCGTCTTCGCCGGGTCGGACCCGGTGCCGACGTATCTGTTCGACGAGGTCGACGCGGGCGTCGGCGGCAAGGCGGCCGTCGAGGTCGGCCGGCGCCTGGCGCGCCTGGCGCGGACCGCGCAGGTCGTGGTCGTCACCCACCTGCCCCAGGTGGCCGCGTTCGCGGACCGGCAGCTGCTGGTGGAGAAGACCAACGACGGGTCCGTCACACGCAGTGGCGTGCGGGTCCTCGAGGGAGAGGAGCGCGTACGCGAGCTCTCCCGGATGCTCGCCGGACTGGAGGACTCGGAGCTCGGCCGCGCCCACGCGGAGGAACTGCTGGCCGCGGCCCGCGAGGCGCGCTGACGCCACGGGGCGGTGGGGCACGAACCGGCGCTGCGGCGCGAACCGGCGGCGGTCCGCGCTGTGCGGGTACGTCGCCTGTGTCGCCTTCCTGCCGGGCGGTGCGGGGGGAGATCCGCGGAGCGGGGGCGTGGCGGCCGCTCCCGCGGCCGGGGCGGTGCGTGCCCAGGCGGTGCGTACGGCCGGGTGCCGGAGCCCGCGACGTCGCCCGAGGGTCCGCGCTGTGCCGGGGCGTCGTCTCGCGGCGCAGTCGGCCGGCGTCCGCCGACGGGGTGTCAGACGGCGCGAATGCGGCCCTCGTCCGGTCGGGTGCGCGCGATGGGGGAGCGGAGGGCACTCGTAAGGGTGGTCCCGCGTACGTGTGGCCGGGTGGAGGTGGGGCATCGCTCCCTGGATGGCCTATCGGCCTGGCATCCTTGAAGGAGCAGCCCCGCCGTCCTCCGCACGATGCCGAGTCAGGAGCGCGACCCCGCGTGAGCAGTTCACCGAGCCCCTTGCACGGGCAACTGCACGCCGTCCACGTGCTGGGTGAGACGGCGAGGTCCCATGTCGCTTCCGTGGCGGCCGGGTTGGTGGCGCGCGGCGTCCAGGTGACGGTCTGCGGGCCTGGCGAGGCCGAGGAACGGTACGGGTTCGGGGCGGCGGGGGCGCGTTTCGCTCCCGTCGAGATCGCGCGCCGCTGGCGACCGCGGGCCGACGCGGCCGTGGTGACGGCGCTGCGGGCGGCCTGTGCCGGGGCTGATGTGGTGCACGCGCACGGGCTGCGGTCCGGACTGCTCGCCACCATGGCGCTGAGCGGGCGCCGTACGCCGCTGGTGGTGACCTGGCACGGCGCGGTGCCGGCCGAGGGAGCGCGGGGGCGGGCGCTGCGGATGCTGGAGCGGCGGGTGACGCGGGTGGCGGCGGTCGTGCTGGGCGCCTCGTCGGACCTGGTGGACAGGGCCCGAGCGGCAGGGGCCCGGGACGCCCGGCTCGGACCGGTCGGGGTCCCTGCGCCGCCCCGGACCGCGCCGTCCGCCGAGACCGTGGCGGAGGCGGAGCGCCGCCGGGAGAAGACCAGGAACGAGTTCGCCGTGGGGCAGCGGCCGTTGCTGCTCGCGGCGGGCCGTCTGGAGCCGAGCAAGGGCTACCACCTGCTGCTGGACGCGGCACACGGCTGGGCGGGGCTGGATCCGGCGCCGTTGCTGCTCATCGCGGGCGAGGGGGCGCAACGGGCGGAACTGCAGGAGCGGATCGACGCCGAGCGGCTGCCGGTCCGGCTGCTCGGCCGCCGCGACGACGTTCCGGAGCTGCTCGCCGCCGCCGACGTGGTGGTGCTGCCGTCGCGCTGGGAGGCGCGCCCGCTGATCGCACATGAGGCGCTGCACGCGGGGGTGCCGTTGGTGGCCACCGCCGTCGGCGGTACGGCCGAACTCGTCGGCGAAGCGGCGGTCCTGGTGCCCTACGGCAACCCGAAGACGCTCGCCGACGCCGTCACACGTCTGCTGGCGGACCCGGCGCGGCGTCAGACGCTGGCCGCGGCCGGTCCCGTGCAGGCCGCCACCTGGCCGACCGAGGACGACACGGTCGCCCAAGTGCTGGCCATCTACGACGAGCTGACCTCCGGCTGAACCCGCCCCGCGAGGCGCTGCCCCGTCAGCAGAGGGCCGTGGACGCCTGCACCTCGTCGAGTGCCTGTCTCGCGATCTCGCCGAAGTCGTCACCGGCGGCCGTCCCGCTCCAGCGTTCGTAGGCCAGCGTTGCGGCGAGCGCGCCGAGTTCCGCGGCGACGCGAGCGGTCAGGTCGGGTACGCCGCGCCGTTTGAGCGCCTCGGTCATCGACGCGTTGAGGGAGAGGTTCTTCAGCGCCTCGCGCTCACGCAGTTCGGGGTTGGCGGCGATGACCGCCTGTCTGCGGGCGATGAACTCGCGGCGATCGGGTGTGAAGACCTCCGCGCCTGCGGCGACCAGCGCATGAGCGACCGCCTCGAGCGGGGTGGCGTCCGCCGGCACCGCGTCGATCGCCACGGTCAGCAGGCCGTTCATCGTGTCGCTGCCGAAGAGCACTTCCCGCTTGTCCTGGAAGTGCCGGAAGAAGGTGGTCTTCCCCAGTCCCGCGCGCTTGGCGATGTCGATCACGGTCGTGTTCTCGTAGCCCCTCTCGGCGAACAGGGCGAGGGCGGCGTGAGCGAGCCGTTCTGCTGCGTTCGGTTCCCAGCGAGCCATGAACGCAGTGTAGGGGGCTTGGTTCCGTCGATTCACGCCGGTGATGGAACCAAGTCCCGTCAGTCGTTCTACGGTGATGGAACCAAGTCCCGTCACTTCCCGAGGAGTCCGCCGGCCATGAGTCGAGCCGTGATGTACCAAGCCTTCGGAGGCCCCGAAGTGCTGGAGTTGAGGGAGGTTCCCGAACCTCACGCCGGCCCGGGGGAGGTCCGGGTGCGGGTGACGGCCGCCGGGCTGAACCCGATGGACTGGATCATCGCCGCACAGCCGGAGGTGGCGGCGCGGTTCGGCATCACCGTGCCCTCCGGCTTCGGGTCCGACCTCGCCGGAGTGATCGACGAGGTCGGCGAGGGCGCGACAGGCTTTGCCGTGGGCGACCGCGTCCACGGCAGCGTCCTGGGAAGGGCGATCGCCGACTATGTGGTGGCCCGGCCCCCTGCCGATGCGCTGTGGCACACGCCGCAGGGCCTCAGCGACAAGCTGGCGAGCACCCTTGCGGTCGCCGGGCTCACCGCTGCCGCCGCGCTGGCGGCGATCGGCCCGCGGCCCGGTGACACCGTCCTGATCGGAGGAGCCGCCGGCGGAGTCGGGGTGTTCGCCGTGCAGCTCGCAAGGCTCGCCGGGTCCACCGTGATCGGCACCTGCTCGCCGGGCACCTTCGGGTTCCTGCGGAGGCTGGGCGCCGAGCCGGTGGCCTACGGCGACGGGCTGGCAGACCGGGTCAGGGAACTGGCGCCCGGCGGGGTGACCGCCGCGACCGACCTGTTCGGCACGGAGACGGCGCAGGCCGCGCTGGCGCTCGGCGTGATGCCCGAGCGGATCTCCACGGTCGCCGCGGGCCCCGACCCTCGCGGCGGCATACGCGCCACCGGCGGCCTTGATGCGGCGCCTGACGCGCTGGAGCAGATCACCGGCGCGATCGTCGCGGGCGAGCTCACCGTCCCCATTGCCGCGGAGTTCCCCGTCGAGAGGATCCGTGACGCCGTGGCGCTGCAGGCCGGACGGCACGTCCACGGAAAGGTCGTGGTCACGCTGTGACCCCACTGGAATTACCGCACACGGAACCGATGAACGCACCGTCCCGCTGTCGCAGGCCATCCCGGCGCTCACCGCACTCGAACGAAACGGCCTGGCCAAGCGCGGCAAGCTGATCATCACGACAGAATGATCCCCGCCGCAACGGTTCCGTGCCCGCGACGGCGCGTCGGCGGAGCCGCGGTGGTGGTCGCACTCCTGACGCGAGCCCGGGCAAGGCACCCGCGCCCTCGGCGTTGTCCTCGACGGCGGTCGGACCGCGATCCTCCGCGCGGTCAGCCGCCGTAGGCGCCGCTCGCGGTCAGCCGCAGCGCCGTGTCGATCAGCGGCACGTGGCTGAACGCCTGCGGGAAGTTGCCGACCTGCCGCTGCAGCCGCGGGTCCCACTCCTCCGCCAGCAGGCCGAGGTCGTTGCGGAGCGCGAGCAGCTTCTCGAAGAGCCGGCGGGCCTCGTCGACCCGTCCGATCATGGCGAGGTCGTCGGCGAGCCAGAACGAGCAGGCGAGGAAGGCGCCCTCGTCGCCGGGGAGCCCGTCGAGGTTCTCGCCACCGGGCGGGGCGTCGGTCGGGTAGCGCAGCACGAAGCCGTCCTCGGTGGACAGCTCGCGCTGGATCGCCTCGATGGTGCCGATCACGCGCTTGTCGTCCGGCGGCAGGAAGCCCACCTGCGGGATGAGCAGCAGCGAGGCGTCCAGTTCGCGGGAGCCGTAGGACTGCGTGAAGGTGTTGCGCTCCTTGTCGTAGCCCCGGTCGCAGACGTCGCGGTGGATCTCGTCGCGCAGTTCGCGCCAGCGCTCCAGCGGGCCGTCGACCTCGCCCGACTCGATGAGCTTGACGGTGCGGTCGACGGCGACCCAGGCCATGACCTTGGAGTGCACGAAGTGCCGGCGCGGGCCGCGGACCTCCCAGATGCCCTCGTCCGGCTCGTCCCAGTGGTCCTCCAGGTACTGGATGAGCCGGATCTGCAGGAGCGAGGCGTAGTCGTTGCGGGCCAGGCCGGTCATGTGCGCCAGATGCAGGGCCTCGGTGACCTCGCCGTAGACGTCGAGCTGCAACTGGTGGGCGGCGCCGTTGCCGACCCGGACCGGGATCGAGCCCTCGTAGCCGGGCAGCCAGTCCAGCTCGGTCTCGCCGAGCTCGCGCTCGCCGGCGATGCCGTACATGATCTGCAGGTTCTCGGGGTCGCCGGCGACCGCGCGCAGCAGCCACTCGCGCCAGGCGCGGGCCTCATCGCGGTAGCCGGTGCGCAGCAGGGAGGACAGGGTGATCGCCGCGTCGCGCAGCCAGGTGAAGCGGTAGTCCCAGTTGCGGACGCCGCCGATGTCCTCGGGCAGGGAGGTGGTGGGAGCGGCGACGATGCCGCCGGTAGGCCCGTAGGTCAGGGCCTTGAGGGTGATCAGGGAACGGACCACGGCGTCCCGGTAGGGGCCGTGGTAGGTGCACTGGGCGACCCACTCGCGCCAGAAGTCCTCGGTGGCCTCCAGCGCCGTCTCGGGCTCGGCGAGCGCGGGCGGCTCCTTGTGCGAGGGCTGCCAGCTGATGGTGAAGGCGACACGTTCGCCGGGAGAGACCGTGAAGTCCGCGTAGGTGGTGAGGTGCTTGCCGTACGTCTCCACATCGGTGTCGTGCCAGACCGAGTCGGGGCCGGCCACGGCGACCGTGCGCTCGCCCACCTTGTGCACCCAGGGCACGACCCAGCCGTAGCTGAAGCGCATGCGCAGCGCGGACCGCATCGGCACCCGTCCGCTGACGCCCTCGACGATCCGGATCAGCTGCGGGGCGCCGTCACGCGGCGGCATGAAGTCGATCACACGGACCGTGCCGCGGGGGGTGTCCCACTCGGACTCCAGCACCAGGGAGTCGCCCCGGTAGCGGCGCCGGGTGGCGGCCGGCGGCGGGGTGCCGTCGGCGTGGGCGGGGCCGAGCCGCCAGTAGCCGTGCTCCTCCGTGCCGAGCAGGCCCGCGAAGATCGCGGGGGAGTCGAAGCGGGGCAGGCACAGCCAGTCGACCGTGCCGTCCCGGCACACCAGGGCGGCGGTCTGCATATCGCCGATGAGTGCGTAGTCCTCGATACGCCCGGCCACGTAGGTCTCCCAGTCGAAACGACGGCGGCGCCCCTTGGGACTGGGGCGGTGATTGCGGTCTGTGGATCTGTCGACGAGCTCTTTCCCGGGAGCGGGCGGGGTAGTGCCGTGCCGGTTCACTCGCATCGAATCGATGTGTCCGAGCAGGATACGACGACAACGCGGGCGGTGCGGAAGCGACGACCGCCCCTGCTGCGCCGGTCGGGTGCATTTTGTCGTACCAACTCCCGGTGGCCGTGTTTGTCGCCCAGGAGACACCCGCACCGTCTGGTGCGCGTCACTGATACCCTGGTAGCCCGTGGGCCGGTGGGCTGAACCACTGAACCGCCGCGACGACACCCCTCTTCACCACCATGGTGCCGTCCCGACCACCACCTCGCGACCACGGGAGCCCCCTGTTGGCACTGCCGCCGAAATCCACGACGACCAAGCATCTCTTCGTCACGGGGGGTGTCGCCTCCTCGCTCGGCAAGGGCCTGACCGCCTCCAGCCTCGGTGCCCTTCTCAAGGCCCGGGGTCTGCGCGTCACCATGCAGAAGCTCGACCCGTATCTCAACGTGGACCCGGGCACGATGAACCCCTTCCAGCACGGTGAGGTGTTCGTCACGGACGACGGCGCCGAGACCGACCTGGACATCGGCCACTACGAGCGCTTCCTCGACGTGAACCTCGCGGGTTCGGCCAACGTCACCACCGGCCAGATCTACTCCTCGGTCATCGCCAAGGAGCGCCGCGGCGAGTACCTGGGCGACACCGTGCAGGTCATCCCCCACATCACCAACGAGATCAAGTCCCGTATCCGGCGCATGGCGACCGAGGACGTGGACGTGGTGATCACGGAGGTCGGCGGCACGGTCGGCGACATCGAGTCGCTGCCCTTCCTGGAGTCCGTGCGGCAGGTGCGGCACGAGGTCGGCCGGGACAACGTCTTCGTGGTGCACATCTCGCTGCTCCCGTACATCGGCCCCTCGGGCGAGCTGAAGACCAAGCCGACCCAGCACTCGGTGGCCGCGCTGCGGAGCATCGGCATCCAGCCCGACGCCATCGTTCTGCGCGCCGACCGTGACGTGCCGACCTCGATCAAGCGCAAGATCTCGCTGATGTGCGACGTCGACGAGGACGCGGTGGTCGCCGCGATCGACGCCCCGTCGATCTACGACATCCCCAAGGTGCTGCACACCGAGGGCCTGGACGCCTACGTCGTGCGCAAGCTGAACCTGCCCTTCCGCGACGTGGACTGGGCGCAGTGGGACGACCTGCTGGGGCGGGTCCACCAGCCCGAGCACGAGGTGAAGGTCGCCCTCGTCGGCAAGTACATCGACCTGCCCGACGCCTACCTGTCGGTGACCGAGGCGCTGCGGGCCGGCGGCTTCGCCAACAACGCCAAGGTCACCATCAAGTGGGTCACCTCGGACGACTGCAAGACCCCGGCCGGCGCGGCCCGCCAGCTCGGCGACGTCGACGCGATCTGCGTGCCCGGCGGCTTCGGCGACCGCGGTGTGGAGGGCAAGGTCTCGGCGATCACCTTCGCCCGGGAGAACCGCATCCCGCTGCTCGGCCTGTGCCTGGGCCTGCAGTGCGTGGTCATCGAGGCGGCCCGCAACCTGGCCGGCATCCCGGACGCCAACTCCACCGAGTTCGACCCGGCGACCGCGCACCCGGTGATCTCCACGATGGCCGAGCAGCTCGACATCGTCGCAGGCCAGGGCGATCTCGGCGGCACCATGAGGCTGGGCCTGTACCCGGCGAAGCTCGCCGAGGGCTCCATCGTCCGCGAGGTCTACGGCGGCCAGCCCTACGTCGAGGAGCGGCACCGCCACCGCTACGAGGTGAACAACGCCTACCGCGGCGAGCTGGAGAAGAAGGCAGGCCTGGTGTTCTCCGGCACTTCTCCGGACAACACCCTGGTCGAGTACGTCGAGTACCCCCGGGACGTGCACCCGTACCTGGTGGCCACCCAGGCGCACCCCGAGCTGAAGTCCCGTCCCACCCGTCCGCACCCCCTGTTCGCCGGTCTGGTCGCGGCGGCCGTGGAGCGCCGCAAGGGTTGATCGGTACGGTTGCGGGGGGGGGGGGGGGGGAGGGGGCGACCCCACCC
>NZ_CBDRBL010000112.1:0-16870 GCF_965342175.1 Actinacidiphila sp. bgisy167
GGCTCGGCTCGCCGCGCAGGGCGGTGAGCACCCGGCCCCCCGTCCCGCTCCCTCGGGCGCTGCCGCGGTGGGCGCCCGGCCCGTGCATCCGCCCTCCCGCTGTCTGAGGAGCGTGACCGCGTCCCTTCGTGGGGTCAGAGCGGTACGTCGGTACGGTCAGATCGCTCGCTGGACGGTCAGGGCCTCGTCGGCCTTGTCGATCACCAGGTCGCGTGGCGCGGGCGCCACCTCACCGTCGAAGGTCAGGCGGGTGCCGGGTTCGAGGCCGCTGATCCGCAGCCGCCGCAGCGGGGCAGCGGTGGAGCCGGTGATCGCCGCGGCCGGCAGGCGGGTGCGGGCGTAGCGGCGGCCGGGGACGACGCGCACGTCGAGCTGCCCGTCGGACAGTGCGCGGCGGCACACCGGCGCCGGCCCGACGCTGCGGTAGGCGCCGTCTCGCATCGTCTTCCGTACCCGGTGGCGGAGGAGCGGCCCGCGGGAAACCGCCCCCTGGCGGACCCGGCACGGAGCGGCCCCCGGCGGTTCGACGTCCGGCAGGCACCCCCCTCGGAGTGAATCATCCGGCTCTGTCGTGATCTTCGTTCCAGGAGACGCCCAGGACATTGTCGTTGTCCGCGCCATCGACCATGATGATCACGCTTCACCGAGTCACCGCGGGGGAAACGCCCGGTGAACGGAGCCTTCCCGGAATCCGATAGCCTCTGCCGACACGGCCCCGCGCGGCGCGTCGCACCCAAGTGCCGCGACGCCCCCGGAAGGCGACGGGCAGCCACTAAAGTCAGGGAGTTGAGTCCTTCTGTCGACCGCCATCCTCACCGGTCCGCCGGTCGCGATGTCGCCGATCGAGGGCGACCTGCGGAACCTCGGCTTCGAGGTCGTCACCGCGACGGACGCCGCCTCGCTCGCCGGCCGTCTGCAGGCCGTCCCCGCGGGCGAGCGCGTCGCCATCGTCGATCCGCGCTTCGTCGGGCATGTGCACGCTCTGCGCCTCGGGCTGACCGATCCCCGCTTCGACGCCTCCGCCGTGCCCGGCGCCGTCTCCGTGCGCCCCGCCGCCCGCGCCGCCCTGGCGCGGGCCGTCGCGGAGACCGGGGAGGAAGGTGACGGGGAGACTCTCGCCGACCGGCTCGCCGGACGGATCGAGAAGGACGGCGTGCCCGTACGCCGCCCCGAGCTCGGCACCCTGGTCGCGACCGTCCCGGCCGACGCCGCGGCGCGTGCCGCCGCGGCGTCGGCCGTCGCAGCCGTCGACGACGAGGCGGTGCGGTTGCGCAGCGCCGTGAAGTCCCGCGACGGCTTCTTCACCACGTTCTTCATCAGCCCCTACTCCCGCTACATCGCGCGCTGGTGCGCCCGTCGGGGGCTCACCCCGAACCAGGTGACCACCGCGTCGCTGCTGGTGGCCCTGATCGCGGCCGGCTGCGCGGCCACGGGGACCCGGCCGGGCTTCGTCGCGGCGGGCGTGCTGCTGCTGGCGTCGTTCGTCCTGGACTGCACCGACGGCCAGCTGGCCCGCTACTCCCTGCAGTACTCCACGCTCGGCGCCTGGCTGGACGCCACCTTCGACCGCGCCAAGGAGTACGCGTACTACGCGGGCCTCGCCCTCGGCGCGGCGCGCGGCGGCGACGACGTCTGGGCCCTGGCGCTCGCCGCCATGGTGCTGCAGACCTGCCGCCACGTCGTGGACTTCGCCTTCGCCGAGACCACTCCGGACACCGGGACGGGGGCCGCGGCCCTTTCCCGCAAGCTCGACGGCGTCGGCTGGACGGTGTGGCTGCGCCGCATGATCGTGCTGCCCATCGGCGAACGCTGGGCGCTGATCGCGGTGCTCACGGCGGTGACGACACCGCGCACCACCTTCACCGTGCTCATCGCCGCCTCCGCGCTCGCCGGCTGCTACACCACGGCGGGCCGCGTACTGCGCTCGGTGCGCCGCCGGACGCCCTCGAGCGGCGCCGTGGCCCGCGCGCTGGGCGACCTCACCGACACCGGCCCGGTCGGCGAAGGGCTCAGCCGTGCCTTCCGGGGTCACGGTGTCCCCGCCGCCGCGCTGCTCGGCGCGGCAGTGATGATCGCCACGTCCCTGCTCGCCCCGGCCGGCAGCGCGTGGCCGCTGGCAGCCGCCGGCTTCTATGCCGTGACGTCGGCGCTCGCCGTCGCCCGGCCGCTCAAGGGCGCTCTGGACTGGATCGTGCCGCCGGTCTTCCGCGCGGCCGAGTACACCACCATCCTGGTTCTCGCGGCTGTCTCCGATGTGAACGGAGCGTTGCCCGCGGCTTTCGGACTGGTGGCCGCGGTCGCCTACCATCACTACGACACGGTGTACCGCATCCGCGGCGGGACCGGGGCGCCCCCGCGGGTCCTGATCCGCGCGACCGCTGGTCATGAGGGCCGGGTACTGCTGGTCACCGCGGCGGCTGTGGCCCTGGCCCACGACACGGGCTTCACGGTCGCGCTGACGGTCCTCGCCGTCGCGCTGGCGGTGGTGGTGCTCACCGAGAGCATCGGCTTCTGGGTGTCCTCGCAAGCACCCGCTGTACACGACGAGACTGGAGGACCCGCATGATCGGCCTCGTGCTGGCGGCCGGCGCCGGACGGCGACTGCGCCCCTACACGGACACCCTGCCGAAGGCCCTGGTGCCGGTGGACCCGGCGGGTGAGGGCACCACCACCGTGCTGGACCTCACGCTGGGCAACTTCGCGGAGGTCGGTCTGACCGAGGCCGCCATCGTCGTGGGCTACCGCAAGGAGGCCGTCTACGAGCGCCAGGCCGCTCTGGAGGCCAGGTACGGCCTGAAGCTCCACCTCGTCGAGAACGACAAGGCCGAGGAGTGGAACAACGCCTACTCGCTGTGGTGCGCCCGTGACGTCATCCGGCAGGGCGTGATCCTGGCCAACGGCGACACCGTGCACCCGGTCTCCGTCGAGAAGACCCTGCTCGCCGCCCGGGGCGGCGGCAAGCGCATCATCCTCGCCCTCGACGCGGTCAAGCAGCTCGCCGACGAGGAGATGAAGGTCGTCACCGCCGACGGCAGGGGCGTCCAGCGGATCACCAAGCTGATGGACCCGGCGATCGCGACCGGCGAGTACATCGGCGTCACCCTCATCGAGGGCGAGGCCGCCGCCGACCTCGCCGACGCGCTGAGGGCCACCTACGAGCGGGACCCGCAGCTGTACTACGAGGACGGCTATCAGGAGCTGGTCGACCGCGGTTTCCAGGTCGACGTCGCCCCCATCGGCGAGGTGCCCTGGGTGGAGATCGACAACCACGACGACCTGAAGCGGGCCCGGGAGATCGCGTGCCGGTACTGACGAGGCTCATCCCCTCGCCGGTCGTCGTCGACATCCGTGCCGGGGCCCTGGAGGACCTGGCAGCCGTCCTCGCCGACCAGCGCATCTCCAGTTCCGGCAGGCTGGCCTTCGCGGTCAGCAGCGGCTCGGGAGCGCTGCTGCGTGAGCGGCTGGCCCCCGCGCTGCCCGGCGCCGACTGGTACGAGGTGGCCGGCGGCACCATCGACGGCGCGGTGAAGCTGGCCGACGCCATGCGCGGCAGCCGCTACGACGCGGTCGTGGGCCTCGGCGGCGGCAAGATCATCGACGCCGCCAAGTACGCCGCCGCCCGCGTCGGCCTGCCGCTGGTGGCCGTGGCGACGAACCTGGCGCACGACGGGCTGTGCTCACCGGTGTCCACCTTGGACAACGACAACGGCCGTGGCTCCTACGGCGTGCCGAGCCCCATCGCGATGGTCATCGACCTCGACGTGATCCGCGAGGCCCCCGTGCGGTACGTGCGCTCCGGGATCGGGGACGCGATCTCGAACATCTCCTGCATCGCGGACTGGGAGCTGTCCCACCGCGAGACCGGCGAGCCGATCGACGGGCTGGCCGCCGCCATGGCGCGCACCGCCGGCGAGTCCGTGCTCCGGCACCCCGGCGGTACGGGTGAGGACGAGTTCCTGACTGTGCTGGCCGAGGCGCTGGTGCTCACCGGCATCGCGATGTCGATCAGCGGCGACAGCCGCCCCGCCTCCGGGGCGTGCCACGAGATCAGCCACGCGATCGACCTGCTCTACCCCAAGCGGGCCGCCGCCCACGGCGAGCAGGTCGGCATCGGCGCCGCCTTCGCGATGTTCCTGCGCGGCGCCAAGGAGGAGGCCGGCCTCTTCGCGGAGGTCCTGCACCGCCACGGGCTGCCCACCACACCGGGGGAAATCGGCTTCACCGAGGCCGAGTTCGTCAAGGCCGTCGAATACGCCCCGCAGACCCGCCCCGGGCGCTACACGATCCTGGAGCACCTGGGGCTCTCCACCGACCAGATCAGGGACGCATACGCCGACTATGCCAAAACCATCGGTAGCTGAGCTGCGGCCGGTCGTTCACCCCGCGGGGCTGAAGGACCGGCGCAGCGGTGAGCACTGGGCCGGGCGCATCTACATGCGGGAGATCTCGCTGCGCTGGACCCGGCACCTCGTCAACAGCCGGGTGACCCCCAACCAGCTCACGTACCTCATGATCGTCGCGGGCATCGCGGCCGGCGCCGCGCTGCTCGTGCCGGGCCTGGCCGGCGCCGTGGCGGGCGCCCTGCTGATCCAGCTGTACCTGCTGCTGGACTGCGTCGACGGCGAGGTCGCCCGCTGGCGCAAGCAGACCTCGATCACCGGTGTCTACCTCGACCGGGTGGGGCACTACCTGTCCGAGGCGGCGCTGCTGGTCGGCTTCGGACTGCGCGCGGCGGACCTCTTCCACCGCGACGGCGCCTCCACCCAGTGGGGGTGGGCCTTCCTCGGGACGCTGGCCGCGCTCGGCGCGATCCTGATCAAGGCGGAGACGGACCTGGTGGACGTGGCCCGCTCCCGCAGCGGCCTGCCCGCCGTCCATGACGAGGCCTCCGTGCCCCGGTCCTCCGGCCTGGCCCTGGCCCGCAGAGCCGCCGCGGCGCTGAAGTTCCACCGGCTGGTGGGCGGAGTCGAGGCCTCGCTGCTGATCCTCGCCGCCGGTGTCGCGGACGCCGTCCACGGCGACCTGCTCTTCACCCGCGTCGCCGTCTGCGTCCTGGCCGCCATCGCGGTGCTGCAGACGCTGCTGCACCTGGTGTCGATCCTCGCGTCGAGCAGGCTGAGGTGAGCGCCGTGGGGACGTCGGCCGAAACGATCCGCCTCGGTGCGGTGATCATCACCATGGGCAACCGCCCCGAGGAACTGCGCGACCTGCTGGACTCGGTCGCCAAGCAGCGGGGACCGGCGATCGAGGTCGCCGTGGTGGGCAACGGCTCTCCGCTGCCCGACCTGCCCGCCGGGGTGCGGACGGTCGAGCTCCCCGACAACCTGGGCATCCCCGGCGGCCGCAATGTCGGCATCGAGGCCTTCGGACCCGGTGGCAGCGAGGTCGACGTCCTGCTGTTCCTGGACGACGACGGGCTGCTGCCGAACGAGGACACCGCGGAGCTGGTTCGCGAGGCCTTCGCGGCGGACCCCGAGCTCGGCATCGTCAGCTTCCGGATCGCCGACCCGGAGTCCGGTACCACGCAGCGCCGCCACGTCCCTCGGCTCAGGGCCTCGGACCCGATGCGCTCCTCGCGCGTCACCACCTTCCTCGGCGGCGCCAACGCGGTGCGCACGAAGGTGTTCCAGCAGGTCGGCGGCCTTCCGGACGAGTTCTTCTACGCCCATGAGGAGACCGACCTCGCATGGCGGGCCCTCGACGCGGGCTGGATGATCGACTACCGCGCCGACATGGTGCTGTTCCACCCGCTGACCGCCCCGAGCCGGCACGCCGTCTACCACCGCATGGTGGCCCGCAACCGGGTGTGGCTGGCCCGCCGCAACCTGCCGTGGGCGCTGGTCCCGGTCTACCTCGGCGTGTGGATGCTGCTGACCCTGCTGCGCAGACCCTCGGGCCCCGCGCTGCGGGCGTGGTTCGGCGGTTTCAAGGAGGGCTGGACGACACCGAGCGGCCCGCGCCGGCCCATGCACTGGCGGACCGTGTGGCGCCTCACCCGATTGGGCCGGCCCCCGATCATCTGACAAGCTCGAACGAGAGTGACCCCGGCGCGCCGGGCCCGGCCCGCGACGCACCAAGAGGACGAAAGTGTCAACTGTGAGCGAGACGACGCACGACGGTGCGGTCGCCGTGGGCCCGGTGCCGGCGGCGAGTGGCGGCCTCACGCCGTCCCAGCTGGCGGCCAGACACGGCCTCGCCGTCAGCGGAGCCCGTCCCGGGCTGGGCGCCTATGTGCGGCAGCTGTGGGGACGCCGCCACTTCATCTCGGCGTTCGCCCGGGCCCGGGTGTCGGCGCAGTACACCCAGGCCCGGCTGGGTCAGCTGTGGCAGGTGCTGACGCCGCTGCTCAACGCGGCCGTCTACTACTTCATCTTCGGCCTGCTGCTGAACACGGACCGCGGTGTCGACAACTACATCGCGTTCCTCGTCACCGGCGTCTTCATCTTCACCTTCACCCAGTCCTCGGTGCTCGCGGGCGTCCGCGCCATCTCCGGCAACCTCGGGCTGATCCGCGCGCTGCACTTCCCGCGCGCGAGCCTGCCGATCGCCTTCACCCTGGTCCAGCTGCAGCAGCTGCTGATGTCGATGCTCGTGCTGCTGTCGATCGTGCTGATGACCGGCGAGGTGCCGGGACCTTCCTGGGCGCTCGTGGTGCCCGCGCTGGTCCTGCAGTGCGTCTTCAACGCGGGCCTGGCGCTGGTGATGGCCCGGCTCGGCAGCAAGATGACCGACCTGGCGCAGCTGATGCCGTTCATCCTGCGTACCTGGATGTACGCGTCCGGTGTCATGTACAGCATCAGTCACTTCGCGGCGAGCGCGCCGACCGCGGTCAAGATCGCCCTTGATCTGAACCCGGCGGCGGTCTACATCGACCTGATGCGCTTCGCGCTGATCGACAGTTACACCTCCGCGCAGCTTCCCCCGCATGTCTGGGCGCTGGCGCTGGGCTGGGCGCTGGTCATGGGCGTCGGGGGCTTCGTGTGGTTCTGGAAGGCTGAGGAGAGGTACGGGCGTGGCTGAGCGCGGCGACACCACCCCGGGCGGCGAGCGCGTCCCCACCGTGATCGTGGACGACCTGCACATCGTCTACCGGGTGCACGGGGCCGGATCGGGCAAGGGCAGCGCCGTGGGCGCCCTGGCCCGCATGGTCACCCGCAAGGGCGACCCCAACGTCCGCAAGGTGCACGCCGTGCGCGGCGTGAGCTTCACCGCGTACCGCGGCGAGGCGATCGGCCTCATCGGCTCCAACGGCTCCGGCAAGTCGACCATGCTGCGCGCCATCGCCGGCCTGCTGCCCGCGGAGAGCGGCAAGGTCTACACCGAAGGGCAGCCGTCGCTGCTCGGGGTGAACGCCGCGCTGATGAACGACCTGACCGGTGAGCGCAACGTCATCCTGGGCGGTCTGGCGATGGGTATGTCGCAGGAGGAGGTGCGGCAGCGGTACCAGGAGATCGTGGACTTCTCGGGGATCAACGAGAAGGGCGACTTCATCTCGTTGCCGATGCGGACGTACTCCTCGGGTATGGCGGCGCGTCTGCGGTTCTCGATCGCCGCGGCGAAGAGCCATGACGTGCTGATGATCGACGAGGCGCTCGCGACGGGTGACCGCTCCTTTCAGAAGCGTTCCGAGGCCCGGATCCGGGAGCTACGCAAGGAGGCCGGCACGGTCTTCCTGGTCAGCCACAACAACAAGTCGATCCGCGACACCTGCGACCGGGTGCTGTGGCTGGAGAAGGGCGAGCTGCGAATGGACGGTCCGACGGACACCGTCCTGAAGGCGTACGAGGAGTTCACCGCGAAGTGAGCCGTGGACCGGCCCGCGCCCGACCGGGGGCGCGGGCCGGCGCACGCACGGCGTCGGTGACGTGCCCGCCGGACATCCGCCGAGCACCCGGGTGCGTGCCCGGGCTGCCGGCCCCGCGAACCCGCCGCCTCCGCGCCTCGCCGCTCGACAGGGCTTTCCGCCGCCTTCTCCGGCTCCGGCCCACGGGCCGCCCGCCCGGTCCGGCACGGATACGCCAAGTGAGTGGGCGCGCGCCCGGCGCATCGGCGGCGCGCGGTCTGCGGGACGAATAGGGCTGATGATTTTCCCGGGATTTTGCGGGACGCCGGGGACGGGAGCCGCGGTTTGCACGTTCCTGCTTTCGGATCGGCCTCGGTCGGACCCCCGGCGTACGCCGGAGCGGATACGCGCCGTAAGCTGTAGCGGTGCTCAATCGCCGGATCTCGGTCGATACGTCCGGAGAGTCGGCTCGGGTGCGGCAACAGCCCGAAGCGGGAATTCTGGCAGCGGCGTGTCCGAAATTGGGTGTAATGGGCTATCGGTGTAGAACGGGGGATGTGACGGAAATGGCGCTGTGGTCCCCTGCGGAGAAAGCACCCACGGCCCGAACACCGGGACGTCCACGGTGACCGCTCTCAAGCCCGAGGCGCGGGCGGTCACGGCACCTGACCGCCATTCACGTGCCGTTCTCGACAAGGCGGCGCGGGAGAACTTCCCCGTCGCGCCCTTCTTCGTGCCCCGCGCGTGGCGCGCCGACCTGATGGCCGTCTACGGCTTCGCCCGGCTCGTCGACGACATCGGCGACGGGGACCTGGCCGACGGCGGCCGCACGGACGCCGTACGCCTGGGACTGCCGCCCGAGGCCGCCGCGGACCGCCTGGCCATGCTCGACGCCTTCGAGTCGGATCTGCGCCGGGTCTTCGACGCCGGCTCCGACAACGTCCGGCACCCGCTGCTGCGCGCGCTGCGGCCCACCGTCCACCGCCACGGCCTGACCCCCGCCCCCTTCCTCGGCCTCATCGAGGCCAACCGCCAGGACCAGGTCGTCCGCCGCTACGCCCGCTACGAGGACCTCCTCGCCTACTGCGAGCTGTCGGCGAACCCGGTCGGCCGGCTCGTGCTCGGCATCACCGGCACCGCCACACCTGAACGGATCCGCCGCTCGGACGCGATCTGCACCGCTTTGCAGATCATCGAGCACCTGCAGGACGTGGCCGAGGACCTCGGCCGCGACCGCATCTACCTGCCCGCCGAGGACATGAAGCGCTTCGGCGTCACCGAAACCGATCTCACCGCCGCCACCGCGGGCGCACAGGTGCGCGCACTGGTCGCGTACGAAGCGGAACGCGCCCGGGCCCTGCTGAATGAAGGCACCCCCTTGGTGGGTAGCGTCCACGGCAGGCTCAGGCTGCTGCTCGCCGGGTTCGCCGGAGGAGGCCGCGCCGCCCTGCGGGCGATCGCGGACGCGGGCTACGACGTGCTGCCAGGGCCGCCGAAGGCGGGCAGGCTGAACCTGCTTCGCGAGGTGGGGTCGACATGGCGAAGAGAGGGGTGAGCCGGACTGTGAACGGCTCCGATCGCATGTCCGGACCTGTGCTCGCGGCCTACCGCTACTGCGAGGTCGTCACGGGCCACGAGGCCCGGAACTTCGCCTACGGCATCAGGCTCCTGCCTACCCCCAAACGGCAGGCCATGTCCGCCCTCTACGCCTTCTCCCGGCGGGTGGACGACATCGGCGACGGCGACCTCGACCTGCCGGAGAAGCAGCGGCGGCTCGACGTCACCCGGGTGCTGCTCACCCGGATCAGGGAGGGCGCGGTCACCGCGGACGACACCGACCCGGTGGCGGTCGCGCTCGCCGACGCCGCCCGGCGCTTCCCCATCCCGCTCGGCGGGCTCGCGGAACTGATCGACGGCGTCCAGATGGACCTGCGCGGCGACACCTATGAGACATGGGAGGACCTCGCGTCCTACTGCCGCTGCGTCGCCGGCGCGATCGGCAGGCTCTCGCTCGGGGTGTTCGGCACCCTGCCCCACGCGCCCGGGAGGGAGAGGGCCGCCGAGTACGCGGACACCCTGGGCCTCGCCCTGCAGCTCACCAACATCCTGCGGGACCTGCGCGAGGACGCCGCCAACGGGCGCAGCTACCTGCCCGCGGACGACCTCGCGAAGTTCGGCTGCTCCGCCGGATTCCACACCGACACCCCGCCGCCCGGCTCCGACTTCGCGGGCCTGGTCGAGTTCGAGGTGAAGCGCGCCCGTGCCCTCTTCGCCGTGGGATACCGGCTGCTGCCGATGCTGGACCGGCGCAGCGGCGCCTGCGTCTCCGCCATGGCCGGCATCTACCGCCGCCTCCTGGAGCGCATCGCCGCCGACCCCGAGGCAGTGCTCCGCGGCCGGGTCTCCCTGCCGGGGCACGAGAAGGCATACGTCGCGGTGCGCGGCCTCGCCGGCCTCGACGCCCGGCGCACCGCCAGGAGGCGCCTGTGACGCCCGCCCCACCGGCCGCGGGCCGCTCCGCCGGCGCGGCCGAGGGCGCCGCCGGCGCAGAAGTCGCCTCGCCGCGGAGAACGGCCTGTTTCCAACGCCGCGAGGCAACCGGCGCCGCGCCGCAGGCGTCACTGTCGGCGACGGTGCCGGGCGCTCCGCGCGGCGGCACCCGGAGGAGGACGCATGGCTGAGCGCACGGCCGTCGTGATCGGCGGCGGACTCGCCGGCACGACGGCGGCACTCGCACTGGCCGACGCCGGGCTGCGCGTCACCCTGCTCGAGGCCCGGCCCCGTCTGGGCGGGCTCGCCTTCTCCTTCCGACGCGGCGAACTGACGGTCGACAACGGCCAGCACGTCTTCCTGCGGTGCTGCACCGCCTACCTGCGCTTCCTGGAGCGCATCGACGCGGCCGACCTCGTCACCCTGCAGGACCGGCTCGACGTGCCCGTGCTCGACGTGGCGACCCCTCGGCCCCGGCTCGGCCGGCTTCGCCGCTCGGGGCTGCCCGTACCACTGCACCTGGCCAGGAGCCTGGCCACGTACCCGCATCTGTCCCTGACGGAGCGGGCGTCCGTCGGGCGGGCCGCGCTCGCGCTGCGCTCGCTCGACCCCGCCGACCCGGCGCTGGACGCCGTCGACTTCGGCAGCTGGCTGCGCGAGCACGGCCAGTCGGCCCGCACCGTCGAGGCGCTGTGGGACCTGGTCGGCGTGGCCACGCTCAACGCCACGGCCGAGGAGGTGTCACTGGGCCTGGCCGCCAAAGTCTTCAAGACCGGCCTGCTCTCCGCGCCGGGCGCCGCGGACATCGGCTGGGCCGCCCGGCCGCTCGGCGAACTGCACGACGACCGCGCCCGCACCGCCCTGGACAAGGCCGGCGTGCGCACCCTGCTGCGCGCCCGCGCCGCCTCGCTCACCCGCACGGACGCGCCCGAGCCGGTACGGTCCGGCGACGGCGGCGCGGGCGGAGCCGGACCGGTCTGGGAGGTCGAGGCCGAGACCGGGCCCGGGCGGGCCGAGCGCTTCACGGCCGACGCCGTCGTCCTGGCCGTCCCGCAGCACGAGGCCCACCGCCTGCTCCCCGCAGGCGCCCTGGCCGACCAGGACGCGCTGCTGCGCATCGGCAGCGCTCCGATCCTCAACGTGCACGTCGTGTACGACCGCCGGGTCATGCGGCAGCCCTTCTTCGCCGCCCTCGGCAGCCCCGTGCAGTGGGTCTTCGACCGCACGGAGCACTCCGGCCTGACCGGCGGCGGCCAGTACGTCGCCCTGTCCCAGTCGGCGGCCCAGGGAGAGATCGACCTCCCGGTGGCCGAGTTGCGCGGTCGCTATCTGCCGGAGCTGGAGCGGCTGCTCCCGGCCGCGCGCGAAGCCGCCGTACTGGACTTCTTCGTCACCAGGGAACGGACCGCGACCTTCGCGCCCGCCCCGGGTGTCGGCGCCCTCCGACCGGGTCCCCCCACCCGTGCCCAGGGCGTCTGGCTCGCCGGCGCATGGACCGCCACCGGCTGGCCCGCGACGATGGAAGGCGCGGTCCGCAGCGGTTTGCAAGCCTCCCGAGCAGCTTTGACCGCACTCCGCCATCCCTTCGACCCCGGTACCTTCGCAATCGAAGGCCTGGAGCCGGTATGAGCATGACCAGTGCAATCAGAGGAGAGAATGTGACCGCTGGCAACGAGCAGATGACCGCGGGCGTCGACAGAGGAACCGTGACCGCGCTCCTCGAGCGCGGCCGGGAGCTGTCCACGCCGGTGCTGCGCGCCGCCGTGGACCGCCTCGCATCCCCTATGGACACCGTCGCCGCCTACCACTTCGGCTGGATCGACGCCGCGGGCAACCCGTCCGCCGGCGACAGCGGCAAGGCCGTACGCCCCGCGCTCGCCCTGCTGTCCGCCGAGGCGGCGGGCGCCGCCCCCGAGGTCGGCGTTCCCGGCGCGGTCGCCGTGGAACTGGTGCACAACTTCTCACTGCTGCACGACGACCTGATGGACGGTGACGAGCAGCGCCGCCACCGCGACACCGTGTGGAAGGTGCACGGCCCCGCCCAGGCCATCCTGGTGGGCGACGCGCTCTTCGCGCTGGCCAACGAGGTCCTGCTCGAGCAGGGCACCGCCGAGGCGGGCCGGGCCACCCGGCGGCTGACCGCGGCCACCCGCAAACTGATCGACGGTCAGGCCCAGGACATCTCCTTCGAGCACCGCGAGCGGGTCACCGTGCAGGAGTGCCTGGAGATGGAGGGCAACAAGACCGGCGCCCTCCTGGCCTGCGCCTGCTCCATCGGCGCGGTGCTCGGCGGCGCCGGCGACTCTGACGCCGACGCCCTGGAGGAGTACGGCTACCACCTCGGCCTGGCCTTCCAGGCGGTCGACGACCTGCTCGGCATCTGGGGCGACCCGGCCGCCACCGGCAAGCAGGCATGGAGCGACCTGCGCCAGCGCAAGAAGTCCCTCCCGGTGGTCGCGGCACTGGCCGCGGACGGCTCCGCCTCGCAGCGCCTCGCCGAAATCCTGTCCGCGGACGCGAAGGCCGCGTATTCCCCGGACCGCAACGGCATCGAGTCCTTCGACGAGGAAGAGTTCGCGACCCGGGCGGCGTTGATCGAGGAGGCGGGCGGCCGGGAGTGGACCTCGCAGGAGGCACGCCGGCAGCACGCCACCGCGATCGCCGCACTCGACAAAATGGACATGCCGGGAGAAGTTCGCCGTAAGCTCGTGGGCCTGGCGGATTTCGTGGTGGTTCGCGAGAAGTAACGACACAACTGGAGCGCAGTACGTCGCCGGCCGGCGCGCGTGACGGCCGACGGCAGCCCCAACACCGCAGACAGAACGACTGTGCAAAGGGGAAGCCATGACAGCGACGACCGACGGCGGTCCCGGGGGCGAGGCGGCCCGCGGGACAGCCTCGGCCAGAACGAAGGCGCCGGGCACGATCCCGGAACCGGCGCCGGGGCCCGGTTCCGAGGGCGTCACCGACCGGACCGAGGAGCTCGCGGCCGAGGCCGCGCGCCGGGCCGCCGCCCATCTGCTGGCCCGTCAGCATCCTGACGGCTGGTGGAAGGGCGACCTCGAGACCAACGTCACGATGGACGCCGAGGACCTGCTGCTCCGTCAGTTCCTCGGCATCCGGGACGAGCGGGTCACCGAGGCCGCCGCCCGTTGGATCAGGTCCCAGCAGCGCGAGGACGGCGCCTGGCCCACCTTCTTCGGCGGGCCGGGCGACCTCTCTGCCACCGTCGAGGCCTATGTCGCGCTGCGGCTGGCCGGCGACGACCCGCAGGAGCCGTGGATGGCCTCCGCTTCGGCCTTCGTCCGGGAGAACGGCGGCATCGCGCGGTGCCGGGTCTTCACCCGGATCTGGCTCGCGCTGTTCGGCTGGTGGCGCTGGGACGACCTCCCGGAGCTGCCGCCCGAGCTGATCTACCTGCCCAAGTGGGTCCCGCTCAACATCTACTCCTTCGCCAGCTGGGCCCGGCAGACCATCGTGCCGCTGACCATCGTCGGCGCCCACCGGCCGGTACGGCCCGCCCCCTTCGCCCTCGACGAGCTGCACACCGACCCCGCACGGCCCAACCCGCCGGCCCCCAAGGCCCCGCTGTCCAGCTGGGACGGGTTCTTCCAGCGGGTCGACCGCGTCCTGCACGCCTACCGCAGGGTCAACGTCCGCCCCCTGCGGCGGGCCGCGATGCGCTCGGCGGCTCGCTGGATCATCGAACGCCAGGAGAACGACGGCTGCTTCGGCGGCATCCAGCCGCCCGCGGTGTACTCCGTGATCGCGCTCCACCTGCTCGGCTACGACCTCGACCATCCCGTGCTGCGCGCCGGACTCAAGGCGCTGGACGAGTTCGCGGTCTGGCCGGACAAGGACACCCGGATGATCGAGGCGTGCCAGTCCCCGGTCTGGGACACCTGCCTGGCGACGATCGCGCTGGCCGACGCCGGCGTCCCAGCCGACGACCCGGCACTGGTCAAGGCCGTCGACTGGATGCTGGGGGAGCAGATCACCAAGACCGGGGACTGGGCCGTGCAGCGGCCCGGCCTGCCCTCCGGCGGCTGGGCGTTCGAGTTCGCGAACGACACCTATCCCGACATCGACGACACCGCGGAGGTGGTCCTCGCCCTGCTGAGGGTGGACCATCCGGACCCGCGGCGGGTGAGGACGGCGGTCGACCGCGGGGTGCGCTGGACCGTGGGGATGCAGTCCAAGAACGGCGCCTGGGGAGCCTTTGACGCCGACAACACCAGCGCCTTTCCCAACAGGCTGCCCTTCTGCGACTTCGGCGAGGTCATCGACCCGCCGTCGGCCGACGTCACGGCCCATGTGGTCGAGATGCTGGCCGCCCTCGGCCTGGAGCGCGACCCGCACACCCGGCGCGGGATCGACTGGCTGCTCGCCGAGCAGGAGGACAACGGCGCCTGGTTCGGCCGCTGGGGCGTCAACTACATCTACGGAACCGGATCGGTCGTCCCGGCCCTCGTGGCGGCCGGCCTCCCGGCCGGCCACCCCGCGATCCGCCGGGCGGTGGGCTGGCTGGAGTCCGTGCAGAACGAGGACGGCGGCTGGGGGGAGGACCTGCGCTCGTACTCCTCGGCCGAGTGGATCGGCCGCGGCGCCTCGACCGCGTCCCAGACGGCCTGGGCGCTGCTGGCCCTGCTGGCGGCCGGCGAACGCGACGGCGAGGCGGTGCGGCGCGGGGTGCGCTGGCTGGTCCGGACCCAGGAGGAGGACGGGTCCTGGGACGAGCCGTACTTCACCGGCACCGGCTTCCCCAGGGACTTCTCGATCAACTACCACCTCTACCGGATGGTCTTCCCGCTCACCGCCCTCGGGCGCTACGTGCGCGGCGAGCCCTTCGGCGGGCTGCGGAAGGGGGCCTGATGGGGCCGTCCGGCCCGCCTCTGCTCATCGTCTGCGCGCTGCGGGTGGAGAGGTTCGCCCTGCGCGGCGGCGACCGCGGCGACGCCGCCGGCCCAGTGGCCTTCGTGCGCACCGGCATGGGGCCGCAGGCCGCGGAACGCGCCGTCACCGCCGCCCTGCGCGACCCTGCCCTGGAGGATGCGGCGGTCCTCACCACCGGCTTCTGCGCCGGGTTGGCCTCCGGGATGCGGCCGGGCGACGTCGTGGTCGCCGACGAGCCGCGCGACGGGGAATCGCTGGCCGCCGTCCTCAAGGCGGCGGGACACACCGTGCACGTCGGCCGGCTCGCGGAGTCGGACCACGTCGTACGGGGCCCGGAGCGCGCGGCGCTCCGGGCCACCGGTGCCGTCGCCGTCGACATGGAGTCGGCGGCGATGATGCGGGCAGCGCTCGCCCGGGGTCCACGCCCGGTCGCCGCGGCCCGCGTGGTCGTCGACACGCCCGAGTTCGAACTCGTGCGGGTCGGCACGCTCCGCACGGGAATCACCGCTTTCCGCGTGCTGAGGGACCTTCTTCCTGCTTTTCTCGATTGGCACCGCTCTACTGCGCTCCCCTGGAGGTGAGCAAGATGGCCATGCCGCTCCGACAGTCCATCAGGGTCGGCACCTACCTCTTCGAACAGAAAATGCTCCGCAGGCGCGAGAAGTTCCCGCTCATCGTCGAACTCGAGCCGCTCTTCGCGTGCAACCTGAAATGCGAGGGGTGCGGGAAGATCCAGCACCCGGCGGGCGTGCTGAAACAACGCATGCCCGTGGCGCAGGCCGTGGGCGCCGTCCTGGAGTCGGGCGCGCCCATGGTGTCGATCGCCGGCGGTGAGCCCCTGATGCACCCGCAGATCGACGAGATCGTGCGGCAGTTGGTGGCGAAGAAGAAGTACGTGTTCCTCTGCACCAACGCCATGCTGCTGCGCAAGAAGATGGACTCGTTCACTCCCTCCCCCTATTTCGCCTTCGCCGTGCACATCGACGGACTGCGCGAGCGCCACGACGAGTCGGTCGCCAAGGAAGGCGTCTTCGACGAGGCCGTGGAGGCGATCAAGGAGGCCAAGCGGCGCGGATTCCGCGTCACCACCAATTCGACCTTCTTCAACACCGACACCCCGCAGACCGTCGTCGAGGTGCTCAACTTCCTCAACGACGACCTGCGGGTCGACGAGATGATGATCTCGCCGGCCTACGCCTACGAGAAGGCTCCCGACCAGGAGCATTTCCTCGGCGTGGAGCAGACCCGTGAACTGTTCAAGAAGGCCTTCTCGGGGGGCAACCGCAAGAAGTGGCGGCTCAACCACAGCCCCCTGTTCCTGGACTTCCTCGAGGGCAAGGTCGACTTCCCCTGCACGGCCTGGGCGATCCCCAACTACTCCCTGTTCGGCTGGCAGCGTCCCTGCTACCTGATGAGCGACGGGTACGTCACCACGTACAAGGAGCTCGTCGAGGAGACCGACTGGAGCAAGTACGGCCGCGGCAAGGACCCGCGCTGCGCCAACTGCATGGCGCACTGCGGCTACGAGCCGACCGCCGTGCTGGCCACGATGACCTCCCTCAAGGAGTCCATCAGGGCCACCCGGGAGACCGTCACCGGCAACCGCGGGAAGTGACGCCGCGATGACAGCTGTCGAGCCCGTGCCGCTCGGCCTGCCCTCCGTACCGGCCCGGCCGCTCGCGGAGCGCCGCCGTTCGCGGCGCG
>NZ_CBDRBL010000113.1:0-15291 GCF_965342175.1 Actinacidiphila sp. bgisy167
ATCGACGAGTACGGCGTGCAACTGGTCATTGCGGCCGGCAACAGCGGCCCCGGCGCCAACACCATCGGCGACCCCGGCCTGGCCGACAAGGTCCTGAGCGTCGGCGCCACCATCTCCAAGGAGACGTGGGCGGCCAACTACGGCTCGCAGGTGACCAAGGCGTACGACATCATGCCCTTCTCCTCGCGCGGCCCGCGTGAGGACGGCGGCTTCGCGCCGCTCATCTCCGCGCCGGGCGCCTCCATCAACACCATCCCGACCTGGGAGCCGGGCGGAGCGGTTTCCGAGGCCGGCTACAGCCTTCCCCCCGGCTACGCCATGCTGCAGGGCACCTCGATGGCCTCCCCGCAGGCGGCCGGCGCCTCCGCGCTGCTGCTGTCCGCGGCCAAGCAGGCCCGCATCCCGCTGAGCCCGCTGACCCTGCGCACCGCGCTCACCAGCTCGGCGCACACGATCAAGGACGTCCCTGCGTACGCGCAGGGCTCCGGCCTGATCGACATCGTGGACGCCTGGCGCCTGATCAAGGACGGCGCCACCGCCCACGGCTACACCGTCAAGGCCCCGGTCTCCACGGCCCTCGCGCAGGACCTGGAGACCCCGGGCTTCGGTACCGGCATCTACGATCGCGAGGGCGGCCTGAAGGCCGGTCAGACCAAGACGTACGACGTCACCATCACCCGCACCTCCGGCCCGAACCGCTCCGTCCGGCACGACCTGAAGTGGGTCAACGGCGACGGCACGTTCCGCTTCGCCGACCACGGCCCGGTGTCGCTGCCGCTGAACAAGCCGGTGACCGTGCGCGTCACGGCCAAGCCCGGCTCGACCGGTCTGCACAGCGCGATCCTGACGGTCGACGACCCGGCGACGCCCGGTGTCGACCAGCAGATCCTCAACACCGTGGTCGTCGCCCTGCCGCAGGTCAAGCCGTCGTACGCGGTCAAGGCCTCCGGCTCGGTGCAGCGCAACGGCACGCGGTCCTACTTCGTGACCGTCCCCGAGGGCGCCAAGACGCTCGAGATCACGATGGACGGCCTGGCCACCGACAGCCAGACCCGCTTCATCGCGATCAACCCGTGGGGTGTCCCGGCCGACGACACGGCCTCGAACCTGTGCTACCCGCACTACAACCCCGCCAACACGTGCCGTCCCGACGTGCGCTCCTACGCCGACCCCATCCCGGGCGTGTGGGAGATCGAGGTCGAGGCGCGTCGTACCTCGCCGGTGCTGGACAACCCGTACAAGGTGACCGCGACCGCGCTCGGCGTCTCCTTCGCTCCCGAGCCCCTGACCGTCGACGAGGTCACGGTCGGCACCGCCGCGCCGCTCTCCTGGAGGGTCACCAACGGCTACGCCCCGATCCAGGGCAAGCTCCAGGGCGGCGCGCTCGGCTCCGTGGCGGCGTCGCGCAAGACGATCGCCCAGGGTGAGAGCGTCATCAGCACGGTCGTCGTCCCCCAGGGCGCGTCCCACCTGGACGTCGCCATCGGCGGCACCTCCGACATCTCCGCCGACCTCGACCTGACCGTGCTCCTCGGCGACGAGGTGGTCGCCCAGTCCGCGGACGGCGACTCGGAGGAGGCAGTGAGCATCCCGAACCCGGCGGCCGGTACGTACACCGTCGTGGTGGACGGCTACTCGGTCCCGGCCGGCACCACGGAGTACGCCTACCGCGACGTCTACTACGCGGCGATGCTCGGCTCGGTGTCCGTCGACGAGGGGGCGGTCGTTCCGCTGGCCAACGGCGCCTCCGCGAACGTCACGGCGAAGCTCCTGGTCGCGGCGCCGGCTCCCGAGGGACGACGGCTCTTCGGCGAGGTGCGGCTGCTCAACGCCGACGGCACCGCTGCCGGCGCCGGCACCGTGCAGATCGGCAAGATCAACGCGGGCTGACCCGTAGCCGTCTGATCCCGCCCTTCCTCTTCGGCCGCTCCGCGGGGGCGGGGCGGGTCGCGCCGGCACGGAAACCGGCGGGGCCGGGGGCGGCGCCGCCACTGCCGCGCCGTACGGGCTGATCGGTCCTCAGTCCGTTGTCCACGGGGGCCGTTCGGCATCCGCGCGCGGCGCGGTGACCCGCAACCGGACACGCCGGCCACGCCGCCGCCGGTTCTGCACCGGCCGGGCGCCGCGCCTCCGCGGCACCGCCGTCGCCTTTCCGCGCCCCCGCGGCCGCGGGACGTGTCTCCTGAGGGAGGACCCCGACCGGGGCCTCGGACGGGGTCCGCTCCGGATGCGCCATCCGGGTGATTGTGATGTGCTGGGTCTGTTGATGACGGCCCGGCATCCGTGAGACGGGCGCCTCGGGCCCCGGCCATCCCGCCCCTCTCCAGGGGGCCGGTGATCCGCGCTCCCTCGTAGGCACCGTCGTGTGCCCGGTGCCTCGGGAGCGCCGGCCACGACCGGTCCGATCCACTCGACCAGAGGTGGACCCCATGGCTCCGGCCCCGACGTTCGCCGCAGGAACGCCCGCCGCTCCCGCCGAGGGAGCCGTCCCCTGCCCGACGGCGGGCGTCGCGGTGCGGTGCCGGGCGAGTCGCCGTCCTGCCGGAACCGGCGGTACGGCGTGATGACCTCCGGCAGCCCCCTGATCCTCGTGACCGGCGCCGCCGGGAGCGTGGGAGCGGTCGGGCACACCACCGTCTCGCTGCTGAGGGAACGCGGCTTTTCCGTACGGGCCTTCGTCCGCCGGGAGGACGAGCGGGCGGCGCTGCTGCGGGCCACCGGCGCGGAGGTCTTCGCCGGCGACCTGACCAGGAGCGCGGACGTCGTCCGGGCCCTGGAGGGATGCGGCCGGATGTACTTCGGCATGGGCGTGTCGGCGCAGTACCTGCAGGCCGCCGCGACGGCGGCCGCCGTGGCCCGCGCCCTCGGCGGCCTTGACGTCCTGGTCGACATGTCGCAGATGACGGTCTCCGAGATGGACCTCACCAGCACGGGCGAGTCGAAGCAGCAGTGGCAGCAGTGGCTGGCGGAGCAGGTCTTCGACTGGTCCGGGGTCCCGGTGTGCCACATCCGGCCGACGGTCTTCATGGAGAACCCGCTCTTCCTCGGGATCGGCTTCCGCTCGATCGCCCGCGACGGCACGATCCGCCTGCCCTTCGGCGGGGGACGGACCTCGCCCGTCGCCGCCTGGGACGTCGCCGAGGTCGTCGCGACGGTGCTGGCGGACCCGGCGCCGCACATCGGCCGCGTCCATGAACTGACGGGGGCGAAGTCGCGCGACATGGCCGCGATCGCCGCCGAGTTCAGCGAGGCGCTGGGGCGGACGGTGCGCTACGTGGACGTACCGTACGAGCAGTGGATCCGGGAGCTGGACGCCCTGGGACTCCCCGACCACGTACGGCAGCACATCGCCACCATGGCGCGCCTCCACGCGGCGAACCGCTACGACCGCGTGACCGACGACATCAGGGAGATCCTGGGCCGCCCGGCCTCAGGCGTCCCTGAGCTGATCCGCCGATACCCCGAGGTCTTCGGCTGACGGCTCGGCGTGGTGCGGCGGCGCCCCGGGTCGTCGCCGTGATCCGTCCTTGCCCTGCCGGGTCGTTCGGACAGCCGCACGCGGCGCGAAGCCCGGCCGTCACGCCGAAACGGTTGTGAGTCGTGGCGGCTACCGACGGGTGACGTGCCGACGTTCCCGGCCGTCCGCCGGTGCCCGGCTCTTGGAAGCTCGCCAAATGAGACGACCTCTAACTCTTTGGCCACGGCCTTGACCTGCTTGGTCAGACGAGTGGTGCGTCGCTGGTATCGCTCCAGCACGCCGGGCACCTGTTCACGGAAGGTGTGGCGGCAGCCTCGCGTGGGGCACACCAGACGCCGAACCCGTACACGGACCACCACCCGTCGCCCGTCGACCGGAACGTCGGCGACCGTCCGCCAGTGATAGCCGTGCACCCGTCCCGACGAGGCCCCGCACACCTGGCAGACCGCAGTGTCCAGCGGCGTCCGGGCCCGCACCACAATCCGCTCACCCTCGTCGGCCACATCCTCCACGACCAGCGGAGACAGACCCGAAAACACCATCTGCACAAGCTCGTTGACATTCATCACATGAAAATCAACGACCCTCACAACTCTCCGTCACCACACCGAATGTGCGACAGAGCCGAACGACGGACACCCCTGTCGAGGTCGAACGGCAACGTCGAACGAGAACGGCGGTTTACTGCGGACAGATCTCTATGGGTTCTCCCTTCTCGCTTCCGATGGAGATCCTGACCCTGTGGTCGAGGGTGTTGGCGAGCCGTTGGGCGATCATCATCCAGACGACGAGTCCTTCGGCGGGGGTGGTCACCAGGATGTCAATGTTCTCCATGCCCCAGCCTGGGGTGTGGGCGATTTTCTGCCGGATCGCCTCGGCGGCCCGTCGGGTCGCGGTGGTGACCGCCGCTTCCAGGGTCGGGCTGTCCGCCGTGGCCTGAAGGGTTTCCGCCACATCCCTGTCCATGCCCGCGATCTCCTGCGCGACGAACCGTGCCGGGTAACGGATCACCTCCAGCGGGAGCCCCACCCCGGGGCGGCCCGTCGCTATCGCGACGGTCTCCTCGGCGAAGGGCACGACCGGTTTCCACTGGTACCGCCTCGGCCCCGGATTCAGCTGATCTTGAACGCTCGCGAAGGAGTCATTTTGAGCAGCAAACTCTGTGGTTCCTGCGTCGTCTACTACTGGAGCACCACGGTCTCTGTCGGTGTCCACGCCAAAGGTGGAACCCGCCAGGTCACCTCTCAGTGTCGAATCGACATCCTCCAGCAGGTTCCCTTCTGCGGTGCCCCGCATGAAGGGGTTGTCGCTGACCGTCTCTTCGGCGAGATCGTGAGGCCCGGATGAGCTGGTGGTGACGAGGTTTTGCGTGATCAGTGCACGGCGGGACCCGCCTCCGTCATCTTGACCGGATGATGACTGGACCTGGTCCCGCTCGAAGCCCCTTCGGTTGGATTTGGCTATGGCATCTGCCAACACATTGGGAACGTCAGCCCAACCCGGAAACCTTCGGCCAGTCGCCGCATGGTAGACGCCGCGAGCAAATGTTACGCAATTGTAAGCAGAGGGCCCGGCAAGTACATACCTGTTGTGAATATGGTCTCGAATATAATCCAGGGACCTTTCCATATCTGCCGCGCTTATTTTGGTCGCGATGGTCTGCCTGGGCATACTCCAATCCTTGATGACGGCCCCTGCCGTTCCCTTGATGACCGTCAGGGCCGAGACATTCTCACCCAGCGCCTCGGCTGCCGGCCAGAAGCCGAGGGCCTCCCTCTCCCCACCGGGCAGAACGAACTCAACCCACCCGTGCCCCACCTCTCCACTCGCAAAACGAACGGAGGGGATGGGAGCCTCCGCTTTGGCATGAAGGAGGAGTGAGATGTTCGGCACCTCCCGCGCGGCGGACGGTACTGTTCGGAGATATCTTTGGAGAATGGATGTGTCCATATCGTAAGCGGAAGCCACCCACCACCTCTGAGGCGAATCCGACTCCCATGGAGCGGCCCTCCGTCGCTGATCTCGCGACAGGCTCCCCCGAGACATGGGTGCAGTTATTGAATTCTCATCGATTTCATCCTGGATGAACTGCCGAAGATCTTCTACGATTTCCCATCTGGCACTTCCGTCGACTTTGCTCTCTTTCCAATTCGATATTGCCGTTCGCGCAAGCAGAAGAGTTTCACGGCTAGGGTCGGAGGAGAGGTTATGTACCGCTTCATCGATCTGCCTAAAAGCCGCCGACCGGCGCGTCCGCGGCATGGTGGAGACTTTCAGCCAGTCGGTGATCAATTTATTTCCGGATATTCTCCGCAAACTGGAGGGAGTAAGGCTGGGCAGCGGAGTCAAGGCCACGTCGCCGTACTCTCCAGGCGCCACCCCTTCAGCAGATGACCCTGCCTGGTCCGCGATGGAACTAGGTGCGTCGAGGAAAGCCATCGGTGGTTTTACCGGTCTGTGCGCGGCGCGCTGAACGCGTAGCCCGATCTGTGGTCCGCCATCACTGAGATCTGGGACGGCGCGACCCGCACGTTCCTCGCGGATTCCAAAATCCCTGCCAGGCCAGGCGTCGCCGTCCAAATCCTCGTGCAGAATCGTTCCGACAGCCGGCTTGCTCGCCGCGGGTTCTACCGGCTCGACGGCGGACGCACTATCCGTAGTGAGTGGGCTGCTCGCCTCAGCAGTGGGTCCAGGCGCATGGATCGCCTGAGCAAGCAGGCGCGGATACACCTCGGCCAGCAACTGTTGCGCCCTCAGCACCGCAGCATCAAGCGCCGCCCCGTCCAGGTGCCGCGCCAGGTCCTCCACCAGCGGAAAACATTCCTGCCCTTCACTGGTACCTGTGCTGAGTGGGCTCATCGCTCACCACGCCCTCTTTATTCACATGACGCCAGCCCTCGCGGGGACAGACTGGCGACTCCTGGACAGCTGGCCACACGCGTTACCAGCTCGGGGTCCGACCTCGGGTGTTCAGCCGAGTATGCCGACCTGAGGTCGTATGAGGAAAAGGTGCCCCTGAACTGCAACGCTGCGAGTGTCTAGATCGTATCGGCTGCGATAACAAGTGCACCTTCTCGGTGGGCGAACGTACAGGGTGAGCTGCACTGATCTTCGTTGGAGTCCCTGAAGTCTGGGATTGTTACGGTCCAGGCGTAAAGGAGAACTATCAGCAGTGCCAGCACCCCGTAAGTACCCCGACGAACTGCGCGAGCGCGCCGTGCGTGAGGTCCGCTCGACCGGTCGTCCCGTTGCGCATGTCGCCCGTGACCTCGGCATCCACAAGGAGGCCTTGCGCTCCTGGGTCCGCCAGGCCGAGGCAGACGCCGGTGAGCGCGACGACAGGCTGACCACCGCCGACCACGAGGAACTGAAGCAACTCCGCAAAGAAGTAGCGGAGTTGAGGTGGGCGAGCGAGATCCTCAAAGCCGCGAGCGCGTTTTTTGCGGCCGAACTCGACCATCCCCGGACGAGGCCGACCAGGTGATCGAGCACCTTAACCCGCCGGACCACTTGCGCATCCGGCGACTGGTGTCCCAGGCCTTCACCCCGCGCCGGGTCGCGGACCTGCGTGAGCCGGTCCGCCGAACCGCCGCCGAACTCCTCGACGCCGTCGCCCCCGAGGGCCGCGCGGACCTGATCGCCGCCTATGCCGCGCCCCTGCCGATCCGGGTGATCTGCGATCTGCTCGGGGTCGTCCCGGACGACCGCCACGACTTCCGGGGCTGGACGGACGCCCTGGTCGCCCCGGACCCGGCGCGTCCCTCCGCGGCGAAGGAGGCGACCGCCGCCATGCTCGCGTACTTCGGGCAGCTCATCGAGCACAAGCGCGCCCGCCCCGGGGACGACCTGCTCTCCGCGATGATCGCCGCCCGCGACGACGGCGACCGGCTCAGCGAGGACGAACTGATGTCGCTGACCTTCCTCGTCCTGTTCGCCGGTTACGAGAACACGGTGCACCTCATCGGCAACGCCGTCCTGGCGCTGCTGACGCACCCCGGGCAGTTGGCCGCCCTGCGGGCCGAGCCGGACCGGACGGCTGCGGCGGTCGAGGAACTGACGCGCTGGGACGGTCCGGCGCCGCTGGCCATCCGGCGCTTCCCGCTGGAGGACGTACGCCTTGGCGGCGTCACCATCCCCGCCGGCGAGACGGTGCTGCTGTCACTGGCCGCCGCCAACCGCGACCCCGCCCGCTTCCCCGAGCCCGACCGGCTCGACCTCGACCGCTCCGACACCGGGCACCTCGGCCTCGGGCACGGCATCCACTACTGCCTCGGGGCGCCCCTGGCCCGACTGGAGACCGAGGTCGCGCTCCGCGAACTGCTGCCCCGCTTCCCCCGGCTCGCCCTCGACGCGGACCCCGCCGAGCTGCGGTGGCGCCCCTCGATGCGCAGCCGCGGCCTGCTCGCCCTGCCGGTCCGCTTCTGACCTGGGGTACGGGAGCGGGCCGGCAGACCCCGGACGGGTTCACCGCCGGGCGGCCACGGTCGCAGCCCCGGCCACCACCAGCGAGCACGCGGTGGCCGCGCCGAGGGCGACCGGCGGTGCGACGTGCAGGACCAGGACGCCCCCGGTTACGGCGCCGGTCACCAGGGCGGCCACGCTCAGGGCCTGGCGTGCGGCCACCCGCCGGTCGTGCGCCACGGTGAAGGTGTCGCCGATCAGCCCGACCAGGGTGCGGGTCATCACCGTCGTGGTCAGCCCGGCGAGGCCGACGCGTCCGGCCATGGCGTTCTGGATGCCCATCGCCACCGCGCAAATCAGCACCAGGCCGCTGCGCGATCCGTCCAGGGCGTGCAGCGCCGTGGCCGAGGCGAGCAGCACGGTCTGGCACAGGGTGGCGGCGCTCACCAGCACGAGGAGGGGGCTCAGCCGTGTCAGCACCGTCCGGCAGAAGACGATGCCCAAGGTGAAGCCGCCGAGGGCCACGAGGGAGATGACGACGGAGAACCGGGCCGCCCCGGCCAGGCCGAGGCTGACGAAGACCAGGTTGCCCGTCATGTTCGCCACGAAGACGTGGCCGAGGCTGAGGATGCTCACGGCGTCCACCAGTCCGCTGAGGACGGTGAGGACCAGGAGCAGCACGGTCAGCAGACGCTCCTGGTCCTCCTCCGGGATACCGCTCATGGCCGTCCGCCTTCCCAGGTCCGTGCCGCTCCTGGTCAGGATGCACCCGGCCGGACCCGGGAGCAGACTTGTGCGTGTCCGCCCGGGCCGGCGCGCCCCGACACGAAGGAGGGCGGTGATGGCGCAACCGCTGCCGCAGCCGGTGCTGAGCCCGCTCACCACGTCCGCGATCTTCCTGGTGGTGACGGTCGACCCCGGCGGGGAGACCGTCGTACGGGATCTGCTGGAGGACCTGTCCGGTCTGCAGCGCTCGGTCGGCTTCGGCACGCCGGAGGGGCGGCTCAGTTGCGTCGCGGGGGTGGGCTCGAACGTGTGGGGCCGCCTCTTCGCCGCGCCCCGCCCCGCCGAACTGCGTCCCTTCGCGGAGTTGACCGGCCCCCGCCATCAGGCCCCCGCCACCCCGGGCGATCTGCTCTTCCACATCCGGGCCGCCCGGCAGGACCTGTGCTTCGCCCTGGCCTCCCTGGTGATGGACCGGCTGCGCGGCCATGTCACGGTCCGTGACGAGGTGCACGGCTTCAAGTACCGCGACATCCGCGACCTGCTCGGGTTCGTCGACGGCACCGAGAACCCGGAGGGCCAGGAGGCGACCGACGCGGTCCTCGTCGGCGACGAGGACCCCGACTTCCGTTGCGGCAGCTATGTGATCGTGCAGAAGTACCTGCACGACCTCGACGCCTGGAACGCCCTGCCGGTGGAGGCGCAGGAGCGGGTGATCGGCCGCAGCAAGCTGGACAACGTCGAGATGGACGACGACGTGAAGCCGGCCGACTCCCATGTCGCCCTGACCACGATCGTCGAACCGGACGGCACCGAGCGGCAGATCCTCCGGGACAACATGCCCTTCGGCCGGGTGGGCACCGCCGAGTTCGGGACGTACTTCATCGGCTACGCCCGGACCCCCGAGGTCACCGAGCGGATGCTGCGGAACATGTTCCTCGGTGACGGGCAGGCGAGCCACGACCGGATCCTGGACTTCTCCCGGGCCGTGACCGGCACGCTGTTCTTCGTTCCCTCCGCCGACTTCCTGGACGACCTTCCCGATCCCCCCGCCGTCGCGGCCGTCCCGGCCGCGAAGTCGCTGGGCATCGGCGACCTGAGGAAGACCGTCACATCATGAACAATCTGCACCGGGAACTCGCGCCGATCTCCGAGGCCGCCTGGGACGACCTGGAGGAGGAGGCGCGGCGCACCTTCAAGCGCCATGTCGCGGCCCGCCGGATCGTCGATGTGCCCGAGGCCGCGGGCCCCGAGCTCGCCGGGGTCAACACCGGCCACCTCGACCCGGTCGAGGCGCCTCACGAGGACGTCCTCGCCCGCGTGCGCCGCGCGCAGCCGCTCGTCGAGTTGCGCGTGCCCTTCACGGTCGACCGCGGCGAGGTGGACCTCGTGGAGCGCGGCGCCCAGGACGCGGACTGGCAGCCGGTGAAGGACGCCGCGCGGCGCATCGCCTTCACGGAGGACCGGGCGGTCTTCGAGGGGTACGCGGCGGCCGGCATCGCGGGCATCCGCGCGAGCGCCTCGAACCCGCCGCTGCGCCTGCCCGAGGACGTGCGCGACTACCCCGACGCCGTCAGCCAGGCCGTCTCCGCGCTCCGCCTCGCGGGCGTCGGCGGCCCCTACACGCTCGCGCTGAGCGCCGACGCGTACACGGCCGTCAACGAGACCTCCCACTACGGCTACCCGATCCACGCCCACCTGGCCCGGCTCCTGGACGGGGAGATCGTGTGGGCGCCCGCCATCGACGGCGCGTTCCTGCTCTCCACCCGGGGCGGGGACTTCGAGCTGCGCATCGGGGATGACGTGTCCATCGGCTACCTGTCGCACGACGACACGAGCGTGCGGCTGTACTTCCAGGAGACCCTCACCTTCCTGGTGCACACGGCGGAGGCCGCGGTCGCGCTCACTGCCGCGTGACGGTGGACGGTTGCGGCGGCTGTGGCGACGAGGCGCAGGGGGAAGGCCGGCGGGTGACGGGCGCGCGGCGCGGGTACGTGCCCGTTATGACCGGAAAGCACAGGAAGACATCCCTCTGGCCGCACCGCTCCCCGGCCCGGACCGGCGGACCTGCCCGCCACGCCGCCCCGCGCGGCGAGGACGGCCGGGACCGTGAAGAGCACGCTGCTGAGGACCTCCCGCCCGCGCACGCCCCGGTGGTGCCCGGCACCCACGTGGACGGCACGGAGGCCCCCCACCACCGCGCCTGAGGTCGGCGGCGCGGGGGCACCCGATCGGCGCAGAAGCCCGCGCACCGTCTTCGCGCCGGACCGCAGCATGGGGGCATGACCGTGCCCGCCGTCGTGTCCAGGGTGCTGCAGGCGCTGTTCGTCCGCGGCGGCCGCTCGCTGCACTTCCAGGCGGTGGGATGGGCGACGCTGGTGCTGCTCGCCGCCATGCTGATGGGCTCCTACGCGGTCGTCGCCGTCGAGCGCGGCGCACCCTCGGCGAACCTGACGACCTATCCGCGCGCGCTGTGGTGGTCGGCGGAGACGGCCACGACCGTCGGCTACGGGGACTTCTACCCGGTCACGCCCTGGGGCCGGGTCGTCGCGTGCGCGCTGATGTTCGTCGGGATCACGACGTACGGGATGGTCACCGCCGCCCTCGCGACCTGGTTCGTCGGCCGCGAGCAGCAGCGGCAGCGCCGCCTGGCGCGGGCGCTGCGCGACGAGGCGGCGCGCGGGGAGCGGTGGGCGGGGGAGGAGGCGGAACTCCTGCACGCCCGCTTCGACCGGTTGGAGCGGCTGATCGCGGCGGGGGGCGGCGGGACGCACCGCGAGGGCGGGCCCGCGGACGCCTGAGCCCTCGGGCGCCCTGTCCCCGCGGACGCCGGTCCCCGCGGACGCCTGAGCCCGAGGCGATCCGGGCCCCGGACTCCCGGGCCGGAGGGGCGGGTCGCGCCCGGGGACGAGGCCCCGGACAACGGCCTTTGATCCCCGCTGCGGAGGCCTCGCGAAGTGTGCCCCCGTCCGGGTGGAGCGGGCGGGGAGGGCGTGACACGTTCCGTCGCCACGGGGACCGATTGTGTGATTATTCGGCCCGCTCGGTTGGAGGTAGTCCCCCCATGAAACCAGTGACGGAACGTCAGCTCGGCGCCCGAGCCGCGGAGGTGCCGAGCCGATGACGATGCACACCGAGAACGAGATCGTCATCGACGCACCCCTGCGGTACGTGTGGCTGCGGACCAACGACGTCGCCGGCTGGCCCACCCTCTTCAGCGAGTACGCCCAGGCCGAGATCATCTCCCAGGAGGGCGACACCACCCGCTTCCGCCTCACGATGCACCCCGACGAGAAGGGCCGCGTCTGGTCGTGGGTGTCCGAGCGCACCGCCGACCCGTCCACCCGCACCGTGCGGGCCCGGCGCCTGGAGACCGGCCCGTTCGAGTTCATGAACATCTACTGGCAGTACGAGGAGCTCGGTCCGGAGAGCACCCGCATGCGGTGGCTGCAGGACTTCCGGATGAAGGTGGACGCGCCCGTGGACGACGAGGGCATGCGGCAGCGCATCAACAACAACTCCCGCGTCCAGCTGCAGTTGATCAAGGACCGGCTGGAGTCCCGCAGGATCCGTCCCGTCGGCACCCTGGACACCCCCGCGGACACCCGCCGCGGCGGCGACATCCGCACCCTGCTGACCACCGCCTCGGTCGGCACGACGGACGGGTTCTGCGGCATGGTCACCGTCGGCCCGGGCGAGGCCGTCGCCGAGCACTACCACCCGCACTCGCAGGAGCAACTGGTCGTCGTGGAGGGCGAGCTGCGGGTCGACCTCGACGGCTCGCCGCGCAGCGTCGCCGCCGACGAGGCGCTGCTCGTCCCGCGCGGGGTCCGCCACCGGCTGGTGAACACCTCCGGAGCCGTGGCCCGCGCCGTGTTCTTCCTGGCCCCGCTCGCCCCGCGCCCCGAGCTGGGGCACGTCGACACCGAGACCCGTGAGCAGGCGGCCGCCCTCGCCCGGGCCGCCGCCGCGGACCCGGCGGCGGAGGGCCCGGCGCCGGGCCGCGAGCTGGTCGACCGGTGACCGCAGGCCGTACCGCGCGCAGGGTGGTGGTGACGGGCGTGGGAGCCGTCGCCGCGGGCGGCATCGGGCGGGAGGCGTTCTGGCGGCGGATCGTCGGGGGCAGGCCGGCCATCCGCCGGATCACCCGCTTCGACCCCTCGCGGTACCGTTCGCGGATCGCCGCCGAGGTCGACTTCGACCCCGTCGCGGCCGGGTTGACCCCCCGGGAGACCCGGCGCAACAGCCGGTTCGCCCAGTTCGCGCTCGCCGCCGCGGCCGAGGCGCTCGCGGACAGCGGGGTGCGCACGCAGGACGAGGACGGCGACCGCGTCGGGGTCTGCCTCGGCACCGCCGTCGGCGCCACCGCCGCCCCGCGGGACGAGGCCGCCGTCGCCCCCGCCGCCTGCGCAGGCCCAGGCCGGCACGCGGAGGCCGCCGCCGACGACGCCATGCCGTCGGTCCACCGGGCGACGCACCCCTCCTCGGCCGCCGCCGAACTCTCGCTCCGGCACGGTCTGCACGGTCCGTCCTCGGTGGTCTCCACCGGTTGCACCTCCGGCGTCGACGCGATCGGCTGCGCCTTCCGGACGCTCAGCGACGGCGAGGCGGACGTCATGCTGGCGGGTGCGGCCGAGGCGCCCATCTCCCCGGTCACGGCGGCCTGCTTCGACGCGATCGGCGCCACCACCGCCTTCACCGGCGACCCCGCGCTGACACCGGCGCCCTTCGACGCCCGGCGCGACGGCTTCGTCCTCGGCGAGGGCGGCGCCATGCTCGTACTGGAGGAACTGGGGCACGCGCGCGCCCGGGGCGCGTCCGTCTACTGCGAGGTCCGCGGCTGGGACAACCGGACGGGCGCCTACCACATGACCGGTCTGCGCCCCGACGGCTACGACCTGAGCGAGGCGATCATCTCCGCCATGTCGGAGGCCGCCATCGTCCCCGAGCAGCTCGACTGGATCAGTGCCCACGGCGCGGGCACGGTGCAGGGCGACCGCTACGAGACCGCCGCGTACAAGCGCGCCCTCGGCGAGTACGCGAGCAAGGTCCCGGTGAGCTCCGTCAAGTCCGTCATCGGCCACTGCCTCGGCGCGGCGGGCGCCCTGGAGATGGCCGCCTGCGCCCTCGCCGTCCGGCGGGGGGTGATCCCGCCGACCGCCAACCTGCTGCGCCCTGACCCGCGGTGCGACCTCGACTACACGCCCGTCCTGGCCCGTGAGCGGCGTGTGCGGCACGCGCTGTCGGTGTCCTGCGGGCTCGGCGGTTTCCACTCGGCGATGGTCTTCTCGGCCCTGGAAACGGACGAAGAACGGGAGGCGGGGGCATGACCACACGCGCGGTCCTCAGCGGGCTCGGGGTCGTCGCCCCCACCGGCGTCGGCGCCCGCCCCTACTGGCGGGCCACCGTCGCAGGGCGCAACGGCATCCGGTCCGTCGGGGGACGGGACGCGAACCGCTCTCCGGCGATGCTGGCAGGGCAGGTCACCGGCTTCGACGCGGCCCGCTGGATCGACGACGAGCTCCGCGCCGAGACCGACCGCCGGACCTGGTTCGCGCTGGCCGCGGCCGAGATGGCGCTGGCCGACGCGGCGCTGCGGCCCGCCGACCACCCCCCGTTCCACCTGTCGGTGGTCACCTCCAGCGGCTCCGGCGGCGACGCGTCAGGCGGGCCGGAGACCCGCTCCGCCGAGATCCGTTCCCCGCAGGCGCGGCGGCCCGGCACCCGCCAGTCCATCGCCTGGTTCCATGCGGCCGGCGCGGCCCAGATCTCCATCCGGCACGGCCTGACCGGCGGCGGCGTCGTCGTCGACGCGGACGGCGCGGGAGGCCTGGACGCGCTCAAACACGCCTGGCGGCTGCTGCGGCGCGGCGGCAAGGCCGTGATCGTCGGCGGCACCGAGGCGCCCCTGACGCCCTCCGCGCCCGCCTGCCGGTCCCTCCCGCCCACCGCGCACCGCGGCACCGACCCCGACCGGGCCTATCTGCCCTTCAGCCCGCACGCCTCGGGCTTCGTCCCCGGGGAGGGCGGCGCCCTGATGGTCCTGGAGGAGAAGGCGCACGCCGCGGAGCGCGGAGCACGCGGCTACGCCGAGCTGCTCGGCCACGCCGCGACCCACGACGCCCACGACCACGCCGCCCCCGCCCCCGGCGGGGTCCAGCTGGCCCGTGCCGTGACCACCGCACTGGAGCAGGCCGGCCGCGCCCCCGGGGACGTGGACGTGGTCTTCGCCGACGGCGCCGGCGATCCGGCCGGGGACGCGGCCGAGGCGGCGGCGCTCCACCGGGTCTTCGGCGACCGGCTGACGGAAGTCCCGGTGACGGTGCCCAAGGCGGGCTTCGGGCGGCTCGCCTCCGGTGCGGGCGCCCTGGACGCGGTGACCGCCGCCCTCACGCTGCGCACCGGGGTCGTCCCTCCCACCCGCGGCGGCGATCCGCGGGCCGCCCGCGAGCGGTACGGCATCCGCCTGGTCACCCGCTGGACGCGGCCGGAACGGCTGACCACCGCCGTGGTGATCGCCCGTGGTGCGGGCGGCTTCAACAGCGCCGTCGTGCTGGGGTCGTTGGACGCGGATTCCGCCTACGAGCGCGGCTAGCGGCGAGCTCGGCGGCTCGGAAGAGCGAGCGGCGGCGGCACCGGACTCCCGCAGGCGGAACCACGAGGGCCCGGGCCCCCGAAAGGCCCTTGGG